>CBDFKQ010000008.1:0-116143 GCA_965248855.1 Spirosomataceae bacterium | reverse complement strand
AAAGAATGCATGGTGCCCCGCACAGAAATAAGTGCCGTGAATGTAAATGATACCATTGAAGAAATAAAAAAAAGAGCCATTGAAAGTGGCCATTCTAAAATTTTAGTTTATCGAGAAACCATTGATGATATTATCGGCTATTGCCATGTATTGGAATTTTATAAAAAACCAAAATCAATAAATGAAATCATTTCGCCTGTTATCAGTGTTACAGAAACCATGTTTGTGAGCGATTTATTAATTAAATTTAATAATGAACACAAAAGTATAGCACTGGTAATTGATGAGTTTGGCGGAACATCCGGTTTGATAACAATGGAAGATGTAATTGAAGTTATTTTCGGAGAAATACAGGATGAGTTTGACCAGAGTGAAGATTGGGTAGAAATACAGGTAGATGAAAATACATATTTATTCAGCGGCAGACAGGAAGTTTACTATTTAAACGAAAAATACAATTGGGATTTACCCGAAGGTGATTATGAAACATTGGGTGGTTTAGTAATGGCCAACTTTGGTTCATTGCCTCCTGGCGGTACTGTTATTAAAATTCCTCCCTTCACTTTTCAGATTTTATCCGTGTCCGGAACAAAAATCGAAACCATTAGATTAACCTTATCACCGAATATTCGTGAAGACTAAAGGATATTTTTCTAATGAATTGGTAAAATAAATTAGGTTTATCAATTCATCTCAATTCAGAAAAATATTTTCCGAATTAATTTATTGTCCTTTCAAAACCTACGTTCATAATTTTATATGTATTTTTAAGACGGAGACCTGCTTTTCAAAAAAGAACTTAATTGATAACATTTAACTGGAGAGTTCTGCAGAAACCAAATTAATAATAAAAAAGGTTCCGGCTTTATAGATACTTTAAAAGTCGTAACCCAGTGTTAAATAAAATTTGGGATCACTCACGTGTTTATCTTCAACTCCCCAAGCAACATCACCTTTAGCATAGAACCCTAATAATAAAGTACGCAAGCCAACCCCATATCCTGTCAAAAAAGGATTTTTAAAAGTATTAACAGTTGTGCCGGCAAATTTATTATCGACATTGTTAAACAGTGGAGGGGTAATAGAATTAAGTACACTTTCTTTCCCAAAAGGTCCTTCACTCGTTAAAATACCTTTTCCTTTCCATGCAGCCCCAATATCGGTAAAGGCTACAAATTGGAGGTTTCTGAAAAAATTTGAAGTAATAGGGCTTCTATAAAAGTATTTTATAATCGGGAAACGTAATTCAGCATTAAATAATACAAAATTATTTCCAAATAGTTTATTATAATTAAATCCTCTTAATGGTGTAACAAATTCAGTAAATAATATATCCCTGTTATCATAGCCTACATCATACGCATTAACAGGATCGGTCTTATCTTGTTGTTCTTTAGCATTAAATAACCAGTTATCCATTCCGCCAATTGCATATGTTTTAGGTGAGTTTCCTGCAAAACGACCGGATGATAAACGGGTTGCAAATATTATATCTCTGTGAACGGGTTCATAATGACGTATATCGATCAGAAAATTTGTAAAACTACTTTGTTTATTCTCCAATCCATTATAAGTTTCAAATTTAACTTTCGCCCGGGTACCCCTTATCATATTTAAACCATTATATGTGGTGTTATCAAAAATATATTCAAGCTTTGCCCCGCCATATTGAGTAAAAGCATCCGGTTGGTCCAATGCACTAAAGCTAATATCAACATATCTGGTTGTGGTATAAAATGGTGAAATAACTATACGGCTAAAATTATTTAGAGGATAAGATGCAGAAACCTGCAGTTTATTAAGCGCAAACCGTTGGATTAATTCAGTAGTTCCATCGCTTTTAAAAATGCTTTTTCTTTCAAATTTTGCTCCGAAATCAACTTTTTGTTTTAAGTATTGGTATTCCAAAAACACATTATTATTATGTGGAAGGCTATTTACAAATATGGAAGCGCCTGCATTAAATTTATGGTCTTCCAGCATATCATTGGTAGCTACATTGAATACTATTCCTAACCCTCTAATAGGGTCTATTTGAACAGATGTAACTGTATTATCAATCGAAAACTCATCTTTATAGGTATAAGGTCCTTTAAAATTTGCATCGGCTTTATTTTTAGATGAAACTTTAGTGTCGTTGGTAGTGATTGCTATACCTCTTTTCTTACTTTCCTTTGTATCTTTTTGAGCAGTTTTAGTATCGGCATCAAATTTATAATTTTCAGTATCTACTTCATCAACACCAAAAACTATTTCGTGAGTTACAATAATTTTTACAGAATCTTTTCTTTCCTTTGATATTTTTCTATTAAGTTTAATATTATAATCCAACAATCCTTTTTCCTGTAAAATTTGTATTCTCCTTATGGGTACACTATTTATATCAGAGTTAAAAACAATATTATCCTTATAAGCAACAAAATCATTACCATTATCAATGGCTCTGTAAGCAAGAATATTATTTTCTTTACTAAAAGAATAAGACTTAATATTTTGCTGATAATCAGTTAATTGAGTGCTTTCCTTTGAAACAAAATCATATTTGTAAAGTTGGGAGATACCGGTTTCATCGCCCAAATAAAATATAGAATTTTTATTGAATGTGGATGCCTGCATTTCGTTACCCTGCCCCAGAGTTAATCGTTCCAAAACTTTTGAATTAGAACGTGACAGAAATAAATCAAAATTGTTTTTAATAGATTTATAGTCCCCCTTGTCATTTACAGATAATGTATCTGATAGTCTGTTTGAACTAAATATTATGGATTCGTTAGAACTGTTTAAGAAACCGGGGTATAAATCATCGTAAAAATCATTTGTTACTTGTTTGGTTGAGCCGCTAAAAATTTTATAAATAAAGACATCATTTTGTCCTTTTTTATCTGCACTTATAGCCAAAGCAGTTCCATCTTCAGAAACTGAAAATGATGAAATTTGATTAAAATTATCTAAAAGTTTTTTTGTTCTGTCATTACCGAAAATTTTAAGTTTTAGAAATTTTCGATCGATATCTGCTAACCTTAAATAATTTTTACCGGCTTTTGTATAAATAATCACTAATGAGTTGTTTTTTCGCCAACCTATTAAAGGTATATTGGGATCGAATCTTTGGGAAATAACTTTCCTGCCACCTCTAAATAATATTGTTTTCTTATTTTTAGCAATATTTAAAACATAAATTTTATAACGGCCGTTCTTGTTTTCAGTATAAGCCAGGTTTTTCCCGTCAGCACTTAATTCAACATTATTATATTCATATTTTTTTCGGGAATTTTTTCTAACCCTTTTTGTTTCGGGAGCTGTTTTATAATTTACTTTAACGTTATCGGCCATTGTCGTATAAAAGCTTCTGCATTCTTTCAAAAATTGACCATATGGCAAACCCAGAGTACTTGCAATACTTGTTTCTTCATTTCGGATAATGCGGGTTAAATTTAAAATATTCGAAATATTAGATTTGCCATATCGCTCAGCTATAAAATTCCAAATGATGTGCCCTGTTTTTGCTGCCTCAACTCCTGTAAGCGCCGATGGTCTTCTTAATTTTTTATAAGAAACAATATCCCGTGCATTATCATCCATTTCCAAACTGTAACCTTCGGCAGCATACGCCACAATTCCGGATATAAACCATTCCGGCAATGCCAATAAATAGGCACTGCTTAACATTTCTTTCAAACTCCCGCCAAACATCATTTCGTTTACAAGCAATTGTGCAACCCCTGAGCGGATTTCTGTTTGAAAATTGAATTGGTTACCGGGAAAAGCGATTTCTGCACGACTTTTTATAAAATTTGTTTTTCCTCCATTAGGATCAGCATAAGTACTTAAACCTACATTGCTCTGCTGTAAATCTTCAATAGAATTATAAATAAAAAGTTTAATTTTCGAGTAGGGTGTATAGCCTAATAGATCTGTCATTCTTTGAAAATCAGACTCCGCATAACGAGCTGCGAATTGAGCAATTTCAGTTCCTCCCTGATAATAAAAAATTTCAAAATTCTCTGTCCTTATGGTTTTCCAATCGAAATTTTTATATTGTATTCGTGTGTGACCAAATGATTGTTCAGTATTTTGCGAAAAAACAGGTTGGAACGAAAACAGTAATGCACTGAAAAAAAGTAAAAGGGCGCTTCTATCAATCTTCATTGTAATTTTTATTTTTACTAAGGTAAATTGTTTTGATGATTTTGCAAATATTATGGCTTTTACCGGAAATATTATAAACTCTTTTTTAAAATTTCGGCAAACACATAAGTTTTTATTTATTAAAATAATTTTAAAAACATTTAACGAAAAAATCTTTGAATTTGTACTTCCTTATTCATCTCTTTTCCGTTTTCCAATAACTGAACGAACTCATGAGCGAAATAAGGTGCAAGAGAAACGCCTTTTGTGCCTAACCCATTAAAAATCCCCATATTTTTGTATGTGGGATGAAGCCCAATAATTGGCCTCCTATCCAAACTCGCAGGCCTCACACCTGCCTGATGATTAATAATTTGATAAGGTTTAATAATAAATTTATTTAATTTTTCCACAAGCTCAATTTTACCGCCTTCAGTAATATTCCAATCGTTTAAATTCCAATCGTAGGTTGCACCTAACTTAAAATCTCCATTATTGGTTTGAAGTAAATAAACTCCTTTATTAATAATTGTATTTAGTTTAATATCATTAATTGCTAAAGTTAAAATTTCGCCTTTTACATATTTAAAGGGTAAAAAATTAAAATATGGATTGTTTAGAACATATATGCCTTCACAAAATATAATTTTATCGGCTTTATAATTTTTATAATTGATTTGATCTTCACTTACTTTTAAATCATTGAAATCAAAAATATCGTTCCTATAAATATCTTCTTTTATAAAACCTTCTTTACAACATTCTACAAATAATTTTACATCTATAAAACCCGAAAAATTACCGGAAATACCTCCTAATGGATGATGCAATAAACCTTCAGGAATATTATCGGATTTTGGCAAAATATATCTTTTTAAATCCTGCCTTTCGGTTCGTGCCATCCAATCATTTTGAATTTCAATTGAGTCGAATGGGTGATATATTGAAGCAGGGAAGAAAAATTTTGCATCAAGTATTTTTTCCATCTCACTATAAAAATTTATTAAAAAGGGGAAAATAATATCCGCTTCCCAAGTTTTAACCAACCTCATACCTGTGATAGGATTGTACAATCCGGCAGCTATTTTAGATGCAGCCGGCCTTAAATTATCATCCAATATTAAAATTTTCTTATTATTTTTTAACAGAGTAAGGCCCAATACTGATCCTGCAAGCCCCTGACCAACAATTATATAATCATATTTCATTTATTTTGATAATAAAAATTAAGAAATATTTGTTGAAATAGGCACTTAATTTATAATTGTTATTCGCTTTTTAAATCACAAAAGCAATATTTTCGCTCTTATGGTTTGGTTACTTTTCCTTGATGAAAAAAGTTACCAAAAAAATCAAGAAATTCCGAATGCTATTCCGCGCACATACCCGCCGCCCGCCCGCCGGAATTTCAGGCTTACACCTTCTAATTCTTGCTATCTTTTATTAGTATTTTTCTTTTTTGTTCTTTTTATAATAAATTATGTAATACTGAAATACCTTTCAATTTTTAATACCCTTACTCTTTTTATTATTAAAAATAGAAAAACTTAATAAATAAAAGAAAAATGGTATGTAACCGGATCTGTAACGGGAAAGTGAGCCAAAGTTAGGTGAAGAAAGGGAAAGTAATACGGCAAGTAATATTATGTATACCAATGTTGCTGTCAGTAAAAGCGGGAACCGGACATTTATTTTTTTATTTATCAATCGAAAAATTGTATAAAAGCTAAGTACTAGCAAAAGTAAATTTTCGATACCAATTATATATTGAAAGCCTGATGTTGCCTCCCACACAAAATTTCTATATAAACCGGATACAAATGCAAGGGGAATATTTTTAACAACACTTAAAGCATTGGGTTTAAAGTTATCAAAATAAATATATAAAGAGTTTTTACCTCCCCTGATATTAATATCATGGTTTTTTACCAAGGCCGAAATAAAATTATCAGGATTTAAATTGGGGTGTATAAAAGTTGCCAAAATAAAAGCAGAAATAAAAAAAAATAAAAAAACAATTATCTGAAATTGATATTTTTTATTTTTAAAAAATAAATGAGTAAAGTAATAAGCAATAATAGTCGGTAGCGCAATGGCTAAATAATAATATTTAACCCGGAAAATAAAAAATACTGAAAGAGCGATAAAAATTATTTTTATTACACCATTAAAACCGGTAAAATTTTTCTGAAATAAAAAACTTACACTCAGGCATAAACAGCCAATTAAAATGCTTTCTTTCATAATCCCTGAACTCCAAAAGACAAATGACGGTAAAAATAAAAAAGCAATTGCTGCCCCTTTATAGTTAACCGGAAATTTACAGGCCAGTATGTTTGCCAATTTCCAACATCCTAAAAAGCTAAAAAATGACAAATATATAGATGATAGCCAGTAATTGTTATTTGTAATTAAGGCTACCGGCGACAAAATTTTTGCCATAAAAAATGCACGGGACTGATGTGCGAAAGAAAAATCGGAACCGGAATGATTTGAAAAATGATGATTAAAAACAATTTGAAAATACTCAACCGGGTTTTTAATAAAAATTTCAGATAGGGTAACCGCATCGCGGAAATACAAAAAAGTATCACCTTTATTTAAATAATAAAATTTATAAATAAGCCCTAAAGCAAGCCCGGCAGATAGTTTTATAAAGAGCCCGAAAAAAAAATATTTTCTTAATGGTTGATTGCGTTCATTAAAAAATAATGCGCCTGCTAAAAACGCCGGCAGTAAAATATTGAGTAAATATACAGCAATCATATATATGCTATATTTTTACTCAATATCGAAACGCCTATTTTGCACGATAAGCATTTTTTCAGCCGGCAAAATTTATTATAGAGTTCTATTGAACCCTGAGAATCGAATGCTGATTTAATAGGCAAACCCAATTCTGCCCAGATTGATATTATATTATTTCTCTCGGCAGAAATGTTTTCCAGTAAAGTAATTGCCTTGGCAATATAAATATCGGAATCTTTTACTTTTGAATATGCTACCAATAAAGGAACAATTGTATTGATAACTATATTTTCAAAACTGCTCTTGCCAAACTGTGGTGTAGGCCCTGTACTCGTTGAATTAAAACTGTAATGATATTGCCAATAAGGAGAAACGTTAATTTTAAATCTGTTTTTAAGATCAGAATAATTTTCCCAATCCAATAAAGCTGAAAATATATTGGGATTAGACCGGATAAAGGAGGCGAATTGAGCCAATCTGAAAGTAGGAAAATTTGCCGGCCTCAACCTAAGCATTTTCCACTCCGGGGCATTCATTTGTTTTTTTTCCAAATCATATTTACGACTTAAAAAATTAAATTCCTTTTTCAGGTTTGAGATATATTCATCTTCATTATGAGATAACAAACCGGCCTGGCCAAACAACAGGGCTTCTATTTGTAAAAGGTTATCGGAATGTTTTTGCAATGTTTTTAAGGGCAATACCTCGGATAAACGCAAAAATGAATCGCTGTTTATTTTAAAACCAAAGTTTTTGGCTAATACCCGGTAGGCAGTTTCTTCCCAGTTATTTAATTTTCGTTCTAAAATTTCGAGAATGAAATCAGATTTTTGTTCAAGCCTTTGCATTAAGGCAACATCCAATGCCTGAATTTTAATTATATGGTTTACATCTTTAAAATAAGTCGAACAAGGTATCAGGGCATTATTATATATTAAATCTTTATACGTATTTAATAAATTTAAATCGGTTTTGCCTTCAAGTTCAAAAGTAGGTATGGGTGTTCCGTCATTTAAATAAATATCTTTATCATGCTTCCAAACTACATGTAAAATCACATTTTCGTAAGCTGCATTATTTTGATGATAGTGTACATTCCAATCAGATGATTTCAAGTGTATTTCTATATTTCCTACCCAAGTTATATTTTCCAATGCAATAGACGCAGACGAAAAATCGGGGCCGGCGTTTTTATTTTTAATTCCGGTTTTTAAAACATTAAATGTTTTTCCGGTTGTAGTAAGGGATAGTTGTTTGTTAAATAATTGAAATTGCCACAGAAAATGTAAAAAATCTTCTTTCATTAAGTCGGCGTTCATTTATTTAATTTGCTGTTTTTAAAGTAAAAATGAAAGTGCTTCCCTGGTCAGAATTACTCTCTATCCAAATTTTACCACCATTTTTTTCAACAAATTCTTTACATAAAATCAATCCCAAGCCTGTCCCTTTTTCTCCTTCGGTGCCTTTTGAAGAAAAATAACTGTCTGCTTTAAATATTTTTTGTAAATCATCGTCTTTTATCCCTATTCCGGTGTCTTTAATACTAATTTCGGCAAAACCGTCTTTTTCAAGCGCCGAAATTGTTATAGTGCCAAAGTTGGGGGTAAATTTTATGGCATTAGAAATTAAATTTCTTAAAATAAGATCCAATTGATCCGAATCAACATAAACAGAAATTTCAGAAGGGAGGTTATTAACAATTTTTATATTTTTTATAGAAGCGTTATTTTTTAAAAAATTTATTTTAGTATCAGTAAAATCTTTTAAAAAAAGTTGTTCATTTTTTGTAAAACTACCTTGCATTTGAGATTTTGCCCAATGTAAAATATTATCAAGCATTGTGTTGGTAAAACCTACAGATTGTTTTAAATGAAGGCCGATAGTAAGCACTTCATCTTTAGTTAAATCTTCTGAATCTAACAGGTTTAATAAACCCTGAATAGAAAAAAATGAACTCCTGAGGTCGTGAGCCAATATGGAAAACAGTTTATTTTTAACATTATCTATTTCTTTTAAGTGATTTGCCTTAAAAGTTATTTCTTGTTTTTGGTCTGACAGCAGGTCGTTTATTGCTTGCTTTTGGCGATTGCTGTAGGTTAATAAAAATATTACGATGGCGAATAAAACAGTGCCGCATAAGGCCGAATAAATAATAATTTGTTGTTGGGCAATCGTTTTTTCCTTAATCAAATCATCTTGTTTTAACAGTTTGAATTGATTTTGTTTCATTTGGTTATCGAGGTCGTTTTGAAAGAGGGCAAATTGCTGACCATTTTGATAACTGTATAACGAATCGTGAAGGCTTACATGTAAGTTTAAATAATAATATGCTTTTGAGTAATTTTTTAATTTTGAATAAGCCTCCGACTGGAGTTTTAAAGTTTTTTCTAATTCTTCTGCATATTCGTATTTTTTCGAAAAAGAAATACTCCTGTTAAAACATTCAATGGCCTTATCCACTTTTTCTTGTTTTAAATATAAGCTTCCAATCCTGTTTAAATTCAAAGAAATTAAAAAGTTACTGTTTATCTCTCCTGCAATTTTTAAAGATTTATTAAAGTAATAAAATGCCTGTTCTAATTTTTTTTGTTTAAAAAGGATATCTCCGTTTGTTCCAAATGTTGATGCGATTAGATATTTGTCATTACACTTTTCGGCATTTTTAAGTGCTTCATTACTATAAAAAATTGCTTTTTTTAGGCTGTCCTGATCAGAATAAACAAATGCCAGATTATTCATTGAACGAATTACGTTCTTATCGTCATTTATTTTTTTACTGATGGCGACGGCTCTTTGTAATGTAGAGAAAACAAGATTATATTTTTTTTGAACAAAATAAATTCCGGCAATGGTATTCAAACATCTGGCACCTTCTTTTTTATCGCCGTTTCTTTCACAAATTTCCAATGCGCGATTAGATAGTTCAAAGGCTTTTAAATATACACCTTTGCGATAATACAGCCATCCCAAATTTTCTAATGCATAAGGCAATCCTTTTACAAAATGAATTTTTTCGGATAAATTTTTTGACCGGTTTGCATATTCAAAGGCTTTCTCCGGATTGGATTCTCTTAATGAATATGAAAGGTCGTTTAATATTAAAACTTTGTGAGTGTCGTTTTTGGCAATTGATAATTGTTTTTGCAAACTGTCATCTTTACTCGGCTGTGCCACGCTTTGCAAAAAAAATAAAAAAATAAGTAAGTTTATAGCAACTACCCTATGCATAGTTATGAAAATCAACAGGAAAATTCTACAAAGATTGATAAATAATCTCTTTTTTTTGCAGAAATATAATAAAAAATGAAATTCGGCTTAATTATCATAATAAAAAATTAATTTTCTTAGGTTTTGATTTTTATAAATGTAAATCTTTTTTATGTAGCTGAAGAAATTATTTTGTGGTTTATTTTTAAACCTTGTAAGGCTTAATATTCTATAAAATGGGGATTTTCTATGTATTGGAAAAATGTGTAGTCAGCCATTATCCTGATATTAAAAGCCTTCTTGTTTTTAAAGAAAAGAAATATGGTCATTCATAAATATAGCAGTTTAAAATTTTTTATATTTAATGACTAAAAAAACGTGATTGATAAATTTATCAAAACAAATAAAAATCCGGGTACCTTTGTACTTAGATTTTTTAATTTATGCCCTTTTCTTCCCTCGGCTTATCCGAATATTTAATTAAAGCAGTAAACGATCAAAAATATACACATCCTTATCCGATTCAGGAACAGGCAATCCCTGCCATTTTAAAAGGAAAAGATATTTTAGGTATTGCGCAAACAGGTTCAGGTAAAACTGCAAGTTTTGTTTTACCAATTCTTCAACTTTTGCAAAATAAACCGGCTTCTAAAAACAGACATGTTAAAGCGCTTGTGCTTGTTCCTACTCGCGAACTCGCTATGCAGGTAGCAGAAGTTTTTCAAACTTTGGGTTTAAAATTACCTACGCGTTTAAAAACACTTGCCGTATTTGGTGGTGTTTCTGTAAATCCTCAAATGATGGCATTACAAAATACAGAAATATTGGTTGCTACACCCGGCAGGTTAATAGAGTTAACCTCATATAATTCGGTAAATCTTTCTGAAATTGATTTTTTAGTGTTGGACGAAGCCGATAAAATGCTCAATCTGGGCTTTAAAGATGAAATGAATGAAATTTTTATGTTGTTACCCAACAAACGCCAGAATATCCTTTTTTCAGCTACGCTCAACCATGATATAAATGCCATCAATGAAATTATTCTTAATAACCCTTTAAAAATTGAAATTGAAGCAGAAAAACAAAATATTGATTTAATTAAACAAACCGCATACCAAGTAAGTGATGATAAAAAAGGTGTGTTGCTGAGGTATTTAATTAAACATTATGAAATGAAGCAGGTATTGGTATTTACTTCTTCAACCCGAAGAGCAGATAATGTAGTTGTAAAATTATTAAAAAATGGAATTGAAGCTGCGGCCATGCATAGTAAAAAAAGCCAGGGTGCTCGTACAGATGCCTTAACAAAATTCAAATCGGGTAAATTGCGAGTGCTCGTAGCAACTGATTTAGCCTCGCGTGGGATTGATATACAATTTTTACCTTATGTAATCAATTACGAATTACCGCGCTCCCCTACAGATTACATTCACAGAATAGGGAGAACAGGCAGAGCCGAATCAACTGGAGAAGCTATTTCGTTAATCTGTCCGGAAGATGAACACCATTTTAAAATCATTCAGAAAAAAATGGGTAAACAAGTAGAAATGTTATCAAGTGAAGATTTGGATTTAAAAGGTGTTTAAAACTTTTATTCTCCCTTAAATCGTTACTCCTTAAATTCATATGCAAAATGCCCCTGACCAGTTTGATCGAGAAATATTAAAACAAATTACAATAACTAAAATGCCTTTCGGTAAATATAAGGATGTATTTCTTTGCGATTTGCCGGTTGCTTATCTCGAATGGTTTTTACGTAAAGATGGTTTTCCAAATGGAAAGCTGGGCACTCAACTGGCATTGGTTTATGAAATAAAATCAAATGGTTTACAAGAAATTTTAGAGGGGTTGAAGAAATTATATAGAAAGTGAATTGATTTCTTTTTTAAATTATTTTATGAATATATCGATATTGATTTTTCGATATTTAAAAAATTAATTACAAAATTTATAAATAAACTTACTTGTTTAAGAAAATCACGAGCAGAAATTATAAAATTAAAGAACAGGATAAAGTTATTTTAAATCAGGTTTATGCTTGGCCTTTGGAAACCACAAGTCATAGACTTGCGGTAGGTGAGGAAAACACCTGATACGGCGAAAAGACCATGCTCAAAACGGATCAGATCATGTGGATGCACACATACAATAGCCTATGTAGTAAACGCTTATATAAAAAAATAATGTTATTCATGATTTTGTGGCTAATCGCTATAATATTTTTTGAAATAAAGTAAAAAAGTGGTCCCTTTGTCTACTTCACTTTCAATTTCAATTTTACCTCCCAAGGTTTCTATTTGTGTTTTTATCGTGTGTAGACCCAATCCTTTTCCTTCTATGTGAGAGTGGAATCGTTTATATAATCCGAATACTTTATTTCCATGCTGTTTTAAATCTATTCCTAATCCATTGTCTTGTACCAATAGCCTTACAAAATGTTTGTCATACGTTTCATTACTAATGCAAATTACCAAATTGCGGTTTGGGTGGCTGTATTTGATGGCATTACTTATTAAATTATATAAAATACTATCCAGATAAGATTTTACAAAATGGACGGTATGGGTGGTATGCAAATTAAGGTTAACAGTAATATTTTTTTTTGATATTTCATCATTAAAGTGTTTTAATGTATAATCTATCCTCTCTTGTAAATCCAGTGGAACTATTTTATCTATAGTGCCCCTCCTTATTTCAAGGATTTGGTTTAAATCCATAATTACCTCGTCCAATAGTTTAATTTCGTTTTGAACCTTATCAAGTATTATTAAATTTATTTCATCATTAATATTTTCTTTATTAAAAATATTGGCAAGGCCTATAACCCTAGCCACTGGCCCACGTAAATTATGCGCAGTTATAAAACCATATTGTTCAAGCTGATTGTTCCTGTCTTTTAATTCAAAATTGGTTTCTATTAATTGTCTGGTCCTTTCTTCTACTTGTATTTCAAGGTTTCCACTGTAAGTAAGAAGTTTTTCATTTTGTTCTTTTATAATTTCCTGCGCTTGTTCCAGTATTTCGTTTTTAATAGAAAGCATTTGTGTTTGATATAGCACTTCTCCTTGTTTTAAAATCAGCTCCATGTTCTGGTCTAACATTTGCTGATTTTTTAGCTCGATTTCGTGGAGTTCTTTTGTCCGTTCAATTACCTGCTTTTCCAGGTTCTCACTGTAAGACCTTAGTTTTTCATTTTGTTCTTTTATAATTTCTTGCGATTGTACCAATATATCATTTCTATTAGAAAGGATTTGGGTTTGATAAAGGATCTCACCTTGTTTTACAATTAGTTCCATGTTTTGGTCAAACATTTTCTGGTTCTTAATTTCAATTTGATTTTTTTGGACAAGTATGAACTTGTTCTGCTTAAAAAGTTTATTTCTTGATTTATAAAAATAAATTAGAGCCCCTATCGAAGCAACCAAGAGGCTGCTTAAGGTAATTATTAATCCTCCGGTGAAATAATTATTTTCCGGCATGGTCCCGGTACTGTTATGCTGTGCATAAGTATAGGTACTTAAAAAGAAAAATATTATTATTAAGATTGCCTTATTTAACATTGTGTTTTTGTTTTATGATTCATATTATAAATTAAAAACTCCAACCATCACTTGGCTTTACCTAGTGAATAAGTTATTTGCAAATGCTTTGCCTTAATTCTTATTAACATTAAAGCCAATTCTTCATTATCACTGAGATAATAACACTGTAAAAGTGATGAAATAAATTTAATCATTAAAGCTTTACTTAGCTCAGACCTTTATTAAATTTACATGTAATTTGGCTATGCCAATTGATATACTTGTCACTCGGTACAACGGAGCAACTATTGGAGAAAAAAATTTGATTAGTAATTTGAAAAGGTTTTATAGTTGTAAAATTTATAAAAAATCGACGTTAATGAAAAGAAATAGACTAAAACTCATTGAAAATAATGTTTGAATTAATTTCATTTAAAACTAAAATCACAATTTAATTCAATGAGAAAAAATAAAGAAATATTTATTGCTATCATCTTATTTTTATTTCTTTCATGCGAAAATAAAAATGAAGGAAGTATAAAAAACATTTCTGTGGAAGACACAGAAAATGATAACTTTTAAGGAGAATCTTAAATTGGATGATATAAAGGAAAGAAAAAATCTTGAATCTGAACTGGACGATACGAAAGAATTGGAAATCGCATTGGCCAAAAATAAAATTTCTTATCGTAAGGGAAAATCTTATTTAGGAACAATTGACGATAAAAAGTTTAAAAGCAGATTGGATTCTTCACATTTATCAGGCGATACTTTAAAATCAATAATAATTTTAGTTGAGAAGAGATATCCAGAATTTTATGTAGAACCTTCAAAATTTGAATATTTGGGAGGCTATTCAGGTATTAATTATGTATTGAAAAGAAATTATGAAACATATGATATTTTTGCTGTTGATGGTAAACTTTTGGAAATCATCAAAATATGGGACAATCCATTTCCAAATAAAAAAGGAAATTTAATTTTCAATCGCCAAAATGGCTGTTCACTTGTTTTTGAAGATTGCCCAAAAGGCTTTCAGATTTGGGAAAATAGAGATCAATCTCTAAAAAAGTTAATAGAAATTAAACTTACTGGTATATTTATTATTGGTGGAGAATGGGTAAATGACAATGAGTTGATAGTTTATACAACTGACGTACTTAACTTTGTTTACTTTAATAAAAAAATTTATAAAATTCAACCATTTAAATTATCTATAAACTAGTGAATAATATATGAGAATAATATTTAACTATAAGGCCTGATTTTTTGTATTTGGCCTTATAGTTAAATATCAAAATTCTCTAATTTAAAAACTCATAAATACCCGCCACTCCTTGTCCACCTCCAACACAAGCAGTAACCAAACCATATTTTTGCTTTCTTAATCTCATTTCATTTATAATTTGTACAGTTAATCTTGCTCCAGTACTTCCTAAAGCATGACCAATGGCGATTGCACCACCATTTGGATTGAGTTTGCCTGTATCAATATCAAGTTCACGAATTACTGCTAAAGATTGCGATGCAAAAGCTTCGTTCAATTCTATCTGATCAATATCAGATAGTTTTAAACCACCTCTCTTTAAAGCAATTGGCACAGCAGCAACAGGGCCAATTCCCATTATATTTGGTTCAACACCTGCAGCGGCATAAGACACCATTCTTGCAATTGGTTTTAAACCCAATTCATTTACCAATTTTTCTGACATTACCAATACAAATGCAGCACCATCAGAAGTCTGTGATGAATTACCGGCGGTAACAGTACCATTTGTTGCAAAAACAGGTCGCAATTTTGCTAAAGCTTCAACACTGGTATCAGCCCTTGGTCCTTCATCAGTATCAACAATATACTCACGCGTTTTTTTCTTACCATCTTCCACATAAGTTTCTTTTACGGTAACCGGTACAATCTGATCTTTAAACTTACCTTCCTTAATGGCATTGAGTGCTTTTTGATGCGATTCAAAAGCAAACTGATCCTGATCTTCACGAGAAATTTTATATTTTTCCGCTACTTGTTCTGCAGTTAAACCCATACCAATGTAATACTCGGGATGAGGCATAGCGATGTTATAGTTCAAAGCTGTTTTCCAACCCATTGTAGGCACCATAGACATGGATTCTGTACCTCCGGCAATCATACAATCTGCGAGACCAGCATGAATTTTTGCACAAGCAATTGCAATGGCCTCAACTCCTGAACCGCAATAACGGTTTAACACAAAACCCGGTACGTTTACAGGAAGAGATAATAAAGATATCATCCTTCCCATTTGCATCCCTTGTTCTGCTTCAGGCACAGCATTTCCAACTATTACATCATCTACCCTTGCAGGATCTAATGCCGGCACTTGCGCCATTAAATATTTGATTACATCAACCGCCAAATCATCGGGGCGAGTAAAACGAAGTCCTCCTTTTGGGGCTTTACCCACGGCAGAGCGATAACCGGCTACAATATATGCGTTCATATTTAAGTTTTTTTAGAGGAAAGAGAAAAGATGAAAGAAAAAAGAGTTTATCAATCAAGCTTTTTTTTGCAATCCGTGTAACATTTTTTGTATTTCTTGAATTTTTAAAGTAATCTCACTTAACTTATTCTCATTAATAAAATTTAAATCAAATGACAAAATAACTTGAGTTTCTACTTCATAAGCAGAAGAAAGGCTTATTGAAAGAAAGCGTGAAAAATCTTTATTACTTCTAGCAGACCCTTCTGCAATATTTGAAGGTATAGAAATAGATGCGCGTCTTAATTGAGAGGTAAGTCCAAATTTCTCTTCTTCAGGAAAATTGTTAGTTGTCAAATAAATTTCTTTTACAAGTTCTCTTGACAACTTCCAAACTTTCAGTTCTCTAAAATTATGCGCAATCATTTTTCTTTCTTCTTATATCTTTCTTCTTTCCTCTTAAATCTCTTGTCTCATTAAATCTAATTTCTCAAAGGCTTCCCCCCTGTCAGTAAGCTTTGCATTCTTTCCAGGGTTTTTCTTTCGCCGCAAAGAGATAAAAAAGCTTCTCTTTCAAGGTCAAGAAGATATTGTTCGGAAACGTTTTGAGCGTACGATAAATCTCCGCCATTAATCACATAAGAAAGTTTTTCAACTATTTTTTGGTCGTGCTCAGAAATAAATCTTCCAAGTTTCATGGCGTTCACCCCTGCTCGGAACAAAGCAATACCTGCTTTGCCCTGCACCTTTATGTCATTTCTCATTTTAGGTTGAGTATATCCTGCATTGGCTAACTCCAAAGCTTCAAATTTAGCATCTGCTATTAAACGAGATCTGTTTAACGTAATTTTATCTCCCCTTCTCAATACTTTTGTATCAAAAGCTTCGTATGCTGATGTTGTAACTTTGGCAGTGGCTAAATTCATAAATAAATTTTGCAAAATATTTAATTCAGTATCTCCCTGTTCATATAAATCGGATGCACGAAGTGCCATTTCTTTTGTTCCTCCTCCACCCGGAATCAAGCCTACTCCAACCTCCACCAATCCAATATAACTTTCAGCAAAAGCCTGTATATGGTCGGAGTGTAAAAGAATTTCTGTTCCGCCGCCGAGTGTTAATCCATAAGGTGCAGAAATTACCGGGATAGAAGAATATCTTAAGCGCATAGTTGTGTTTTGAAATTGCCGGATCATCATATCCACTTCATCCCACTCTTCTTCAATAGCAAACATATAAAGCATGGCAAGGTTTGCACCTGCAGAAAAATTCTCTCCCTCACCTGATAAAACCAAACCCTGAAAGTCTTTTTCTGCCATTGATATGGCTTTATTTACACCTTCAATTACTTCGGCACCAAGCGTGTTCATTTTAGTAAACCACTCAAAGCCCAATATTCCATCACCCAAATCAATAATATTGCTGCCGGCATTTTTCCAAAGTACTTTACCTGCCGATTTTAGATTTGGCAACAAAATTAATTCTTCAGTACCGGGGATGGTTTTATATGTTTTAGATGGGATATCGTAATATTTTTTATTGCCATTTTCAACTTTATAGAAACTTTCATTTCCTGCAGCGAGCATATCATAAACCCATTGAGCAGGTTTATAACCGGCGGCTTCCATATCAATTAAAGTTTCTTTTAAACCAAGGGCGTCCCATGTTTCGAATGGACCGATTTGCCACCCGAAACCTGCAGAAATAGCCTGATCAATCCTGAATAATTCATCTGCGATTTCGGGAATACGGAAAGTAACATACTTAAAAAGATCAAAAGTAGTTTTTCTGAAAAATTCTCCGTCTTTCCCTTTGCCTTTAATAAATATTTTTAGCCTTTCTTTTAAATCGTCTACTCCTTTTGCAGCATCTATCAAAGCTAATTTTGCCTTGGCTTGCGGGCGGTATTCAAGCGTATTTAAATCAAGTGAAAGAATTTCTGACTGCCCGGTTGCATTTTTTACTTTTTTATAAAAACCTTGTCCGGTTTTATCGCCAAGCCATTTATTTTCACTCAGTTTACTTACAATCTCCGGAATATTAAAGGTTTCCTTAGATTCATCATCCAATAATGATTTAAATAAATTACCTGCAACATTCACTGTAGTATCCAGCCCAACAACATCAGAAAGTCGGAAAGTACCGGATTTTGGTTTTCCTGAAACTTCTCCTGTTAATTTATCAACTTCTTCAATAGTCAAACCTAATTCACGAGTAGCTTTTATCACACTCATCATGGCATAAATACCTACACGATTAGCAATAAAAGCGGGAGTATCCTTACATAAAACGGTAGTTTTCCCTAAAAATAAATCTCCATAATGTAAAAGAAATTTAATGACCGCCGGGTCTGTATGTGGGGTAGGGATAATTTCCAATAATTTTAAATACCGTGGCGGATTAAAAAAATGGGTTCCACAAAAATGTTTTTGAAAATCTTCACTTCTGCCTTCCGCCATCAAATGTATAGGAATGCCTGATGTATTGGAAGTAATTAAAGTGCCCGGTTTTCTATATTTTTCAACTTGTTCAAATATTGTTTTTTTAATATCAAGTCTTTCAACTACTACTTCAATAATCCAATCGTAATTGGTAATCTCTTTTAAGTTATCGTCAAAATTGCCAAGTTTTATTCTTTCAATGAATTTTTTATCATATATCGGCGCCGGGTTTGCTTTTAAAGTATTTTGAAAAGAATCATTAACAATCCTGTTTCTTACCAACTTACTATCTAAGGTTAGCCCTTTTGCTTTTTCGGCCTCATTGGGTTCCTTAGGCACGATATCGAGTAATAAAACCTCTAAGCCTATGTTGGCGAAGTGACAAGCAATTCTTGACCCCATAATACCTGATCCTAAAACAGCAACTTTCCGAATAACCCGCTTAGAAATGCCTGATTTAAAATTAGTTTTTGGAACCGATTCTGCGATGGTTGTTTCCATTTTAATTTAAAATTTGGTTAAAAATGTGACTTGGAATACTAAAATTAAAGGTTAGAATATATTTTTAATATTTTGTTGATCTCTCCATTCTTCACTATTCTTTTATTCAATATTTATTTCTTTTTTTTCCTGAAGCTCAGTGTTTCTGTATTGATCTACCAATTTATTTATTTCATTTATTACATCAAGAAAAACATTTAATTTCTCCTGAGAAATATTTTCTTTAACAAAAAAATTAAATTCTCTTACGGCCTTCCTTGCAATCTCTCGTTTCTGTTTTCCAAGGTCAGTCAAAAAAATTTTTACATATCGTTTATCATCTTTACCCGTTTCTCTATATACCCAACCCATATCTTCCAAGTTTTTTAAAATTCTGGTAAGGCTTCGGGTTTCTAAACCTAATTGAGGGGCAATTTTTGTTGCAGGTGTTCCATTTTCATTATCAATGTTTAATAAAACGTATCCTGTAGAGGCTGAAATTTTATCATTTTCACCTTCCGTGTTATACATTCTTGAAATAGCATGCCAGGCAACTTTTATATTATAATCAACCGTTTCTTCCCTTTTCATTTTCCTCCTTTTTTATCTAACTAATGTTTTATAAACATTTTATGTTCAAATATAAATAAAAATTAGTATGCTTGCATACTAATTTTTATTATACGATAGAAATTTTTTTTTAAATGATAAGGGAGGTTAATAATTACTTCAGAAACAAAAAAGCCGATGAATTTCATCGGCTTTTATCACTTCTTTAAAATTATGAATATATTTATCAGTAAATTAATATATGATAATTATCTCGACCTGCATTAGCAAAAGAGTATTATTTCTATGATACATTAAGACTTTTTGTTATCAACAGCTTAAGAAATTCTTTTGTATTTAAAATCTCTTTGGTTTCGGAAAAATCTGTAAGTGATGGAAGGTTCTGCATAAAAAAATATAAATTACGTGACATTAATAATACTGTACTGGCCAAATTTTTCGAAAATTTATATTCGGGATTAATTTCCAAAAACATTTCTGCGATCCGGATTGATAATTCTTTATAAGGTTTATAAAACTTACTCTCGTTAAAAGAAGTTACATCATGATTTAAATATGATTTGGAGGCTTCTTTTATCACCAGATTATGTAAAATTTTTTTATCAACTTCCGGACCGCCATCTATATAATCTTCAGTATTTAATAAAAGCACGTCTAATATTATATCAATTTTCTTTATTGAATCATTTATGTTGTTGGTTTTGTAAATAATAAGATACTCCAACCAATGCCAATACCAGCTTAAAACATATAGTAAAAATAGTTGCTTATTCTCAAAATATCTGTAAATACTGGATTCAGTAGTATTTAACTGATTAGCCAACTTCTTAAAAGTAAAATTTTCGATGCCCAGCTCTTCTATCATTATTATTCCGTCTTTAAGGATGTTCTTCCCTAATTCCGAAGATTTGGGATCCCTTAAGTATAGCTTTTCATTGATTTTTATGTCAAGATTCCACTGCATCGTTTAGTTTTTATATAAAGTTAAAATAAATTTTACATAAAAGTATATAAATTAAAAATAATAGTATTACTATTGCATTACAAAGTAAAACATTTATATAAAATAGTAGTACTATTTAATCCCACATAATTATGAAACGTGTATTATTTGCAATTAAAGTCTTATCCATGTTAAATATGGGTTTTTTATCAGCTCAAAGCTTAACTATTCATCCGGATATAGCAATTAAAAAACTAAAAGAAGGGAATGAAAGATTTGTAAATGGAAAAAGTATTCGTCCTAATCAAGACTACAATAGGATTAAACAAGTTTCAGAAGGTCAGTTCCCCTTTGCAATTATTGTAGGGTGTTCAGATTCCAGAGTACCAAATGAAATTATTTTTGATCAGGGATTAGGAGACCTCTTTATTATTCGAACTGCAGGTCAGGTTTCATCATATGCTTCCTGGGGAAGTATAGAATTTGCCCATTATGTGCTTGGTACCAAACTGATAGTTGTTTTAGGTCATACTAAATGTGGGGCTGTTTCGGCAGCATACAAAATACCTGATGTTCCCGGGCACATCGTAACATTAATAAACAGCATAAAACCGGCTGTTGAAGAGGCTAAAAAACATGAGGGTAATCAACTTGAAAATGCCGTTAAAATAAATGTGGCCATGCAAGTTGAGCAGCTTAAAAATTTGGAGCCTGTGCTCAGCAAGTCTGTAAAAAATAATGATTTGAAAATAATAGGGGCAATTTATGACCTGGAAACAGGTAAAGTAGAATTTCTTCCCGAAAACTTTATCTCAACATTAAAATAAAGAATATTACACTTATCATGAATATATCATCTCTTTTTTTAAATTTCATAAACACACCCGTACTGTTTTTTTTCATGGGGATGTTGGCCATTGCCTTAAAATCGAACTTAGAAATACCACAACCCATACCAAAGTTTTTTTCCCTTTACCTATTGTTTGCCATTGGGATCAAAGGAGGTATGGAATTAAGTAAAAGTGGATTTAGCGAAGGGGTTATTGGGATTATATTTATATCCATTGCAATGTCATGCCTTGTGCCTTTATATACTTTTTTTATATTAAAGAAAAAATTCTCCATACCTGATGCAACTGCACTCTCCGCTACGTATGGCTCTGTAAGTGCAGTAACTTTTATAACCGCAGTGGCATTTTTACAAAACAATAATATTCACTTTGGAGGTCATATGGTGGCGGCAATGGCCTTAATGGAATCCCCTGCAATTATAGTTGCAGTAATACTTTATAAACATTATAATAAAGAAAGTACTGACCAAACTAGTCTGGCTCATACTATAAAAAATGCTTTTACTGAAGGGTCCATTTTAATGATCTTAGGTAGCTTTGTAATAGGATTAATAGTCGGTGAAAAAGGTTATGAATCGGTAAAACCATTTGCAGGTGATATGTTTAAAGGAATTTTATGCCTTTTTCTTTTAGATATGGGAATAGTTGCTGCCGGAAGATTAAAAGATTTAAAAGCAACAGGATTGTTTTCAATATTATTCGCCTTACTAGTTCCAATACTAAATGCAATAATAGGCATTTCTCTATCAATACTATTTCATATGGGCAGGGGAGATGCTTTGATATTTACTGTTTTATGCGCCAGTGCTTCCTATATTGCTGTGCCTGCTGCTATGCGTGTTGCCATTCCTCAATCTAACCCGAGCATTTATGTTACAATGTCGTTGGCAATTACATTCCCTTTTAATGTTATTGTTGGAATTCCTGTTTATAACTATTTTGTTCAAATGTTTATAAAATAAAAATCATATGAAAAGTTATATATGGCCGAAATTGTAATCGAAAAACGGTTATTCATTTGATAATTTAAATAATTGAAAAATGGAGTAATTTTAAGTCTGTTCCGGGCAGCTTCTATTACATTTAATTAAACCCTTTTGTTCTTTAACGGGATACAATATCCTCTTTAGATAGGTTATTCCACATGCTCTGCTATATCAAAAAGCCTTTATTAAGTTAGAAACTTAGGCGGTTGGCCTTTATATGATCCTCAATATATAATAAAAGAACACCTAAAATTATATCGATTCTCTCATTAAAACTTATAGAAAAAGTTTCTTACCCTCAAATTTGTAGAGCTCTTCATTTTTAATTGTTTCATCTTTAGATTCTTATACGAAGATTAAAAATCTCATGAGTAAAGTGTTATAATATTTTAATTCAAGGTATTGTGGCTACTATTAATTTTATATGCCGTTAATAATCGAAATTTAAATATTATAGTATTACTATTGCACTAATAAGTAAACAATTATAAAATAGTAATACAAATTTAACTTAATGAACAATTAAGCAAATATGATCGACCCTGATATAGCAATTGAAAAACTAATAGAAGGAAATGAAAGATTTGTGAACGGAAAAAGTATTCGCCCAAACCAAGATATTAGCAGGCTTAAAGAGGTTTCAGAAGGGCAATTTCCTTTTGCAATTATTGTAGGGTGCTCTGACTCCAGAGTACCAAATGAAATTATTTTTGATCAGGGATTAGGTGACCTCTTTATTATTCGAACTGCGGGTCAGGTTTCATCTAATGCTTCCTGGGGCAGTATAGAATTTGCTCATAATGTACTTGAAACCAAACTCATAGTTGTTTTAGGCCATACTAAATGTGGAGCTGTTTCGGCAGCATATAATATACCGGATGTTCCGGGACACATCATAACATTAATAAACAGTATAAAACCGGCTGTTGAAGAGGCTAAAAAATATGGCGGAAACCAACTTGAAAATGCCGTGAAAATAAATGTAATCATGCAGGTAGAACAGCTTAAAAATTTGGAACCCGTTCTCAGCAAATCTGTAAAAAATAACACGTTGAAAATAGTTGGAGCCATATATGACCTGGAAACAGGCATTGTAGAATTTCTTCCGGAAAACTTTATATCAACGTTAAAATAACGAGATATTGGAGTTTGTACATTAAACTTGTTAAGGTATTAAAATGATGAATATTTTTTCCCTTGGCCTGTCCTCTGACAAGCCAAAAAATTTTAATAAAAATTCGGGGCAGGTATATATTCTTACATCAAAAAGGGATTTCAATTATTGAAATAACAATTGGTCTTTCGGCCTGTCAGGGGACATGCCGAGGAAGAAGATAATTTATATCCCTATTTTAATATATTTTGTTCAATTTGTTTCTCAATTCGATCCGCAATTTGAGAATATAAAGAATCTTGTGTAATTGTTGGTGTGAAAAACATTTTCAAATATTTTTTTTAAAATTACATTATTGAAAACGATATTGATATACTGATAATTTTTATTCTTTTTTCTCTGTTTGGTGTAGTCTCCGAATACGGCAGAGCGTTATCAAATCTTCAGATTTAAATATTATAACTTAAAGCCAAAGGGGGCATGGTATTACCGAAATGGTAATTTTATATGAAATGCTGTTCAGCGAATATTATCCCTTTATCCGGCAGATCTTAAATCTAAGACAAAAAAAACGCTCAAAAAATTCGAGCGCCTTTTATCCTTCAACCAGCTATGAAAAAAAACACATTCAATTATATTGAATATGCTGGAACAAAAATAAAATAAAATATATGTTAAAACAACTACTTTCTAAAAATAATTTTTTTAATAAAAAAGGCTCCGGTTATCCGAAGCCCTTTTTTATTAAATTTTTAAAAAAAATTTATTTTTTAGATACTAAAAACCAACTATCCTTACGGTTCATCCAATGGTAACCGATACCAAACGGAAGTGGTTTTACTTTAGAAGAATCTTTATATGCTTTTTCTAAATCCGGTTGGTCAACTCCTTTAAAATCACCTATTGGTTTGAAATAAACTCCATACAAATTAAAATCCCATTTGTGTTTTTTATCATTTTTGTAAAATCTATATGCGATACCTGTATCATCTTGAAGAATATTTTGACAACGATTCAGCATCGCATTTCTCACCTGGTTAAAAGTACCATAATGCAATAAGTAACTTGCAGATTTTAACATACCATTACAATTTTCGGGCATATTATTTAAATATTTATACAGTGATGATTTTGTGGTAACTGTCCCGTCAGCCATATCACCTGAATAAAAATATACCGATTTCAATTCTTTGGTTTCCGAATCTAAATAATCAATCTTAACTCCATGAAAATCACTCTTCTTCGCACCCTTTAATCCGGTAGTATCAAATGGTACCATCTTGCCGGTACTGTCCAAATTCATTGGTTGTATATTGGTAACAGTATTCCCTGTTCTTACCATAAAAATACATATGATAGGCGTCATTCCATTTACACGATATAGATTTGCAAGCATTTTTTTAGTTATAAAATAACTTTTGCTCATTATTTCGGCTAAATATTTTTGAACAGAGGCATAATAATTAATCATGTCTTTTTCTGATTTCTTATCAAGCTTTGGTAAACTCCCTGCACCTTCTAAACCAAACATATACATGTTTTTCGATTTATTAAAAAAGCTATAAGCGTGTAAAAAGTCCGGACCGGAAAATGGATAAAATAAATCCCTTCCATCATTTACACCTGCTAATTCGGTTTCTCTCCATGTACGAACCTTTCCTAACCTGTCTTTTTCAAGCTTTGTCCAACTGCTGTCCATTGTTTTAGCAAATCTTTTCCAGCTCGCCGTTTGAGTTATATTATAATATTTAGAACTGCTGTCAACCGGCATACCTGCAATAACTTTTGAAATTTCGTTAAATTTTTTGTCATATTCTTTTTCAGTCGCTTCTTCAACTTTTTTGGTTTCTTTAGTTTTTGAAGAATCTGATTTTAAAGTAGTTGTAGATGTGGTAGTTTCTTGGATTTCTTCATTTTTGCTTGAGTTGCCATTACAACCGGTTAAAAATGAAAAAGATAAGAGTGTGATTAAGAATAGTGCGGATTTTCTGAGCATTGGATAAATTTATTTTTGTGATTATTTAATTATTTTTGTGATTAACGCATTAATCTTCAAAATTATGCTTTTTCTTTTTGTCTTGCAATATAATACACCAGCAAGCCAAGCAAAACTGTAGAAATACCAAATAATGATTCGACTGTGCGGGTAGTTATTGACCAATACATGGAATAAAATTCAAGACTGATAAAAATAATTGCGGGAATAGGGAATAAAGGAGTTTTATAAACACTTTTTTCAGGTGGTTTTTTATACCTGCTTATTAATAAACCAATTACTGTAAGTGTTGTAAATAAGCTTAATGTAAAGCCAATATATAGCAAAACCTTTTCAAAAGTTGATGAAATTACCAACACCAATGCCAGAATTGTTTGCAAAATAATTGAATACAGAGGCGAACCATTTATATTCCTTTGAGAAAAGATTTTGAAAAAATTAAAATCTTCACCCATCGTTTGGGTAACCCTTGGCCCGGCAATTGTCATTGAATTAACAGACGCGAATAATGCCAATGCTATCATTAAGCAGATTAATCTTCCTCCGAAGGTTCCAAAAATTGCTTCAGCTGCTATAAAACCGACTTCCAATTGCCCGTTTAACTTATTCATTGGTACTGAATACAGGAAAATAAAGTTTAATAAAATATATAAAATCATTACAACCGTTGTTGCGCCAACTAACGATCGCGGAATGTTTTTAACAGGATTTTTTATTTCTCCTGCGAAATAAGTTACTGAATTCCAACCTGAGTAAGCAAAAGAGACATATATTAAGGAAATAGCAAATGAAGAACTCATTACAGCTTTCCAATCTTCGGTATTTACGCTAAAATTAAAATGACTGTGTTCGGATAAACTTATTCCGAAAATAATTAATAAAATAATAAGGAATATGTTCAAATACGTTATTACTCTTTGAAATATGGCGGTGGTTTTAACTCCTTTAATATTTACAAGTGCAACAATTACAATTAATGAACATGCTATTAATGTTTCATAAGTTTCTAACTGTGGAAATAATTTGGCCAAATATTTACTAAAGGCAATAGACGATAAACCTATTGGTGCAGCAAAGGCCACAGTTGCCGATACCCAGCCCGATAAAAAGCCTAAAGCAGGATGATATATTTTGGAAAGATAATTATACTCTCCGCCCGAGCCCGGAAATCTAATTGCAACCTCTGCATAACACAGTGCACCACACAATGCAATCACCCCACCCACTGCCCATAACATTAAAATGGCAAAAACAGATTTTATACCTATCACCTGAAAACCAAGGCTTGTAAAAACTCCGGTGCCAATCATATTTGCAATAATTATGGCAACAGCAGTTGCCAAACCTATCCTGCGAATTGATGCTTCTTTATTTTCCAACATTTGTATCTGTTTCTATTTTATTGATTGAATTCGACATTTTCAAGATTAACAATTACATTTGAAGCTAAGTCTAAATCTTAATTTGGATAATTTCATTGTTAATGAACAACTTAGAAAAATATTTTAAAAGCCAATTGCAAATATATCCACAGTAACTAAATTTTATACTACATGAAAAAACTTTTTGTAAGTTATCTGTTCATTTGTTTTTTTTCTGCCCTTAATGCTCAAAATATAAAATTACAAAAACCTAAAACACTTTCTTTTAACGAAACGACAGGTTATTTAAATTTCAAACCCCAATCATTGCAATTAAATGAAGACGCTTTATGTTGGCTTTCGGAAATAAAAAATATAAATTCTTTTAAATTTATTGACGATTTAATTTCTTATTCAAAAAAATTTTTGGGTGTTCGTTACCGATATGCAGGCCGATCTCCATACGGTTTTGACTGTTCCGGATTTACCTCTTTTATTTATTCTAAATTTGGTTTTTCTTTAGCCGGAAGTGCTCCCGAGCAAGCAATTGTTGGTATGGATATAAATAAAGAATCGGCTCAAAAAGGAGATTTAATATTTTTTAAAGGCAGCAATTGGAGAACCAATTATGTTGGCCATGTAGGCTTGGTAATTGCAAATGATAATGGTAAAATTACTTTTATTCATGCTTCTGTATGCTGTGGTATTATCATTGAAAATACAGAAGTACCTTATTACTCAGCACGATTTATTAAAGTAAGCAGGTTAAACGGTCCGAATTCATAAATAAGTAACTTGAGTTATTTAATCTTATTTAAATAAGCATTTCTTAAAATTCTATTTAAATTCTTTGACTTGCCCATGCATTTTTGTCTATCATTCTAATAAAGAACTTGGCATTTCATTTACAAGTTAATCATCTAAAATTTTCGTTTAAAAAACTCATCCCCATAGCAGCGCTATAAGGATGAGTGGGAAATTAACCATTCATATTGTTATTTTTAAACGGCACCTTTAAAATAAAAAGCGATTAAAATCATTCAATAATTATTTTTTTATAAATCACTTCTTTGTCGGTTGTAGCCTTTAAATAATATATGCCTGCCTTTAACGTTCCGGTATTCAGGTCAATTTTTTCCTGATTATTAATTGTTTTTGAAAAAACCGGGTTACCCAAGTTGTCATAAATATTTATTAAACTATGCCCGGTAACATATTTAAAATCAATACTAAGCAAGCCATCAGAAACCGGATTAGGATAAACCGAAACCTGATCTCTTTCAGCTTTAAGCCCTTTAGATTTTAACACATTTGTTCCTTCTCTTGAACTTGACGTACCGTAAACTGTAACTTCTTCCCAAGTTTTAGCAACTCTGATTTCATCTAATTTTTGAATAGGGTTAGATGGATCAACCAGCAGCCAATTAAAATACTTGATATTAAATGGTTGAGTAGAAGTAATATCTGCTAAAGGAGTATTTACAGCCTCAGAGTTTAATTTTGGATCTATATATAACCGTACCCTCACATTAGATGCGGTAAAATCCAAACGCATTAACATAAAATCCCCATTATTGTTTATACTCTTTCCGGTATTTACCGTAGAAGACCCAACTTTAAGCTTCCAATTTCCATCACCTAATACCTGAATCATTTGGTCGGCATTGGCAGAGGTGTCCAAGGAAATAGAATTCGCATATCCGTTAGCATAATATATCATGGATAAATAATAGGTACCCCCATTACTTGTCATATTCATATCATGTTTTCCGAAATAATAATATGCATTGGCACCTTGTGCGCTGCCTGACGATGTTTGCAGGGTTGCATTATTAGCATCGGTATATGACAATGAAGGCGCAATAATATTATAAGATCCACTTGGGCACGACCAACCATTTTTAGTGTCGAGACTGCCTGCAGGATAGTTAAAGCCATCATACCAGCTTAAAGTAGGAACGCTGCTTTGAACCGAGTAGGAATTTATATTGCTTCCTGATGGAATGGTTATGGAGGTTATACCTGGCCCTGTCCAACCAATAGCCAGGTCATCACCACCGCCACCTTCTTTCATCAAGGCCTCGAAATAATATTTGCTACCTGCTGTAAGATTAACAGAAACTGATTTTTGATTACTTTCTTTTGTCCATTCACGAGAATTTGTCCAGGAATTTACATAAGCAACCTTGCTTTTATTGGCCGGTTGGTCATCTGTACTTAACCAAAGTTGTCCCTGATCGTCACTTGCAATATACAAGTTATAAGTACCTGTTGCAGAAGGAATAATATATCCTCTAATGCGGGCAGCATAATTGTCGTCAGCATTTACAGGTATTTCTAATGATGTTAAATCGCTTGTGGTGCTGGGTGTTTTGGTAAAATCGTTATCGGTAATTAATGTTCCGTTAACACCTGTCCATTTTTCCATGGTTACTTTTCCATTTCCATTGGCTAGATTACTACTAGCTGTTACAGTAACAGCACAAACAGCCGTTTTACTGCCATCCTGAGTAGTAACGGTTATTGTTGCCGTACCCGCTTTAATGCCTGTTACCAAACCGCTGCTGCTTACTGTTGCAATACTGTTATCGCTCGAAGACCAGGTAACATTTTGATTGGTTGCGTTGGATGGAGAAACGGTTGCAGAAAGTTGGCTGTTCGCCCCTGTTGCAACTGAAATAGTAGCAGGCTGGATATTTACACTTGTTACGGCTACATTTGTGTTTGTTCCATTAGTTATATTAATATTATTTAAACCAAAACCATTATCAAAATAAAAACGCATCACCTGCGTACCTGCGCTTAATGCAATTCCGGGAATGCTGACTGTTTGCCAGGTTTGATAATCGCCGGTATTGGGAACAGAAATAACCCCGGTTTTGTCTACACCATTAAATTCAATATGAAATTTACCGGTCGTACCCACCATGGCGACTCTGACATCTATCTTGTAAGTGCCGGCAGTGGCAACATTAACTGTATACCTGAGCCATTCACCCGGTGCTGTCCATCCAACGCTATACCCACCTTCTTTACAAATTTCCATATCAACATCATCAGTACGATAAGCGCCTCCTGTATTCCCGGGTGTTGTATCGTGATAACCAACATCTTCGCCCCCAACGTCATAGTTCTCAGCCTCTATTACACCCGGTACAGCCCAGACTGCTCCACCATAAGGAGTTTCTACAGGTTTCACTACGCTTACAGTACAGGAAGCTGTTTTGTTGCCATCAGCAGTAGTTACAGTAATAGTGGCTGTACCGGCAGAAATACCGGTAACTAATCCCGTATTATCTACCGTAGCTATATTTGCAGCACTTGAACTCCAGCTGACATTAATATTAGAAGCATTGGAAGGGTTAATAACAGCATTTAGTTTTTTTTGTGCTCCTCCTACATTTAAGGTAATTGCACTGTTATCTATTGTAATACTTGAAACAGGTATATTCTGCCCCGTGTAGTTTTCAAGTTCACTTTGCATAGCATAATAAGCCGGTTTTGCAGCATCATTCTTATCATAAGGCAAGGGAAAATGAGTGCCGCGCGGGCTGTCTAACCATGAAAGTTCATCATTAATACCCCATGTTTGAAAGGCAACTACCACATTCTTTCTCGATAAACAAATGTTCATCAGTTTACGATAAACATCTGCCTGTTTCTGAAGGGAAGCAGGTGTATTGGTAGTCATATCAACATCTAATTCAGTAATCAACACCTTTACACCCAATGCACCAAAACGATCGATATTGGCAGCCATCGTATTTAAATTATTTAATTCTGCATCGTCGGCATTAACATGGCATTGAAAACCCACAGCATCAATAGGGACACCCCGTTTTTTAAACTTTATGCACATGTCATACATTCTGTCGGATTGCGGACTTATATATTCTATACCGTTGCCCGAATTTTGTCCTTCATTATATACAAGCATGGCTTTTGGATCTACCGAACGGGCAATTTCAAAAGCTCTCGAAATAAACTTCGGAATGCCGTCTACATCATATCCCATACCTGTTGTGCCTCTGCCTGCGTCTTCCATCCAAACGTTGCTCCATCCTCTCCATCCTTTATAAGTGTCGTCGGGCACAAGAATTGCTTCGTTTACAACATCCCAAATAGGAATTTCGCCATGGCCATTTGTATTGCCGATTTTATAACGACCCATAATGGTTTGAATATGATCTGTCATAATAGCATCCAAATCGGAGGCAGACCAATTTACACTTGAACTTGTGAGCCAATCGGGCATGTATATGTTCCAACCGATAAGGGTGTGTCCGTGTGTAACTATATTGTGGTCCCGTGCATACTCCACAACTTTATCGGCATCGGTAAAGTTATAAGTAGTTCTGGTAGGGTGAATTCCTGTACCTTTAAAGATCAAATCCCAGGTAACAATGTTATACTCACGGTTTAAAACCGTTGTAACCCCGGGACTATACCCGTTGGTGGGGTCTATGTCATATGCGGTTAATTCTGTTCCCTGATAAAACAAACCTTTTTCCTGCGAAATGGTTTTTAGGCGCCTGCCCGAAGGCATGGTCTGAGAAAATACATTTGTACTAAATAAATAAACACCACCTATTAGCAGGGTCATTAATAATTTACTAATCGTTTTCATGAATAATTCATTTTTATAAGATTTAAATATTTAAAAAAATTGTTTCATCTATTAAAAAAGGAACTTTTAAGATTATTATAAATTTTTGCTGAATCTAAATGGGATAATAGAGTTATATTATTTCTTCCTTTAGAAGCAACTGCTTATGGATTGCCCTTTATAACCTTTTAATATTTTCTTTTATCTAAGGCCATAAAATTTAATGCATACGTTATACAAAATATATAATTAATTATATATTTTGTAAATCTATACCATTGGTTGGGTCTATGTTTTATAGGATTAATTTCGCCCTCTATAAAACACGAGTTCTTCTTGCAAAAAAGTTTTAGGCGCCTGCCGGAAGGCGTGGCTTGGGAGAATTACATTTGGGCTTGATAAATAAAGGCCACTTATAAGTGGTACCATTAACACTTTACTAATTGTTTTCATGAATAATTCATTTTTATCAGATTTAAAAAATTAAAAAATTGTTTCATCTATTAAAAAGGAATTTTTATGATATTATAATTTTGCTGAATCTAAATGGAGATATAATTATTTCTATTTTAGAAGCAAAAACGTTATGATTGCCATTTATAATCTTTTTCTTTATAAGGTTATAAAATTTAATGCATAAGTGATACAAATATACAATTAATTATATATAATATAAATTTTATTCTTTTTTGATTAAAAATGCTATTATTCTTAAAGCCTAAAATATTATTTCAAATGCTTTTTTCAGAAGAACAGTTTTAAAGTTATTTGGGTGTTCTATTATTATAAGAGTTTTATGAGATTACTGATTTTTAAAAATGACGGTTGCCTTTTAAAAATGAAATGATTTTTTTGTTAAATCTAATGTTCATATATCTCAAAAGCAATCACCGGATACTAAAGCCATATTTTCGTTAAAAACACCTGTCCATTTTCCACCCGAGTTTTTACAATCGTTGTCGGCAATCCCCGCAGTAAGGTGCCCATCGCCTTTGTCATATGCATGAATGGCTTGCAATTTTACCTGGTTATTCGTTAAAATAGTTATCGGCTGGTCAATACTATCGTCAGGGTACATAGTATTTGCTTTGCCGTTATCCAATTGCCCGTTTATAAAAGTTGCAGAAAATATATCGCCATTATCCGGGTTTATGCTTGAAAAGAAAATAGCCTTAGGCCCGCCACCTGTACCATAAGAAGTTTGAAATGCTCCTGCGCTAGCCTTGAAAGATGTATTGCCACCCGTGCATGTAAACGCTACATACAGTTTGCTTCCTGTACAATTAATCGCCATTCCGCGAGAATCATCCGGAGAGGTATCATAATATTTAAACCATACTTCGTTCCCATCAACAAGTTTTTGTACATAAGCATCTTTATTGCTTGGCGTTACCTGTTTATAACCTGTTTTATAAATAGTATTTCCTCCTGTGAGGATAAATTCGCTTCCATTTTTAGAAAGAATAAAAGTTTGTTTTGGCAGTGACGCAGGGTTATTATTTTCGTTTTTTTTGCATGAGTAAAATAATATGAGACCTATTAATGCGACTAGATAATACTTTTTAACTTTCATAATTTAGTGTGGATTTTTTTTTACTTCTACGTAAAGATTTAAAATAAGTTAACTAAAGATATTGACGTATAACATTAGTTTTATAAATGCTAAAGCACTTTCATTCAATCGGGCATATAGAAGTATTGATGCTTATGCAAAACATATAAAATGCTTCATTCAATATATTTATTAAAGATTTTTTTTTAAATTATCAATATACTGATATTGATAAACCGATAATTATAATTTTTTTTGTGAGCGACAAACAATTAGCATTAAATATATTTGGAAAAATAATTGTTATTCCAAATTGATTTCCAATCACTAAGTCAAAAGAAATCTAAAAAAAAAGGTTATGGATAAAGTCCCAATTGCGAATATTTCTTAATAATTAAATACGATTGATTAAAAGATTAAAATTATCTTTAGTCATGAAATTAATAAGTAAATTCTTTCGAAAGTATTATCATTTTGAAATAATATTATATTTGGATACTTTTAAGATATTTTATAATAATGCAATAGTATACAAGTGGGTAAAGCCGGAAAGGTGAGTGACGAAGAACTTTGGATAGCATTAAAAAATGCTGATCGAGGCGCCTATGAGCAGATTTATAATCTTTATTATAAGGAATTATTTGAATATGCCAATAGGTTTTCTAAGGATAAACAAACCATTAATGATTGTCTGCAGGACTTATTTGTAAACCTTTGGGAAAAGAAAGATAAAATTACCCCATCCAACGACAGGATATTATTTTACCTTATGAAAGCTTTAAGAAACAGGCTTTTTAGGGTCTCAGATTTAAATAAAAGATTTTTACACCCACAAGACTTAAATGAAAACTATTCTTTTGAATTGGTTTTGCCCCAAGAATTTTTTTTAATAGAAGAACAAGAAGAAGAATATCAAAAAAATTTAATCCTTCAATCCCTCAAGCATTTATCCGACAGGCAAAGAGAAGCCATATATTTAAGATTTTATAAAAGCCTTTCTTTTCAGGAAATCGCCTCAATTATGCAGGTAGAACAGCAATCTGCGCATAATTTAATTTTTCGCGCCTTACAGGTTTTAAGAAAAAAAATGCCCTCCTCTTTAATACTTATCTTTATTAACGCAATTTATTAGCTCTACATAATCTTATTTGTAAGCAGTTTGCGGGCCATAAAAATAATTGTTATGTTTAAGTGAGTATGAAACACTGTTAAATGTATTATCTGTTAGAATTTGGACAGATTTAATAATAAATATAACTAAAAAATTATAACTAAAATTTACATGACTAAAGAGGAAGTTTATAATTTTTTATTTGAGAATGGTTTTAAAGATTGGGTAACGGATCCTACTCCTACATCTGATTTATTCTGGAAAAATTGGATTGCCGAAAACCCGGCATATAAAAAGGAAGTTGAAGATTTTAGGGTGCTTATTGTGCAAATATCTTATGCATCCAAGATCCCTACAGAAACCGAAGAAAAAATAATTTGGGAAAGCATACAGAAAAAAATAAGCGAACGTCCATTTAAAGTTATTGAATTTTTTAAAAATGGCTTCCGGAACTATGGCAGGCTTGCAGCCTCTGTTACGATATTGTGTTCTGTTATGGCAGGCTTTTTACTATTTAAAGGCACCAACAACAAAGAAATCCATACCGCATATGGTGAAATAAAATCAGTGGAATTGCCTGACGGATCTAATATCTTTCTTAATTCAAATTCTACATTATCCTATTCAACTGCCAATTGGAAGGAAGGAAATGATAGGGAAGTAACTTTAAAGGGGGAGGCCTTTTTTGAAATCAAGGAACAAGGGTCGTTAAAACGTGACCGGTTTACAGTCCATACAGACGGGATAGATGTAGAGGTATTGGGTACAAAATTTAATATTAACAGCTTCAGGACAGTTACCAAAGTGGTTTTACAAAGTGGCAGTGTTAAATTATCGTCAAATAGACCAAATACACAACCTTTAATAATGAAACCTGGTGAAATGGTAAATTTTGATAAAAAAGAATTTCAATTTCAATTGATTAAGGTAAATCCAAAAATCTATTCCTCCTGGAAAGATATGAAGTTTGTGTTTGAAAACACTTCTGTAAAAGAAATAGCCGTAATAATAGAAGATAAATATGGCATAAAAGTAAACCTTTTGGGGCAAGGCCTTGCAGAACGTAAAATAAGTGGCGAAATAACAATTGGCGGAAAGCAAACTTTATTAAAAGCCATAGAAACTTTATACAACTTAAAAATAACAGAAAATGGAAATAATACTATAACTATTTCTGAAAACCCGGCTAAGCATTAATAATAAACTTAGTATAAGGCAGGTTGCCAAGAGGAAATAAGTCTTAGGATTTATTGGCAATGTTACTACTACTCTTAGGTTCCTCGCCTATTGATAAAATAGTAACCGTACTATTTACTTTTTTAGTATTAAACTTATTAATTATTTTATTATATTACTTTTTTTAACAGCATAAAAAGATTTTAACTGACAAACCGTACAATATTTTTTTACAAATAAATTTTTAATCATAAATTATGGAAAATCCGATTACTAAACTATCAGGAAAGATAGGAATTACATTTTTATTTTTCCTGAGCCTTCATTGCTTATTTGGCCAAAGCAGTGATGCTATGCTGGCAAAAAATTACGTGCCTAATTCCTATCAATCTTCCAATAAGATATCTTTGGTAGAGGCACTGGATAAGCTTAAGAAACAATACAATATTTCTTTTTTTTATAACCCGGAGAACGTTGAAAACAAACTTATCGAACCTATAAGTTTTTCAGGAAAATTAAATTATGACCTTGAAAAACTTTTAACACCTTTTAATTTAAAATGGCAGGTAGTTGATAATAAAGTATATGTAATCCTTCACGAAGATATTTCTTTTATTAAAGGAAAAAGTTTAAAAACCTTAAAGAAGGAAAATGTGGACAGTGTAACTGCACAAAAACCTATTTTAAATATTGACAAATTATCAAATACCTCAATTCAGGGAAAATTTGATAAAAATGTTACCGGTCATATTATTGATGGTGAAAATCAGCAACCGATGGTTGGTGTAAATGTTTCAATAAAAGGAACAACAATCGGCTCAACTTCTGATGCAGATGGAAACTTTAGTATAAGAGTGCCGGAGGATGCTTCTATACTTGTTTTTTCTTTTATAGGTTATAAAGTATATGAAGTTGAGGTAGGAAACCAATCTATAATAAATGTTACTTTAACCCCCGATATTAAAAGTTTGAACGAAGTGGTAGTAATCGGTTATGGTGAGCAAAAAAGAGAAGATGTAACCGGTGCAATCTCATCAATTAAAGTACAGGAATTAAAAACCATCCCACAAGTAAGTATTGACCAATTAATGCAAGGCAGGGCTTCGGGTGTTACTGTTACTAATAACTCAGGCCAACCTGGTGGCTCAGCTTCCGTTAGAATAAGAGGGATTACTTCATTAACCGGAAGTAATGAACCTTTATATGTTATTGATGGAGTGCCTGTTTCGGGTGATGGAAATAATACTTCTACTAGTGGAGCATCAGGTAATAATGGATTTTTAGGTAGTGGATCCGGACAAACTTCATTAAGCCCTTTGGCTGCCATTAACCCAAGTGATATTGTTTCGGTTGATATATTAAAAGATGCCTCTGCTACAGCTATATATGGTTCTAGAGCTGCAAACGGAGTTGTAATCATTACTACCAAAAGGGGTAAATCAGGTGAATCAAAAATTACTTATGATATGTATTATGGCTCACAACGCCCCAGTAAGTTTTTGGATGTTATGAATTTACAACAATATGCTAAATATCAAAATGATATTTCTAAGGCTTTTGGGCAACCTTTAAGAGAGGAATTTAAAGATGTATCATTATTAGGGAAAGGTACTGATTGGCAACGTGAAATTTTCAAACCGGCTCCTATGCAAAGTCATCAAATTGGCATTTCCGGTGGGAAAGATAAATTACAATATTTTATTTCCGGAGGCTATTTAGATCAGAAAGGTATTATAATAGGGTCTAATTTTAATAGATATACATTTAGGGTAAACCTTGATAATGAAGTAAAACCATGGCTTAAAACCGGCATAAGTTTAACTGCAAGCAGAACAAAAGAAAGAATAGTTTTAAATGATGATATTAATGGAGTAGTGTCTTCCGCATTAACTTCAGCTCCTGATGTTCCTGTGAGGAATGTTGATGGAACATTTGGATCTATTTTATCAAATATAAATGGAACTGCAGTGCCTGTTAACACTGTAGCACAGGCATTAACTTTTGAAAATTCTGTTATTAGAACAAGGGTACTCGGTAATATGTATATTGACATTTCTTTTTTGAAAGATTTTTCTTTTAGAACGGAATTCGGAGGTGATTTATCTTTTAATAAAAATAATCAGTTTTTACCTACGTATAACTGGGGCAAGGCGGCTATTAACGCTATCGCCCAATCTCAACGATCAAATAACAACTCCACTTTTTGGGTACTTAAAAATTTTCTTACTTACAAGCATACATTTAATACTAATACCTTAACATTAGTTTTAGGTCATGAAGCGCAACAGTCAAATTGGGATGGTCTTAATGGCACTAGAATAAATTTTCTTGGAGGTAATCAAATTCAGGAGTTAAGTGCAGGAAGTACCTCCCAAATGGGGAGTGGCGGTTATGCCGGTACTTCTACTTTAGAATCTTACTTTGCGAGAGGTACTTATTCAATTTCCGACAAATACAGCATTACGGGTACATTAAGGGCGGATGGTTCTTCAAAATTTGACCCGGTAACTAAAAAACAATGGGGATATTTCCCTGCTGTAGCTGCGGCTTGGACTATCTCCAACGAGTCTTTTATGAAAAATGTATCCGTAGTTAATAATTTAAAACTACGTATAGGTTATGGTGCGGTCGGAAACCAAAATATTCCACCATACAGCTATGGTACAACATTAAGGCCCTTCATTACAGGCGCCGGAACAAGCTTTCCTCAGAATAATGTTGCAAATCCTAACGTAACATGGGAATCAGCATCTCAAACAAACTTAGGGATAGATTTAGGTATTATAAACCAAAGAATAAATTTAACGGTTGATGTATACAATAAAATTTCCAAAAACTTTTTATTTCAATTGCCATTACCTAGTTATCTAGGTTCTAATGGTCATGGAAAAATAGACGCTCCTTATGTCAATTTAGGTAAAATGCAAAATAAGGGGATTGATGTGGCTATAAATACCCGCAACTTTACAGGGAACTTTACTTGGAATACAACATTTATTATTTCACATTATAAAAATAAAGTTGTAGAAATTAATGGCGATAACATCATTCAAAGTAAGCCTCAGGAGAATTTAGCAGTTAACTTAACCAAAGCGGGATATCCTATAGCTCAATTTTACGGTTATAAAACAGCAGGTATATTCCGTGATCAGCAAATGCTTGATTCTAGCCCTAAACAATTCGATTCAACTGCAAATGGAAATTCTTTAGGAGATATTAGATACGTTGCTTTAGATAACCATAAAACTATTACTGATGCGGATAAGACATTTATCGGAAGCCCACATCCTAACTTTACTTTTGGATTAACCAACAATTTTACATTTAAGAATTTTGACCTGAGCATTTTCTTACAGGGTTCGCAAGGAAATAAAATTTTAAATCTTGTGCGTAAATCCAGTGATCTTAGCCTTGACAGGCTTTCTGTAAATCAACTTAATTTAGCATCCGATCATTGGACTGTTGATAACCCAAATGCGAGTCAGCCTAGATTTTTAGCCGGTAGTGATAATCATAATTTAACACTTTCAGATAGATTTGTTGAAGATGGTTCTTATTTGCGTATTCAAAATGTTACGCTCGGGTATGTTGTACCGGTTCCCTTCCTTAAAAAATTACAGATTACAAGGTTCAGAATTTATGGAAGTGCCCAAAACCTGAAAACTTTTACAAAATATACAGGTTATGATCCGGAAGTAGGTGCTTTAAACCAAAGTGCCTTAACAATGGGTGTTGATAATGGACGGTATCCATCAGCACGTACTTATACTATAGGTTTAAATGTGGAATTTTAATTTAAGTATTTATACTAATAAAAAAATAAAATTATGAAAAATAATAAACTTTATATATCTGTTCTCTTAACAGGGGTTTTACTATTCGTTTTACCGGCTTGTAAAAAAGAATTTCTAAATAGGCCTCCGATTGACGCTATATCAATTGATAATTTTTACTCTACCGCCGATCAGGTAAATGCAAGTACCTCTGTCCTATATAATTTACCTTGGTTTGACCTTAATGATAAGGCCTTATGGGGCTTGGGAGATGTAGGAAGCGGAAACTTAACTACATTTGATCAAAATGTTGTCAGCTTTAAGACTTTTAATGTAACTGCGGATAATGCCACAGTTGCTTTAATATGGAGCTCTTTATTTCAAGTAGTAGGAATGTCTAACAGTGTGATAAATAATTTGCCTGTGAGAGTAGCTCCGGGAGTAGATAAGGCTTTAGTAAACAGATGCGTAGGTGAGGCAAGATTTATGAGGGCACTTGCTTACTTTTACCTTGTCAGAACTTTTGGTGCAGTACCTATTGTTGAAAACGGACTAGATTTTGTTTACAAACCTTTAGTACCCAGAAACATAGTTGATGATGTATATAAATTTATTCTTTTAGATTTAGAATATGCAGAAGCCAATTGCCCCTTACGATCAAGTTACGGAGGTGTAAATGTAGCACGTGTATCATCAGGTACTGCTAAAGCCCTTCAGGCAAAAGTATATTTATATTTGAAAAATTACCCTAAAGCTCGTGCAAAAGCTGAAGAGGTAATAAATTCAGGAGAATACGGCTTAATGCCTAACTATGCAGATATATTTAAAACCCAAAACAATGCAAACTTAAATCCTCTTAATAAGGAAGCTATCTTTGCATTATTATGGGATATTGATCCTTCCGGCAGATCATATGGTTCTCAAAATTCAAATCAAGGATATTTTGCTGCTTATGGTCAGGGATTAACCGGTTTTTGACGATGGATATGGATCTGGAGTGCCTACTATAGATCTTCAAAATGCTTATGAATCGGGAGATAAAAGAAAAAAAGCGGTGATGATGACCCCGGGTGATTTTTATCCTGAATTATTACAGGCTCAGGGTGGTTATACATATCCTACAACAAATATACCTTCTAACACGAGAGCGAATATAAAAAAGTATGTGGTAGGTACTCCTGCAGACAATGGAGGCAAAGGGGCAAAGTTATCAACTTATGTAAATACAAATATATTGCGTTATGCTGATGTTTTATTGATTGCCGCAGAAGCCATATTAAACGGAGCTCCAAGTACCTCAGATGCTAATGCTCTTAAATATTTTAATTTAGTACGTGAAAGGGCCGGATTGCCGGATAATACGATTATCACATCAGATGATATTTTACATGAAAGACGTGTAGAACTCGCATTTGAAGCAGATTACTGGTTTGATTTGGGCAGGATTGACAGAGACAAGGCTATAAGTATTATTGAAAATCAAGAAAGGGGCTTTTGGGACGCCACAGGTAAAATTATATATTCATATAAACACAAACCCGTAAATTCTGATTTTCTGCTTCCAATTCCGGCCACTGAAATTTCTCAAAATCCTAGATTTAAAGAAGCGCCGGTTACTTATCCCTTTAAATAAATATTAATCTTTATAAATAAAACTCATATGAAAATTTTATCATATATTCAAAAGGTTACTTTTTTTTCAATCATTGGCCTGATAGTCTTTTTTAGTGCTTGTAAACAAAAAGATGATACTTCTGCACCTAGTTTAGACCATGTCCGTCGTGTTAGGGCAGATTCTATAATCCTTGGGGATGGTAATGGTTCTGCAGTTGCTATTATAGGCAAGCATCTATCAACCACTCATAAAGTTTACTTTAACGATGTGGAAGCCGATTTGCGCCCTACTTTTATTACAGAAACAACCATCATTGTTACAATACCTAGTACTGCTCCTTTTAAAGGTGGATCTAACCTGATTAAAGTGGTAACGAAATTTGGAGAGGCAACTATACCTTTTAGAGTTATTCAACCTGCAGCTGTCATTACGGGTTTCACTCCCGGCGGTTCACCGGGTGATACCATAACTATAACAGGTACTGTTTTCGATGATGCAGATAGTGTTACGATTGCTGATATTAATGCGAAGATTCTTTCTGTCACACCTACTGAAATAAAAGCAATAATACCGGGGGGAGTAACAAAAGGCCTTATAACTGTTAGAACACCGGGTGGCAAAACTAAGTCTACAAATGGTTTTGGTTTTGGTTACATTATTTATGATGATGCCCATAATGCTAATTGGTACGATTACGCTTATAATGCCACAGAAGATAATGCAAATACTCAAAAGGTAAGAGTTGGAAAAAATAGTATTAAAATGGTTTATAGTGGAGGTGCTTTGGGCTTTGGGATTTGGAATGGCGCCGAAATTATAGACCCATCTAAATATACCACTCTAAAACTCTCAGCATTCCTTGAAGGTAATGATCCTGCTCAAGTTTTATTTGGAATAAAAGATAAATCGCATAATATAGTTAATTTTAAAATAGTCCTTGACCTTAAACCCGGTGTATGGAACGATTTCTACCTTGATTTAAAGAAAGACTTGAATAATGTGGATATTATACGGGAGTTTGAAATACAAGATTATTATAAGAATGCCAAACACCCTACGGTTTATTTTGATGAAATAGGGCTTTATTAATTCCTAATTACCCGATGTTGATATATAATGAAAGGTGTGCGGATTGGTTCTTAGCACACCTTTTATTTAAAGTTTTTACAAATTATTTTTTTAATTAATACACTTATGAAGCGTTATTTATTATCACTACCGGTTATTTTTTTCAGTTTATGCCTGTTGGCCCAAAGCACTTCCGATTTTATCAGGGTAGACCAGTTTGGTTACTTGCCAAATTCTTCTAAAGTGGCTGTGGTTGTTAAACCACAAACAGGTTTTGATGTTGCTTCGGCTGCAAGCTTTAACCCGTCGCTGGGTGCAAACCAGTACCAATTAAGAAAGGCGGACAATTCTATAGTATTAACGGGTACACTCGCAAGCTGGAATGGTGGGCAAACTAATGTAACATCAGGTGATAAAGCCTGGTGGTTTGATTTTTCTTCTGTTACAACGCCGGGTACTTATTATGTATTTGATATAGGTAATAACCTTGCCTCTTTTAAATTTGATATTCGAGATGATATTTACTCTGATGTATTAAGGGCTGCCATGAGAATGTATTTTTACAACCGTTGCGGCGCTGAAAAAAAAGCAGAGTTTGCAGGTACGAATTATGCTGATGGTGCTTCATTTGTAGGTGCAAATCAGGATGTACAGGCAAGATCAGAAACTGACAGAAATAATGCTGCTACTGCCCGTGACCTTAGCGGAGGCTGGTGGGATGCAGGAGATTATAATAAATATGTAACCTTTACAAGAAGCGTATTACACCAATTGCTTGATGCTTACGAGCAAAACAACAGTATATGGGGAGATAATTATAAAATCCCTGAATCGGGTAATGGCATCCCTGATATTATAGATGAAATAAAATGGGAATTGGAATGGTTGAAAAAAATGCAAAATGCCGATGGCTCTTCATTAATTAAAGTTGGTACGATTAAAGGTGCCCCAGGTGCCACGCTTCCTCCAAGTACCGATAACCGTCCACGTTATTATTATCCGGGAAGCTGTAGCTCTGCAACAATTGTACAGGCGAGCGTAATGGCTCATGCTGCCATTGTTTTAGGAAAATTTCCGGCACTTAAAACGTATGCTGATGATTTAAAAAGCCGCGCTATAAAAGCATATGCTTTTTATCAAGCCAACCCTCGTCAAACAAATTGTGATAACGGCAACATCGAAGCAGGTATTGCAGATAATGACCTTGCCACACAGGATGAAATCAGTGTACAGGCAGCAGTATATTTATGGGCTCTAACGGGCGACAATTCTTATAGAGATTATGTTGATAATAATTATAAAAAAGTAAATGTTATGGCCGGCTGGTGGGGGCCTTATGATGTGGATTTCGGTGATGCCTTATTGTATTATACAAAATTAACAGGGGCAACTTCCTTAGTTGTAAATGATATAATTTCAGTAAAATTAGGCACCGCAGGCTCGCAGGATTTTTATAAATTTAGTCCTGATAGCGATCCATACAGAGCATATATGTTACCATCAACTTTTCATTGGGGGCATAATATAGTTGTTGCCAATTGTGCAAATATTAACTATGATATGCTTTATTACAACTTGGATGCCGGTAATGCAAATTCATATAAATTGCGTTCCGAAGGTTTAGTTCATTATTTCCATGGCGTTAATGCACTTAATATGGTTTATCTTACAAATATGAATACATATGGGGCAGAGAAAAGTGCCAATCAAATTTATCATTCATGGTATGCAGATGGCTCCGCTTGGGATGATGCTTTAACTTCGGCTAAGGGAGGGCCTGCGCCCGGTTACGTTCCCGGTGGACCTAATAAATCTTATAAAGACGGACAGGGAAACTGCGTTTTTTCACCGCCTTGCAACCAACCCGAGCAAAAATCATATAAGGATTGGAACGGAACTTGGCCTGATTTTAGCTGGCAAATAACTGAGCCCGCTATATATTATCAGGCAGCATACATTAAAGCATTATCACGCTATGCAACGCTTGCAAGTAAGGAATTTACCTTGCCGGGAGTGGACCGTTAGGTACGGAGGAAAAATCAAATTCTATGAATGATAATTTAAAGGTATTCCCAAACCCACCTACCGATGTGGTAAATATAAAATATACTGTTGTTGGAAAAGAAAATCTTAATATTAAATTAAAAGACGCTACAGGAAAAACTCTTCAGGAAAAAAACGTAGTTTTTGTAGGGGAAGATAACCAAACTTCTTTCGTTGTGAAAAACTATATTTCCGGTTTATATTTTATTCAAGTTTCGAACGGTAAATCTTTTGCAATAAAAAAGATTATAATTAATAACTAATGTAACGTATTATTTATACGTACACTTTTGTTTCTTAATTTTATATAGCAGTACTATAAACTAAAGCAATCATAAGCCTAGTGTATAGTACTGTTTTCATTAGAAGCATCTTAATTCCCAAAAATCCTTCAAAAAAAGTCATTAATTTAATAACCGCTTACCCAAAACTCACATAAATCTAATTTATTTTTTATAACCTTTCTCAATCACTAATCTTACCATAGCCATAAACCAACCTAGAGGAATAATACGGCGAATGAAAAGTAAGATAGATGAATCGGCTCCTACCGGATATCTTAAGCGAAATGAAGAATCTATAGCGGCTTTATAAATCGTTTTTGCAACCACTAACGGGCCGGGTGCATTATTGCCCGCATTTTGTGCGTTTGCGAATGTTATATTTTGATACCTGTCATAATCTGTTAATCCTTCTTTTTTTAATAAATCCTGTGAACGATCATAAAAATCGGTTTTTATTGCACCTGGCTCAACACATTTAACTTTTATATTTAAAGGGCGCAATTCAAAATTTAAAGATTCTGAAAAACCTTCTAGAGCCCATTTTGTTCCATGGTATAGACTATAAATCGGAAAAGTTATCAACCCACCCATTGATGTGATATTAATAATAGTACCCTCTTTTCTCGACCGAAAATGTGGTAAAATTTCTCTTATAACCATCATCACTCCAAATACGTTGGTATCAAACTGTCGCTTAATTTGCTCTTGTGTAGCGGCTTCGAACACACCAACTGTTCCATACCCGGCATTGTTTACAAGCACATCAATTTTTCCAAAATCACTAATTGCCTTTTGTATGGCTGCTTCTATAGAGTTTTCATCCGTAACATCAAGTTGATATAACTTTACGTTTTGTAGTGTAGCCAAGTCCGTTTCATTTTCGGGTTTGCGCATCGTAGCAGCTACATTCCAACCTTTAGCTGAAAAATATTGAGCTGTAACTTTACCAATGCCCGAAGATGCTCCGGTAATTAAAACTGTTTTCATAATTCGAAAAAATTTATCGGAATCTTTAAATTTAAGAAGGAAGAACTATAAATAACAATCGAAATTTAATCATCCATACATTAAAACAATATTATTATATTTTAGTATTAAAGTTATGAAGACTAAGAAATTATTTTCAAATAACTTTGTGGAAATATTATTAAATGAACATCAATTTAAAAGATTACTACTACGAATTACCCGAAGAAAAAATTGCGAAACATCCTGTTGAACCCAGAGATTCTTCTAAGCTGTTAATTTATGATAAAGGCGAAATAACTCACAATAGTTTTAATAACCTGTCCGATTTTTTAACTGATGGCAGTTTTCTGTTTTTTAATGATACAAAAGTTATTCCCGCAAGGTTATTTTTTAAAAAAATCACAGGCTCGGTAATAGAAATCTTTTTGTTGGAACCGTTCGCTCCTACCCGCATTGTAAGTATGGCAATGCAAGAACAAGGCAATGTGGTATGGAAGTGCCTTGTGGGAAATAAAAAAAGGTGGAAAAACAATGAAAAACTTTTTCATGAAATTGATTTTAATAATCAAAAAATAATACTGGAAGTTGAATATGACGACTTTGAAAAAAATTTAATTCGATTTAACTGGACCGATAAAAACTTAAAATGGGTTGATATTTTACAAATTTTTGGAGAAATTCCTTTACCGCCTTATTTTAAAAGAAAACCGAACATTGAAGACGAAGATAAATACCAAACTGTTTTCGCAAAACAAGAAGGAGCGGTTGCTGCGCCTACAGCAGGCTTACATTTTACGGATGCCGTATTAAAAAACATAGAACAGAAAGGGATTTTAAAAGATTTTATCACACTGCATGTTAGTGCAGGCACCTTTCAACCTATTAAAGTTGAGAATGTAACTGAGCATGTTATGCATTCGGAACAAATTATTTTCAGTTTAAAAAATGTAGAAAACATTTTTAACCATCTTGATAAAATTATTGCTGTAGGTACAACATCTTTAAGAGCTTTGGAAAGCTTATATTGGTTTGGAGTAAAACTATTATTGGAAAAGAATGAGCTTTTTTTTGTTAAAAAATTATATCCTTATGAAATGAAAATATCAGACTTGCCGGAAACAAAAAATGTTTTTCAAAATTTGATCTCATTCATGAAGAAAAATAACATATCGGATTTAATGGGCGAAACAGAAATTTTCATTTTCCCCGGATACGATTTTAAGGTATGTAAAGGACTTATCACCAATTATCATTTACCCGAAACGACTTTAATTTTGTTGGTTGCGGCATTTATAGGAGACCATTGGAAAAAAGTTTATGGTGAGGCATTGGATAATAACTACAGATTTTTGAGTTATGGTGATAGCAGTTTATTATTACCCTGATACAAAATTTATGAATATGTTACATTCTTAAACCAAATAACTGTTGTTACCGTTTAACCGGTAACTGATAATTAAATGAAAAAGCTATTAATAATCTTTTCTCTGCTTTTGCTTTTTTCTTGCAAAAAAGCCCTTCAAAATCTGGTTAATAATATCGATATCCCTTACGATACTAAAGAGATTGTATTGCCCGGAGCTATTTTTTCTGTCAGTCAGTCCGGTGAATTAAAAGGACATCAGGATACTTATTTTTCCAAAGACAGCAGGATTGATAATTTTCAGGAAGCAAAATTATCAGGTTTAACGGTGTTAATTACAAAGCCTGACAGCATTAATTTTAGTGTGATGAAGGAAATAGATGTTTATATTTTAACAGATTCTGTAAATGGAAACTTACCTCCGAAATTAATTTCGTATAAAAAAAATATCCAAACCAATGCTAAAAACCTTGATTTGGACATGACCGGTGAAAATGTTATTAATTATTTACAACAAACAAAATATATTATCCGCACCGAAATTATTTTGAGGCAAATCGTAAAAGAAAATGTAACCATCAAAAACCATCTTGTTTTTAATTTTAAACCTAAACTTTAATCGTCAAATCCATCATCTTGGTCTGAGTTATTCAAATAAACATCCAATAATCCTTCAGGAAGTTCAGTTATTATTTCTTTTTTCTCATGATCAACTTTTAAGAAAATCGAATCAATTATAGGAATCATTACTTCTCGCCCTTCATATAACATTGTGAATACTGCATATTGCGGCAGCTCATAAAAATTATTAATTTCTGCAAGCAAACCGAGTTTTTTATCATTAACTGTATAGCCAATTACATCATGATAATAGAATTGATCTTCCTCTAAATCGTCCAACGTATCAAGCGGTAAATATAATTTACTTCCTACCAGTTCTTTTGCTTTGTCAATATGATTGATTTCTTCAAATTTAACTATTGCTTTTTCACTTAGTAAATTTAATTTTTCAATAAAGAAAGGAACAAGCCGGCTTTTAATTTCTATAAAAATGCTATCCATTTCTTCATAATCATCAGGGTTATCAACATCCAGCACAATCATTACTTCACCCTTAATTCCATGGGTTTTTTGAATATAACCAACTTCATAACAATCGTTTATAGTCATATAAATAAAATTTAAAATAAAACCTTGTATATAAAAAAAGGTAAGTTCTTTTAAAACTTACCTTTTTTTATATTAAAATAATAAAATTATTCTTTAGTTTCCGAAGCAGAAGTTTCTTCTTTTTCAGCAGTTGGTTCTACAACATGAGCTGTAGCAACGGGTGCAGTTTCTTCAACTTTAGGAGTTTCAGTTTCAGCCGCAACATGCTTTGTTTCTTCTTCAACAATAGGTGCAGCTTCTTCAACTTTAGGAGTTTCGGTTTCAGCAACAACATGTTTTGTTTCTTCTGTAACTACAGGTGCAGTTTCTTCAACTTTAGGAGTTTCAGTTTCTGAATCAACATGTTTTGTTTCATCTTGAGCTACAGGTGCAGCTTCTTCAACTACTTCAGCAGGTTTATTTTTTAAAGCAATTGCTTCAGCACGAGCATCTTTTACTTTTGACTCATTTTCAAGTAATGCTTGTTTGGCGTCAGATTTTTTCTTGGCTAAACCTTCTACTTTACCAATAATTTTTACTTCTTTGGATTCTTTCCACTCGGTAAATTTTGAATCTGCATCAGCTTGAGATAAAGCACCTTTGTTTACACCGATTTGTAAATGCCTTTTAAACAATAAACCTTTGTAAGAAAGAATTGCTTTTACGGTATCGGTTGGTTGAACTCCATTCATTAACCAATAAAAAGCTCTATCGTCATTTAAAACAATAGATGCAGGATTGGTATTTGGATTATAAGTACCAACTTTTTCAATAAAGCGACCATCGCGTGGTGCTCTTACATCTGCAACAATTAAATCAAAAATTGCTGCTTTTTTACGCCCTCTACGGGCTAAACGCATTTTAACCATGTTTTTAACTTATACGGAACCCGTCCGTTGGTTTTAAATATTAATCCCTAAAAAAACAAAAATTTAAATAATAGTGGTTTTTGGGGATGCAAATATAAAATATTATTTTATTTAATCCACTCTTAATCATTAAATTTAAATTAGAATTTAAATTAAGGTATTTATTATAAAACAGAAGATCAGCCGAAATGATAGTATTACTTAGGCACTTACATCTATCAGACAATTATTAAAAACAACAACCGGAAAAAATAAGGCAAAGAAAAATGAAACACCTTCATAAATCTTAAGAAACTAATCTTGAAAAAGAAGATTTACTTTATTTTCAGAAAGGGAAATGCTAATATTATCAAAATATCAATATCAGTAAATAGATATTTATGCATAATAAATTTTAAAATCTTTTTTCAACAAAATGAAAATTAAAAATTTCCCTAAATATTTTATTTTTTTTATAACAGTGATCAATTTTTTAATAGCGTGTAATTCTGAAAAAAATAAAGAAGAAGAACATGAAGTTGAAAAAGCAAAAGCTGATACGATAACTAAATTAACTTATGAAAAATTACCTTTAGTTAAGGACTTTTCCGGAAAAGTTTATTCGTTTATTGCAAATCATGATTCAACCGCCTGCGATGAAATTTTTGGTGGGGATTGTAATGGATTAGATATTTTGTTTTTAAACGAAAAAGAATTTATTTATACAAGTTTTTGTGTGACAACTTTATTTTTTTCAACTGGGAAATATTCTTTAGAGGCCAGTAATGTATTTTTAAAGTTCGATACTTTAGAAATTGAACTGCAAAAAATATTTAGAAAAGGTTCTGTTACTGATAGCATAATTTTTAAAACAAGTAATAGTAACATAAAAATCCTACCTCAGTTTCAATGCAAAGATAAAATGTACTTAAAATGGAGAGAAACAGATTATACCTATTATGGATTTCACGATTTAAAAAAATCTTTGGAATCTGAAATTCAAGAATTAAAAAAAGATAGTGTTTGGTATAAATTGGAAAAAAAGTAAAAGAGGCACTTGACGCAAATTTTAATAAGCACTATTTACTCCTTCATCGCAGCAGATAAACCAAGTATCATTGATGATTTAGCAGCAGGGAAATAAGAAGCGCCGATGGTGATAAAAATAATTACCATTGTAGTAAAAAATAAATCCGAATAATGGATACTTACAGGATAGGAATTTACAACGGCCGTTTGCATACCCATTGATACAAAACCTGTATATTGTTGTAAAAGGCAAATGCCAATGCCTAATAATAAACCGGTGCCTGCCCCTACAAAAGCAATAATTGCACCTTCAAATAAAAATATTTTTTTGATTGTATCTTCTTCTGCACCAAGCGAATAAAGAACGGCAATGTCTTTCCGCTTATCAATGGCGAGCATTGTTAAAGAAAAGAAAATATTAAACGAGGCAATGGCCACAATAAAAGACAGCGTAATAAATACAAAAAACTTTTCAATTTTAATTGCCCTTAATATATCTGCATTTTGTTCATCTCTGTTCAAAACAGTAAAAGAAGGGCCCAACAATTTTTTTAATTCATTTTGTATAGTTTCAATTTTATATCCGGGCTTGGTTTTTATTTCTATAAAAGACCTTTTGTTTTCACTGCTGCCAAATAGATCACGTGCAAATTCAAGCGGAACAAAAATATAATTCATATCGTATTTTTGTTCAATCTGAAAAACACCGGAAGGTTGAATGCTCTCCTGATTCAAAGCATCAGTAGAGTTTAAATTAATGCGTTTTTTATTTCGAGGATAAATAATTTGTAGAGGATTAAAATTATCATTCAAAGGCATGGACAATGTATATTGTACGCCGGCACCTATTATTGCATAATTAATTCCTGCCTGCCTTAGTTTTAAGCTTCCCTGTAAAATTTTCTTTTTTAATCCGTTTTCAATTAATAATTTTTCATTTACGCCTCTCACTTTCACTACCATCTGCGCATCGCGGTAAACCAAAAGGGCATTATCTTCTAATATTCCATAAACATTATCAACCCCTTCAATTTTTTTTAATTTTATTAAAAAGTCTTGACCGGCTTCAAAAGTTTTTCCTTTTACAGGCTTCACCTGCAACTCCGAGCTAAATGAACTGTAAAGATTTTTAAATAAATCCTCCATTCCATTAAAAACAGATAATGCTATTACAAGCGCTGCCGTGCCAATACACAAACCGCCTAATGACATCCAAGTTATGATGTTGATAAAATTTGTTTTCTTTTTAGAAAAAAAATATCGCTTGGATATAAAGAGAGGAAAATTCATGAAGGCCGACTGATATTTTGGGGATATTGATTTTATTTAACTAAGAATTATTTATGATTTTCTATTTATTATCCTTTATAAAGGTTTTAAAAATCGAAATAAATAAAATTATCAGTTTATCAATATCTATATATTCATAATTTAAAAATCAATATTACTTTTCCAGATCCTTATAACCTTCCAATTTTTCGCTTCCTGCCGGTGGTATGGTGATATTAGAAAATAATTCATCAATTTTGGCAGCATAATCTGCACTGTCATCAATAAAAAATTGCAATTCAGGTATCACCCTTACCTGATGGCGAATTTTTTGAGCCAATGTGCTCCTTATTACTTTATTGTTTTCATTTATCAACTTTAAAATACCTTCCCTGTCGTTGGTAAGCATAAAACTCAGGTATGCTCTGGCAATTCCTAAATCGGGAGTAACTTTTACTTCGGTAACAGTAATAAATGCGCCTTCAAATAAATTTTTGGATTCTTTCTGAAAAATTTCTCCCAGGTCTTTCTGTATCAATCGCGCAAACTTTTGTTGTCTCTTGCTGTCCATGTGCCTCTATATTAATAATTATTACTATAAAAATCGCAAGTATTAAATACTTTTAAACGTTTTCACAAATATCGCCGGTTTATTTTGATAACATATTAATAGTGAAGATAAATTGTAACAGAGTTGATTCGGTATAAATTTGCATTTAAATTAAAATATATTTTAAAAATAATTTTGTGTGATTAATTATTTCAAAAAAAATCTTCCTGACAGGTTTTTGACCATTTTATTTTTTCTGCTGGCCCTTAGGCTTCCTTATATAGTACAGGGTATGCCTCTTTTAAATGCTGAATTAAAGTGGATGGTAGTCGGCGAAAAAATGGCACATGGATGGATGATTTATAAAAGTATTTGGGATGATTTAGCACCATTATCAGCAGTAGTATATGCGGGTTTGCATTTTCTTTTTGGAAGATCAATGCTTGCTTACGAAATTTTAAGTTTGATTTTAGTAAGTATTCAGGCCATGCAAATACAATTGCTTGCCAGAAAACCACTTTATGCCGAGCCTAATATGTTCCCTGCTTATATTTATGTTATTGCCGCTAATTTATTTTTCGATTTTTATACCCTCTCACCTGTTCTATTAAGTATATCATTTATTTTATTGGCACTCGATAAATGTTTGCAGCATTTAGAGCAGCCGCTCACTGACGATAAAATATTTTCTATTGGTTTTATGATGGGCTTGGCCTCCTTGTTTTATTTGCCTTCGGTAATAATTTTAGTTGGTATTTGCTTTGGCTTATTAGTGGTTTCCCAAATCAATCCACGTCAAATATTTCTTGTTTTATTCGGTTTTATATTTGTTAGCGGCATCGCGTTTATAATATTTTTCGAACTTGATGCTAAGGATAGTTTTTATTTTTGCTTTATTAATTCATTATCATTTTCAAAAATTAAAAACATTGAATTATCAACTCCTGTTATAATATCCTTGCCTTTGATTTTTTTTATGTTGGGTGGAATGTTCCGTTCGGTAATCCGCAATCAGCGTTTGGTAAATTATCAAATCAGATCAATTCAGTTTATGTTTTTTCTGTCTGTTACCTGCCTTATTTCAGTTCACATCAGCAGATATGCAAACCCTTATCAGAATATGGTATTGCTTATTCCGGTTTCATTTTTTGGAGCACATTTTTTTGTTTCCATACAAAAAAAGTGGTGGGCGGCAGAGTTGGCTAATATAATTATGCTTGCTGCAATTTTAGGTATGAATATTATTACATTTTACAACCTCACACCTAATTTTAAAGCACTTGAAGTGAGCGATTTAATTGTAAATAGAAAAAATAAAAAACCGGAAATTAAAAATAAAAAAATTTTAGTGTTGGGAGAGAAAATATCTGATTATCTGGAAAATGAATTGGCAACACCTTATTTCAATCCTTATTTAGCAGAATATCATTTAAGAGACATGAACAATTTTGTTTCTGTTGAAGCGCTTTATGAAAACTTTTTAAGGGATATGCCGGAGGTGATTATTGATCCGCAAGATAAGATGAAACCGGTTTTTAACCGTATCCCCGTTTTAAATAATAGGTATGAAATAAAGGGCAATAAAAATATTTATTTTCTAAAAGAAGTAAATCAAAAATAATTTTATGCGTCTCTATTTTCTTTTACATCTTTTATTCTTTTGAAAAGAGAAAGACCTACACCGAAAGCGATAAGTAAAACCCCGATCCATAATAAATTTATTAAAGGTTTTTCCATCGCTTTCATTATAATATAATCTTTTTGAGATGTATTAACTTTAAAAGTAAATTTCCCTTCTTTGGGGTCGATGTTGGTAAGTGAAATTTTTATTCCCAAGTCATCATCCGTTTCAACCGGAGATCCGACCATTTGATTTTTAATTATAAAAACAGGAGATAAAGTATAATTTTTTTCTTCAGTTAAAATTTTAACAGTAGCTTTTACTGCTGCATCGCCTTCGCTAAATTTTATATTATCATAATCATTGATGCGGGTAACATTTTCTAAAATGGCAACATAATCATTTATAAAAAATGTATCTTTTAATGAAGCGGTAAAAATTTCAGAGTTACTCCAATTTTTTTCACCTTTTGGATCAGGAACAGATGAAACGTGAGTATACACATCTCTAAACCATTCTTTATGAATATCGGGTGAAGCTAAAATACCCGGACCCATTTTTTCATTAATTTGTGCCCGCGGAAATAAAGAAAATATTTTTCCTTTGTCGTCTCTATATTCAACTTCGTAATATGTATTTTCAGGAAAGGTTTCAACTGTATCACCTTTTTTATAATATGTTTTTCCGTTTTTGATTATGTCTTCATTGGCAATAGATTTATAATCAATTTGAGTCGGATTTAATAAATTGGGTCGTAAATAACCGGGCATGTTCCTTGGTTCAATTCTCCTGCCTCTGTATGTTACCAGGTATTGGTCAATTTTTTCAGGTTTGTTAACCCAAAGCATTGTATTTTCTTTTGTCTCTTTCCCATTATTTTGAGTAAAAAAATCTTGTTTAGAATATAATGCTCCGGTGCGATTGAGCGACACTACTTTTGAATAACCGGCAGAGAATAAAATACCAATTAACATCATTGCTACACCAATGTGAGCAATAGAACCACCGGCAATTTTAAAATTTTTACGAACTATAAATATTAATATGCTTCCATTTGCCACCAAAGAAAATAAGCTTACCAATAATAAGGCCATGTAAACAAAATTTCTTATTTCAAGAGAAATTACCAAGGCAATCCAAATAAGAGTTGAAATAACCAATGGGATTATTAATTGTTGCCAAAATTTACTGTCGGAAGCTTTTTTCCAATAAGAAAACATTCCTATTGAAGAAAGCAGAGTAATAACCAATCCAAACCACAATTGTATTTTACCATAATGTAAAATTGGGTCTGCAGGTGGAGCAAAGTTCCAGGCTTGCCCAAATAAATCACCAATTTTATTATAAACCGGTATTGAGGTACTTGCCAAAATTTGAAAACTTGAAAGACATAAAATAGTTGCACCAATTAAAATCCAAAATTCATGTGAATATATTTCGAGTTCTTTGGTAGATGTTGGTATATATTTCCATCTTACAATTGCAATTACAATGGAGATAATCAGGAAAAATAATAAATAAATTAATAACTGCCCCGATAAACCAAGATCAGTAAATGAATGAACGGATGAGTTGCCTAAAATACCGCTTCTGGTTAAAAAAGTAGCGTATAAAACCAATATAAAAGTGCTAATTGCTAATATTACAGAAGTTTTTAAACCATTATTATTTTTTCGATAAATTATCATTGCGTGCAGCGTTGCCACCATTACCAGCCAAGGTATATAAACTGCATTTTCAACCGGATCCCAACTCCAATATCCACCAAAGTTTAATGTTTCATAAGCCCAATAAGCCCCCATCATTATTCCAACTCCTAAAACACCAACAGTAAATAATACCCATGGTAGGGCAGGGCGTATCCATTCCGAATAATTTTTTTTCCACAATGCTGCAATGCAATAAGCAAAAGGAATTAATGTTGAAGCAAAACCTAAAAATAATGTTGGCGGATGAATAACCATCCAATAATTTTGCAATGTAGGATTTAACCCATTTCCATCTGTGGGAACAAAATCGGGTCTTATTTTCCAAACGGGCAAATCCGGTTGAGCATCCCGAAGAAGTATAAAAGGAGAACTGCCAATTTTTGTTTTAAAAAATATAATTCCTAAAATCATCGAACATAAAAAAGCCTGCACTATTGCAAAAACGGCCATTACAGGTGCTTCTCTTTTTTTATCGACTGAGATTAAAACAATACCCAATACCGCATGCCAAAATATCCATAAAAGAAAACTTCCTTCCTGACCTTCCCAAAAACAAGAAATCATATAATAAACAGGCAAACTATCCGATGAATGTTGCCATGCGTATTGATATTCGTAATAATGATTATAAATTATCAGATACAAGCAACCTATAATGCCAAAAACAGAAAGTGCATGAATATAAAAACTATAACGGGCATATAATAACCAACTTGATTTTTGTAAAGTATTTTCAGAAGAGGCTTTAAAATAGGCAAATGACGCAACTAAAGAAGCTACAAAAGATATAATAACACAAAGGTGGCCAATATTGCCAACCGTTAAATGAACCATAAAACGTTTTTAAATTATAATCTTGCTTGTTTTTGTGGAGTAACCCGAACTTTATTATCCTGATATTTAGAAGGGCATTTCATTAATATTTTACTGGCTTTAAAATCGCTTCCTTCAACTTTACCAATTATTACAATTTGTTCTGCAGTTTCGAAATCCTGTGGCTTTGGTTCGCTATAAATAACTTTCCTCTCCTGATTTTTATTATCTATCAAAATAAAAGAAAAATAATTTGGGTCGATTTGAGGTTGATATTGCATCCCTATTATTTTACCAATCTGATCCTTTTTTAATTTACCAACCACATGTACTTCTCCATTATTACCGCTCTCTGCTATTTTTGAAGCTTCTGTAAAATTAACGTAGGTACTAACATCTTTTGTAGTTGAAACAATAACTCCTATCGCCACCACAATTATTATTATTCCGATAATATGAGGAAGTTTCATTTTTATTTATGTTTTGTATTTAAGCTTTAAAGAATTTAAAACTTAGAATTGATTTATTTATTTTCTTTCTCATTATTAATTTCCTTTTCCAAACGGCTTAATTTCCTGTCAACCGATATCAAATAAATGATAAAGCCCGCCATCACAACAGAAAGAACTGCTACAACAACATATATTTTACCGTTAGCCCTCATAACATCAGCCATTTCAACTTCATTAACAGGGCCTTGAGCCATTAGGTTCATAGAGAACATTAATGTGGCAATAATTGAAAATATTTTTTTTAACATAATTTTTTTATTTTTAAAATGATTAAAAACTAATCATTAATTTTTTCTTTAATAACTTTAATTCTTATTCTTAAAGAAGCAATCCACAAGCCCAATAGTGTCCATCCAATTATAGCAGGATAAAAAACTTTTCTGATATTATTATCCAAATCTAAACTGCTAAATGCAGGGTTGCCACCATTACCGGGATGAAGGGAATCAACCCCTTTCAGGCGTGGTAAAATATAGAGTAATGGAAGTAACATTGAGAAAGCAAAAATATTATATATCGCACTTATCTTTCCCCTTTGTTGTTCATCAGATATTGATCCTCTTAAAATTAAATAAGCCAAATAAATTAGCATGGCTACTGCTGCTCCATTTAATTTCGGATCATTGGTCCACCAATCTCCCCAAGTAAATTTCGCCCATATACTACCGGTAATAACTCCAAGCAAACCTAATAAAATACCTGAATTTGCAGTTTCTACCGAGTAATAATCATATTTTGCAACCGGTTTAATTAAATATAAGATTGCAGAAACAACAGAAATAGTTAAAATAACAAACATGGCAAGCCAAAGGGCAACATGATAATTCATGTTGCGAATAGTTTCATGTAATATTGGTAGGCGGGGCACAGGCATTAAAAAGCCTCCTATAATTGCATAAAATAATAAAATGATGCATAAAACCTTCCACCACGAGTTTTTCAACATATTATTCCGCATTAAAAATTTTAATGCTTCAAATTTACACCCAAAACCATTTCATTGTTTTAAAAGATTAAATTATTTTTTTATAATTTGTAAAAAAACTGTAAAAATTTAAATTTGTATGGTTGATAGAGATTTAAATAAAATTTTTTCACACTTATTAATAAATAAAAGTGGAGAATATTGAATTAAGTATACTCATTATCAAGTTCAATATTTTTTCGTCTCTATAATGATCTATCCCAAAATCACTATTATTACGCCAACTTTTAATCAGGGAAATTATATTGAGCAAACTATAAAATCTGTGCTAAATCAAAACTACCCTAATTTGGAATATATTATTATTGATGGAGGCAGCACTGACGGAACCATCGATATAATAAAAAAATATGAAACAAAAATAACTTATTGGGTAAGTGAAAAAGATAATGGCCAAAGCCATGCTATAAATAAAGGTTTAAAAATGGCAACCGGTGAAATCGTTAACTGGTTAAATTCTGACGATTATTATGAAGAAGACGCTCTTTTTAAAATTGCCAATTATTTTGAAAAATCTGAAATAAATGTGGTTTGCGCTAACAGTAGAATTTTTAGCGATGATAAAAAAAAAGAATTTTTTTCTTCAGGATCTGATATTTATGAAAATAACCTGGCTAAAACAATTGGTTGGGCAAGAATGGATCAACCGGAAACTTTTTTTAGAAAATCTGCAATAAATAAGATGGGTTTTTTAAATGAAGATTTACATTATGTAATGGATAAAGAATGGTGGATCAGATATTTATTACACTTTGGTTCTGATAATATTGTTAAAACCAATGAGGTAATTGTTAATTTCAGGCTTCATAATAATTCGAAAACTGTTTCACAAAAACACGGTTTTGAAAGAGAAACAAATAATTTGTTTTATAACCTTGCCGGTTTTTTCAAATTAAGTATTGAAAAAACGATACTGTCTGAACTGGAAGAAGTAAAACCGATTTTATATTCATCCGATTACCTTCAATTTGATAAAAACTTAATTCTGACTTCCATTCATTATTACTTTCTGTATAAGGCAGATGAATATTATTATAATAATAAAAGAGAAAAAGCAAAACTTTTATTGAAAAATATAAACACTTCATTAATAAACCATTCAGACTTAAAGCTTTTCGAAAAGTTAAATAAGAGAATAAATATACCTGTGTGGCTTACTAAATTACTTAGAAGAATTAATGACTAATAATTTGGTATCTGTAATAATTCCGACATACAACGGCGAAAAAAAGATTCTCAACATACTAAAGGCATTAGAGAATCAAACTTATAAGGAGTTTGAGGTAATTGTTGTTGTAGATGGCTCAACAGATCATACAATAAAAATTTTAAATAATAATACATTTAATTTTAAAAGTTTAAGAATTATTGAACAAAAAAATAAAGGCAGAGCAGAAGTTCGTAACCGAGGAGCAAAAGAAGCAAACGCAGATTTATTAATTTTTTTTGATGATGATACACGCCCCAAACCGGATTGTGTTCAAATACATATCCAACATCATAAAATAAAACCAATGAGTATTGCAGTGGGTCATGTTCCGGAAGATTTATCTATGGCAAAAACAGATTTCCAAAAATATAAATGTTATTTAACCGGGAAATGGACTTATAGCTGGTCGGGGCGTGAAATACAAATCCCTTTTGATAAACCATATCTTACAGCTGCCAATTTTTCAATTCCGAAAATTCTTTTTGAAAAATTAAATGGTTTTGATAGAAACCTAAATGATTCAGAAGATTTTGATTTGGCAGTCAGGGCATCAGAACTAAAAATCCCTGCGTTCTTTTTATATAATGCAATTGCATACCATGATGATTTTTTAACCTGCAGGTCTTATATAAAAAGATTAAGACAATATAAATTCTCTCATGAAAGATTGAAAGTATTAAAACCGGAATTATATAACAGGTTTAATCAGTACGAATACAACAAGATTGGTATAGGCAAAAAAGTTATTTATAGTATGTTTACGTATAAATTATGGGTAGATCTTATAGACTCAACAATTTTTTTTCATATCCTGCCCAAAAAAATAAGATTTAAGCTTTACGATATTATTACTACAGGGTTTGTAGAATATTTTAGAAATAGGAACTTATAATTTTAATTAGTGATTAAAAATGATTGCAAATCTTTGTTTGTTTTGTCAAAATAAAAGAAATACTTCAACAGTATTTCTTGATACTTATTTTAATGGCAAATTATTTAAATATAAAAAATGTACAAATTGCAAACTTATTTATTTGAATCCATTACCTTCATTAAATGATTTTGTCGTAATGTACCCACTAAGTTACCAAGGGGAGATCGACACAAAAAATTATAATCACTACGAATATATTTTTAATTTAATCGAAAAATTTAATACAAATAAGAAAATACTGGATTATGGTTGTGGAAGAGGAGGGTTTCTTATAGAAGCAAATTATAGAAATTACAACTGTTTAGGAACAGAATTTAATGCTGATTTAATTTCAAGTTTAAGTTCCGCTTTTACGAATATTAGTTTTTTAACCATTGATAACTTTCAAAAATATTCTGAAGAAAAATTTGATATAATTTTTTTAAATAATGTTCTTGAGCATCTCATAAACCCCATTGAGATTATGGAGGATTTAAAAAAACATTTAAATCCTGAAGGAATTTTTATTTTGCAAGGTCCGATAGAAGATAATTTTAATTTTGGGCTACTAATAAGAAAAATTTATTTTTTTATTGAGAAATATTTTCTTGGCAAAAAAGCTAAACATGCCCCAACTCATATTTTTCATTCAAATCACAAAAATCAATTAACTTTTTTTAATTCTATTAAACTAAAAAAATTACATTATCAAATAGATGAACATCCGTGGCCTTTTCCTTCTATAAATGATTCTACCAAAGGAATTAAAAATGTATTTATGTATTATGTAGGTCAATTATCACTTGTTCTAAAAAAGTTAAATAAAAATTGGGGTAATACATACATCTATATTGGACAGCCTTCGGATATTAAAAAATAGTTTATAACCTAAAACATCTATTAATAATAAAAAATTGCTGTTAAATTTACTAAATTCATTTAATGAAACGAATTAAAGTCTGTTATATCATATCAGATATTAATAAAGCATTGGCTTTTGAGTGGGTAGCTGAATATTTAGATAAAGGCATGTTCGAACTTCATTTTTTATTGATTAATAGGGAAGGTTCAGTTTTAGAAAATTTTTTAAAAGTTAATTCCCATCCTTTTAAAAGAATAACCTCTAAAGGAAAAAAGAGCATCGTATCTTCAATAATCATAATATACAAATATTTAAAAAAGAACAAGATTGATGTTGTCCATTGTCATTTATTTGAAGCAAATATAGTAGGTTTAATAGCTGCAAAACTTGTTGGAATTAAAAAAAAAGTTTATACAAGGCATCATTCTACTTTACATCATAAATATTTCCCAAGAGCCGTTTGGTACGATAGGTTTTTAAACCGGCTTGCAACAGATATTGTTGCAATAAGTAAAAACGTAAAAAATACTTTAATTGTGCGAGAAAATGTGGAACCTCAAAAAGTACATCTTATTCACCATGGTTTTGACTTGAATAAATTTGAAGAAAAAGATACTATTAAAATTAACGAGCTTAAGGAAAAGTACAAAATTAACCAATATTACCCTGTAATAGGGGTAATATCCAGATATGAAGAATGGAAAGGAATTCAATATATTATTCAGGCCTTTAAAAAACTTTTAGATAACTTCCCAAAAGCGAAATTAATTTTAGCCAATGCTAAAGGAAATTATAAAAAAGAAATTCAAAGTACCCTTTCTACATTGCCTGTAAATGCTTATATAGAAATCCCCTTTGAAGAAAATATATTTTCGTTATATCATCTGTTCGATATTTTTGTTCATGTCCCCATTAATCCGGAAATTGAAGCTTTTGGTCAAACATATATAGAGGCCTTGGCATCCGGCATTCCATCAATTTTCACACTTTCAGGTATTGCTCCTGAGTTTATAGTAAATGAAGAAAATGCTTTAGCAGTTGGCTTTGAAAATAGTGATGCGATTTATGAAGCATTTATAAAAATTTTAAATGATGATAACCTTAAAAAAACACTTACAGAAAATGGAATTAAAAGTGTAAAAAATAATTTTGACCTGCCTATTATGATTGATAAGTTGCAAAAATTATATGTAAGTTAAATATGAAAGCAACCGGATTAATTCCTTTATTTATAGGTGTTCTGCTAATTTTATTATATGTTTTTTTGTTAAAAAAGATATTTAAAATTCAAATTGAGCCTGTAAAATATATAACCTTAGATGGGTTGAGGGGTTATTTGGCAATTTTTGTATTTATTCATCATTCATGTGTGTATTATTTTTATTTAAAAACCGGCCGGTGGCAAATACCCACATCCAATTTATATACACATTTAGGTCATTCCAGTGTGTCGGTTTTTTTTATGATAACCGGATTTTTATTTTTTCGTAAATTAATAGAGTCTGACTCTATAAACTGGATAAGGTTTTATATTTTTAGAATTTTAAGATTAGTGCCTGTATATTTATTTTCCGTTTTTATTCTGGTACTAATTTCATTTTTTATTTCAGGTTTCATTATAAGGGAACCCTTCATTAAATTAATTAAAGAAATACTTGTTTGGTCCACTTTCACAATTGTTGGTTTTGATGATATTAACGGTGTGAAAGACACAAATTTAATAATGGCAGGAGTTACCTGGTCGCTTGCATATGAATGGTTGTTTTATTTTTGTCTTCCTTTCTGTTCGTTAATATTTTTAAAGTTTAAAACAGATAAATTTATTTTACTTTTTGCTTTACTGGTTATTATAATCATTATTTATTATGCCTCTCCGCTATTAATTCACATTTGGTCATTTTTAGGGGGTATAATTGCAGCCTTTGTATATAATTCTAAAAAAACAACATTATTTTTAATTAATAAATATTGGTCGCTTGTATTTTTTTTTCCAATACTTATTGCCGGTTATTTTTTTTCAGATACCTATAATTTATCCGTAATTATTTTAATCTCAATTGCTTTCACCATAATAGCTTGTGGAAATATTTTGTTTGGTTTTTTAATCCACCCCGTTTCAAGAATACTTGGAAAATTAACCTACTGCATCTACCTTTTTCACGGAATATTTTTATTTGTTACTTTTAAAATTATTGTAGGGTACGAAAGGGCAAAAACATTTTCCGGTAATGAACACTGGTTAGTAATATTTGCAATTTCACTTCCTTTAATATTTTTTTCCTATTTTGTACATATATTTATAGAAACCCCATTTATTAAAAATTCTCAAAATATTTATAATAAAGTAACCTCATTTTTGGTTATAAGCAATTTTAAATTTTATTCCTTTTTGAAATCTAATAATAAACGTCTTTAGTATTAAGGTCGAATTTTGTGAAAAATTATTTCTGAAAAGGAAGAAAAGAAGAATTAATGTAGGTTAAATAATGCTTCTTCCACTTATAATTGCCACGCATATGCATGGTATCTTTCAGAAGCCCCGGAAAATACACCTTACCGGCTTAACACACCCGGAAATTTTACATATTGGCAAGGTGGTAGTTATATTCAAATTTGTAACGAATCCGAAGCATCAAAGATAGCTTACGCAAGTGATGATCACTCTGCCATCAAGTCTATTGTAGTTGGCAAATATGATTCAAATGGGGGCAATGGCCCTTAATGAGTATAATTCTTCTATACGAAATTATTATGTACCAACTAAAATTAACTTTTCTACTCTAATTCTTTGCTTACAATTTCGGAATTAAATGATTCGACTTCGACAATAAAAAAAGCCTTGAAAGAATTAAATCTTTCAAGGCTTTTTCTTATATAATTTAAAAAATTATGCGTTGTTATTACCGTACATTTTTTCTTTATAAACAGCTTTAATTTTTCTGCTTCTTAGTCTTATTGAATGTTTTTCAAAATATGTTCTCGAACGTAATTCTTTTAAAACACCGGTTTTTTCAAATTTTTTCTTAAAGCGTTTCAAAGCTTTATCAATTGATTCGTTTTCTTTTATGTTGATGATAATCATTTTAAATATATTTTGATAAATGTCTTTGCACAAATAAGGCTGCAAATATAACTAAGAAAAAATTAAATGCAAGAATTTAAAAATAAAAAATAATTCAATTAAAAATATTTTTATTCATCATCTTCAATACTATCATCATTAGTAACAGCCACTGCCTGAACAGGTAATGCATCTTTTGATTCTTTAACTTTCAATTTAATTTTCGCTTCAATTTCGTTTGCCAATTCCGGATTATCCTGTAAAAGTGCTTTTAAAGAATCGCGACCTTGCCCCAATCTGGTTCCATCATAAGAAAACCACGATCCCGATTTTTTAATTATTTCCATTTCAACCCCAATATCAAGTATTTCACCAACTTTAGAAATTCCTTCACCATACATAATATCAAATTCTACTACTTTAAATGGCGGCGCCACTTTATTTTTAACCACTTTTACTTTTGTGCGGTTTCCTACAATATTATCGGCACTTTCTTTTATCTGACCTATGCGACGAATATCTAATCGAACTGATGCATAAAATTTAAGTGCATTTCCGCCTGTTGTGGTTTCGGGGCTGCCAAACATTACTCCAATTTTATCTCTCAATTGATTGATAAAAATGCAGCAACAACTTGTTTTATTTATTATTCCGGTTAATTTACGTAAAGCTTGGGACATTAAACGGGCTTGTAAACCCATTTTACTTTCTCCCATCTCACCATCTAATTCTGCTTTAGGAACCAAGGCAGCAACTGAATCTATTACAATAATATCAATCGCTCCCGAACTGATTAAATTTTCTGCAATTTCCAACGCCTGTTCGCCACTATCGGGTTGAGATATATATAAGTTATCGGTGTCAATACCTAGTTTTTCAGCGTATGACCTGTCAAAAGCGTGTTCAGCATCAATAAAAGCTGCTATTCCGCCGGCTTTTTGCGATTCTGCAATACAATGAAGCGATAAGGTTGTTTTACCTGAAGATTCCGGCCCGTATATTTCTACAATTCTTCCTTTTGGTAAACCTCCGATACCAAGTGCAAGATCTAAACCCAGAGAACCTGTTGAAATAAAACCAATATCTGCAACTACATTGTCACTTAATTTCATTACGGCTCCTTTGCCATAAGACTTATCAAGTTTTTCCATAGTAGTTTTGAGTGCCCTTAATTTTGCTTCCTTTTCTGCTGCTATATTATTTGAGTTATTAGGTTTCATTTTTAAATGTTTTATGAATTAGTTAAGGAAATCTTTTACAAACGTATAAAAAAAATAAATTTAATTCAATTATTTTTAATTATCTAAAGATATTAAAGAAAAATATTTAAAATCATTTAAGGTTTTCTTAAAACGCCTTTAAAAAAGTTGAAAATTAATTTTTTATTTTTTTAAACATTGCAATTAATACATCCGCTACATATTCAACCTCGGTAAGCGTATTATATTTGCTAAAAGAGAAACGAACATTGGCACGGTCGGGGTGAATATTTAATGCTTGTAAAACGTGCGACCCCACATCTGAACCACTGCTGCATGCACTGCCACCCGAGGCGGAAATTTTATCGATATCCAAATTAAATAATAACATATCGTTATTTTCTGAAGGGGGTAAACTTACGCTTAAAACAGTGTAAAGACTGTTGTCGAGGTTTTCGCTTTCACCATTAAATGAAATATTGTTAATATTATTTTTTAATTTCTCAATCATTGCTTTTTTAAGGCCCTTAATATGATTTTTATGTTCTTCCATTTCCCTGTATGAAATTTCAAGAGCTTTGGCTAAGCCGATTATTCCGTATACATTTTCAGTTCCACCCCTCATATTTCTTTCTTGTGATCCGCCATGAATAAAAGGATTTATTCTTGCAGATGAATTAATATATAAAAAACCTACGCCTTTAGGACCATGAAATTTGTGAGCTGCACCAACTATAAATTGAATATTAAGAGATTGAAGGTCATGTTTATAATGACCCATAGTTTGTACAGTATCAGAATGAAATAATGCATTATTTGCTTTGCATAATTCACCTGTTAATTTAATATCTGAAATGTTAGCTATTTCATTATTGGCATGCATTAATGAAACAAGAGAACGGGGATTATTTATCAATAAACTTTCGAGATCATTTAAATCTACATTTCCTCTTTCATCGAGTTTTACATAACTAAGTTTTATTTTTTTTGATTTAGCCATTTCCTGCAGGGTATGAAGCACTGCATGATGTTCTATCGGGCTTGTAATGGCATGAGTAATGTTATGTGTTTCAATTCCACATCTAATGGCAGTGTTATCCGCCTCGGTACCACCGGACGTAAAAAAAATTTCGGAAGGTGATGCATTTAATAATAAAGCTACTGTTTTTCTAGATTTTTCAATTGCAGAACGAACTTCTCTGCCATGTGAATGAATAGAAGATGGATTTCCATAAAAATCTGCCATAAAGGGCAACATTGTTTCTAAAACTTCTTTATCTAAAGGTGTTGTGGCTGCATTGTCAAAATAAACTTTCATAGAAGGAAATAATCAAAAAAATAATCTGCAAAAATATGTTTTGTAAACATGCCAAACAAATTACTTCTCATTAGTAAAATGCAATCGCAATAATGATTTTCATTGCGAGTTTTTAATTTTTAATTTTATTCACCGATTAAAAAACACTATTAAGATAATAACTAGTAGTAATTTTCTAAAAAATATTATCTTTAGCCTCATTTAATATATAAAAATTCTAAAAAAAACAATTAGAACAAGTATGAGACAAAAAATAGCCGCCGGAAACTGGAAGATGAATACAAGCCTTGAAGAAGGAATGAACCTGGCTTCTGAAATTATAAATATGATCAAAGATGAGGTAAACAATAATGCTATTGTAATATTGGCAGCCCCTTTTACTCATTTATATGCTGTAGGTAAATTGATTACTACACATCAAAACATTTCGTTGGCAGCACAAAATTGTTCATCAAAATTATCAGGCGCTTATACAGGCGAAATTTCTGTTGGAATGCTAAAAAGCATTGGAGTTAAATATGTTATTATTGGCCATAGCGAACGCCGGCAATATTTTAATGAAAGCAATGAAATATTGAGAGATAAAATAAATACAGTTATTGAAAACGGTTTAATCCCTATTTTTTGCTGTGGAGAATCTCTGGACCAAAGAGAAAATACAGATTATGTTGCATTTGTTTGCAGCCAACTTACAGAAAGTTTATTTCATTTATCACCCGAATTATTTAAAAATATTGTAATTGCTTACGAACCAATTTGGGCAATTGGTACCGGCAAAACAGCATCTTTGCAACAAGCGCAGGATATGCATTTGGCATTAAGAAATCACATCGCAAGTAAATATGGAAACAATATTGCTGATAATATTTCTTTATTATATGGAGGAAGTGTGAGTGCAGGCAATGCGGCAGAACTTTTTGCACAACCTGATGTGGATGGTGGATTAGTTGGCGGGGCATCGTTAAAATCTCGTGATTTTGTTACGATTATTAAGGCATTGTAAAGAAAAAATAGCACAGGGACAGGATATTTTGTGAATCTCATTTTTCATATCACTTGTCTAATGTCTTTTTTTCTATCATCTTTATTCTTATAGGCTGAAAATCAATTTTTTGAGAATTGCTTAAACTATTGTTACTTTTGTATTATTATCAGTTTAAAAATTTAATTTGGATTATATTGAATTAAGAGTTCTTACAGATATAGATTTTGCAGATATTTTAATTGCAGAACTGGCTGAAATTGGTTTTGAAACGTTCATCGAAACGGATGAAGGTTTGAATGCTTATATTATTGAAGAAGTTTTTGATAAAAACAGTATTGAAGAAATTTTTAGTAAATATGCAAATCAAACCCTCATAACTTTTGATTACAGCAGGGTTGAGAAAAAAAATTGGAATGATGAATGGGAAAAGAATTATGAAACGGTTAAAATTGATGATATCTGTTTAATCAGGGCATCATTTCACCCAAGCGAAAATTTTCCATACGAAATCATTATTAATCCTAAAATGTCGTTTGGTACAGGGCATCATGAAACCACTTACCTGATGATAAAAAACCAATTGAAGATATCCCACGTACACAAAGTGGTTTTGGATGTGGGTTGCGGGACAGGTATTTTAGGAATAATGGCATCAAAATTGGCAGCTTCTTATGTTGATTCCTTTGATATAGAAGAATGGGCAGTTGAAAATGCAAAGGAAAATTTTGAATTAAATGATTGCAAGAATTCAAATGTGCAACAGGGTACAATTGAAACTCTTCATTTTAATAAAACATTCGATATTATATTAGCCAACATCAGCAGAAATATTTTATTAAAAGAAATACCTGAGTATAGTGATTTATTAAATATTGATGGTTTTCTTTTATTGAGCGGTTTTTATGAAAGTGATGCCGGAGAAATTAAAGAATGTGCAATTTCAGTCGGACTTAAAGAAATAGAAAAATTTGTTAAAAACAGTTGGGCGGCCGTTATTTATCAAAAAACACATTAACAACTCATATATTAATTTTTTTTGTAAAAAACATTTTACAAACAGTTATGTTCTCCATGAAAGGAAAATATCTTGTTTCGCTTATTATTTACTTAAGCGTTTTTTTTACCTGTCAGTTTTTACAGGCGCAAAATATAAAATTCTCCGATTTCCCGTCGGAGCTCAATAAAGATGTCAATACCATGATGTTGGCAAGCAGAAACGAACAAGGTATACAGGCAGGTAAGAATCTGGAATCTATTTGGGGAAATGGCCTTAACGAAGGCCAACAGCAAAAAATTTATTCCATTTCCAAAAAAATGGCTGCCCGCCGTTATAAATTAATTCCGCAATTTTCACAGTTTTATGATGCAGTATACCATGCCATTCATACACAAAACATTCCGAGTGGCGATTTAGATAAATTTCTATTGGCAACAGAACAGATAGTGGATAAATACGATCCAAAACAAAGTGCCCGCTTTTTTGATTTTATAGAACCCTTTTTCGAAAAAAGATTATTGTATTATTCTAAAAGTTATCAATTATATGCTCAGGGAGGTACATTTAACTTTGATATAAAAGAAATTAAGCAATTGCCTGACAGTGATTGGGGAAAAGATACTCCGGTAAAAAAAGACACTCTTAAGAAAACAACTACAAAGGTTACCAATCCTAAAACAGATAAAAATCAAAAAAAAGTAGTAAAATACGATAAGAATGGTTGGCCAATTGATGAAAAGGTTTCCGATACACCACCTCCTAAAGAGGAAAAAAAAGCAATAAAATATGATAAGGACGGATGGCCTATATCCAATCAATCAGATGTAACAAGTATAACAATTGATACTAATTATAATGCAATTTCCGGGAATTATTATAAACCTCTTCAACCCGAAGTAATAGGTGAAATTATAACTTTTAAGAACACTAATTTAATATTCGTAACCGTATCTGATTCTTTAACTGTTGAAAATACTTCGGGCGATTTGATGATCAAATCTGCAGTATTTGTTGGGAAGACCGGAAAAATTACTTGGGCATCCGTGGGCTTGCCGGATGTTTTTGCCGAGTTAAAAGATTATAATTTTGATATACGTAATGCGCGATTACATGCTGAAGATGTTACATTAACGGATCAGGAAAAACTTGAAAAACCAATAATTGGTATTTTTGATTATGTTGGAACTCCTCATAAATCAATTAAAGATGCAGTATACCCAAGGTTTTCATCTTTAGATAATAACGCATTGTTAAAAAGCCCGGGTGAAAATCTGCAATATAAAGGAGGTTTCACAATAGCAGGAGATAAAATATCAAGCGCCAGTTATTTAAATAAATTTTCGACTCTTAAATACATAAGTGAAAACGAAACGAAATTTAAACTTACCAGCAAGAATTTTATAATTGGAGATTCTGTAATAACATCTCCCAATACTTCAGCAGTATTTTACAAAAAGTTTGCCAGGCAAGATTCAATTGTTTACCATCCTTCTGTAAGATTAAAATATGAAAAGAACAAACACTTGTTAACTCTTTACCGACATGAAAGTGGATTTAGAGCCGCACCCTATGTAAATATCTATCACAAAGTAGATATGATAGTGGATGTTTTGCAGTGGAACCTTGACAGTGCAGTCATTAATATGTCGATGATGAGAGGAAGAGATTCTATACCTGCAGTTTTTGAATCTCACGATTATTTTAATGAAGGCAGGTATACATCTTTAAAAGGAATTTATAAATTTCACCCTCTTCAACTTCTATCTTCTTATTGTAAACTAAAATCTATTCCTATAGATAAATCTCCGACTATTCAGGTTGAAGATTTAGCGAACACCTACAAATTAAATTCCGGAACTGTAAGAGGTGCAATGGAAGAGATTGCTGAAAAGGGATATATTGATTTTGATCAGGTTAGTGGAATAATAACCGTTTACCCAAAAACAACCCATAATGTAGCAGCTTATAATGCATTAAAAGATTATGATAATTTAATTATTCCATCTTATACGTATTTTAAACCAAATGCTACTTACGATTTAAACAGTAATATTTTAACAATAAGGGGCATTACTGAATTTAGCGTGCGTTCTGCAAATGATGTGCGAAATAAAAAATCAGCTGTTACCATCAGGCCAAATCGCGACTCTAAATCTAGGGAAGACAGAGAAATTCAACTATTGCAGGGAAGAAACTTTGTTTTAAGCACTGATCAATCGAGTGAGGTAAGAATTGGGCCAAACAGATGGGTTGGAAAAGGTTTTATATTTAATTACGATGAGTTTGCACTTGATATGCGTGAAATTGATAGCGTATTATTTAGTAAACAAGATACAATAGTTGACAAAAATGGAGTAAAAAAATTAGCAAAAATTGAATATGGTGGAGATATAAAGTACAAACCCGGCAAAGTAAATATTGATAATGTAAACAATAAGTCCGGAGCTAAAGGTGAAGAAGGGTATCCAAAATTTGATGCAGAAGGTGGCGGTGTTATTTTCTTTAATGAAAAAAATCGGTTAAGGAGTACATATGGCGATTCTGTGATGTTGGTCATTCCAAACGTTCGTCAGGAAAACCTTGATAAAGCTCAACCCACATTTGTAGGAGTATTTAAAACCAATGGCCTTTTCCCTGATATCCCAAATGTTAAACTGGAATACAAAGGTCAATTCCCCGGTTTTGTACATGTTCCCCCGGCAGAAGGATACTTAATTTATAAGGCACTAAACAGAGGAAAAGCTAAAGCTCATTTTTCAGGTAATTTAGTAATGGATGTGAATGGTTTACACGCACCGGCACAAATTGATTTTATGAGTACTACATTAAAATCGGATAACATTACTTTTACCCCCGATTCAATTGTGGCTACAGGTAATATTGCAGAAATAAGAGAAGCTGCATTTACGGGTGCAGAGTTCCCTAAAGTTGGTATAAAAGATTATAAAATGGTGTGGCAAGCCAGAAGAGATAGTCTCGCCATATTTAATACAAAGGAACCTTTTGAATTATATAAAGGCACTACACAGGTAAAAGGTTCTGTAATTGTAAGTTCTAAGGGATTATTTGGAGCAGGGAGATTAACCAGAAAAGATTGTGAAATTTTAGATTCACCCGGATATAAATTTGAAAAAGAAAAATTTACCGCCAGTGACGCTGAATTTCATATATTTTCAACTAACCCAACTAAACCGGTATTATTAGCCAATTATGTAAATATAATTTTCAATCTTTCTAAAGGCTTAGTAAACTTAAAAAGCAGTACTGATCCAAAATTTGCAGGATTTTCAAGCTTAGAATTTCCCTATGCAAAATACAGGACTTCTATTAACCAAGCCAATTGGGATATTAACAGAAAAATTATAGGAATGAATGGAGATGTGAAAACATCTACATTCAGCTCTCTAGATGCCAGCGAACAGGAGGATCTAAAATTTAATGCTTCACTGGCAGTTTATTTTATAGAAAAATTAACTTTAAATATTGGCGGTATTCCTTTTATAAAATCAGCAGATGCAAAAATAATTCCAAAGGGAGGTTCTGTAATTGTTGAAGAAAATGCTCAAATGAGAGAACTTACCAAAGCTCAGGTAGTTATTGATACTTCACACCAATTTCATAAATTTTTTGACGGTAACATCAAAATAATTTCTAAAGATAAATTTGAAGGAAGTGCTACTTTACAATATAGAAACCCTGACGGACAGGTATTTAACGTAAAATTTGGTGATTTCACTTTGGTAGATGAAGAAATAAGAACAGGTAAAAAAGGAATAACTAAAAGAAGGTTTACTACTGCTACCGGTGTGGTAAACCAGGACGAAATATTTCGCTTGTCTTCCAGGTTATTATTCAATGGAACAATCATCATGAAAGCACCTGATTCGGCTTTGTCAATGGATGGATTTATAAAACTTGATTTAAAAAGCAGACCTGAATGGGGTAAATGGATCGCCTATAAAGGAGGTGATAAAAATATTACAATACAAGTTGATGATAATTTAGTTGCGGAGGGGCAAAAGTTAACAGCAGGCTTATTTGTCGATAAAGCTACATCCGAAATTTATCCAACTTTTGTGTCGGAAAAAAGAACTGCCGAAGACGAAGAAATTTTTTCAGGCAAAGGACGCTTAAACTATAATCCACAACATAATGAATTTGCTATTTCACAAGTTGAAAAGGCTGCAGGTGTTACTTATAGCGGGCATAAAATTGTTTTAAATGATTCTGCTGCAACTGTAAATTTTGAAGGAAAAATAAATTTGACAAGCAATGTACCTGCCGAATATTTTACTTCATCGGGTGTGGGTGAATATAATTTAAAGAATAAATCATTTTTATTAAATACCTTTTTACTGCTCAATTTCCCTATTAACCAACAAATACCGGTTAGTATGGGAGTCAGGATTTTAGATACAAAAGCTAATGAAGCAGCATTATTAAAAGAAGCCAATGAAGACAAAGATAAACTTTTTATAAAATTATCAGAAGTAATTGGAGAGAAGGCCGTTAAGGATTATAAAGAAAAATTAGCGGCAGATTATACACCATTGTATCTGGCTTCCAAAAAACTTGTAGCTCCAATGGTTATTTCTAATGTAAATTTAAAATGGTCGGAAGCGAATAATACTTTTTACAGTGTTGGTAAAATTGGTATTTCAAATATTGGTGCGACAGATTTAAATGCCGGTTATAACGGAATGGTTGAAATTAAGAAAAACCCTAATGGAGATGAAATAACAGTTTATTTGGAAATTTTAAATGACTTATGGTACTTTTTTAGTTACAGGCAGGGTCAATTGGGCATAACTTCATCGGATGAAGAATTCAATACTTTAGTCGGTTCAAAATCAGGAAATGTTAAGGCCAATCAATACGCTGCTATTTCCATTGGAGCAGATGAAAAAATTGCTTTTGTCGAAAAATTTAAATCAAGTTATGGAGGAGAAGGAAAAAAGCAAGAGTTAAAAGAAAAGGAAACTCCAAAAAAACAAAAAGATCCGGCAGAAAAGAAAAATGGTTTTTAATTTATATATATAACCGTAATATTAACTTTTTAAATTTTTTTTGAACTGACCTTGATCTTACATTATTAACATAATCTTTATTCCTAAATACATTTTATAATCCAATACCTGTATAAGTAAAAGGTGTAATATTTAATAATTCTGATTTTACCTCTTCCTTTATTCCTAACGTTTGAATAAAGTTTTTTAAACTTTCTTGTGTGATTTTTTCATTTTTACGTGTTAAATCACGCAGTGCTTCATATGGTTTTGGATATCCTTCTCTGCGAAGTATAGTTTGAATAGCTTCCGCAACTACTGCCCAATTTTCTTCCAAATCCTTTTCAATAGTTGTTTTATTAATTTCTAATTTCTCCAAACCTTTTATTAAAGATTTATAAGCAATTAAACTATGTGCCAGAGGCACACCTATATTTCTTAAAACAGTAGAATCTGTTAAATCCCTTTGCAAACGGGAAATAGGAAGTTTGGCAGATAAATGTTCGAATAAAGCATTGGCCATACCCAAATTACCTTCTGAATTTTCAAAATCTATTGGGTTTACTTTATGCGGCATGGCAGATGAACCCACTTCTCCTTCCTTTATTTTTAATTTAAAATAATCCATCGCAATGTATTGCCAAACATCTCTATCCAAATCAATTAAAATAGTATTGATTCTCTTTAAATTATCAAAAAATGCTGCTAAAAAATCGTAATGCTCTATTTGTGTTGTATATCTGCTGCGAGTTAAACCTAAAGTATTATTTACAAAGCCATCAGCAAAATCAATCCAGTTAATATTTGGATAAGCAATATAATGCGCATTAAAATTACCTGTAGCACCTCCGAATTTTGCTTTAAAAGGAATCACTTTTAAAGTTTCCATTTGATTTTTTAACCGCTCGCTAAAAACCATTATTTCTTTTCCCATCCGCGTTGGCGAAGCAGGTTGACCATGTGTTCGCGCCAATAAGGGAATATCATTCCATTGCTTGGCAAGGTTTTCTAAAATAACCAAAACAGTATTTAAAAATGGAAACAAAACTTTTTCAACTCCTTCTTTTAATGAAAGCGGTATGGAAGTATTATTTACATCTTGAGACGTAAGTCCGAAATGAATAAATTCCAAAAACTCTCCCAATCCATAATGTTCCAGTTTACTTTTAATAAAATATTCCATGGCCTTTACGTCATGGTTGGTTTCACGTTCCTTCATTTTTACAAACTCGGCATCTTCTTCACCGAACTGTAAATAAATATTTCTTAAATTATAATAATGTTCTTTAGGGAAACCGGATAACTGTGGCAGAGGCAACTCACACAAAGCAATAAAATATTCAATTTCTACACGAATACGGTATTTTATTAAGGCAAATTCAGAAAAATATTCTGCCAGTTCAATAGTTTGTTTTCTATACCTCCCATCAATAGGCGAAATAGCATTAAGTTCGTTAAGCAGCACCGTTTTAAAATTTATATTTTAAATCTTTAATTAAAAAGACCTATCGGAAATAAAAGTTGCAAATATATAAATTTTGTAGGGAGATTGATGATAAACAATTAGTAAAGATGTGCTTCTTACTTCCTGATTAAACATCAACTTTATGATACGTAGAAATTGTAAACTGAAAGAAGAAAATGTATTGTTGTATAATATTAAAATGATTTCATTAAAAACGGATTTATTGTATATGAAATTATTTACGGTATTATTTTAATTCTTTTAGCTATAAATAAAATCACCGGAAACATTAAAACAATTCAAACAGGCAATTCCAAATGCTTAAATTCACTTTATCCAAAATGAAATTGTATCAAGGGTTTATAATGCTGAACCTCGAGCCTGTTTTATATAAACGATTTAAGTCAGGAATATTTAAACGAAATGAATTATGTTGCATTTATTACTTGAAACTAATCTCAATTATATCAAATTTGTTTTTAATTGCATTGCAATTAAAAAAGATTAAAATTTAATTTATCTTAAAAAAATTTATACTATTTAAGTTTAACAAATAGAGTTAATATATATTTCTTAAAAAATGAAAAAGCTTATACTTTTTATCTATCTGCTCAGCTTAAGTATTTTTTGCTTTGGGCAAGAGAGTAAGAAAACTGAAAATGAAATAACAATTGGTGTACTTTCGGGGAAGGCTACACTGCTTTTAACAAAATCTTCCGAAAACCGTTGGGGTATGAATATTATTAATGCAGGCCTCTCTTCTATATCCCAACCCAAACCCGTGATGATAGAAGTTTATAAAGATTCCCTTCACATTATCAGAAAATTTTCCGGTTATGAAAGCATAGTCAAATCAGCTTATGGTTTTTCCGGCAAGGCCCACATAACTGTTGACAGTGCAGATTTTTTAATAACCGATCAGTGGACGATAGTTGACAGCAACCTGCAGTTTTCAAGAAAGGTAACAGTAAACGGTAACATCAAAGGAGCAGGTTTTCTTTCTGCTTTAAGATTGACAAATACCCAAAAACAATCAAAAGCAGAAACAAAGTTTTTTGCGCCCGGTATGATCTATGGAAGTACTGCCCACCTTACTGAAGTGGGTATTGGCGGAAAAAAATCCGGTAACGCTACCTTGATAAGGGAAGACCGCTTGCCTGCACCAATGTTCGGCCTATATTATAAAGACGGTTCGTCAATAACCATTCTTAATCCAAACCCACAAGGAGTTACCACTGCTGAAGACTCACATGATACTCAAATAAAAACTTTAATTGACGAAAGATTTTTATTTGGCGCCCCCGGTGTTGAAGAAACGAACGGAAACCTGCACTTTGGATATGCATGGCCCGGCACAGAAGGGTCAACTACCTATCAGGGCAATACTTATCCCGGAGGACAAATTGTAAAATGGCGCCGCCGCTACCATCCTGTTAAACAGGGTTTTCAACAATCTTACGGGCAGATACTACAAATTAAATCGCATAAGGATTTCGCAACCTACTATACAAATGCCTGGCGATGGGGTTGGAGCGTATTAAAGCCGGCTTTGAACCCTCAAGACATAGAATTGGCAAGGAGAGATCTTATTGATATGCTTGGGGAACAAATCAAAAATAAAAAAGGCCTGTATGGAATCCCCAATTTTATAGTTGCAGACCCATTAAAGACTGATAAACCCGATGAAAAAACAATAATGGGTTTTACGGGAAAGGCACTTGAATCAGCCAATTTTTTATTGCAGGATGCCGACAGAAAGCAATCTCCATTTGATGAAAAGCACAGACAAGAGGCCTTGCAAATAATAAGTTCGTTCATAAAAGTGGTAAAACTTTCACCGCCAAATGGTGAAGGTTTTAATATGCTTACCGGCAAGCCTGCCTTGGCGATCCCTCATGAAAAAAAAGTTTATTTACGATCATTTGGAGATGACCTTAAAGCATTGCTCAAGGCTTATAAAAGGGAAAAAGCAAAAGGTATTACCCACGATGACTGGCTCAATTGGGCCAAATCTTTTGCCGACTGGCTCCTGCCTCAACAAAATGCAAACGGGGGTTTCCCACGGGCCTGGCAGCCGGCATCAGGTAAAATACTGGATGCTTCACCACAGTCAAGTTACACCGTTATTCCATATCTTTTACTCTTAAGCGAATTAACAAATAATGAGCGATATAAATTATCTGCTATTAAAGTCGGTGAGTTTTGTTGGGCTAATGGACAGGCGGATGGAGTTTTTGTTGGCGGGACAATTGATAATCCGGATGTGATCGATAAAGAGGCCGGCACTTTGTCGTTGGAAGCCTACCTTGCCCTGTTTTATACCACCCACGAAAACAAATGGCTTATAAGAGCCAAGGCCGCAGCCGCTTTTGCAGAAACCTGGATGTATATATGGAACGTGCCCATGCCCGTGGATGAAAATGAACAATCGCTCGAATGGAAAAGGGGCATACCTACAGTTGGCCTGCAACTTATTTCTTCCGGCCATTCTCTTACCGATTTATATATGTCGTTTGATACGGATGAGTTTGCCCGGTTATTTAAGCTTACCGGCGATTCCCATTATTTTGACGTATCAGCCATACTCCTTCATAATACCAAGTCCATGCTTGCCCTTAAGGGAAGAATTTATGACTTAAAAGGGCCCGGTTGGCAGCAAGAACACTGGAGCCTCGCGCCTATCCGTGGCTTCGGCTTGCACAGAGGGTGGCTTCCCTGGGTTTCTACAAGTCATTTAAATGGAATATTTGAATTGGAAGAATTTGACCCCGTTTTATTTGAAAAAATGAAAGGATTGAAATAATACCTTTTTGAAAAAAATTAAGGATCTTTTAAGATGCCATTTTCAGGTTTTCTTTTAGATAGGCTTTTATGGATTTATTTATCGGGTTTTCTTCCTGTTCAAGTTTTAACTTCTCATAAAAATTAAAAACGCTTTCTATTGCCGGTACGATTTTATTTTCTTCAGCAACGTTATTAAAATTTTGCTCTTGATTTTTAATTTCTTGCAAATCCATTTCAAGGGTGCTTAAGGCTTGTTTCAATTGTTCTATTTTGGATTGGTTTAGGATCAGTTTTGTAAGATCTATTTTATTTTTTCGTAAATTATATTTGAAAAGTTTGTATACGGCTTTTGTTTTCCAAATTATTAATTTATCGGCTACTTTTCCTTTTCCTGAAGCCGCAATGGCAGCATTTAAAGAGGCTATATTTTCTTTTTCTTCTTCAATTAAAGCATTCACGGTTTTCAGTTTCATCAAGGCTGCATAAATCCTGTATTCCAACCTTGCAATCTGATAAATAAATTGTTTTTGCTTCATCGTTAACCTCATTAAAACGGTTTCTAAAGCAGCGGCGGAGGTAAGTTTATGTAGCATATTTTTATCTTGTCTAATGTTTTTATCTGTTTGTATATCAACCAAATTTAATCATTTACGATCAAATAACAATGAAAATATGAGTATTTCGATATCGAAATATTGATATTTTGAATAGAGGATTTTTAAACGTTTTAGTAGTTTTTTTAATCGCAGGCATCAGGACTCTATGATAAAAAACTTAAGGTGGTGGGATATCACTAATAAATTGGTTTATGATATTTTTTGAAATTACAACTGCTTCAAAGCCCGGCATTAAGTTATAAATGATTAAAAATATAACCTTTATTATTAAGAACCAGTATAGAAATAATACTCAATATCCGGTTTAAAAATATATGTGCATTTATTGCATATTAAAAATTTAAATCATCGAACAATCTTAACTTAATAACATGGAGCAATTTAAAATACCCTTACGAAATTTATTTTTTATTTTACTTTTTTTCGCTTCCACAAAATTAATAAGTCAAACAAAAAAAATCTATATCGCCAATGATGACCACACAGATTATATGTGGACAGGCGATGAAGAAACGTATAAAAATTCATTCATTAAAATGTTGGATTATTATATGGATTTGAATGACAAAACCGCCCAAAATGTTATCCCTTATCAAAACAAGTGGAATTGCGATGGAAATTTTTGGCTTTGGGAATACGAAAAAAACAAAACTTCCACAGAGTTTGAACGACTTATCAAACAAGTAAAAGATGGTAAAATATCGGTTCCTTTTAATGCATTGGTTTCCTGTTATGGAGGTAACCCCGCCGAAGCATTACTCCGCGGCATGTACTATGGAGGTTCATTAGAACGAAAATATGGTTTAGATTTAGATCTGGCAGTGGCCATGGAAGATCAGGTATTGCCTTATGGATTGCCCTCTTTATGGGCCGGGGCAGGAGCGAAGTATAGCTGGCGTGGCGTATGTAATTGTGTTACTAAAACTTCAGGACTTACCAACCGACCTCACGAAATATATTGGTATAAAGGTGCCGATGATAATAAGATTTTAATGAAATGGTATTCAATTGACGGCACAAATAATACCTCTTTGGGAGGCTATGCAGAAGCCAGAGACCCCTCTGCATCGGTGGATGCCTGCGATGCAAAATGTAATACTACTAAATACCCTTACAATATTGCAGGAGCGTTTGGTAAAGGCTGGGATGACCTTGATACCTACTATGACGGTTTTCCGACAGTCGCAAAAGATAAAACTACTGCTTCCAGGCAGGTAATTGTATCCAATGAAACAGATTTTTTTAAAGATTTTGAAGCAAACTACGGCTCATCTCTGCCTTCCGAATCAGTTTCTTATGGCAATGAATGGGAAACCTATTGCGCATCAATGGCAGAAGTATCTGCCCGTGTAAAGCGTTCGGTTGAAAAATTACGCACCGCCGAAGCCTTGGCAACCATTGTTGCCCGTACCGAAGCCTCTTTCGACAGTGACCTGGATGCAGCAAAAAAAACCGCATGGATATCTATGGGGCTCTATTGGGAACATGATTGGACCGGAGACGGGAATGTTTCGAGAGATAAGAGGGCGGCCTGGCAACGAAAAATTGAAGGGCAGATATCATCCTATGTAGATTCATTATACAACCGCTCATTAAAAAAACTTAGCTCATTAATAAAATCTACAAGTACTAAAACACGGTTTTTTGCATTTAACCCTTTGAGTTGGACAAGGACAGATATCTGTGATTATCCATACACAGGCAATACCTCTGTTCACGTAACCGAAGTAAAATCGGGCAATGAAGTACCTTCACAAATCATTACAATAAATGGAAAACAGTATATCCGTATTCTGGCTTCCAACATTCCTTCATTAGGTTATAAAGTATATGAAATAAATTCGGGAAGCCCGGCCGCGGCTGACAATGCGGCTGCCGTTTCAGGAAATATTATTGAAAACAGTTTGTATAAAATCACACTTACCGGCCAAGGGGTTATTACAAGCCTTATTGATAAAAAAAACAGTAATAAAGAATGTGTGGCTAATATTAATGGTAAATATATGAACGATCTGGGCTCGGGGGCCGATAATTCAGGTTCGATAACAATTGAAAATAACGGCCCGGTATCGGTAACTTTAGTAGCCGGTGGAAGCACACCTTTGACTCATACTTCCAGAATTACCGTTTTTAAAGACATCTCACGTATAGATATTAACAACAGGATTACTCAAAATTTTTCTGATCTCTATACTTGGGCATTCTCTTATAATATTGCCTCTCCAACGGTTTGGCATGAAGAAGTCGGTGCAGTAATTAAGGCTAAGCTTACTACCGACGGTGGCAATTATTCTCCTGTTAGTGCCCGTTATGATTGGCTCACGCTCAATCATTTTGCAGATATTAATGAATCATCTTATGGAATTACCCTTTCAAATTCCGATTGCTATTTTATGAAGCTTGGCAACAGTACTGCTTCTACTTTCGATGCTTCTACTTCACAAATATCGGTTTTAGCCGGTGGACAAACTGATGGAACAGCACTTGGCATACAAAATCAAGGCGGTGATTCAGACTTTACCCAGCGTTTTGCATTGAATACGCATGCCAATGCCTTTAATGCAGTCAATTCAATGAAATTTGCAATGGAACATCAAAACCCTTTAGTAGGCGGGCAGGTTAACGCAGGTTCGGTGTATCCGGAAACTGATTATTGTTTAATTACTGTTTCTGATCCTAATGTTTTGTTATGGAGTATTAAACCTGCTGAGGAAGGCATTTCTTCCGGAATTGTTACAAGATTATGGAATTTTAGCAACAGTAGTTCCTCAGCCACTGTTTCTTTTGATGATGATATTACTTCCTCTAAAGAAATAAGCCATGTGGAAACAGAAATTAAATCTGCCACTATTTTAAATGGTGATTTATCTGCAAGTATAGGTAATAATCAAATGAAAAGCTTTTCATCCAAACTTCCTCAAAAAACATCAGCAGTTAATGATCTGGCTAATGGAAATGGAAAAGTAATATTGGAAAAATGGACAGGGATCAGCGGGAACTCTATAAGCAGTGTAGATTTTACCAAATCACCCAATAGCACCGCTGACTTAACTAAAATAGAAATTCCCGGAAATTCAGACGTTAATTATGGGGTGCGTATAAGGGGCTACATCATACCCTCTCAAACCGGTTCGTATAATTTGTATGTTTCAAGTGATGATGAAGGGCAGCTTTGGTTAAGTACCAACGACCAGCCTTCAAATAAAAGCAAAATTGCTTATGTAAGCTCTTGGACTAACAGTGAGGAATGGAATAAAGAAACCAATCAAAAATCATCAGCCATCAGCTTAATTGGCGGTACTAAATATTATTTTGAAGCTTATATGAAACAAGGGACGGGCGGTGATAATCTGGCAATCGGGTGGACAGGGCCGGGTATAGGCAACATTACAGTAATAGGAGGAAAAAATATTAATTCTTATACTTCCACTGCAGCCACTGCTGCCGCTTTGATTAATTGTGGAGGCGGTGCAACCGGAGTATGGGCTGCCGATAATGGCTATATAGGAGGAAATGCCTATATATCATCATCAACAATTGATGTAAGCGGTGTAAATAATGCTGCACCTCAATCAGTTTATCAAAGTGAGCGATACGGTAACAGCACTTATACCATTCCCGGCTTAACAATTGGTTCTTCATATACGGTGAGGCTCCATTTTGTTGAAATTTATTGGAATGCTTCCGGTGCAAGGGTATTTAATGTAAATATTAATGGCAGCCGGGTACTTACAAATTATGATATATTTGTAGATGCGGGTAATAAACAAAACAAGGCTACTATTAAAGAATATACGGCTACAGCAAACAGCAGTGGAAACATAGTAATTGATTTTATTTCCGTAACAGACCAAGCCAAAATCAGCGGCATTGAAATTATAACCGGAAGTTCAGCAGCCAGAAAAGCTGCAAATGTTTTGAAAGAAACCGGTGCAAAAAAGATCAATGAAGTATTAGTGTACCCTAATCCCGTAGTATCGGGAAGTGTATTAACGATTAATCTTCCTTCAGGTGAACATACTACCATTAATATAACTGATATGATGGGGAAAATAAAATTACAAAGAAGTATTACCAATGAGGGACAGTATCAACTAAATACAACGGGTTTTGCTGCCGGTATATATATAATATCAGTAAGCTCCGGTTCATCAAAAGAAATAATAAGAATAGAGATAATTAAGTAGAAATAGAAAGCTGCCGGCCTTGCACGGTTTCAGTCCTGCAAGGCTAATGGTTAATAGTCCCAACTTCCGGAAATCCGTTTTCTTTGGAATATATTGTCTTATTACATAGTTTAAGATAGAAAAAGTTCAAAGATGTAAAAAGAAGCATTATAAACTACCCCCCCCATAATACCTTCCTTTGAAAAAGGAATGACAAACAAAATAATAACAGGAATTATTTCCGAAAGTTAAGATGCCATCTTCATGTTTTCTTTCAGATAGGCTTTTATGGATTTATTTATCGAGTTTTCTTCCTGTTCAAGTTTAATTTTCTCATAAAAATTAAATGCGCTCTCTATTGCCGGTTCAATTTTATTTTCTTTAACAACCTTATTAAAATTCTGCTCTTGATTTTTAATTTCTTGCAAATCTATTTCAAGGGCGTTTAAGGCTTGTTTCAATTGTTCAAGCTTGGATTGATTTAAGGCCAGTTTTACAATATCTATTTTATTTTTTCGTAAATTAAATTTAAAAAGTTTGTATTCAGCTTTTGTTTTCCAGGCTATTAATTTATCGGTTACTTTTCCTTTCCCTGAAGCCGCAATCGCAGCATTTAAAGAAGTAATATGTTTCTTTTCTTCCTTAACTAAGGCATTTACATTTTCAAGTTTCATCAATGCTGCATAAATCCTGTATTCCAACCTTGAAATCTGATAAATAAATTGCTTTTGCTTCATTGTTAACCTCATTAAAGCGGTTTCAAAGGTAGCGGCGGAGGTAAGTTTATGTAGCATATTTTTATGTTTTTTGTGTCTATTATTTATTTTCTTGTAATATAAATTTCGTCATTTACTTTCATATATCAATGAAAATATGAGTATTTTGATATCGAAATATTGATAATTTGATTTTAGAATTTTAATGTTTTAGAAAATATCTTTAATGATTAACAAAAAAAATACAGTATTTATACGGTGGTGAGATATGAGATAATTTGATTTGCTTTGTGGAAATAATCTCAACCAAAAATAGATGAAAGTCTTACTTGATACAAATATAATAATCCACAGAGAAGCTAGTAAAGTGATTAATACTGACATAGGTATCCTTTTTAATTGGCTGGACAAACTAAAAAATTCAAAATATATTCATCCTTTAACAATTGAGGAACTCAAGCGAAATATAGATCCCAAAACGGTGGAGACAATGAATATCAAAATTAGGAGTTACAATATTATTAAAAACCTTGCCCTCTTAAATGAAACTATAAAAGAAGTTTGTAATAAAGTTGATATAACACCAAATGATAAAAATGACACAATCATTTTAAATGAATTGTATTCTGAAAGAGTCGATATTTTAATTTCAGAAGATAAAAAAATACACACAAAAGCTAAATTATTGGGGATTTCCGACAAGGTTTTTAAAATTGAAAGCTTCCTTGAAAAAGTTATCTCAGAGAATCCTGAATTAGTAGATTACAAGGTTTTAGCAGTTAAAAAAGTAGACTTTGCTGCAGTAAATATTAAAGACACTTTTTTTGATAGTTTTCGTAAAGACTACTCAGAATTTGACAAATGGTTTAATAAGAAGTCTGATGACACCTGTTATGTTTGTTATAGCGACGATAATTTAACCGCCTTTCTTTTTATCAAAGTAGAGACAGTGGAGGAAAACTATTCAGAAATATCCCCCAACTTCCTCAAAAAGAAAAGGCTTAAAATTGGTACTTTTAAAGTGATAAAAAATGGTTACAAAATTGGCGAAAGGTTTTTAAAAATAATTTTTGACAATGCGTTACAGTATAAAGTTGATGAGATTTATGTAACCATTTTTAATAAAAGCGAAGAGCAGGAAAAACTCATTGATTTATTAAAAGTATGGGGATTTACCCAATTTGGCACAAAAACAACAATCAACGGAGTTGAAAGTGTTTATACAAGACAATTTAATAAATCAATTTCCATTAACTTAGAAAATCCCAAATTAACCTTTCCATTCTTTTCACGAGATCAAAATATTTTTATTGTTCCAATATGGCCAGAATATCATACTAATTTATTCCCTGATTCTATACTGAACAATCAATCGCCCAAGGACTTTGTCGAAAGTTTACCACATAGAAATGCAATTAGTAAAGTATATATTTCAAGGTCAATAGAAAAAAATTTACATTCAGGTGATGTAGTAATGTTTTATATGACAGGTGGAAAATATAAGGGTGCTGCCACCACTATTGGAATTATAGAATCTTGTATAACCAATATCAATAATGAGAATGGGTTCTTGATGCTGTGTAGGAAACGTAGTGTTTTTTCAAATGAAGAGCTTTTAAATCATTGGAATCGGGATCCAAATCTAAAACCATTTATCGTTAATTTTTTATACACTTATTCATTCAGGAAAAGACCAAATTTAGAATGGTTAGTAAATAATGGAATTATAAAAGATTATAAAAGTGTTCCTCGTGGATTTACTAAAATAACTGTTGAACAATTTGACAGAGTTTTAGAATTTGCTCACAAATGAAAAGTATTTCTATTGGTATTTAGTCAGTTGATGTTAAATTACAATACGTTAATAGTATTTACTATCTTTGCGCAAATGTGTATAACGAATAGTTAGAATGAAAGTAGTCTTATCGATAAAGCCGGAGTTTGCAAACAAAATATTTGATGGGACAAAAAAGTACGAATTTCGAAAAGCGATATTCAAAAATGAGAAAATAAAGACAGTAATTGTATATTCTTCATCACCTGTTCAACAAGTTATTGGTGAATTTGAAATTGAACGAATTATTAATCATGACATTGATACGCTTTGGAATTTAACAAAACAAGAATCAGGAATAACTGAAGATTATTTTTATAAATATTTTGCAGATCGGCTCGAAGGTTTTGCTATTCAAATAAAGAAGGTAAAGAAATACAAAACTCCAAAATGTTTACGAGCAGACTTTAATTTATTTCCACCACAATCATTTGCTTATTATCTTCAAACGTAAATTAGTAGATTTCATAAGCTCTAATTTATTCAAATTGATAGAAAGATATTTCTTGTCTCTAACCTGTAAAAGCGAACTTCAGAAATAAGAATTGCAATCTATACCACGCAGATAAAGTAATTATTTAAGTGATGGCAAATGTTAAAAAACATATTTCAAGATTTTTTTAGCCTTATTTATCCATCTTATTGTTATGCCTGTGAAGAAGATTTAGAAAAGGGAGAAGAAACATTGTGTACAAATTGCAGGTTAAACTTACCTAGGGCAGCATTTGAACCAGATGATGAAAATGAAATTTTAAAAAGATTTTGGGGAAAAGTGAAAGTAGAAAATGGTTTCGCTTTTTACAAATTTGAAAAAAAAAGTAAAGTGCAAAAATTACTTCATCATTTAAAATACTCGGGGAAAGAAGAAATTGGAATAGCAGTTGGTACCTGGCTTGGTAAAGAATTAAAAGAAAAAAATATACATCGGCAATTCGATTTAATAATTCCTGTCCCGCTTCATAAACAAAAACTTAAAAAAAGAGGCTATAATCAGGCAGATAGTTTTGCCTGCGGCCTTTCGGAAAGTATGGAAGTGCCCTGGTCGAATACTGTTTTAAAAAAAATAATTGCTACAGAAACCCAAACAAAAAAAGGCAGGTATGAAAGGTTTAAAAATGTCGAAAACGTTTTTGCAGTTGAAAAACCCGAATTGATAAAAAACAAACATATTTTATTGGTCGATGATGTTATTACAACCGGATCTACCTTCGAATCTGCAATGACAGTTTTATTAAACAATGGCGTTGAAAAAGTAAGCATAGCCACTATTGCAACTGCAAACAGGTGATGTTATTCATCTTCATTAAATGTTTTCCTTATCCATTCCCAACCGATTGATTTCTTTCTGCCTCCAGCCTCAAAGGCTAATGTTCCAATTTCAAGAATTATAATTTTCTTTCATTTAAATAAAATAAGCCATAACTCATATTCCTAACTATAACAAAACCGTTTAATATTAAATTTTTATAGTATTTTTGAAAAAATGGAAGAAAAAGGACACATATTAGTAAAATTTGAAGGTGTTGTAAATGGTCAAAAATTATCTCCATTAGATATTGATATATCAGAAATTAAAGAAATAATTACTGATATAGAAACCTTTTTATATCCAACCCGAAATGAAAAAAGTGAAAGGCCGCATATTTCATATAAAATTGAAGATGGTTCTGCTTTGCATAAATTTATATTGCCATTAACAGCTGTACTATTTTTCAATAGCCTAATAGGAGAAGTTGAGAAGAGAAAAAATATAACTTTTTTAGATTTCAAAAGGAGTAAAATCATTGAAAAATTTCAAAGAGCGGCAAAGGGAAGGGATGTAGAAATTACTTTTAGTACCTCTGTATCGGATAGTAAAGAATTGAAAATAACAAACGAAACAAACTATTTTAATGTATCCCCGAATTTTATTTATTCTGAATTTACTCTGTATGGAGAAGTTTATCAGGAAGGTGGAATGGCTCCAAATATACACATAAATACTAAAGAATATGGTAAGCTATCGGTTTCTGCAACAAAAGAACAAATTCTTGAGGGTGAAAAACGAGTTTATAAAGTTTATGGACTAAAAGCAACAGGGAAACAGAGTTTAGAAAGTATGAAACCATATGATTTAAAACTAGAACATTTTATTGACTATAACCCGGTTTTTGATAAAGCTGAATTAGATATTTTAATTGCTAAAGCGGCTCCTAATTTATCAAAAATAGAAAACGTAGATAATTGGTTAACATTAATCAGAGAAGGAGGTTTATTTGAATAGTATTTTACTTGACACTTCTTTTTGTATTAGATTATTGAAGGAAGACGACCCATTACACATAAATGCTTATGAATACTTTCAATATTTTTTAGAAAATAAAATAGAAATGTATTTATCAGCTATAGTAATATCAGAATATAGCGTGAAAGATGATATTAATAACTTACCCTTAAAAACAATGAAAATTATTCCATTTGATTTTTTAGATGGTATAATAGCAGGCGAATTTTATTCCATTCTAACAAATAACAAAGCAAATGTTCAGTGGGTTGAGAGAACAGTTGTAAAAGATGATTGTAAATTAATTGCTCAAATTTTTAATAGAAAAATAAACGCATATATTACGAAAGACACAAAATCATTCTCACAGTTTGTTCGGCCTTTGCAAAAAGAAAAACACTTTCTATTAGAATTTTTAGATTTAAATAATTCCCTTAAAATTTTTAAAAATCAATTATTTTAGCTGTACATCTTTGCCTAGAGATTTGCCAAAATTTAGGTTGTTAAAGGCTAGAATTATATAGAAAATTAATTTTACATCTTTTTCTTGCTTTAACAACTCATCCGCATCTATCTATTTGATAAAAATATTCTTCGCTTTTGTTGATAAATACCAACAAACAGAAAGGCAAACAACCAACAAAACGTTTTAAAGTTGAAAAATCGGAATTAAAAAAAATAAACATATATTACCGGTTGATGATATATTAAAACCTGTTCTACTTTCCTATCTGCAATGACTGAGGAAAAAAGTTATTGTGGGTGATAATTAGCAAATAATATACTTTTTAGAAACTGGTTAAATGAAACTTTTAATAAAAAAAAATTTAAACCTATTAAGAATAATTATAGTCGGATTTTTCCCCCTGTTGTTTTTTTATTGTTCCAAGGAGAATAATAAAAAAACAGCCATAGGTAATGAAATTCTTTTAAGTAGTTCTTCACCTCTTGAAAACCGGTTTACCCGCACGGTTTTAGCAGATCACCTGAATGAACCATTGGAACTTGCAGTGACTGACGCCCCGTATGTTTATTTGATTGAAAGGACAGGTGCCGTTAAGAAATATAATTACGAATTAAAGACAATGACTTTCATTGATTCATTGCAGGTTAATGCCGGTGAAGGGAACGGACTGTTAGGGCTAACTGTCGACCCTGATTTTAACAAAAACAATTTTATTTATTTTTTCTACACACCAAAAGAAAAACCCGTTAGGCACCAGGTATCGAGGTTTAAAATTCTAGGCAATCACCTTGATAAAAATTCCGAGAAAGTTTTAATAAAAATTCCGATTGAGTATGAGCCAAGCTATCATACAGGCGGATCTTTACAATTTGACTCAAAAGGAAATTTATTTATTTCAGTCGGCGATAATACTGACCCCTCTCAATCGGATGGTTTTGCTCCGATTGATGAAAGAAAAGGCCGCTTAATTTTTGATGCGCAACGCTCATCAGGTAATACTAACGACCTTCGGGGGAAAATTTTAAGGATTACACCACTACCTGCCGGCACTTATAAAATTCCGGAAGGCAATCTTTTTCCAAAAGATGGAAGTAAGGGAAAGCCTGAAATTTATATTATGGGTTGCCGCAACCCATACCGTTTATCGGTCGATACAGAAAACGGGTTTCTGTATTGGGGCGAAGTCGGGCCGGATTCGGGAATAGACAGCATACAAGGCCCTAAAGGATATGATGAAATAAACCAGGCACGCAAGGCGGGATATTATGGATGGCCTTATTTTGTCGCTGATAATAAAGCTTTTTATGATTTTGATTTTCAAACAAAAAAAGTAGGTAAAAAATATGACTCAAATAAACCAATCAATGAATCGGTAAATAATACAGGGGCTAAGGAATTGCCTCCCGCACAAATCCCCCTTATCTGGTACCCATATCAGGATTCAAAGGAATTTCCACCCGTAAAAAATGGAGGGAGAAGTGCCATGGCAGGCCCGGTTTATCATTTTGATGAAAAATCACCCTCAAAAGTAAAATTTCCAAAATATTTCGATAAAGCTCTTTTCTTTTTTGACTGGATGCGCAATTGGCTGATGGTTGTAAAGATGACAGAGGATGGAAAATACAAAAGCATGGAACAGCTTTTACCGTCTACCAGAATTGACAGGCCAATTGATATGCAATTCGCTAAAGACGGCTCCTTATATTTAATTGAATACGGTGAAAACTATGGAATGAATAATCCTGATGCTAGTTTGGTAAAAATTACTTTTAACCCTGATAACAGGCCACCTCTTGCAATTATATCTGCAAATGATTCGGTTGGCAAGGCACCTTTAGAAATAAATTTATCGGCCAATAAATCTTTTGATGAGGATAATGATAAGCTTACGTATCAATGGTTTTTGGATGAAAAAATTATTTCGGAAAACATAAATACAGAAATTACTTTGTCTAAAAACGGAACCTACAACATAAAATTATCAGTAAGGGATATAGCCGGAAATGTATCCCAATCAACAAAGGAAATAAAAATAGGTAATGCACCCCCTGATATTACATTACAATCAACTAAAAATAAATCTTTTTATTGGGGTGAAGAAGTTTTTCCATATTATATAACGGTAAAAGATGAGGAAGATAAAGGCATTGACAGAAACAAAATAAAGGTCAGTCTTCGATATTTTCCCGACAAAAAAAATATTTTACAAACCCCTGTTGGCCATCAACAGATTCCTCAAAATATTGGAGCCGGATTAATTGAAAAAAGTGATTGTAAAAGCTGCCATATTTTCGACAAGCATGCTGTTGGCCCGTCTTTTATTGAAATTTCTAATAAATATAAAAAAGAAAAACCTGTTGATAAATTAGTTGACAAAGTAATTAAAGGCGGCGCAGGTGTGTGGGGCCCGCATGCCATGAGTGCGCACCCTCAATTAAAAAGGGAAGAAGTGGGAGAAATGGTAAAATATATTTTGTCGTTGACTGATACAAAACTATCTTATGAAAATTTGGCTCCTACAGGTTCAATCGTATTAAAAAACCAATCGGATAAAAAAAACTTCGGAACATTTATGCTTACTGCATCCTATTCCGACAAAGGAACAAAGGAAGCAGGTTCTGCTACAAGTTATTTACAAACTTTGATCCGATATCCGCAAATCGAAGCGGAGGATTATGATGAAAAATATGGAATGAAGCTTGTGCCATCAGCATCAGGGATAGGTTTTATGATGGGCGAGGCCATTAATGGTTCATACCTGGTTTTTAAGGAAATTGATTTGAAAGATATCGGTTCACTTACTTATCAATTAAGCTCATCAAATAATGATGGTGAAATTGAACTGCACATCGGCTCGCCTGATGGAGAAATCATAAGCAAAGCACCTTATAGAGCAACCGGTGGCTGGTACAATTGGAAAGAAGTAAAGGCTTCTGTAAAAAAGACAGATGGTTATCAAAACCTTTATTTTAAATTCATTTCCAAATCAAAAAATGATAAAAGTATTATTACATTGGATTGGATAAGGTTTGATTTAAAATAATTAGACAGGAGATAGAGACAGCGAGGAAGTGCTGAGAAATTATATTGGCTCTCATATTTAATTTTGAAATAAGAATATAGTCCATAGTTAAGAATATCCTAGTGATGCTGAAGGTAAGAAGCATCTTAAAATTTATTTAAACAATAAAATTATGAAAATCAATTTTAAGCATTACTTAAACAAACTTTGGTTATTGGGATTTATATTACTGTTAAACAATCCATTTATTCAAGCCCAAAACCTAAACACTGATTGGTTTAAAAATGCGAAATATGGAATTTTTGTCCATTTTTTACCATCCGGAAAAGATTTCCAAAAAGAAATCAATGCTTTTGATGCCAATGCTTTCGCACAAGATTGCTATGATGCAGGGGCAGGATATGTTTTTTTTACCGTTGGGCAAAATAGTGGATATTATTGTTTGCCAAATTCAAAATATGATCTGATCACCGGCCATAAAGCAGGTGAAAGATGTTCAACCCGTGACCTGCCAATGGATATTGCAAATGCGTTAAATAAAAAGGGGATAAAATTTATGCTTTACGCACCCGGTGATGTACCCGCCGAGGATTCCGTAGCTGCAAAATTATTAGGTGCGAAGGATTTTGTAAGAAATGAAAATGGCGAAAACTGGGTTTATAATAAAGAATTAATTAAAAATTGGGGCGCTGTACTTCAGGAATGGTCAGACCGATATGGCTCGAAAGTAGCAGGCTGGTGGATTGACGGTTGTTACACAAAAAGTGGTTTTACTAGTGATTTTGGAAAAAGCCTTTCACAAAACTTAAAACATGGAAACCCAAAAAGTATTGTAGCGTTTAATTCGGGCTTGAACTATGATAAAGTGTCCGTTGAAGATTATTTGGCCGGAGAAGAAAGAAAACTGTTAGGTGCTGAATGCAAAGACCGCTTTAGCAACGGAGCCCAATGGCATGAATTATCCTTTCTTGGTGCTGATTGGGGTTCTGGTGAACCTACTTGTAACAGCCAACAGCTTTTTGATTATTTAAAAAATAAAATTAATGCAAATGGCGGGGTGCTTACCATGGATGTGCGAATAGATAAAAGTCATATTTATGCCGGCCATTTGAAGGTTTTGAAAGAATTAAAAGAGAAGATGGGGAGACATTAGATGAGAGAATTTGTGTTTATCATATCATCAAACGTAAACTTTGCCATCGTTGGTAAATAAAGTTGATAAGACTTTTGACTATTTCTTAAATGAAATAATTAAATCTGGAGATTTAATTACGCCCTGAAGGAGTCATTACTCCGCATTAAAATAGGATGACATGAGAAAACTGATCGCATTGATAATTTTTATTGGTGGATGTATTTCGTATTCTGTTTCAGGGATTGCTCAGGAAAACAATAAAGATATTTTGATTTTATCCATTTTGGTCCAAGACCATTTAAGAATGAAAAAAGGACGAGATATTAATCTAGTCGACTTACTTAAGGCGGATACCTTGCACAGAATCTCAAATAGCTTTGATAAAGTAGAATTAAAATCGAAAGGTGGACATATTTCTGTTTATTTCAAATTGTCTAAATCAAGGGATTCTAAAGGAATAGAACTTAGTTACAAGGAGAAAGAACGTTCAGATTATTTTAGGTGGAAGAAGAAAGAGTTGAAAAACCAATATGACGGTGAGATTCAATATGATTATGGTGAGAGGTTTTACAGAGTAATAAAAATAATAATACCCTCAACTCCTGCAAATTAATAACTTGTTGCTCTAGCTTAATAAAGCTCTGCCTTGGGAATGGCAGCATTTTTCGAGTTAATTTAATCCTGATAATGTCCATACAAGGAATGAACAACAATGCGTTCCCACACGCAAGTCTGCGATTTATGGTTTCCTTATGGTTAACCTGAATCTGTTTCCTGATAATTTCTTGCACTACTGTATAAATTATTGTGATGCTTCTCTAAAATAAATGCAATTTAAAAAGAAATAGCTGCCAATATGATTGGCAGCTATTTCTTTTTAAACCGGTTACCAATACCGGCAAATGTATTTCGAAAAAACGTGAAAGATATGCGCATGATTAATTATGAAGACGGGCATACTTTTTTTGTAGCATAGAAAAAGCGCCTGCTTTTTTAATTTTATAACCTAAAAACAATATGAACAAACTAACAAAACAATTTTTTGCGGTATTTTCATTTATCGCTACTGTAGGCTTGATGAGCAGTTGCAGCAAAACTTCCGAAAGTCCGCAAGCAACTTTACCACCGGCCACCGGGGATGTACAAATTTCCTTCCTTAATTATCCCGGCACAGGCGATGTATCCATCACGGCCGCACCCGGTAATTTTATTTCTGTAGCAGTAAGCGTGCAAAAAAGTCCTAAAGGCGATAGACCGCAAAAACTGAGGGTATATGAAGCGGATTCTATTAATACCAGAGGATCTCAAATAGGAGGCTCTCCAATTGATTTGCGTAATACTGATAAGCAACAAATAAAAAATGTAAATTATACTTTCCCGGTTTCGGCAACTAAAACAAAATATTTATATTTTGAAGTGGATGAAAGTGGCGGAAATTTTTCAAGAAAATTATTGATAATAAATCCATCTTCAAGTGCAACGCTTAATACTTATTCCGGCATTGTATTGGGTGCTCAAACTAATGCAGCAGCATCAAGGTTGTCGTCAGCTACAGGTCAACTTTACGTAGCATGCGATGTATATTCAAATGTAAATGATATAGATATTACTTATTTATCTAATGGTAGTACCCCTACACCTACATTTTCATCTAATCCCCAAAGGGCTGTATTAGGTCAATCTACTGATGCTACAGGTTGTGAAGATTCAAATTCCTCACACAGTACCGCAGGTGGACCCGGAACTATATTTTCATCTGTAAAAGTAGCTAACCTAAGTGATTTCACAAATGCAAGCGATGCTACATTGGCAGCTTATGACATTACGGGGACTCAACAAAGTATAACAGTAAGTGCCGGCGATATAATTGCATTTAAAAGGGCTGATGGTAAAAAAGGATTTATCAAAGTAAACAGCATCCCTGATACAGGTGTATCCGGTACTATCAATATTGACGTTAAAGTTCAACGATAGTTGAACTTTAATCAGTAAAAGCTGGTAGAACTAACGGAGTTTAATAAATATTATTCAGTAGAATTAATTAGTTTGTGTAAGTGATTAAAAGTTGGGGTATCTCCAATTTTTAATCACTTTTTTTTAATGTTGCCTTGGTTATGGTATCTAACAGCTGAAACCTATATTCAAATCTCAGAATTCCAAATAACGACAGTGAAAACCGGACATTAGTTTGTTATATAATCTTCTCTTTATTAGCCAAGTATCTTTAATATGCAAAAAGAATAAAATAATTGAAATGAAGTTTTATTTTATTTAATCTTGCACTATATATAAAGCAATCAAACAATATAAAAAATGCCTAAAATAGCAAAGCATCTTGAGAATGCTATTTTGTTAATGCCTGAAAAGGATAAAAATAAATTACTGATAAGATTAATTAGTAAGGATGAGCTGCTTACTTCTCAATTAGAACATAAACTTTTAGGTGATGACGAAATTATGATTGAAAGAAGAAATGAATTGTTGGACGACATTGAAAAAATTTCTTCAAAAACATATTTTAATAGCCCGGGATATATTTTAATGGAAATGCGTAATCTGAGTGGATTTATCACCTATCACTACAAAATTACTAAAGATAAATTTGGCGAAGTGCTTCTACTTTCATCATTAGTCAATTTCTTTTTTTATAATCAGTTAAACTTTTTAAATCAAAACATGCGCGAAGCTGATACTTTTGCAGAATATGTAGTAAAAAAAGCTATACAGGTTTTAAATAAAGTACAAAAACTTCATCCTGACTTTCATATTGAACTTGAATCTGCCATAAACGAAATGCTTGATTATATTTATAGTTACAAACCATGTGAATATTTTTTAAAAATAAATCCTTTGCCCCGAAAGTTTAATTAATTGCCTTTGTTGGTACCCGGAATGACTAATAGCCGAGAGGCTAATTCCAAATCTCTGATAAACTATAATTATATTTTCTTTCAAATAAAATATAAACCTATAATTGCAAATGTAAAAAAATGAACACTGCTTTATTATTCTTTGTCTATTATCAGAAAATATAAAATAAGTATGTAGCCTGTCGGCTATTTGCCCATTCTATATCGTTGGTAGAATACCAACAACGGCAAAAGTTTTAATTCAGATGCTTTTTTTACTCTAAATTATTTCTCTTTGTACTTCCCCGGACTAGCAAATCCTATTTTATCTGTCGTTCCCGATGCCGCGAAAAGCGAACATCCGGAACAGCGTGTTCTTATTTAAATAGCATTGGTGAAGACAACTGCCACGGGAGGGAAAATTTGGCACAATATTTTATTTAATTTGAAAAACTCAAATTAAATAAAAATATTTATGAAAAATATAAAAAATAATAATATACGATTTTTCGGAATTATAACCTTAACACTACTTTCAGTATTTGCAAGTAGTTGTAAAAAAGATGATGATAACAAACCTGTTAATAAGGTAATTTATATTGAAAGTAACGATCCAAACAACAATACAATTCTTGCATATAAAAGAGGAGATGACGGACAGCTTACAGTAATGTCCGGAAGCCCGTATTCAACCGGTGGAAAGGGTACTGCCAATCCTAAACAAATTTTAGGACCCGATGACAATGATAAGCCAATGATTATGAGTGCTGACAATAAAAGGTTATTTGCTGTGAATGGAGGTAGTAATACTATAGCAGTTTTTGATATTAACTCTGATGGAAGTCTTAACCAGATTTCCGGTTCTCCTTTTCCCTCCGGAGGTGTCAATCCTGTGAGTGTTGGTATTCATAATAATTACTTGTATGTAGTAAATAAAAACCAAGATCCTAACCAGACGAATAATTCCTCTCCGAATTACACCGTTTTTTCAATTGGTGCTGAAGGTAAATTATCGTCTGTTTCAAATTCTACAATTAACACAACAATTGGCAGCTCCCCATCTTATGCTTACATTTCTAAAAATGGAAATTTACTCTTTGGTACAGATTTTCTTGGCTTTATGACAATTCCATCTGTAGGTACATTAAGGTCATTTACAATTAAAGCAGATGGTACTTTGAATGCTAATGCACCTCTTGTAATACCCGGAGATGGTGGAGCATTAGGTTTGGTTGAACATCCAAAAGACAACGTTTTATATGTAGGGTTTCCGGTACAAGGTAAAGTAGGAATTTATTCAATTGATCAATCTAGTGGTATCTTAACATTTCAATCTTCCATTGCCGCAGGTAAAGCTGCTTGTTGGTTAAGAACAAATGCTCAGGGAAGCAGGATGTATGTTTTAAATTCTGCAGAATCTACAGTAGGAATATATGATATATCTAATTCACTATCCCCAACACTAAAACAAACTTTTGCATTAAAAGCGGCCGGGCCATTGTTTGACAGTAAAAGTCCTGCAGGAATGGTAACATCAAGTGAACCATTTCATGAAGAACTAAGCACAGATGGAAAATATTTATACATTGTTAGTCAACATGCCAATCCGGATTTTAGTGTTAATTATAATTATTTACATGTAATAAAGGTTAGCGATGATGGAATGTTGTCGGAACCAAATGAACCTACACAAATTGCAGTCGCTCCGACAGTAAGGCCTCAGGGAATTGTAATTAATTAAAATTATAATTACAACAAAGTTTTATTAGGAGTTAAAAATTCTGTTCGATGAAAACGTAACTGTAAAAAGAAAGAACTTCCGGTTAATCCCGGGTTTCTTTCTTTTAATACAGATTTTTTTATATTTTCTTTTTTTTTCAATCTTCAGCAAGTTGTAACTTTTGACTCTTACCTCCGTGGAGGCATCATCACATGCAACTAATTTTCCTCCAAAGTTTAGCATCAGGTGAAGACACCTGCCTCGGGATGGAAAATATAAACTACAATTGCAGAAGTGAAAAAATGAACACTGCTTTATTATTCTCTGTCTATTAGCTGAGAATCTAAAAATAAGTTTGTAACCTGTCGGCTATTTGCCATTCTATATCATTGGTAGGATACCAACAACTGCGAAAGTTTAATTCAGATGCATTATTTTACTCTAAATTATTCTCTTTGTACTTCCCCGGATTGCAAATCCTATTTTATCTGTCGTTTCAGATGCCGCGAAAAGCGAACGTCCGGAACAGTGTGAGAGCTTAAAAAAATTATTGGTATACAACAGCCAATAAATTTTCCAATATTCAACCTTTAATTTGCGAGATTATAATTTCTTGTCTGAAAATTTTATTTTAAGAAACTATGTTTACAAACGAATCTTTTGTTCTTTTAAATTTTGTTGACCTTAATATGAGTTTATTGATATTGATAAACTCATAATTATAAGATTTATTTTTGTTGTTTTATTTTCTTTTTGGTTTAGAAAAGGTTGTGCAACTTTCAATTTTGTATAACTCATTTCTAGAAATAGTTTTTTTAAATAATTTAAAATCATGGATTATAGTATTTCTTTACTTCCGGTTATCGTAGATGTTGAATCCAAAACAGTTTTGAAAAAAGTAGCAAACGCCCATCGATCACTGGCAGAATTAAAGGGTGCTACCAATGTTATTCCAAACCAGTCAATATTAATTAATACTCTTTCTCTACAAGAAGCGAAGGACAGTTCAGCAATTGAAAACATTATTACCACCCATGATGAACTTTTTAAAACTGATATCCTTAAAAATCATTTAATAACTATTGCCGCAAAAGAAGTTAATAATTATGCAAAAGCATTAAGATCGGGGTTTGAATCGGTTCGTGAAACCGGATTACTTACAAATAATTTCATTTTAAAAATTCAGAGAGAAATTGAAGAAAATAATGCAGGTTATAGAAAATTACCGGGCACTTCGTTAAAAAATGATTTAACCGGTGAAATTATATACACACCACCGCAACATCCAAATGATATTATTAAATTAATGGATAATTTGGAAGCGTTTATCAATGATGATAAGCTTTCCGATTTGGACCCATTAGTAAAAATGGCTGTCATCCATCATCAATTTGAAAGTATTCATCCTTTTTATGACGGTAACGGAAGAACGGGAAGGATTATAAATATTTTGTATTTGGTTAAAGAAAATCTTCTTAATATCCCGGTACTCTATCTCAGTAGGTATATTAATATAAATAAATCTACTTACTATAGTTTATTACAACATGTGAGAGATACCGGAGTTTGGGAAGAGTGGATTATTTTTTTGCTTGAAGGCGTTATTCAAACCTCGCATCAAGCTATTAGTTTAATATATAAAATAAAAAGTCAAATGCAATCTTTCAAGAATGAAATGCGGGAAAAACTGCCTAAAATTTATAGTCAGGATTTACTTAATAATTTATTTTACCATCCTTATACCAAAATAGATTTTATTGTTAAAGATTTAGGCATTTCACGTGTAACCGCGACAAGATATTTAGAAGAATTAGTTAAAGTAAACCTTTTAAATAAACAAAAAATTGGCCGTGAAAATTATTATGTTAATCAAGCCCTTTATGATTTGCTTAGTAATGCCGGAAACAAACATATATAAAATCTATACATATCGTAAAAACGTGTATAGAAAAGTGCCATTTTCTATACACGTTTATCTAATATGTATAGAAAAGTTCTTTTCTATACATATTTAATTAAGAAATTAAATCATTGAATGGAAAAGACATTTACACTGCAGGATAATTTATTTATGCAACGGGCTATTGAGCTTGCTGCTTTGGGGAAAGGTAATGTTAGTCCTAATCCTTTAGTTGGCTGTGTAATTGTTTACAATAATAAAATAATTGGAGAAGGCCGGCATAAAAAATATGGTGATGTTCATGCTGAAGTAAATGCCATCAATTCAATTGCAGAAGAAAATAAGATTTTTTTAAAAAAAAGTACTGTTTATGTTTCTTTAGAGCCTTGTTCACACTATGGAAAAACACCCCCGTGTGCCGACCTGTTAATAAAAGAAAAAGTTAAAAAAGTAGTTATTTGTAACAACGACCCCAACCCTTTAGTAAATGGAAAAGGAATTCAAAAACTAAAAGAGGCAGGTATTGAAGTTGAAACAGGTTTATTAGAAAATGAAGGGCGGGAATTAAATAAAAGATTTTTTACATTTTTAGAGAAAAAACGACCTTTTATAATTTTAAAATGGGCCGAAACTGCCGATGGTTTTCTTGCCAAAAAAGATTTTTCATCTAAATGGATTAGTAATGATCTATCCCGATTAGTTGTTCATAAAATGCGTGCGGAACAGGATGCAGTAATGGTTGGTACAAATACTGCATTGCACGACAACCCAACATTAAATGTAAGAGAATGGGAGGGAAAAAACCCTGTAAGAATTGTAATTGATAAAAACTTACGCTTATCAAAAAATTTAAAAATCTTCGACCAATCGCAAAAAACAATTTGTTTCAATTTTTTAAAAGAAGATAGAATTGAAAACCTTCATTATGTAAAATTAAATAATAAGGATAATATCATTCCGGAAATTATTAATTATTTGTTTTCAGAAAAAATTCAATCAATAATAATTGAAGGAGGTGTACAATTATTACAAAGTTTTATTGATTTAAACCTGTGGGATGAAATTTATTTATTTAAATCCGAACAAGTTTTTAATGATGGAATTTTAGCACCGGAGTTTAATGGAAGGCTAATTAATATAAAAGATTTAGATGGTGATACATTATTTTATTACAGAAATAATATTTCATAAAAATCCGGTTAAGATAAATTTTCTTTCTCAATTTATTATCTCTCCATGCGTTAAACCTACCAATCCGCTTACTGCAGCAGAACTGTATTTTAAACCTCCAATTGCTATTTCAGATAAAAATTTATTACCAAACATTTTCTGAATATTTCTACCCGCCCATAATCTTTTATTGAAATTTATTTTCCACTGTGCCGAATAATTTTCTTCTAATTGTTGCCTGCTTAAATTTTGAGAATAATAATTTTTTATATTTTCAGAAAGTATTTTTGCCGAATGAATAGCCATCGCCATTCCATTACCACATAAAGGAGTTATTAAACCGGCAGTATCGCCACTCATTAAAATATGATTTTCAACCGTGGATTTGGGAGCAAAAGAAATTTCGTTAATTACTACCGGTTTATTAAATAAAAATTCTGAATTTGATTTAATAGATCTTAAAAATGGGTTTTTAAAAACAATATTTTCTTCCATTTCTTCTATCGTACCATACCTTTTTAAATTTTTTCGCGTAGTGAGGTAGCACAAATTATATTTTTCATCTTCAATAGCAGAAATACCGCAATAGCCGGCTTTAAAATTGTGAAGTGCAATAAGGTTTTTGGGGAAATCAGTTTTAATGTGATACTTAACACCAATATATGGCGAACTCGATTGAATAAAAGCCCTGTTTAAGTTTTTATCTAAATGTGATCTTTTTCCAAAAGCACCAATCACGAGTTTACTTTCAATAAAACCTTCATCATTAGTAAATACCTTAAAATTTTCACTTTCAAATTTGATATCCTCAACTTTTTTACCAATTATAAATTCAACTCCACTTTTTAGAGCATTGTTATATAAAAATTCATCAAAAGTATATCTGCTGATACCAAAACCGCCCAAATCTAAAGGAATTTCTATTTTTTGTTTCCCGGAAGGGGAAGAAAGAAAGAAATTATTTATTTTTTGTGCACCAATGTCAAAAGGATTAATACCTATTGACATTAAAAATGGTAAAACTTCATTAGATATATACTCTCCACATACGCGATGAAATGGATATTTTTTCTTTTCAATTACCAAAACGGAAAGATCTGCCTTTGCCAGTAAAATAGAATTTATTAAACCCGCCAATCCACCACCAACAATAATTACATCATAATTTTTTTTCATTTAGGTAAATTCTTATATAATACTTCCGGTAAAATCAAAAAGTTTTAAAAGAACTGCTTTGTCGTTGATAAAGATTTCTTAAAAACTAATTTTATTTAATTGTTATTATTTCAATTAATCTTTCTTATTTTAAATATTTATTTTAAGATATCATTCAAATCTACTTAAAAAATATATTTTTGTAGACTTTAAATAATGAGTTTGTATGAACCACACAAAATTGGAAGAACTTTTTGAAGATTACTCTCAAAAAAGAAAAATGGCTATTTCATTTGAGCAATTTGTTTCTTTTGCTGCATTTTACCCAAGTTTAATGGTTTTACAATCTGACGGAAGGATTGATGAAGAAGAATGGCAATATTTAAATCAATTGGCGGTAGGATTAGTAAAAGTTTATCAAACTAAATATAAATTTGAGGAGGAGGAAGCAGATTTAAAAAAAATGTTTATTGATGAATTTAAATATTTGGTAGATAGTTTTGACGAATGGGAAAGAAAGTTTATTCCGGCTTTAAAAGAGCACCTCGAAAATAATATAAACGACAAAGAGGAAGTTGTAAGCGCATTATATTTATTTGCCGATGCCTCAAACGGAATAAGTGAAAAGGAAGAGACAATGATTGACCATTTAAAAAAAGAATTGCATTTGAATGAAAGTTGAAAACAATCAACCTGTTAAAATAGGAATACGAAAAGCGATCCGATTGGATGTGCCACAAATTTTTGAACTTATTAAAGAGCTTGCTTTATTTGAAAAAGCTCCACATGAAGTTACAAACACCCCTGAGCAACTTTTGAAAGATGGTTTTGGAGAAAACCCTTTATATGGCTGTTATGTAGCACTTGCAAATGAAAAAGTAGTAGGAATGGCACTTTATTATTTTCGATATTCTACCTGGAAAGGAAAACGATTATACCTTGAAGATATTATTGTGAATGAAAAATATCGTGGAAAACAAATAGGCAGGCATTTAATGGATGCTGTGCTTGATGAATCGATTAAAACAAATTGCAGTGGAATTTTATGGCAGGTGTTGGATTGGAACGAACCTGCCATTCAATTTTATAAAAAGTACAATCCTGCTTTTGATAATGAATGGATAAATGTGGCAATGAGTAAGGATGAAGTGAATTTGTATTTATCAAAATTGTAATTTCAAATTACTTAAGATTGAAAATATATTATGATGATTGATGAAGGACTTCTAAAACGGTTCTGAAAGCAACATATTTTCCATCATAACGTGCTTTTACTTCCCCTTGCAATCTTTTTGCATGAAAAGTTTGGTAATGATCAAAATTATCCATTTTATCTAAAAAATATTGAATGGCGAATGTAGTGCCTCCGTTATCTTCCTCACTTAATAATTTCAACATTTTATAAGATAAAAACTGGCCTGTAATCATCACATCAGGAATATGTGTATTTTGCATCCATTGTATAAAATCTTCTGCCACATCATTATCAACATTTATGGTAACATTATATACTATCATATCCTTCTTTATAAATTTTAATTTAATTCGATTGTGATATTTATTGAAATTTATACCATAATATTTTTACTTCTCAGGCTGTTAATTACGATACTGAATTTTTATAATCGTCCCTGTTTACCAAAAAGTACTTTTACTTCCACAACCTTTATTTCTATATTAATTCCTGCTCGAAATGAAGCTCGAAACTTGCCAAAGTTATTTGAAAGTCTTGAAAAACAAAATTTTTTTAATTATGAGCTGATTATATTAAACGATGAATCTACAGATGAAACTTCGGCATTCGTAGAAAGTTATATAAAAAAAAATACCAGATGTAAATTAATCAATTCAATGCCCTTACCTCAAGATTGGTTAGGAAAAAATTGGGCATGCCATCAACTTTCACAAAATGCTACCGGTAAATATTTATTCTTTTTAGATGCAGATGTAGAATTAAATGAACATTTTTTTGAAAGTATTTTAAATGAAATTGAAAATAGAAATTTGTCCCTGCTCTCTGTTTTTCCTGATCAAATAATGGTTTCGGTGGGTGAAAAAATAGTTGTGCCCACTATGCATTACATTTTACTTTCCTTATTGAATTTAAAATGGGTCTACAAACTTCCATTTCCAACTATGGCTGCAGCAAACGGACAATGTATGGTATTTAAAAATGAAATATATCAACAACATTTATTTCACCATCAGGTAAGAAATGTAATTACTGAGGATATTGAGATAATGAAGTTAATTAAAAAACAAAAATTAACCGGGGCTGTTTACTTGGCAAATAATTTGATTAAATGCAGAATGTATAAAAACTATTGGGAAAGCATAAATGGATTTTCTAAAAATTTTATATCAGGTTTTGGAAATAACATTTTCCTCGCATCCTTTTTTGTTTTATCGATTTCCGGTTTTTATTCAAGCTTTATCTTCTCTAAAATTATTGTGCTTTTGATCATTGCATTAATTATTGCAATTAAAATTTTAATTTCTAAAATGAGCAATCAAAATATTTTTTATAATATCTTATTTCATCCCTTACAAATAATAAGCATTGTTATTATTCTTTTTAAATCCATTTATTTAAAACTCAGTGGTAATAATCGATGGAAAGGACGAGCGATTTAAAAAGACCGGTTTTATATTTAATATCTGCTATGTATGCAGCAGGCTTTATAGGTTTAAACTTTGCAGACACTTCAATATATTTTAAATTTTTTACTCCCTTTCACCTTGTTTTTAATTCATTTATTTTAATTTTTTTTCAAAAAGATAAAAATAAAATTTTTTATTTTTTTTGTTCATTTATTTTTATTTCAGGCTTTATAATTGAAATTGTCGGAGTTAAAACAGGAAAAATTTTCGGCTTTTATGAATACGGATTAGGATTGGGAATAAAATTATGGGAAGTTCCTTTAACGATAGGATTGAATTGGTTGGTATTGATAATTTGTACCGGAACATTAGTTGAATTACTATTTAATAGTAGTAATAATAAAAATGTCCTTATTGTTATTGTCAAATCGATATTTGCTTCGATTTTATTAACAGCTCTGGATATTTTAATTGAACCCGTTGCGATTTTACAAGATTTTTGGCATTGGAAGTTAAATGTAATCCCTTTACAAAATTACATAGCCTGGTTTATCATTTCCTTTTTAATGCAATTCATTTTTTATATTTTACCATTCAAAAAAGAAAACCCGTTAGCGGTGTGGATGTATTTTTTACAAATCTTATTTTTTGGTTTTCATTGGTTGATAATGAAATTTTAATTTAAGGCGCAATACCGAAAATTGTCTTTTCAATATTATTCATAATCGTTTTGGCATGTATCCTGGAGTTTTCTATAAACCAAACATGTGTATCCATCCCTCCGCAAACAACGCCTGCCAGATAAATATTTTTCAAATTAGTTTCCTGTGTATTTTTATCGTAATCGGGATATAGTTTTTCATCGTCCGAAAGTTTTATACCGGTTTTTGCAAGAAAATTAAAATCAGGTTGATAACCTGTCATTGCAATTACAAAATCATTTTGAATGGTAATTATTCCTTCCGGAGTTGAAATATCAACTTCTTTTTCTCTTATTTCAGTTAACTGTGAATGATTATATGCAATGATAGATTCTTCTTTAATTCTATTTTCAATATCCGGCTTTACCCAATATTTAACCCTTGAACCAATTCCGGCACCTTTAATAATCATTGTTACTTCTGCGCCCTTTCTATATGTTTCGAGTGCAGCATCAACCGCCGAATTATTTGCACCTATCACAACTACTTTCATTCCCGCATAAAAGTGTGGTTCTTTATAATAATGAGTAACTTTTGGGAAATCTTCTCCTTTAATATTTAATTTAATCGGGATGCCATAAAAACCGGTTGCAATTACAATAGCGATAGAATTGTAACTTTCCTTTTCAGTTTTAATAGTATAATAAGATTCATTTTTAACAATTTCAATTACTTCTTCAAACAAACGAATATTTAAATTGGATGATTGCGAAGCCCTTCTGTAATATTCAAGTGCTTCAGATCGCATGGGTTTTGGATTAATTGATACAAAAGGAATATTACCTATTTCAAGGCGCTCGGAAGTTGAAAAAAAAGCCATTCCAAGTGGATAATTGTATAGTGAATTAACCAAACAACCTTTTTCTACTATTATATAATTAAGGTTTTTTTTCTTTGCCACTATACCACAAGCCAAACCAATAGGCCCTGCGCCAATAATAAAAACATCGTATAGGGTATTTTGCATTTAAATTTTTTTATGATCAGGATTATTTAAAGTCTTTAAATTTCATTCCGGATTTTTTTTTTCAATTCTCAAAATTAATATTTTTGATTGCTTAATGAAAAAACAATCCTTATAAAGACGAAATAAAAAAACCAATAATGGCACGATTCAAAAAAAGCGAGGCAAGTTTAAAGGATCGGGTAGAAATATTAAGGTAATATTTAAGTAATTACCTGATATAAAAAGAAATTACTTGAATTATTTTTAAATATTTAATTAAATTATTTTAAATATTTAATTAAATTGTTATCTTTGTATAAGCGTTTGAGATAAACGAAACCTGCATCTTAGAATTTTAAGTAATTTTTTTTGATGTTAAGCAGGCATTAATTTTTGATATATTCATGTAAGAAATTTGTTAATGTGTGGGTTTGATGATAATATTGCATTACCATCACGCAACCCATTAATTTATTATTATTTAACGTCCTTTTCTTCCCGGTTCTGCCGCCTGAAAAATTTATTTGCGTTAAAGTCAAATCATTATAATTCCTTTTTAAGAACCTTTTGGTAACCTGTTGCCTTGGGTTCATTGATAACTACTTTCCCGACATATGAAAAAAATTTATTTGCAAGCAATTGCCCTTGTATGGCTGTGCTTTTTATTCTGCTTTACTAAAAGCTATTCCCAAGGCAAGCTCCTATCTCTTGAGGAGTTAACCAATAAAAACCTTTTCATTTCTTTAAGTGAAGCTTCCAAAAATCCTTTAAAGGTTTATAAGCTTGCTTTATGTGATTCAATCGGAAGTTTTCCCGATCAAATACTAAAGTTTAAAAACCTGCAGGTGCTTGAACTCAATTATACGGCACTTGATCATATACCTCCGGGGATTTCAGCCCTTAAAAATCTTCAGGTGCTTGATTTAAGCAATAATAAATTCAGACATTTTCCCCTTGCTCTACTTTCACTGCCCAATTTAGTTGTACTTAAGCTTTCTGAAAACCAGGTGGATTCTTTACCTACTGGCCTAGCTAAGTTAAAAAAGCTTAAAAGCCTGCAAATCGTAAATAATAAAATCACTTCAGTCCCTGCCGAAATAGATTCCCTTAAGCTGCCTGACCTGCAGATAAGGTCTGCTTCCTTTAAAGGGCTCTTGAAAAAAGAAGAATTGGAAGTAACAAAAACTTTTGAAAGTTTGGAAGCTGCTTTAAAGCATCCGGAAAGTGTTTATAAACTTTCACTGTCCAACATAAAAGAACTGGGGCCGGATATCGGTAAATTTAAAAACCTGCAGGAACTGCATGTAAACAACAACGGGCTAAGCTCTTTCCCCAAAGAGATCGGCGACTTAAAGAATTTGCAGGTACTTAATGCGGGCAACAACAAACTCACAGCTTTACCGGAAGAAATTGGAAATCTTAAAAACTTGGAACATTTAAATATTGGTTTAAACAAACTAACCAATTTACCTGAAGGCTTGGGAGGTTTGGAAAAGTTAAGCAACCTGCAAGCTGGAGGCAACACGTTAAGCAGTTTGCCTAATTCAATAGAAAAGCTAACTAATTTAAAAAGCCTAAGTATAGGAAGCAATAAACTAAGTACTTTCCCTGCCAGCATCAATAAACTTACCAATCTGGAAAACCTGCAAGCACCTGAAAACCTTATCAGCAGTTTGCCTGAAATACCGGGGCTAAAGAAATTAAAAACCTTGCACATTGGGGGCAATAAGCTGGAAGGCTTACCAAAAAGTATAGGCAATTTGGATAATCTTAAAAGCCTTGATTTGCAAAGCAATATCCTAAAATCACTGCCCAATGAAATCACTCATATTAAAGGGCTTGAAAAGTTAAAACTAAGTGGAAACCAGCTGACCTGTTTACCTGCTGACCTCTCTGGCTTAAAAGAACTCCAAAGTTTGGATTTGCAAGGCAACTTGCTCACATCTTTACCACAATCAATAGGAAAGGTAAGCAAACTTAAGTTTTTAAACATTGGCAACAATAAACTCACCAAATTACCCAATGAAATGAACCAGTTAACCCAACTACAAGATTTAAATGCATGGGGCAATAAAATAGACAATGTTCCTGAAGGGCTTTCTAATTTGAAGAAACTGGAAAGCTTTAAACTCAATACTTCCGGATGGAGTGCCCTAGACTTAAGCAAGCTCAGGACTGGCTTGAGTGGAACTATGGTTAGGGGGTTTTAACAAAAATTATTTATTTTAATTTATACAATTATTTATGAAAAAAAAGTCTGTCGTATTCATTTTTTTTGTTTTTCTGATTACAAGTAATTCTTTTGCACAAACAAAGCCAGCTTTTACACCCCCTTTAGTTATTCCCCCATCTCCTAATGCGGTTTCATTAGGTAAGTTTGGTGAAATACCCGTTAGTCCTTATACTGGCATACCAAGCATCAGTATACCAATATACACTATTTCGGCAGGTGATTTGAGACTGCCGATAAGCATTGATTATCATGCTTCGGGAATACGGGTAGATGAAGAATCATCATGGATCGGAATGGGCTGGTCCTTAAATGCAGGGGGAATGATTACCAAAACTGTTATGGGGGACGATGATTTTTTAGACTGGGGCTATATTAAAAAACCATGGAAGATCCCCGACATTACAAGTGATAATGGATTTTCCGGGGATCTTCAGGTCGGGGCATTTTATGATCCAATAGCAGCAAGCAATAACCCTTCAATATCATGCAGCAAATGGAAATATAATGGTGTGCCGAAGGATTATTCAAATATTTTTCTTTATAAGGGTGAACGCACATATGATACCAACCCCGATATCTATCATTTTAATGTTGCGGGCTTAAGCGGTAAATTTGTTTTAGACGAAGATGGCCTTGTACATGTAATAAGTAAACAAAAAATGGAAATCAAATATTCATTAAGTGGACGGATAGGTAATGGGTATTTAATAGATAATTGGCAAATTGTATTAGAAGATGGGACGATTTATTATTTTTCCAATGAGGAAACCACCAAGGATTACTTAGGTTCAGAATGGTCTTCCGGCTGGTGGCTTGATTATATTCAATCACCTTCCGGCGAGGTGATAACTTTTCATTATAAACCTTATAAGCATCTTTCCCAGTTGGCATTCTCACAAAGTGATAGTTATAATGGAGGCCCGGGGCAGCAAACTTATTCAGCTCCGCTGCATTATAAAACGCAGTATTTAACAGACATTCAGTTTAGGGGCGGAGGGATTGGATTTGTGCGGGGTGAAATAAGGGAAGACTTAATGCCAGATGATGCAGGGGTTGCTGATAGTGAAAAACCTTACAGGTTAAAGACAATAGTTGTATCAGGTTCAAACACAATAAAAAGTTTTGATTTATTTACTTCCTATTTTTTGAGCTCTGTTGATGGGTCCCATGCACTTTCTGACCAGCAGCCTTATGATTGTAAAAGGCTTAGGTTAGACTCCATAATCGAAGACAGAAAGCCCCCCTATAAATTTATATATAATAAACTAAGCTTACCGCCCAAAACTTCTTTTTCAAAGGACTATTGGGGGTTTAATAATGGCAGTAATAATACTTCTCTGGTTCCGTCGTATACAGGGCCATTGTATGGTGGGTATCCCCTGCAGGTCAACTCAGGCGGTTGGTATACTATACCGGGGGCAAATCGCAAGGCTGAACCAACCAAGGTAATGGCAGCATCCTTAGAAAAAATAATCTATCCTACAGGTGGGAATACTACTTTTTTATTCGAAGCCAATGATTACAACGATATAAATGTCTTTCAAGATTATAATGTACAAGCATCATTTTCAAGGTTTAATCAAAATCAGGACGCTTCCTATTCTTCCGGGGATCAGAATATAACTATACCAGCCGGAATTAATCCGGGATCTATCAAATTAATTGTTGAATTCAATTGTTTTAATTGCGATGTGGCTCAGTGGCCCAGCGGTTCTATATACTTCCGGCTAAGGAGTGTGGATTTATCTTCTAATAACCCTAATGCTAGAGATTTTTTATATGATCCAAGTGACCTAACTTATGTTAACGGATCAACTACTTTAAGGAGAAAAGAAATAGAAATTGATATAAAACCTGGTCAATACATTTTACAGGCAATACTTCCAAGAGATAATTATTCTCCTGTTCCTGAAGCAATTGGTACCATAACTTTGTTATATTCAGCAGTAGACGGAGTGCATGGAATCACTTCGCCAGGGGGAGGAATGAGAATAAAAAAAATAACGCATTCGGACGGAGGCAGTGATGCAGTAAATAAAATAATGGAATATCAGTATGGTGAAATTGCCAGAGATGGTAAATATCACTCCTTTGGAAAATTAATGACCCCTATACAACCCTGGTATTTTACTTCTGTGCTTGAACCGCTCGGGGATGGGAGAAATAATAGAACGGTACGCTATTGGGAATTTTTATCGGGGGGAACCATACCGCTGGGCAACTCGGCGCAAGGCAGTCCGATTGGTTATGACAAAGTTATAGAATTAAATTCTACAGACGGAATAAATGGAAAAACAATATACCAATATAATAACGAAGTAGATTTGGTTTTTACTTATGGTTACAGAATACCCAACATTCCTTCTTTACCTTGGATACTCAATGGAAAACTTAAATCCAAGGCTGAATATAAATATGATAAATATAATTGGATGCCCATTAGTGAAGTTTATTACGTTTATGAGCGTAGTAAACCAGAGTATGTAAAGGGGTTAATGATAGAACCAGGGGGACAGATGCTTTTTTGGGACCACATTACTTGTCAATTTTATATGTATTATTATCCTATCGCTTGTTCATGGATTAAAAATACATATTCCACTGAAACTATTTTTAACCAAAATGACCCTTCAAAATTTACAATAAATAAAAAGTATTTTACCTACGATCCCAATGATAAAGGCCATATGCAGCTGAGCCGGATAGATGAACATACCAGTGACGGCATAAACCTTATAACAAATCATACCTACGCATTAGATTATAACAATGAGACGGATCCCCACATTAGTAATATGCTGAGCCGTTACAACCATAACCAAGTAATTGAATCTGTTACAAAGGTGTATAAGGACGGCGAGGATGAAAAAAACGCTAAAATTATCAAAGGGAATTATAATGTGTACTCATCAAATTCCTTATTGGAATCTTATAACACTCTTGAAATATCTAAGCCGATACCGGATTTTATGCCGGTATTCCCAAGTGTTTTACCACCCAAAGACAGATACCAACAAAAAATGTCTTTTTCTTATAGTGGAAAGAATTTAATTTTTCAAAAGAAAACAAATGATACCCCCATTTCATATATATGGGATAATCTATATCCGGTTGCAGAAATAAAGAATGCCACTCCTCAACAAGTGCTGTACGAAGGTTTTGAAATTGGATTTCTTGGTTATGATGTTCCCGGCGGAAAAACCGGGCAAAAAAGCTATTCAACCTCTTACCCGGTTTTATTGCCATCCCCCGGAAATTATCATCTTACTTATTGGTTTCAAAAAGGTTCTTCACCCTGGACATTGGTTGATACTATTATTTCATCCAATACCACCATAGGCGGTAATGGGATGAAAATTGATGAAGTAAGGCTTTATCCTATAGGGGCTCAAATGACCACTTATACCTACGCCCCCTTAATCGGGATGACGAGCAAAACTGATGAAAATAACATCACCACCTACTTTGAATACGATGCTTTCCAAAGATTAAAGCATGCCAAAGACCGGGACGGCAACATCATCAAAAACTATAATTACCATTATAAAGGTCAGCCTTAATTAAAATCCCGGTAACAAATACTATAAAATTACTTTTTCCTTAAACATTATGAAAAAATATATATTGTTATTCTTTTTTCTGCTGCCTTTTTTAAAGGTTTCCGGACAGACCTGCACCGGTCCTGTTGTTTGGAACGCAGATCAGGTTTTTGGCATGAACGTTTCCTTTAATACCCTGCAACCCGGAGAAAGCGGAAGCTTTAGTGCTAAAGCAGGGGATATAAAAACAGGGATGACAGTAGGCTTTACTTACAATTGGAGAAATTATCAACGCCTTGGTTTTCAAAGGAATAGTGACGGTTTAATTCATTTTTCACCAAGGGATATTATACTTTCTGCCACATCAGACAGTGATATTCTCAGTGTAGAAAGAAGTATCAATGCACCGGGTGAGAGTGTCATTACTTATAAAATAAATGGTGCTGCTGTCACAAGCCCTGCATGCCCTTCAAACGATTGCAGTCAAAACCTGGGCGTTTATACGGATCCGATCAATGTGATGATGATCGGATCCGTGCCGGTAACCGTTTCTTTTTGTGGTCCCATGTCATTAACGGCAGAATACCCCCGGCTTGACTGTGGCCGGGGGGGAGCCAATTTAACTACCGGCAAAGACCTTCGTATTTCAGTTTTAGGAGGCCTTGAGCTTGCGGGAGGCGGTTATAAATGGGAACGGTTTGTTAATAATGCCTGGACAACCCTGCCTTCGCCTGCCGTCAGCAACACACTTGTCTTTACTTCCCCTGTACCGGGGACCCGGTATCAAATCAGGGTTACGGATGCACAAGGCAAATCAATGACCAATACCTGCCTGTCAGGTAACCAGGCCATTTGGGAACCGGTCAAAAATATCGTTTCCGGTGGTGGTGCCACGTTTAGCCATGCCTATTCCAATTCCTTTATTCCTCCTTACACTGAAGGATGGATAGAATATGTATATGACGGTTCACAGGGTTTTGGCGTTTCACTGTTGGATAAGAATACCTCAAGCCCGGTATTGGGTGCCTTTATTGCAGGCGGAGTCTTTTACTTATATTATAATAAATCCATCCAAAGTTCTATAGCTATCCCGGCAAATCTTGGCGATGTACTGAGGGTGCAACGCAAGAAATATAATACGAACGGAACAGACCGGTATATGATAGAAGTCACTGTTAATGACGTAGTGTGCTCTGTTAACGGCTCCCCCTGGAGCGTTGAACTTCCCGGAAGTTCAAGCATATATGCTTTGGGGAGCGAAAGGGATGCATGGGTTATAAGTCCAATGTTTACTTCCTTCACTGCGTGTACCCCTCTTTCGGCCTACGTAAGCGAACAAATAAACAATGAAGGCCTTGTAGGTTCTCAGATGAATGTGCATGCAAGAGGCGGCGTGGGGCCCTATGATTATAAATGGTCAGACGGTTTTGTGGGAGATACCCGCAACGGCCTTCATGCGGGTGATTATACGGTTACAGTGAGCGACAAAGCAGGCAACACCAAGAATTACACTTACGGAGTGGGTAATAAGGCAGCCTGGAACGGTCAGGGCAATACCACTTTACCCCTTGCAACAAACAATGCCAATTTATTGTCCGACGGCAGCCTTGCCCAAACGGCAACTTCAGCTCAGGCCACCGCAGGCGCTTTAAACCAAATCCTTGCGAATAAAGACGGATGGGTAGAATATGTAAACAGAGACAACACCGGCATGCACTTCCGGCTTGGTTTGATGAATGCCGGCCGGGCAGTGGCTTATACAGTCAAAGACCCGGCCTTAAGCACAACATTAACAGAAACCTTTGCCATAACAGAAGCCGTTTTGCCTCCTTTAATCACCGGAGATGTCGTCAGAATAGCAAGGACAGGGAGCAATATCACCGTTTCTTTAAACGGAGCGGTACAACAAAGTTTCCCTACAGACAAAACCCAAATACTTACCTTATTTGCTTCGGTAGCGGCAGGAACCATGCCTTATATGGTTACCTCACAAGCTCTTCCGGTTAATGCCGATCCGGGCCTTACTTCTTTGGGTACCATACCCGGAGGAACCAATGCGGGCAATGATTATAATTATGTAACAGAAAATACCATATTGGTCCCCGTTACGGACGAAGCACAACTGGCGGGTTTGAATGTAATCCAGCAAAGCCAAAAGACCACTTATTTTGACGGCTTGGGAAGGCCCTTGCAATCGGTAATTACCCAGGGCAGCCCCGATAAAAAAGACATAGTGCAGCCGGTTGAATATGATGCTTTCGGGAGAGAACCAAAAAAATACCTGCCTTATGTTTCGGGTGAAACAACAGGTGCCTATAAAACAAATGCTTTGGGAACAGGCGGCATGCAACAGGACTTTTATGTCAATACGGCAAGAACAGATGTGGTAAGAGACAATGCCCCCTTTGCAGAAACCATTTTTGAAGCATCCCCTTTAAACAGAGTGCTTGAACAGGGTGCACCGGGGACTGCCTGGCAACTCATTGACAAAACAGGCAATTACAACAATACCAATCCTTCCGTAAGGAAACTGGAACGCACCAACACGGCAGGAGAAGTGAGGCTGTGGACCTATAACTTTGACACCGGGACCGCAGCAAGTGCGGCTGATGCAACGGGCTTTTATCAGGGCACTGATGCCACCAATACCGAAGGGCAACTCTTTGTAAGTGAAACAAAAGATGAGAAAGGAGTACTTACAAGAGAATACAAAGACAAGGAAGGGAGGGTGGTATGTAAAAAAGCACAAAAAACGCCGGGCAGCGAAGCGATCTCCGACTGGATAGAAACAGATTATATCTATGATGACTTTGGTAACTTAAGGTTTGTGTTGCCGCCCATGGCCAATAATAATCCGGCAAGTGTTCTGACAAATAATACTTATATCATAGGTTATACGGGAGACTTTACAACCAACTGGCTTTTTACCTATGACTATGACGAAAGGCACAGGCTCATTGAAAAACGGGTACCCGGCGGCGGGCTTACCTCTATGGTATATGATTTGGCCGACAGGTTGGTTTTAAGCCAAGATGCAGCACAAAAAACAAGGCAGGAATGGAGTTTTGTAAAATACGATGCTTTTTCAAGGCATGTAATGAGCGGCCTGTATACAGACAGCAGAACCGGGGCGGATATACAGACTGCTTTAACTTTAAGCGGACAGACGGGTAATCTGTTTGAAACCAGATTGGCGGGCACAACCCACGGCTATACAACCGTTGTTTTCCCGAGTACAAACCTTGCCGTTCAAAGCGTAAGTTATTATGATGATTATGACTTTAACAACAACGGCAATGATGCCGATGATGTTAAATTTGTTGACATTAACAACAACATAGATATTATCGGTTACCCTACAGATAAGTTTAGGGCAGTGGGCAAAGCCACCGGTTCAAAAACCCTGATCCTCAACCCCACAAATGAAATCAGGGCAAAAGTACCGGACGGTTTCCTTTGGAACATCCCTTTTTATGATAAATACGGCAGAGTGGTACAAACGCAATCCGGTAATATCATGGGAGGTACCGAATTAAACTGCACCCTGTATGATTTTTCGGGCAAGGCACTTGAGCACAGAACCTTCCACAACAGGCAGGGAGGCGTTGCTTCAAAATCCATCCTCAATAAAAGCACCTACGACCACGCAGGCAGGGTACTTAAAACCACCATGCAGGTAGACGGGGAAAATGAAGAAGAAGTCGGAACCTATAAATACAATTCACTGGGGCAACTGCTCAATAAGAACTTAAACAATGCCTTAGACCAAATAAATTATAATTACAACATCAGGGGATGGATGGGTGGCATGGGGGGCAAGCTTTTTTCCATGAGCCTTGCTTATGAGTACAACGGGAATATTTCGGCACAGTACTTCAGCAGTTCTGTTTCGGGTGCCGGCCGGTTATTCTCTTATAACTATGATGGCCTTAACCGCCTGGGGGAAGCCAATTATGCAAATTATAACAACAATACGGAAAGTTTTTATACGGCGGCCAGATATGACGACAATGGAAATATCACCTCCCTGCCCAGATATAATTTAGCCGCCATTACCACCGGAGTAAAAAAATATGCATTTGTCGACATGCTTTATTACACATACAAGGGCAACCGCTTACAGGCAGTTACCGATAACTCGGACTATGTAAAACCGGGTGATGCCGTTGCCGATGATTTTTACAGGGCCGACAGGACAGTAGTAAATGATAAAGTAATAAGCGGAACAAGTGAAATCCACTATGATTACGATGAAAACGGAAGTTTAACAAGGGATGACAATAAAGATATCGGCTCCATTAAATACAATCATTTGAACCTGCCCGAAACCATACTGTGGGTAAATAAGAATCAGATTGATAATATATATGATGCCTCGGGAACCAAACTGCAAAGCAATGTAACCGTTCAGGGCAGTGTAACAAAACAAACAAGTTATGTGAATGGTTTTGTGTATGAGTCGGGTGAACTGCAGTTTTTCCCGAGTGCTGAAGGGAGGGTACTTACCCCTGCCGCATTAAACAAACAGGTGCATGTATATGAATACCACTATAAAGACCATTTGGGAAATTTAAGGGTGTCTTTCAGGCAGGGAAACAACAACCACTTTGCCGCAACCATGGAAGACGTAAACCTTCCGGCAGAAACAGGGCAGTGGAATGCGGAGTATTTAAAAACAAGGGATAACGGACAGGCCTGTACGGGTAACTATTCTGCCAAAACAGACAAGAACAATCCCATTGGCCCATGGATGACAAGAAAGATTACAAGAGGCGACAACCTTACTTTCTCTGCAAGGCCTGTTTATTTAAGCAAACCTACTGCCTGGAGGAACGACCTTACCAATACTTTCCTCCAAACAATCGGTTTTGGTTTGTTAAAATCAGCAGCCGGATCAACTGGTTTGGATCCGACTGCAAACCAGATCAGTACTTTGGGTGTAGGCTTACAGGCACCGATAACAAACTTCTTAAACGGAATTTCCTTTAACGGTCAGGTAATCAAAGCGTATATCATGTATATTGTATTTGACAAGGATATGCGTTATATTGGCAGCGACAAGAGATTAGTAACGGCAGCAAGCCGGGGGAATTGCTCAAGTTTGTTGCAATTGGATTACACTGCTACCGATGACGGTTATGTGCAGGTGATGGTGGTGAATGAAAGTGATACCCCTGTCTGGTTTGATGATATTGATCTGCAGATCAGGGAATCTCTCATCGTTCAGGAAAATCATTACGATGCTTTCGGTTTGGCCTTATCGGGCATAGAGAAACGAGGTACGCCAGATGATAATCGTAAATATAATGGGAAAGAATTGGTAAGTGATTTTGGATTGAATATAAATGATTATGGGGCTAGGATGTATGATCCTGCGCTGGGTAGATGGAACAGTATTGATCCATTGGCAGAAAAAGGCAGAAGATGGTCGCCTTATACATACGCATTCGATAACCCAATGCGCTTTACGGATCCTGACGGAATGTGGCCGGGAGATTTGTATGATCAAAAAGGCAATAAAGTTGGGACAGATAAGAAAGAAGACGGTCAGAAATTTATAGTAACAGACAAACAAACAGTTAAGGATTTAAAGAAATCTGGTGGTATTGTGGAAGATGCGAGTAAGGTAAACTCTGCCATTAAGTTACCAAGTAATGTAGCCTTAAAAGAATCTTTAAATGTATTAAGCAGAACTAAAGCAACAACAACTAGCGATACTGAAGGAGGTATGCATGGAGAATCTTCAATGGTAATGAAAGATGGAACGGTTATTAGAGGACAGTCAGGCGATAAAGCTTTTATAAATTCAAAGAATGAATTAGTAGCTAATGAAATTCTTCCAGCGACTAGTGGAGAAGTAGAGGCTACAGTGCATTCACATGTTAATGGAACAATACTTAAGGATGGTCAAGTTTATTTTCATGATGCTGAACAACCTTCAGGTGCTGATCAAAAAGTATTTCCAAAATATGGATATAATATTATTACAGGCCCATTAGGAGCGACCTCAGCACGCAGGAACGAGGATGGGACTACTACCATAAGTCATCCTTCTTCAGGAATAGCAATATTCTTTGGAGGGGCAATTGTACCTGCAATTACCTTAACTCCTCAAGCTGTAGAAAAAATAATAAAATGATGAAAAAAAAAATATTTTTTGTATTAATGGTTTTGTTCTCGTTTAATTTTATAAATGCCCAAAGCAAAAAAAACTTGAATTTAATTATTTCCATAAATGACAAAGTAGTTATTGGCGCTATCAGACAAATAAGGTTAATTGCTATTTTTGAAGATACTACCAAGGAGAATATTAGTGTAGACTACTTCCCTGGTAATTTATCTATTTTAGAGACTGATTATAATAAATTATTAAGCGTAAAGGTTAAAGCTATTTATCTTGCCTTTAATTATATTGATCGATGTAATAAAGAAGAAAAAGAATATAATTATGAAATTGACATCA
>CBDFKQ010000007.1:0-135298 GCA_965248855.1 Spirosomataceae bacterium | reverse complement strand
TCAATATATAGTTTCTCAAAGTCTTCATATTCTTTTTTTTCTAAAAAAATATTATTAAAAGTTTTACCTATGTCAAAGTATGAGGTCCATTCTTCTTTTTGATAAAGACCATTCGCATCCCTAAAGGTTGGATTATATTTTGTAATTGGTATATAAAATCGTTTTTTATATTTTCTCATTATTAATCTCCTAAACGTTTAGATAAATCAGCGTTATACGACCCTTGTCTGGTTTCCTTTTTAAACAAGTTCTCGGCTTTTCCTAAAGCTTTTTTCCAAATACCTCCAATATGACTATCTAAATCTGGTGAAATGAATTCATTTTTACCTTTTAATTTGAAGACCTCTGCCTTGCTACCATTAACTGTGATTTTTTCAAACCCATCAGGTAACTTAACTTCATTTTTAATATTTTTGACTCTATTTAAAAAGGTAACAATACGCGTTTTTGCATTAAATCCTGCGCGAACAGCATTAAACCCACTAAGAGTTGAATTTGGCTTTCCCTTTGATAAAGCAAATATTGTTCCCACTATCTCAAAGCTAACTTTTGACCTATCCTCTAATGATCCATTTGTATATACTTCTTTCAAATTTGCAGGAATACCTTGTATATTTTTTGGAATATTTTTTATCCTATCCCATGCCTCAGGTAAAGTTTGTGCATCATTTTCATCTGCAGGTCTAATTGGTGCTAAATCATGGACAAGCTGTTTCAAACCTTTTTTAGAACCATCAAATACTTCAATTATATTTTGTTGCCATTGAGGTAAATGTTGATATGGATGTTTTTCCGCTCCATCTAAATCAATATTTCTAATAACGTCATTTTCCGCAAATGCGTAAGGGCTATTCCATGCAAAGTCTCTGAATAATGGATCCACACTTAAGAATTTACTTATTCTACTATCATATATTCTGAGACCATAATCGTAGTCGCCATTAAATTCGGGATCTTTTTCCTTCCCGTTGAACCCGTAACGGTACAAACCCAAACTCCAACTCAACCCCGGCATTTCCATACCGAATGGGTAATAGTTGGAATAACTTAATATAAGCGCATCACCAAAGTCAAATTTCTGGTCACTCACAGTTACGCGTACGTTCCCTAAATGGTCTTTAAGTTCGTAAGCTTTTAAACCTATACTCCTTCTGTAAGGCACGCTGGTGGCTGCAGTGGAAGCAAGGGCAGCGGTTGTGCCGTATACAATTTGGCCATCGTTACTGTCGGTAATAATATCAGTCTGGCCGTTGGCCGGGGCAACGTTTACTTTTACATCACTGCTTTTAACTGTTCCATCATTGTCAGTGGCTGTAAGGGTAAATGTGTAACTCCCTTCCTTCAACCCTTCTGCTGAGGCTAATAAGCTTGTTTTGTCATTAATAATAGCATGCCCTGGGCCTTCTTTTTGCGTCCAGAGGTAGGTATAGTTGTGTTCCGGTCTGATGTCACAAAGTGTAAGAGGTAAGTAACCACCAAAAAAATCCGTGCCGCTTTGCCAGCTGTAGCCAGTTCCTTGTATTTGCCCTTGCACACCATATTTTGAATAATCAGTAACTGTATTTCCGGCAGTTTCATTTAATTTTACCCGTAGTAAAAAATTATCAGTATTAACTGGATCAATGCCTTTGTATCCGTTCATTAATTCTGCAGGGCTTAATAACCCATCATAAAGGCTTACATCGGATACATTACCTACGAAAAAACCATCATTAAAGCTTCTTGTTCCTATCAACAAATTGCCTACCCCACCTGTACTAATATCCCCCGTTGGCAATTCACTCCCCCATATCCCTGGCCCATCATTCACGATCCCTTTCTCAACTCCATCTACATAAAGCTTAAAGTCCTTACTAAAACGTCCTATTTTTTGTGCGGCCACATGCACCCATCTTCCTTTTGGAATATCATCTACTGTCTGCACTCCTGCTACGGTATGAACAGCATTTTCAGAGACTTGTAAGACAAGCTTGTTTTTAAAAATGCCAAACATAAAGCCGGTGTAAGTATCAGTTGCTACCGAAATTTGATTTGCCAGAATAGGATAGAAATATACGTCTTTATCGTTTTCTACATAAATCCAAGCTTCTGTAGTAAAGTCCTTTTTAAATAACGTGTATTGATCTTTTGTGCCGAAGTTTATGTAAGTGCTGCCTGTTAAATTGAGATATTGTTCTGTGATTTTACAATTATCAACTGCCGATTTGATTTGTGAATCTTGGTAGGTAGTTCCTAAAACATTATTTAAATATGTGGTGATCAGGGTTTGATTTTGTAATGCTGGTTCGCCATTTGCGACCACAAAGTCATGATAAGTCTTTTTTAATTGCTCACAGGTAATACAGCCTTCTATTTTAGCCTGCGGAGCGAAGCCCGTAAGCACCACTTTTTGAAGTGGTAAGGAAATTAATTTGCTCTGGCTTATTGCCGATATCCCTAACTCATCAAACTCCCATTTATAATTGGAGCCAATAATTGTACCGCTACTAAAATTGGCATTATCTTTAAGGTTGACTTCAGCATCATCATTAAGAGGGGCTTGCAAAATCAAACCATCCGTTGACACATCATTTGCCAAAAAGCTATTATTGACTTCAGCACCACTTAACAAACGATTATATAAACGAACATCTTTTAAGCCACCTATAAAAAAGCCATCCTTAAAGCTTCTTGTTCCTATCAACAAATCCCCTACTCCACCTGCGCTAATATCCCCCGTTGGCAATTCGCTCGCCCATGCCCCTGCTCCATCTACGGTACCTTTCTCCACTCCATCTACAAAAAGCTTAAAATCCTTAGTAAAACGACCGATTTTTTGTGCAGCCACATGCACCCATCTTCCTTTGGGAATATCATCTACTGTCTGCACACCTGATACGGTGTGAACAGCATTTTCAGAGACCTGTAAGGCGAGTTTGTTTTTAAAAATGAGAAACACAAAGCCGGTGTAAATATCAGGTGCTACCTGTATTTGATTTGCCAGAATAGGATAAAAATATATGTCTTTGTTGTTTTCAACATAAATCCAGGCTTCCGCTGTAAAATCTTTTTTACCTAATGTGTATTGATCTTTGGTGCCAAAGTTTATGAAGGTGTTACCACCTAATGTAAGGTACTTTTTAGAAATAGGAATTTCTGCAACATTTATGTTTACCTGCTTAACAGTGCTAAGCAATTCATTTTTATTAGTTGTGGTTAGGTTAAAAGTGTAATTACCTTTAACAAGGCCACTAAGGTCGGATACCGGTTTATCGTCATTGGTGATTTTAGCTGTGTTTGGCCCTCCAGTTTGCTTCCACTTAAAAGTTAACTCATCTTCACTGTTCAAATAAGCTTCTTCTTTCATTATACCTAGCCTATCTGATCCAAACATATTACGTTCGGTTACTTTGAGGCCTTCTGTTCCGTTTTTGGCATAGGTTGCCATCACATTGCCTTGTGCATCTCTTACATAATAAGTACTGGTAATATCAGCAGGCAGCGCATTTTGGGTTTTACGTACTTCTTTCAATATCCTGTTGCCCGAGGCATCGTACGCATAACGAATATAAGGTTTGCCGGAGGCAGTTGGTATCACTTCACTTACCTTGCCATATACGTTCCATTTTATGTTGGTTCCTGCTGCTGCATCATTAACAAGGTTACCGATTTCATCATAAAAGTAATCATTAGAGCCCGAAATATCGCCTTGGGTGCTATTAGCAGGTTTCGGAACAGCATCAGTTACATTTTTAAGTTGGTTGTTCAATAAATTATGATCTTTATCCCAATTATATGTGTAGGTAAGATTATCAATAAGATTACCATTAGGATCCTGATCATTTCTTTTTAACTGCAATATGTTTCCATTTGCATCATAAGTATAGGAGTTGCTGTAACTTGGTGATTTTTTCCATTCACCTGTTGAGGAATTTATGTAATTATAATAATCCCCTGTTTTAATTCGGTTTAATTTATCATACTTAAATTTAAAGGCATTGGAAGCATAATCCCAACCGGTAACATCTGAATAAATAGGTGTATAGCCTGACCATGCAGTTATATTTCCATTAAATAAATCATGATCAGGGGTAATAACGTCATTTAATGTAAAACTATTTGGACTGCTTTTATAATCTCCGGTATAATAACTTAAGTTCATACCAAAATGATCAGTTGAGAATCCATTTCCTGCACCATCATTGCCAATATCATTCTGGATACCATTAGGCCTGTTTATTCCCTTCAACCAACCATGAATGGTATAGACATAGTCAAGACCTTGTATTTTATCTTCACCAATTTCAACACGTTTAAGTGGCCCATGCAAATAATAATCATAAACAGCATCTCTATCCCATATCACATCATCTTTAGATGTTTCTACTTTGGTAAGCCTGTTATCTTCATCGTAACTGTAGCGGTGATAAAAGCGATCGTTACTAAATTCGTTATACCTTACTTTTAATACTTTACCACTTATTAAATCATATTCATAAGCCATATACATTAGAGGCAAGCCTGGTATTTTATGTACCATCCATTCTACATTGCCATGCACATCATAACTATAATAAGTATAAACCGCCTTTGTGATGTCGGTTTCACCTTTATTAATAGTATAGGTATAACTTACCCTGTTTTGCAGGTTCCTTTGCACGGTATTATCATTGCCATAATGCAGATCTTTAGCAGGGTCGGAATAAACAGTAAATGTTTGTTGCTGTCCATTAGGTAAGGAAGCGCCTAAAGGCAAATTGGCAATTAATGTTTCGTTTTCAGGTACTATGGAAACAGGTGAATCAGTTGGTGAATATGTAAATGCCACCAATTTATTATTTTTTGCTTCTCCTACTTCTTTTACTCTACCTAACTCATCGTAATTAGTATAAGACAATGATGTATTATCTTGATCCGGATCCCCGGGGTCTCCGGGAGGATCACCAACTCCACCTCCTATTGGGGCAGGATTGTTTTGATCAATTGAATTACCTGCTTGTTGCCTGGCATTTTGAGAGAATAGTAATTGCCCTTTAAGGTTGTAAATAAAGCGGCTTGTTCCACCATCAGGGGTATTTTGATAAACCAATTGACCAAGGCTATTGTATTCATACTTTGTTGGTAATATGTGAGATGGAATAAAATTTCTCACCACATCCCTTCCGCTTAAGAAAGGAGTTATTGCATTATCCAGTGGTTTTACCCCAGCCGGAGGAATGGTTTTCGTTAATTGGCCTGCCCTGTTATAATAATATAAAGTATAGTGATAAGTATTTTGAGGATAACTAAAATGTAATACATCATCTATATTTTCACATTGGGCTGTAATGGTAAGTGCAATTCCATCACTTTGTAATTTTACGCACTCACTTACTATATTAAACAAATCATATTTAGCTTGGGAGGATGCAAGATCTGCAAGTTGTGTTATTGGCGGAACGGGTGGTGGAGGAGTTATCTCTGGACTTCCCCAATTCAAAATAATGCCATAATCTCTTGCCACCAAAGATTTTTCTAGTAATTTTTGAAAACTCTTCACACAACCATATTCATCAGTAATTAAAACCTGATAAGTTCCGTTTTTAAATGCAGCATCAGGGTATTGTGATCGTATTATGTATTTATCTTTTTCTATAAAAGAACCAACTGTTTCTTCAAATAAATTCTGATAGAGGTTGGTGCTTACATCCAGGTATTGCCAATTAATTTTATAATTGCCTGTTTGTGGAGTTTGTCCATTAAAAATAATATCCGCAGTCATAACGGGTGAGCATCCCATTTGCAAGCTTAGGTTAATATTATCTACACTTGGTTGTATAGGTATTGTAAATTCGTACAATACATTACAAGTATTGCCATTAGCAACGCCTGTATTAAATGTAGCTGATAGCCTGTATTGATATTGAACAAATGGTTTAATATTACAATCACCGGAAGGTAAACTTACTTCATTGCCTGTTACTGCTAAATTTGTCCAGCTTGAACCATTATACTGTTGCCATATCACATCATGATTAAGGTCATAACCCCCTGTTATATTTGCAATGGCTTTGCCAATACAAAGATTTTCACCTGCTGCACAACCTGCAGCAACAGTTGTAACGCTGAGCCCAACACTTTCAGGGCTTATTTCTTTAACATTAAAAGTGGCTGTAGCTGATCCAGTATAATTATCCAACGACCCTGTAACAGTATAAGTACCCGTAGATAAATTTTGTAAATCTAAATTTAATACACTTCCAATGGCTGTTTTGCCAGAGCCTACAATATTACTTTGTGCATCGGTTACTACTATACTATATGTATCCCCAGGTTTATAAGTGCAATATTCTTTAAGATTAGTAATTAAATTTACAGGGAATTGGTTTAATGAACCCGGACCTTTACAAATATAGATTGGTGAAGTATTTAATAATTGAACAGCAATATTTGGATTATTAAACACTATCGGTATAGTGAAAGGGCAATATTCTATTTTTTGAGTACAACCCGCTTGCTTACAATTCACAAGAGGTGAAACATTAATAATGAATTGCTCACCCACCTTTATCGGAGCTGTTGCTGTGCCTTCCCCCCCAGTCAAAAAGTCAAAATTAATTTTAGCCTGAGCTATGCTACCATAAGTCAAAGGCCCGGTATATATTACCGTTCCATTGCGCGTAACATTCCAAACAAAACCATAGAAATCATCAGGATAGTTATTATAATTTACAACAAATGAAACGAAAGGGGGAGCACCTGATTTTAAACCCAGTCTACTAACACAAACATCTGAAAAAGTCGGACTACTAGCTTGTAAATCAGTAATGGTTAGAGGCGATTTACAAGGTCCATTTTGAGCCTCCATTTTATAAGTTCCTGATGAAAGGCCGGTAAATTGAACATCTCCGCCACCGATGCCATTAACTATAACCCCATTGTTATTAAATGTATATGATGTAGCATTCGTTAATTTATACTTTAGATAACCATCGCTGGCATTTCCACAAGTAGGAGGCCTAGCTCCTGTCATGATAACAGTTGGAATATCGGTAATTACTAAATTTGCAGTAGCACTATAGTTTAATAAACTTACTGTTTTGCTGCCTGATGCTGTTGCAGTATAGGTCAATGGATTACCTGTTCCAACATAACTTCCATCAACTAACCAGGTTACGGTTTCTCCGGCAGGTATATTAGTTGCGGTGAATACAGTGGTTGAGCCTTTGCAAATTGGTGAAGGGGAAACAGAGATGGAAACTGGTGGTGCAGTGGGGCAGGGAATCCCATCGGTGTATAATTTTAATGCTTCTTCATCAGAAATAGCCCTATTATAGATAGAAAGATCGTCAATTGCACCTCTGAAATATTGTTTTGCACCAGCTCTTCCACCTATTTTTACAATTGGAAAACTTCCGTAATCGGCACTTATACCATTGATAGGTGTTGCATTTATCTTTTGTCCGTTTATATATAAAATACAAGATGTATTCGTTCTGGTGAATGTAATATTATACCATTGGTTAGCTTGAGCGACTTGTCCCGTTTTACTACCTAAGGGAAGATTATCTGTTCCATATGATGTCCCACTCCAACCAATGGTTCCAAAATAATTAGTGCTATATCCCGAAGTTTGGTCATTTCCACCACCAACATCACCTATTGAGAGAGTTGGGTAGTAAGTTGAAGAAGTGAGTAAGTCATCTATCTTAGCCCAATAAGTATAAGTGTAATTTGTATTTAAAAAATTCTTGGCATCAACAGAAACATAACTACTTGAGCCGTCAAATTGATATGCACTATTTGCATTTCCAAGTCGATCTGTAGTGAGGGTAGCACCATGGTTAATGCCATTATTTCCATTACCAGTTTTATCATTTGCATCGCCGGAGAAAGGGTAGCAGGCTAGTAGACCCTTTTGAAGGTCGGGGGGAATAAGATTAATTACAATGTTAACAATATTAGATAAAATGCCATCAATCGTGCGCAATCTTATATAATATTTACCCGGTAATAAAGTAGAAGGTAAAGTTGCAGTTATGCTTTTTAAATTGGACGCTACTGTACCTAATTGAATTGGAATTTTATCATTGTTTAGGTCGAAAATATCTAAAATAAAATTACCCGTAAATGTTCCGGTTGTTGTAAATCCTGCAGTTAAACTACTGCCAACAGTAAAATTTGTATTATCTACAGGTGAAGTTATAGTTATAGTTTTTTCAATATTAACCGGTAAAGGGACTGGTTTAGAACATATTTTTGTTATAAAACTGTTTACTGAAGCTCCCAGAGAAGTAAATGTTTCATCCCTTTCATCAGTCAAAAAATGAATTTGATCAAAGTATCCACCTATGTATAAATCCTGTCCGCTTGAATTGCTTGCTAAGTCATAACTATAAGCATAAGAATAATAATCAGGATGAGTAGTAAAACCTACATTATTTACAAAATATGGTTGGCCTGTAGCTCTGTCATATTTTACTAAAAACATATTTTGCCTGCCACCTGTAGCATTAGCACTAACAGTTAAATTCCCAAAAGTAGCTAACCCTTCAAAAGGGCCTGTTACAAATACATTTCCTAATGGATCAAATCCAAGGCTATTACCAAAGTCTGTCCCATAATTACCATTACCTCCATTTTCGCCATGTGAGCCTCCCTTGGTTGACCAACTTAAATTTCCATTTAAATCATATTTGACCAAAAACATATCATATGCCGGTCCATCACTATAAAGAGTATTTACTACAGTTCCATTAAGGGTTTTTACTTTTAAGGCATAAGGGTTTCCAGAATAACTAAATGAAGAGGAAAACTCTCCTGTCGCAAATATTTCATTTTGAGGGGATATCTTAATATCATAAAATCTTGCATCACCTCCATCTAAACCGGTTATCCAAACAGTATTTCCGTCAGCATCCATTTTTACTATCGATTGGCTAACTGAAGATATTAAACCATTTCCATAATCTTGACCGATAGTGGTATAACCTGCAAAATACAATTGACCTGTATTATCAACGGTACCTTTAATTATTCCGGGCAATGTATTACTATTATTCTTGTTCCCTTTTAACCATAGTACATTACCATCTGTATTGTATTTTACTAAAAAACCACCTTTTGGAGTTGTTGTAAAGGCATCGTTAATATCATCTTTAAAGGATATTTTTACAGTACCTCCAGTGTGAAAACCAGGAGAACCATGAAAATAAACGTTGCCTGACTTATCTACTACTAAACCAATAGATAATATAGTTGCGGGCTGATCAAGTTTGCCCTGTTGTACCCATAGGATTTCGCCATCAGAATTAAACTTTGCTACAAATAAATCTTCCCCAATAGAAGCTGTTTTGACTATACCTGTTGGATTAGCTGCAGTAACACCAAAGGAATTTGTGCCGGCAAAAAAGCCTGCTACATATACATTACCTGTATTATCGCTCGCAACCTGATAACTATCACCTATATATTTACATTCATACTTGAAACAACCTTTCCACCACGATCCGGAAGGTACTCCATTTTTAATTTTTCGTGCCCAAATTAATTGACCTGCTTTATTATGCTTAGTTAAAAAAGAAGCGCTAGAAGCCGGGGAGGGTTCATTATCAGTTAACACAACATTCTTCCCTGATATATCTAAGCCAAAATCAAAAGTTCCAAAGAAATTTCCTGTTGAATAAACATTACCCAAATCATCACTATTAATCCTTCTTATTTCAGGATTACTGCTAGTACTAAAAGTTTGCCTTGCCCATTGGTAATCGGCATTGCATGCAACAGGCATGGTTACAGTAGTAAGCTTGCTGTATAGGGTTAAAAAGGGAACTTGGGTATTGGTTACGACACAACGATAAATGCCAATATCTGATTGATTTACAGACATAACGTTATAACTACTTTGAATGGCATTATTTATATTTTGCCATACCCCTTGTGTGTTTTTTTTCTGCCATTGATATAAATTATTAAGACCATCTGTTACTAAGGGTATAGAAAGTGAAGAACCGAGAGAAGCCTCAATTGTTCTTGTTATGCCAATGTCTGCTTGAGGAGAATAAATTACTCTAAAAATTTTATTGACATCAGGACTATAAGTTTTTCGCCAATACCAATTTTCAAGAGAACCAAAAGTAAGCCTATTATTATCTATTTTAATATCTCCCATATCTGGTAATAAATTTGGATTGGGAACATTAATTGGTATATCAGTGAACTGATTGTTAGATAATACTAAAAACCTAATACCAGCATTAGCTAATTCACTTGGAATTGGGCCACTTAACTGATTCGACTCTAAATGTAAAAGAGTTAAACCTTTTAGTTGACCAAGAGTTGCAGGTATTGTACCTGTTAATTGATTATTACCTAGAGTAATAGAATATGCGCCTTTTAGTTGACCAAACGTTGGTGGTATTGAGCCTGTTAATTGATTGCTTTGTAAATCGAAGGTACTTACCTTGACAAGCTGTCCAAGAGAAGATGGTATCAAGCCAGTTAAAAGATTATTACCTAAATACAAGTCATACAAATTTATTAACTGTCCTAACTCTGATGGTATAGAACCCGTTAAGCTGTTTCTAAATAAATTTAGGTTTGTTAAATTTGTTAATTGTCCTAAGGTAGATGGTATAGAACCACTCAGTTGATTAATTGACAAATCTAAACTTTGTAAATTTTTTAATTGGCTAAGATTTGATGGAATTGAACTGCTTAAATTATTTGAACTTAAATCAATGTTTTTTAAACCTACTAATTGAGCAAGTTCTAAGGGTATAGAGTTACTTATGTTATATCCACGTAAGTATATACCTGTTACATCACCATTTAATAGGGCAACACCTCTCCATGTCTCAAAATTACTATTATTATGGTTTGTAGAAATAACTCCAGTTGACCAACCAGTTTTATCTTTCCAATTTGACCCATTAGTTTTATCATATAAAGCCTTTAGCGCCTGAAATTCAACCTCATCAGGTACAAGCCCTTCCGGGTTTTGTGCGTAACTTTTAACACAAGTTAAAGAAAAAATTAAAATAATAAATGCCAATAAAGTATACTTTCTTGCAAAGAATATATTTTTCATGTCCTTTTTAAAAGGGCTTAAAGTTGGGAAGTAAAAGGAAAGTAGTTTTTGCTTTTTCATAATTATATTTTAATATTCACAGTTGTGTTAAGTCTGTTTTTAGGTAATTTTATATTTTTTCTACTTTTTCTTATCCTGTGAAGAATCAATAGTTTTTACCTCTTGCCCACTATTATCCACTGTAATTTTAATATCCAGTGTTTCATTGCCAGATGTATAAGCTTTTACAAGGTTTGGATCGGCAATTGTATTGTCCTTTTTAGGCAATACAGGGCAATTATCTGTAGTCGTGACAGTTGTAACCAATCCTTTTGGATAAGGGTTATCAGAATTATCCACAAATTTTCCTGTATTCTTATCTTTCCAAGTACAAAAGTTTTTGTTCATGTTAAGTAGAAGTACATACTCCATTACTTCGCGGCGTTTGTTCCACTCGCAATTTGTGAAAGAATCATCAATTGCAGGGGTGTTGTTAACATCTTTGGTTACATCCCATATTTTTATGATATCTGTACTATTTATGCCTGTTGTTTGCAAATCATTAATAACTGTACTAGGGTCGGACGCAAAAGGTGGTATGGTTTTATTGTTATAATCAGTTCGCCAAAACATGGTTGCTTGGGTTACTGGATTAGGGTCAACAGGATTCGGATTTGGAGGTGTATCATAATATTGTGTCATCAATCTTTTGGCTGAACCATATTCCACCCAATTAGTAATTAGTTCCAAACCAAATCTATCTACATAATTTAAGTTATATTGCCCGGCAGGGTTGTCGGTAGGCACAGTTTTGTCACTTCTCCAAAGATTAAGGAAATTTGGATCTGTAGGTGTACTTTTTATTTTTGTTTTTGTAATCCAAATAGGAGTAAAAACATCTCTGCAACCTGATTTTACTCTTCTATAGGTACTCACCAAACCATGTTTTTTACATTCTAATACCATGTAATCCACCATCATATCAATGTCTTCATTTGGCACTATCCTATCGCTTTCCCATTGGTCGCTTTTTGATGCTGAATTATATACATCAGTTGGTAATTTACATCCACCAATTACATAGCATTTTGATTGGAGGTTGATTAAAAGATTATGACGGATAGAATTACGTTGTGCTTCACAGTTGTCGCACATCAATTTATTAAGGTTATCCATGTCTAATTCAACCTTAGTTTTATATCTGGTTCCGTCTGTTTTTATAAATTTTTTATCTAATAAAGTTTTATAGTCCGATTCGCTTAATGTTGTAGTGAGTTCTGGGTCCCGATCCAGGTCTTCCCACAGTTGATAGGATATAACTTGGTTACTTATAGCGTTTGGTGTATCATCAGGGCTAACATAGTCTTTATCCCAAAGTTTATACTCATTATTTGTGTCGCCTTCTGTTGTTTGATCTACAACTGCAGAAACTGGTGATGCAAAATCTTTAGGATCAGAGAAGCCATCATTCCAATCTATTACATTAGGTTTTTTATAAATATTAATCATTTCATAAAAAGTATATCGTTGCCCGGAAGACCATTGGTCTTTTACAATTGGGCAGCTTACATATCCCTTTCCACAAAAGTTACATAGACTTGGAGGACCAGTTAGAATAGGCTTTTGAGTATTTGGATCTATATCATATAAATGAGGCACAGTAATAGTATTTAAGGGGTCATAAAGGTAAACAGCTTTAAGAACACCCTTATCAGCTGTTGTAGGAGCATTATTATTATTCGGGTCTACATATACTTTTCTCCAATTGGGGTCTTTGTAGCAGGTTAGTAATTCAAGCTGCGGCCTGCTATCATCCTCATATTCATAGTACTTGAAGGCATAAATGGGGTCTTTAATGCTTTTAAACAGGGTATCTATTCGTAACTTAGAGGTGGTTGTTTCAACACCGCCTACATAAAAGTTCCAAAATTTATTCGGGGTATAGCCTTTTCTGGGGTTTCCGCTATAGGTAACTTGTGTTTGTAGGCCCCTATTATTATTAGGATAAGGGTCATTAGGGTCAATCGGACCTAAAGTAAAACCGTTATAACCGTCTAAAATGTCTTGTAATGTATTTATGTCACCTTTATAAAATGGATCGGTAATTTTATTTGGAACGGAATAACTTAATGCCGGATTAATATCACTTAATGCCGGGTTAATATTATCTAAAGGTTTGGGATCATAAATGGTTAGTACTTTCGCAAATTGGTAACCGGTACAATTTAAAAACTCTTTAATCATTACATAGTCAAAGCTTAAGTTAGAAGATTTTAAATCAGGTTTATCTGCTTCTGGCTGCAAATCTCTCACTTGTCTAGAAAGCTTCTTCATTTTCCTTTTAAAAATAGCCTTTATAATAAAATTAGCTTTTATATTAGTATCATACTGCTTGTTGTGCTTGTCTTCCTTTTTATCATCCTCATCATCAACCCTTTTGGCCACGGTTCCATGACTATTATAGTCGATCACGTCTTCAGGGCAATCTAAAACATTTTGTAATTTAGATTTTAAAAAAGATAATTGGTTTGCCCAGCATTTAAAAAGCTGATCAGGCTGGTAGTGTTTGGCTATTCGTCTTGGCGTTTTTCCATCCGTTCGAATTTCATTAGTTATGTCTGTAAAAGTGATTTCTTCACCACAATCGTTTGTATATGTAGTCTCAATAGGGAACGCAATAGGGTCGGTGATACCATTAAGGTTTTCATCTTCACCATCAGTTGTATATTTATCGTTTAGCATGTGGTAACACATTGAGTTAAACGTGCCAGGTGTATGCCAGCCTTTCATTTGGTCTTTTAATATAAGATGGTATATTTTTGTAACTTTTTGTTCAAATTCATTAAACTGCATCTGAGCCGTTTTTCCGGGAATTTCTTTGTTGTTTATTATTTGCTTTGGTATATCCTTAAACCAGGTTAGTTGAGCATGTAAAGTATATGCAGGATAACGTTGGTCTTTATCATGGGTACTGGGAACTATGTTATTTGGCTTATAATCATTTTCATCGATAATACTTACACAATCCCAAAAATATGAATAGGCATAGCCTTCAAAATCAGGAAAAAATTCTGTATGGTCTTGATAATTTGGATCATCTATTTTAAATTTCTTTTCATACATTACAAATGGGTTTACTTCTATAAATTGGTTGCCATTAATATCCTGAGGCTCTAAAGATTTGTTATCGAAAGGATCGATATAATCAACAGGGATAAAAAGGTTTTTACAGCAACTGGCAGAAATGACTACTCCTGATGTACCACTCGTTTTTACTGAAATATCAACATTGAAATAAGGATGTTTCTTAAAGTTAGGACTGCCATCATCATTTAAAAATGGATTTGATACACCATATTTATCAAGGTAGTCCTTGTCTAATTTATAATAAAAACTATAATAAAAATCAAGTTCAGCCTGAGTTGGATTCTGTTTTAATGTACCGGCATTATTAAATGCATCAATCAATCCGTTATTTATGGCATTAACTCTTTCAAAAAAAACATTCATTTTTTTTGAACATTTCGCATCATCCAGCCATTTGCCAATGAGTTGCTTTAAAGGATCTATCAGATTATTAATAAGTGCCGTATTCTTTTTTATTTCATCGGTTTGCCCTAAAGGGATAAGCTGTTTTTCAATTACATAAGTACCTTCGGGTAAGGTAATAGGATCGAATTGTTTCTCAGCAATACCCGAGCAATCAAGTTTGGTAAGAGTAGAGGCGATAGTAGAAACCCCTTGTGGATTTTGGATAAAGCCCCATGTGTAATTTTGATCCGAAGGAAAACCTTTTTTAAAATCATCAGTAAAGGGTATCCCGTCAACTTTTGTAATAATTATCTGAACGGTATAATTACAGATCACCTTCCCATTAAAACATCCCAGGTCTTGTTCATTTTTAGGGCATAGCAATGTATATTTAATCCCTGAAATGGTTGTAGTACGGTTAAATGCCAAACGCCTGCTGCCTACTTTACCATGTTCTGTTTTTCCATCCGTAGTTATAAGGTCTTCAACAGTATAATCATTATCTTTAACTTTATCTTTACTGTCAAGTTCGTCCATATTAACAGCTTTGTCAGTAAGTGAGAGACAGGTTGCAATCACCTTTCCTTCTTTTGAGGTATAGGTGATGCTTGAAACACCATTTTGATCCGTTGTAATGGTTTTCAAAACACTTCTTGCATCGGGCGCTTCTTTGCCTAATATCCTAACCAATTCATATTCGGATGCTGTACTGTAAAGCGTAGTAACTGTTTTACCCTTTCCATCAGCATCATTGCCTATCATATGTTTTTTACCGACGCCCGATTGCTCTCTAACCCTGTTTGTACCATCATTATAAAATAGGCTTCTTGTAAACGGATATCCTTCAGCATCTGCTACATTGTTACTACCATAATAAGCAGCAGCATCAGTTACATTCATGGAAGCCGGATTATTGTATGTTGTATTATCATCAAAATTGGGAGTCCGGTAAATTGAAGTTGATGTTGGATCCAAAGAAAATTTATTTTTATATTTTAGTCCAATACCAGGTGTATTAGTAGGTACAGGCAATGTGCTAATTACAGGCCTGCCCGATTTATCGTAAATGGTTTGGCTGGTTATTAAGGTTTGTTTGGAAGGTAAATATGTTTGTTTCTGTTTAGATTGCTGCAAACCATTTGCATAAGTTATTGCTTCAGATATTCTTACCTGCTGGTTATCGGTGGGTGTACCTTCGGAAAATGTACGGCTATAAATGTTATTTATATCATCCTCAGGGTCAGTAAAATAGATTATATCTTTTGGTATATTAGGGCTTGCAGTAGTGATATCATATGCAGTCAAGTTTGGGTTATCCGACATTGACCATGTTCCGTAATTTTTATTATTTGCAATACCGCCTTCAAAAGCTGTTCCGATAGGCCTAACCCTCCATGCATAAAATCCGCTTCCTTCTGCTAATGTTAAATTTAAACTATTAACACTGTTAGTACCACCGGTATGGGTCTCCAGGCTTAACGCCTTTGACCAATCAATTGTTGACATTATACTTCTATCGTTTTTTCGCCCCTGTTCCATATTATAAAGCCTTAGCAATTGGAATTGATAATTAGGTATAAAAAGGTCGGCTGACCAATTAAATGTTGCGTTTTTACTATTTGGTTGAAAGGATAGTGAAGTTGAGTTTACAGAGGTACCCTTTACATCAAAGCCATATTCTATATCATACCCAAACAATATCCTTGCATTAGGGCTTAATAAATTAGCAATAACTGTGGCATCTGTATTTATATATGTTATGTCTTTTGGATTTATAGTTAAGATTAAATTAGAAGTGTTCGAAACCTGATATTTTGGGTCATTAAATTTGCTTGTAAAATCTCCTGAATAAACAGCTTCTATCGCATTTTTTTTATTAGGTTGATTTGCAAATATTACCAGTTCACAATCATTACATATTTTATTTGCATCTTCACCTAAACTCAGGTTAAATCGAACATGGATTTCAAAAGCTTTTCCACCCAGATCGCCCAATGTGTAATCATCGCCAAGATCAAGCTTTACCTTCACTGAAGCTTTTTTTACATTTCGCGGTAATGAAGGAACAGCCGGGGTGGTAAGTAATTGGGGATTGGCATTAATATTTTGTAATAATACCGGTGCAGATTGATTCGTGATATGTGAGTTTAAAATTGTTGGCGTTTGTGCATTAGCGATAACAATTAGAAAAAAAGCTGTGCAGGCCAGGAGTAATTTTTGTTTCATGATAAAAGGACAAGATTTAAAAATTTTATAAATCATTTTATTATTGTTTTTCTACTTTATAACCTGCATAAGCAGATGATAATTTTCCGTTTTTTTTGAAGATCTGTTGATAAGCAGATTCATAAGAAGTACTTTTAAAAGCCAGATCGATATCCTTAAATAAAACTATCTGCCTTTCTATTTTATAACCCTTTTTAAAATCAATAATTTGCTTTTCCACATGGCTGGTATTGGCATTGAGGTAATATGTTAATCGTTTTATATTAAATTTCTTTTGTTCATCTTCATTCACATCTAATACAAGCTCTTTAAATTTTTTACCCTCTAGTTTTACATCCTTGCAAGAGCTTATTTTTGCTTTTTGTATCAATTCATCTTGCTGGCCTGTGAATTTTTCCATAAATAAGGCAGGGTCTGACGACTTTGCGCCATTTTTATCAGGTTTAGACCAAATAATGGTTTTATTTTGATGAATGATGGTGAATACATCTTCTTTGTCCTGATAAAAAGCAAAGTATTTACTTTCATAAAAAATTTTACCTTGTGCAAATACAATCATCACAGGTATCATTTCATTTGTTTGCGTCTGCATATCATCTGTTTTGGGTGATATGGTTGCAGCTTCCATTTTTATTTTACATAACTGACTACCCTTTGGCATTTTAAATGCTCGTGTTTTTTTTAGCGCATCATGCAATTGATCTTTACACTCATTTTGAGCATATAAATGCGAATGAATAAGAGTAAAAAGCAAAGTCGTTAAATAAAATAAAGACTTATATAAGTTGTTGTACATGTTGTGTTTAATTATGGCCTTGCTGTCTTTTTTAAATTGTATTGAGTTTCCTGAATGGTTTTTAAACCTCGCTCTGTTTCAACCAGTTTACGAATCAGCTTTCCTTCATCATTATATTGATAGTACATTCCAAAGTGCTGGTCATCGAATTGAGTAAGTAATCTTAAAGTTTGGGTATCGTATACATAAGTGGTTGACTGTGCATCTTTAGGTTGAAAACGAACATCGTCAATCAAAACATTACTGTTATTATTATTGTTGATAGAGACATCGAAATTACTTCCGTTGGTGAACTGGCTTGCAGGAATTTCTGCTCCATATAATACCCAACTTCCACTTTGTGCAATTTTAATTAACGGTGTTTTAACTAAATTAATAACTGCATCAAGCTTCGCATCACTATCCGACTGTACCCATATTTTTATTAATGCCCCTTTGTCTGCTAAATGTTTATCAGCCGTTAAGCCATTGAATATTGGTGCAGTACCCGGTGTTGTCGAACCAGTTGATGCTAATAAATTAAGTGCTTGGCTACCCGAATGCCCTCCGGATGTTGAACCCTGATAATTTTCAAAATCTTCTGACCCTATTGTTCCATAACTTGCATTGCTTGCCACCATTACAGGCATACTCTTATTGGCATATCCAAATTTTACAGCACTATATATATTTAAAACATTTTTTTCTTCAATAGCATTTCCATTTGGTGAATATGCTGTAACCCTATTACTTAATATCCATTTGTTTGTGTTTTTATTTAGTGAAAAATCAAACATATCCATTTTATCTGCAATAATTCCTCCATTCCTTACATCGTTGCCTCCTCCATTGGTTGGTACAACATCACTTCGGTAAGCATAAGATGAAGCCGGCCTCCAAATTTTATTGAGACTGGTAATTGTTGGGTTTGAATTGGCATATCCATATTCATTGCCTAAGACTGTTAGAGATGTTGAATTATTTGTGAACCAATTATTTTCAAATGTTTGGATTGAAGTACTGATAATGTCTTTAATTGGTGCGTTTGTCCAATTATTTACATCCCGCAAAGGATTTCCATCCTTACCATAAGAAATTACTGAGCCGGCTGAAGCACTTAATTCATTTGTATGATCATTATTTACCTTCCCTTTCATCAGTATAGGTCCCATTTCAGGATAATACCATGAAGCAGGTAGGGTTAATGAATACAGGCTTCCATCGTGCACACCTTCATCGTTACTAATGGTTTTATCAAATCCATCTGAAGTTTTCGTAAGTACGGCTGAACCAGTTTGAGGATTAAATGCTAAATTTTCAGTTACGCTTGTTATACCATCCTGAAAACTGGTAGTCTTTTTTAAAATAACAGGGTAACGCAATATTTTTGAGGTAACATGGGTACTCATCCCTTTATCAGCATAATTTACACTTATAGATATTGGGAAATAAATTGGAGGAACAGGTGCAATAAGCCCTATTACTACTTCTATTTCGAGTTGTACATCAATATTTTTCTCTCTTATAGAACGCATTTCCATTGCGACATCCATTTCTTTGCCCGGCAAATCCATGTAGTATGTCCCATCAGGCTTGAGCATTTTTACCTGTTCCCCCGGTTGATAGTATTCATATTTTTGTTCAGAAATTCGCTTATATTGTTTTAGTTTATTTTCAATATCATCTGTTTTATCATTTGCCGATAAATCATAAATACCAAAGTAAGAGGCTGAGCGCTTGAGTTGCCCATTCATATTATTAATTATAAACCGGTATCCTTGTACCGCTTTTTGTTGATTATATTCAAAATTGAATAAACCTGCCGGTATTTTAATTGGAAAACCTGATTTACTTACCGGCGTAAAATCAATACTTCTCTGTAAACCTGTTTCAAGGTCATTGTTATCATTTGCGCCTATAGAATATACCTTATCAAAAGGGAAATCTTTTGTTGTATAATACTCTTGAACTGTAAATCCATTTCCGGTTATTCCTTTATGAATTTGCTGCACAACCACCCTTGAGTGAATAACTGATGCACCTGGCAAAAGGCTTTCACCCAATGGGCCTTCTGTTTGTTCTTTGTCAATACCTGCCGTGATTCTGCTATACCAACTTTGCCCCTCCCTTGGTAATGCTGTAACCAATGAGCTTTCTTCTTTTGCCCCTGATGGTTCGTTGGTTGCAACCCCGCTACTAATAACTTTTAAAGTTCCATCAGCTTGTTGTTTAAAATCCTGATAGTTAAACTCTTGCCCGTATAAGGCTGCATCCCCGGTTTCTATACCGGCATCATAAGTCATTAATCTTTTTACCCTTACTCCACCACCTTTTTTCGCATGGGTCATGGGTATCCTTAAAAAGGATAAGTCCTTGTTTATTGAAGTGCCTACATCCGATTTTAAAGGGATATTATAGTTAGCGAAATCCGGTAAAAAAGCTCCTTGCATTATTCCCATCATCGGAGGAATGATTTGAAGCCTTGGGGCAAGGTTTTTTATAGGGTCAGAGCTTATAAGGTCGTCTAAACTGCTATTAATTGCCGCATCAAAAAAACCAATAAAACCTTGTGATTTTGGAAGCCACATACCCATCCGCTGAGTAGAATAAAAATCATAACAAGCCTGGCGAGGCACTTCCGACCTGCCACTATCATCATTATTATCTCCTCTTAATACTACATCTATTCCTGTAATTTCACCGGAAGTATTAGTAATTGGATTTATTTTGTCAACCCTTGCATAACCACTTATATATTCCGATTGATAATCAATAGCAGGTTGAGGATTAAGAAAGCTAGCCGCACCTGAAAAAGTTGGAATAAAACCACCTGCCAGCTTGTATAAAAATTTAAAATAAATTTTTTCACCTTTTCCAATTTCCTTTCCTTTATCATCTTTCCCTAAATACAATTCCCTCATTTTAAAAATGAGTTCCTGAGCCTCGGCTTTTCCCTTATCTGTTGAAACATTTATTCCTAAATCTGCTAAATTAAACTGGTATCTGGGGTTGTTATTATACCCATTTCCTGAAAATTCATCATTTACTGCTAACAGGCTGGCCATAACCATTGGAGCCCTGTCCTGAACATATTCATAATCCTTTTCCTCATATTCTACTAAAATTTCTCCTCCGGAAGGTAATTTTATTTGCTTAAGATGCCAGGCAGCGGGATCAAAATCTACTTCTTTTACGGTAGAAGCATCTCTTCTCCATCCGGGCAGAAAACCTGTTGTTGGTTTTATAATCTGTTCCCCCTGATAAACCCAAGGAATCATAAATTTCCTTCTCTCCTTTCCGTATCTTTGAATATTGCCCCATGGGTCGAGCCAATATGGACTATAATCCGGGTTTTGAGAAATTTTAGAATATTTATCACCCGTATAGCTACCATCAACGCCTAATAGTTCACTATACTCCTTTTGAATTTCAGGCGCAAAGGCAGCCCTTGATTTATATTCGTAATTAAATTCATAAGGGCTAATTCTTGCATTGTAAACTCCTTCATAATCAAACCACACTTTTTTGAGAGTAAGTTTTCCGCCACTATTAATATTATTGGGTAATTTTTGAACAAGGCTATAATCGTAACTGAAATTCACCACTTTAATGGGCTTATCAGGACGGCTTTTTGCTATAAGGACTATTTTTTCAAGGTATTCTAATTTGTGTGTTCCTGGTTGGGAATTTATTTGAGAGGCAGGATCCTCTAACCCTAGTGCTGCTGCATCCAAACCATCATTACGGGATGTATTAGAACCTGTTAATAAGGCTAATATTTTATTTTGCAGAATTGAATTATTAAAGCCATTTCCAAAAATTTTATTAATAATATCAACATTGGAAAAGCGACCTATACTGGTTTCGTTTGTTACAAAAAAGGCAATATGTGTTTTTGTTTCAATAGTCTTAAGGTAAAAAAGCTCTTTTTCACCCATTGAAACCGAACTCATATCATCTTGAGGATTGGAAATTTCATTTCTATCAAACAAAAGACCATTATAAGGGCTTCGCCAATGGTACCATGGGGTTTCTGTAGTGCCATCCTTCCATTTTTTTTGATGATAACTAAAAGAAGTCCATCCTCCAAAGTCGCTTTCATCTGGTCCATTTTGATTAACATCTACATAATCTGCCGTTGTTAACTGGGTGAGTAAATAATTACTTGCATAGGGTACTTTTCTTACCTCGCCAATATGTTGCTCTCCTGAACTATTATTTGTAACATCATAAAGATTGTTAATAGAAGTAGACCTGTAGGCTAAATAATTATAAGGATCTTTTAGATCTTCTGGAGGTGAGCTAGATGAAGAACGCGGAGGATTGATATTGAACTGCATATTTAAATCGTTCCTGTTAAAAACAGGTTGGCCATATACATAATTTATCCCATCAGAATTACGAATTGAAGCCTCAACTATTGCTTTGGTATTATCATTTCCATTATTATTAACAAAATAGCTTTCATCAAGTATTAAACTTCGATTAAAAAAAGGTTTACTGTTTGTAGTAATGTCTTCATAAGTATGCAAGTCTATAAAAGATGAGTTTGAAACTTTATCTTCATTATAATTAAGAAAAATATTTTTTTCGTCAATATTAGGTTTACCAATCGCACCCGGCAGGCTCACGTTCGGTTTTGCTGAATTTCCATATTCAATAGTTCCAGCCATATCATTGGAAAATCGCATTACACCAGTTTGATTAGCATCAAAGGCATAAGCCCCTGTATTTCCAGCATTTGTATTGTCCAAGCCGGTCCAGGTATCTACTTTTGAAGTTTGAACACCTAAGCCAAATGAGGCACCAAATCCAATTGCATCTCCTATTTGAAAATCAAAGCCCATTTGATTCAAAGGCGTTTTATTTGTTATTTGATTTGGAAAAAAATGCCCGGTATTTTTGGGAAAAAATCTAAAATCCCCTCCAAGGCCTTCTCCCACAACCGAAAAATGATCTGCATTATTAAAAGGAACTCCTAAAAATAAATCGCGTTTATTGTAAGGGGCGTTGCGCTCAACAAAATAGTCGCTCATGTTTCCACCTATTCCTGCCTGATTGTGCATAAATCCATAAGCTTTATATCCTTCTCCATCATTGCTGTTTTGAAGGTTAAAATTACCAGACATCCCTACATTAATTCCCACTGGGGCGGGTGCCGGGTCCACTGTTATTCCTGTTGTCCAACCAAAACTTGATGCCTTGTATGATGCCATACTTGTGGCCCTGGTTTCTTCAGAAAATGAAGCGATTCCATAAGTACTTCCAAAATTTTGATTTAGAATTTGTTTAAAATTCATTTTTGATTTAAGATAGATTGTTGCCTTCACTTTATTCTTTAAGGTTATATCTCTTTCAAGTCTTTTACTTGGAGAAGCTACATCATTTTTCTTAGCGAGTTTGGAAAGAATTTTAGGAATATTAATACCGGCAGAAAAGGTGGGCCCTTGGGCATTTATATCCATATTTATATTAGCAAGACCTGCAGCATTTAATCCAAACCCATAATGCCTGGAAAATCCCTGATAATTATTAAACCTTACTGATGTGCTTGCTGAAATGCCTAAGCCACCACCACCCCCACCTGCTACATCTGCTGAAGCCGCTTTGCCTTTAGCAGTCTTTTGCGCAAAAAGTTCAAGGCCAATAGAATTGGTAATACTTGCTGACCAACTTGGACGGGTTTTATTATATCTTGTTACTGAAATATTTTTATAATCATCAGGAAAACCACGCATATTTCTATTAATCGAACCTGGGTTAAGGGTCCAACCGAAGCCTACCCATGAAGCTTCTTCTTCTGAAGAAGCGCCACTATGGTATGATAATGATAAGGCATAACCCCCACCTTCAGGTCCGGGTATTTGGAGTGCAGGTAGGTTGTAGTTAAAATCACCTGAAGATAGGTTTACCATATCGGTTGTGGCTACAGGCTCAAAACTAGAAAACTCAGGAGAGTGTGGCCCCCCGGTTAAAGCATAAGCACCCGGAATAAACAAAGTATTGGTCAATACATTAATTGCCAAAAACAACGCTATTTTTCTAAGGTATTTCTTTTTAATAGTAGTAATTTTCATGTTTTTATTATTATTTTTTTATAAACTCACATTAAAAAAGGATAGAGAAGGATTAGAATCTATTTTATTTTTTTCAAAACTAAAATGATTTATTCCTGTTCCGAATACATCATCTTCAAATATAAAGTCAAGCTTTTCTGCATTTATAAGTTCTTCTTTTTTCTTATCGTCAGAACTAAAGACCAGATAAAAATTACGATGGTCGGTTAAACTATAAGTATTTTCCATATTAAATAGAACAGGCAAATATGTTTTATCTCCTGCTTTGATCCTTATATGATCTCCTATTTCGAAATTGAGTTCAAGTACCCTTTTTTTATAATCAGGATAACTTCCTACATCTTTATACATTACATCCCCTTCTGATTTTGACACATCAGGTTTAATGGCAAGCAAAAAGGTTCTTTGATTTTTATAAAGTTTATAAATACTATCAATTTGTGTTTTATTATAATTCGATTTACTCAGCTCCTTGTATGTTAAATAAGTAGCCGGGAGGTATTTTACAGTAAGTTCTATACCTGATGAAACTTTCTTTTTAACATATCCATTTTTAGGATTGGCTAAAAACGACATCCACTCTTTTTCTGAGTTTAAAACCGGTTTACATCCCGACAATATCAATAAAATGAAAAAGAGTACTTTAATTACGATAGCTTTCATTGAGTCCTTTTAAAATTTCTTCTGTTATATCTGTTGACTGATCTGCATATAATAGATTACCGGATGCAGTTGTGCCTAAAATTATTGTGAAACCTTTTTCTTTTCCATACTTTTCAATAAAACTATTAATTTGACCGCTTGCCCCCTGAAACATTTTATCTTGTTCAGTGCTAATTTTATCTTCAATAGAAGCTTTGTAATGCTCTAAATCTTGCTTTTGACGTAACAAGATGTTTTTATTTACTTCGGTCCATGGCTTTTGAGCAGTTTTATATTCAATAAGAGAAGTATCAAAATGTTTTTGCAATGTATCAGTATTGGATTGCCATAATTTTATTTTTTCGTCAAGCCTTTCTTTAGCTTCCTTCATACCGGTGAATTTTTCTATTATTACAGCCGTACGCACATAAGCAATTTTTGGCCTTGTAATTATTTGCCATAGGGTGACGCTTAAACATATAAGCAGTATTAATGAAAAAAGTATATCCTTAATTTTTATTGAACTGAACATTTTAATGATTGTGAATTAGAAAGTATTTAAGTTTAATTTGAATTCTTGTTTTATATTTAATTACATATAAATTTCACTTGATAGCTTTGGCCACTATCGTCTATAGCACGCAAAAGATAAAATTTGTTTTTAGATGTATTTTTGCGAAACGTTGGAAATTTTTTAAGAGACAATAAAAAGTATTTTGGATCTCTCATTTTTGTTGGGGAAACGCCTTCTGACACTATCTTACTATCATCAGCATTTAATATAGAATATTTTAAAATAGAGTTTTCATCATTTAAGATCAAGTTTTCAAATTCGAATTTGAGTTCATAATTCTCAATCACATAAAATTTTTCATCTTTTTTATCTGTCAATATTGCCAGACATTTTTCTTTGGCGTAAGGATTTATTGTGAAAATAAAAACTTCACTTAAAGCAGGAAGCATTTTACCTAATTCGCCACTGGAAATAAAATATTGACTTGTAACCTGCCAGGCATAAGTTTTTCCATTTTCAAGCACTTGCGCATTAATGGGATAAGGCAATAAGTTAGTTTTAGATTCCACTTCCAATAAAACCGGATTGGACTGAATAGCAGCAATAGAACTTTGGCCATCCAAAACTTCAACAAGTTTAAACTTATATTCAAATTGGGTACCTGTGGATGACCATGCAAACGAAGGAAGCTTTTCAATAATGATATCTTTATCTCCGGGATAAATTAATACCGGTGGAAGATTACTTATTTGAGAAAATGCACATATCCCAAATGTATTGAATGTAATAATTAAAAGAAAAAGCCTAGAAAACATTAAGGTATATTTCATTATCATAAGTATTATTTTTTTATAATTTGTAACTTAGGCTTATTTGAATTTTAGATTCTTTATAGTTATTATTTTGGTCTTTTGTATTAAAATTAATCTTATTGAAACGCAATTGTGCTGTTATTTGCTTTAAAAATACAAATGCTGTGGTTAATTGTAATTCATTTCTATATCCATCGTTATTATTAAAACTATAATTATAACCGAGTGAGTTTTGCCAAACACCCCAGGCCGTATATGAGGCTGTTGCGCCAATTGTTTTCCATTTACCCTGTAATTCACTTGGAATTTTTATTGTATTTTTTACTCCTCCGGTTATCTCTCTTAAACTAGCCTGACAACTTAATTGTAGTGGGAAATTAAACATGGCTGTTTCCTGTACAGAAATTGTATTGGATGATTGGGCAAAAAATAACGATCCGTCTGTTTTTACTAATTCAGTACCTTTATTTTCACTTTTTTGCACAGAAATAGTTAATGAAGTTTGTAAGCTGGTCTTTCGAAATTTATATGCATATCCGGTTGTGAAATTAAACAATGTGATAGTATTGGATAAAAACCCTTTTGTATCATTTACTCTATAATCCAAGGACCAATATGGTGTATGAGTAAAGCTAGAATTTAATTTTATTCCATATGAATACATAAGATTTTTACCTTTATATTGCTGAGAACCTTCATTAAAGGCATAAAATGGAAATATTTTAAATTGTTGATTCCAAAAGTTCATTGATAATTTTACTTCATACCCTTTCACATTGTTTCTCATAAAGGGAATACCTAATGAATAAAATCCGCCATCTATTGACTGTAATTTTAAATCTATACCTATAGCTTTAGTTAATTGATATTTTAAAACAGTATTAATGGCTTTACCTGAACGAATTGCAGTACTGTCTGATGGTTTTTTTAGGGTATATTGAAATACATCAGAAAGTTGTATTTGGTTTTTAAAAATAGAAAGAGATGTTGTAGCTTGAGCTAATTCAGCATCTAAGCTTAATTTTGAGTTTATTTGCCATCTTCCATGAACATCTGCAACAAAATTTTTCCTGGGCTTTCCATAATATGTGGTATCAATAAAACCTACTTGAATGGTATCCTTTTTAATTGAAGACGGATTATCTGCCCCTTGTAGTAAAGTAAAAATTAAATGAGTTTTTTCCGGTAAACCAACTCCTATTCTTCCGGCCTGAATTTGCCTTTGAAATGTACCAATACCAGGTACCGGATTTAAATTTTTTGTTCCAACTGCGGCTAAATATAATTTATTACTTTGATATTCCACTTCAGCACCACTTATTGCTATATTTTTAATAGTAAAATCACTATACTCCGGATATGAAGTGCCGATTTGCAGCTTCTTAAAACTTGTTAAAAATTTATCGGTAAAAGATAAAATACCATATTTTTTTATTTTATTAAATGCCTCCGTTGTGTTACCGTCTTTAATAGCCTTTAAAATCATATATTGTTCATATAATGCTAATTTTTCAGGATTTATTTTTTTTAATGAATCTTGTAGAAGCTGAATTTTCCTTAAATCATTACTCTTCATGTTTACCTTATCAAGGTATACCTGCATTTTCTTTTGATTTTTTTCTTTTTCTTTTTCAAGCTTTCTGAAATGTTTATTATTTTTTACCTCTGTATAAAGGCTATCTTTTAATTTATTAGAACTACCTCTTATCTTTTTAGTGGCTTCTTCAAGCAATTTATTTTCATCGTATTTTTTTAATAAATTATCAAATTCATTTTTATTAAGAAACTCTACCTTCATTTCATCGTAAAATCCATATAAGCCATCCAATTTTTTCCATTCAGTACCGCTCATTTGCCTTTCAATTTCTTTCATCTTCTTTTGTGCATAAATGGACATGTTCTTTTTCCATGTCAACGCATCAAACCCAACCGAGAACCTGTTCATTGGCTGCCGCGCATATATATTTTGTTCAGTAGTATTTAAATATTGTAATTTTAAAGGAATGCCAAAAACATTTGCACTTCCATTAAGTGAAAAACGGGTAAAGTTACCGGGTGTCTGATTAGGATAATTGCCTTCTCTATTTGCAATTTGTTGCAAAATCATTACTTGGCCCGAGTTCCATTTAAATAAGGAAGGGAGTTTGCTTTTAGTTATGGAATCTTTTTGAGAAGAATACAAATTCTTTAAAAAATTAATTTTGGATGTTTTATTATTTCTAAAATATTCCTTTGAAGTATTTAATGATAGAGTATCGTTTTTTTTTACTGCTTTAAAAATTTTATCCAATTTATTTTTTTTTGTTTTTATATAATTGACAATAGGGTCTTTCTCTTTTTCAACTATTGATTGAGAAAAGAGGCAACCGTACATACAAAAAAAAATAAATACTGCTAAAGATGAACGGTGCATTAGTTTTTGCTATCAAGCACGCTAATATTGATATAGAATGCTATAAATTTAAATTTCTTATAAATTCAGTTTTTTTTATAAAGATTATTATCAATAGCATTATTGCCATTAATGGTTATAAACCGAATTTTAATTTAACAAGCCGTTTCTATAAAATCATTTTAAGAAAAAAATTAATAGCTGGCTTAAAAGAATTGCGTTGCAATGATATTGTATAAACTCTAATTACACAAATTATCATTCTATTATTGAATTCCCCAACTTTAAGTTATCTATTTTGAATTGCTTTTTCAAAACTATTTTAATACTTATTATATAGACTGGAAAATTTTAAAACGTGACAAAATTTAGCAAACTTTTTTTTAATGATAATAATTTTGTAAAAAATAAGAGGGCCTTCATTCATTTTAATTCTTTCTTTTAAAAATTCGGGGTTTGGTGAAATCTCCAAAAATTAAGCCTTGTTATTATTTATTTGAAAATGCACTGTTTCCATAGATTAAGAATTAAGTTCAAATTTGTTTTATAATCCCCAATCAATTTCACTTTTAAAAAAAATATGTCATTCTAAAAAGGTATGTCAATTATTTAACCTACTGCTCGGATTTATTTCAAATATAATTTTAAAAAAAACTGATAACATTTATAGTGATAATTATCTTTTTTTTAGACCTAAGTAGACTTATAATTTTAAGAATGGGCATTTAAAACACTTTTACTTAGAAACTTAATCTTCCGGGTTTATATTATATTCAAAATCATATTATTATTTCAAAAGGCCCACCCAACCTCTGTATTTTCGTATTTTATAATAGATAAGATAATAATAAGTGCCGGAAGAAAAATCTTCTCCTTTCCACTTAAAATTCCGGTCATTGCTTTTAAAAACTTCCTTTCCCCAACGGTTATAAATCTCTATTCTGTCAAACCTGTCCAGGCAATTATCAGCAGGCAAATTAGGCATGGTAAAGTATTCATTCCATTGATCACCGTTAGGTGTAAAAACATTAAAAGGGATAAAATCATAATTGGCTTTATGATCTTTTATATGCAAAGTAGTTGTAATAGTATCAAACCTTTCAGGCCTGCAACTATTATCTTCAATAACAAAATCAATAATAAAATTATTATCCTTTACCATATCTAATTTATCGCAGGTAATTTTCCATGAGAATGGTATTTTTAATGATCCCAAACCAACTTTTGGATTGTCATATTGCATCCCTTCTTCGGTAAGTTTAAAATCATGGGGTATAGCATGAATTTTAATAGGATCTGTATTGTCTTGATCCCTTCCTACAATTTGAAATCTGATGCTATCCCCAATAAATTTTTCAACATAATATTTTTTAGTTTGCATATTACCAATTGAATCAAGTAAGGCTATAGTTGGGTTAGATCCAGGCCTAGGCTTAAACTTTAATAAAACTGTTTTAACATGGGTTATCACATTTCCACATCGGTGCTCTTTTAATATAAAATCAATTAAAAAATCTTTATTAATAGGTACTGAACAATCAGGCATCCAGGTAAAAACAGAAAACAAACTATCGGTACTTGAAACTGAATTAAAATTCATGCCTATGTCCGCAAGATTAAACCCTTTTCCTAATGCCTCCAAAGTTACCAGATCGTGATCTGGGTTTGTTCCTGAAACATTAAAGGTCAAATTATTACCTGCTATTACTGAGTCTTTGCTATTTGGCAATGTAGTTGTAAGTACAGAAGGTATATTTGGCAATGAATCCATTTCAAATTGCGCCTGTATGGTATCGGTTTTAGGGAAGGGACAACCTTGGTCAGACACTACCAAAACTGCATGAAAGGGATGACCCGGTGGGCTTTTTGCACAATTTCTCCAACACAATTGACTTATAGTGGTGTCGTTATTAATGGTTACTATACCGGAAAGAGGAGAAAGCGAAGCCCAACTTATGTCAAAATCTGTTTGAAGTAGTTTGATAGTAAGATTTGAAGTGGTTTCTACTGTGTTTGTAAAATTATCACTTTGTAATACATTAAAGCATCTGGAATCAGTAGCCTTAATAATAATTAAACCATTTTTAGTTACTTTAATATTTTTATTGTCTTTAATAAACCCGGAAGGTGGTTGGTTAAGTTGACAATCTAAAACCTTAATTTGAAAATCGCGGTGAACTTCTCCAATTTTTACATTGTTCCTCCACTCTTCACACCTGATAGAAAACACAAAAAGGCCTAATTGGTTGGATGTAAAAGATATCTTGCCTGTTTTTTCATCAATTTCCATTTGTTGGGAAGGTGATGAAACCTGTATTATATGGTTTAGATCATAGCCATTCGCCCAGATAACCTCACTATAGGGTGCAGGACTATTTATGTTTGTTAAAAAGAATGTCCCGTCCGATTTTTGTTGAACGCCACCGGGGTCGGTAGATGCGGTGTTTAATGGAGCGTTTATAAAATACTTTAACTGGTCTCCATCAGCATCTGTAGCACTAAAATCAAATAAAAAAGGTTGATTGACACAGGCATAATCACCCTTTATATCAGCAAAGCCGGGGGAACTATCAATAATTTTAGTTCCTTTGGTTACTGCTGGAAATTCCATGTAAAAGACATTTCCTTGCTTATCCGGAATAGATAAATTTGTAATAGTTTTATTACGACAACACCTTTCCCAAACCATATAATAACCCCCCGGATCGTTATATATATCGGGATTGAAATTAAAATCTTTCTTGTATAGTATAAGTCTTGTTTGTATATCGTTTACCCTTGCGCACACAGGATTGTTATATGTGATTAAGTAGTTTTGTGTTTCCGGAATATGAATTGTATCAATCAGGACATTATCGCTTTTCCGATAAATATTTACAACAATTATATTTTCATTTTTTAATATGTCTTTTTCTCCATTTATATCATCAAAATATAATTTTAAACCAATATTATAATTATAATCGCTTTTATAAAACATGAACAACTCACCTCCTACTATATGCGACGCCAGGCTGTTTAAAGTTACTATTAGGCCAAAAATTATGGAAAGAAAAATTTTATTCATACGGGTTTCAAAAATAGCATTTATTATCTACATGATATAAAAAAATCCTTTTGATTTTTTATATCTTATCTCACTCAAACAAACTTTTTCTTTAACAATTACTCCCAATACTAAGATTTTAATAATTTTTGTCTACCAACAAATGACGGATAAAATTATCTGCTAACCATACAAAAATAAATCCAGCCGGCTTACCATCCACAAATGCAAACAACACATACTCTCCTTCCGTTTCACTGTCAAAATCCAAAAGGTAAATTGGTTCGAATATTTCACCCAAATATTTTTCCCCTGACTTTTAAAACAGACTTCTCAATTCAATAATGTCGGCATGTTTTTTTTCTATTATTTTAATTACTTTGACATCTTTTACTCATTTCCAGTCATATGATATGAGTAGGCTTAACATACTTCTACAACTTCAAAATCATTAATAATTTCAGGTTTTCTTTATAAGAATTATTTTTGAAAGGACTTAATAATGAATGCTACTTCAACTAGATGAAGATTTTAGTGATATACATCAAAATGAATTATTTAAAAATCAAGCATAAAATCTAATCAACATCCATGAAATGCACAATTTCTAAAACAGGGAAATGGGTGATGGAAATAATATCAAACCTGATTTCTTTTAACCAATTATTTTCGAAAATATAATTTTCTGCTGCGGCTCTTAATAAGATTTTCTTTTTGTTATTTACTGCCAATTCCGGTTCACCAAATGTTTTATCAGAGCGGGATTTAACTTCTACAAAAACTAAAATATTTTCTTTTTGTAAAATAATATCTATTTCTGCCCTTCGGAAACGGTAATTTTTTTCTAAAATAATGTAGCCTTTCTCCAGTAAAAAACGGGATGCAATTTCTTCTCCTTTTATTCCTTTGGCAGTATTAGTCTTCATAATTTAATCCTTATAGATTTTAAAAAACCTATAAGGATTTTTTAAAAATCTATCTGATAGTATAATTAGGTGCTTCCCTTATTACCTGAACATCGTGTGGATGACTTTCTCTGATACCTGCTGCCGTAATTTTAATGAAATCAGCTTTTTGTAGAGTTTCTATATCTTTAGCTCCACAATAACCCATACCGGCTTTTAAACCACCAACTAATTGATATAAAACTTCAGACACTTTTCCTTTAAAAGGAACTCGACCAACAATACCTTCAGGAACTAATTTTTTTATATCATCTTCTGCATCCTGAAAATACCTGTCTTTCGATCCTTCCTCCATTGCTTCAAGCGAACCCATGCCCCTGTATACTTTAAATTTCCTTCCTTCCGAAATTAAAACTTCTCCCGGTGCTTCTTCGGTTCCTGCTAACAAAGAGCCAATCATAACCGTGTTGGCGCCACCTGCAATGGCTTTTACTAAGTCTCCGGAAAAACGTATACCTCCATCAGCAATAATAGGTATTCCACTGCCTTTTAGCGCTTTTGCCGCTTCAAATACTGCGGATAGTTGCGGCATCCCAATTCCTGCAATTACTCTGGTTGTACAAATACTACCGGGCCCCACACCTACTTTAACTGCATCAGCCCCAGCATCAGCAAGTGCTTTTGCGCCATCACCCGTTGCTACATTGCCTACTACCACTTCCAAGTCGGGGAATTTTTGTTTTACACTTTTTAATGCATCTATTACGCCTTTGGAATGACCATGAGCAGTATCAATACCCACAACATCTACTCCTGCTTTAATTAAAGCAGCAATCCTATCTAAAATATCAGGGGTAACTCCTACTGCCGCCCCAACTCTTAACCTTCCCAAATTATCTTTGCTGGCATTAGGCCTGTCTTTTTTCTTTAATATATCTTTATATGTTATTAACCCGACTAATTGATAATCTTTATTAACAATTGGTAATTTTTCAATTTTAAATTCCTGTAAAATATTTTCTGCTTCACTTAAATCAATTCCTTCTTTTGCCGTAATCATGTTTGATTCTGTCATGATTTCAGATATTGGTCTTGATACATCTTTTTGAAAACGGATATCCCTGTTTGTAATAATCCCGACTAATTTATTATTAGAATTTACAACCGGAATACCTCCAATTTTATTATTTCCCATTATTTTAAGTGCTTCACCCAATAGAGCGGTTTCGTGCAATGTGATTGGATCGATAATCATACCGCTTTCTGATCTTTTTACCCTTCTTACTTGCTCTGCCTGCTCAGAAATGGACATATTTTTATGAATAAAACCAATCCCACCTTCCTGGGCAATAGCAATGGCAAGATCTGATTCAGAAACGGTATCCATGGCAGCAGATACCAAGGGAATATTTAAAGTAATGTTTCTGGTAAATTGCGTTTTTGTATCAGTATCTCTAGGTAAAATTTCGGAATAAGCCGGCAATAGAAGTACGTCGTCGTAGGTAAGTGCTTCGAAAAGAAGCCTTGTTGATGGGAACATGGCAAATAATTTAAGAGTTGTTATTTGCCATGTAAAATTAGGTGATTAAAATCGATTAAAAAAATAAAATATTTTAAATTGTTAAAAGGATTTTATTTTTAACAATTTTATGAGTTTATCAATATCAATAAACTCATATTTTGTTTTATAAATAAAATGTAAAAAATAAAATATTAAAAACTGGAAGCAACTACATTTGCGGAAGAATTTATTTAAAATTAAATCGTTAATGACTTGCCGTTATAAATTTTTATTATGTATTTTTTTATGTTCTCTTATTTTAAATGCTTGCAAAGAAGAAAAAGAAAATGTTAAAAATGAAAACCATACTCAATCTGTTGAAGGGGTTTGGATTCCTCAAAATACTAAATGGGAAAAGTTAAAGGATGATACATCTGCATCGTTTTCCGAGATTAAAACATATTATTTTAAGTCGGATGCCGGTCTCATGATTTCGGAAGGTATCCACATTTTAAAGCACGATTCAGTTTCTTTTAAAAATAATATTCATTTTTATTATGGTAAATGGAAGCTTGTAAATAATATTTTATCAATTGATTATAAAATAAATGAAGGGTCGGGAAAAGTTATTTTTGAAGAAATAGGAATAGGAAATTTGATTCAATTGAATGGGGAAAAATACAAGAAAGTGACTTGGGAAGTTAAAAATCAAAAAGAGCTTTAATCTAATCGATTAAAGCTCTTTTTTAATATTAATTTTTAGGTTTGGCTTCATGCAGGTTTTGCCTGTGTTCATGTAAATGTTCTACACTTTTTTCTCTTTGTGTTTGGGTATGTTCATGGCGTTTTTCATGATGTTGTTGTTGTAAATTATGCCTTGCCTCACGCCTGTCATGAATTATTTGTATCATTTCTCTATTAAATTCGCGTTCAGCTTTTTGCATTTCACTCACTTGTTGAGGTCCGACAACTTTTAAAAACTTATCTAAATATTTCTTTTCTACACCGGCTTCTTTCTGCTTTAAATCAGCCATTTTTTTGAGATTTTCTTTGAGCTGATCTTCAGAAAGTTTTTCATTTTCTGATCGTTTAATGTCTCTTGCAGATAGCCTTATTTCACGCCTTTCTTTATCATAATCTGTATAAACAGGCCAAAATTGCTTAGCCTGGTCAGGTGTAAGTACTATTTTTTTAGTTAGGTAGTCAATCTTATATTCAGTTACCTTACTTCCTTTTTTTTCCTCTTCAGTTTGAGAAAAGGCTAAGGATGTAGCAAGAAAGCAACTAAATCCAATTACCCAATTTTTCATTTTAATATTATTTATAAATTAGTTTTCTAAATGATCTAACGATTTTGAATCAATTTCACTCAGGATATCTTCTTCGGTAAGTGTTTGATTATTTTTTAATGGATCATGGATGGTTTTAGTATTTTTATCTTTCACACTGTCTCCGATGCCATTTTCATCCAAATATTGTAAAATTTCATCGTCAGTAACATTACATAACATTTCTTTACAGGGATCCTGAACAGGTTGATTATTTCTATAAAAACCATAGCCAACAAACATCAAAACAAATACAGCCGCAACAGAGGTACTATAAGTTAACCATTGTGGAATAAAAGATATAATTTTATTTTTTGAAGTTTTTTTATTTTCGTTAACCGCTCTTGATTCAATTTCAACTTTTAAATTTTCAAAATATCCTTCAGGAGTATTGTATATATTTCTTTTCTCAATAGAATTTAAAATGCCTAAATCTTCTTCTATTTGTTGTTCTTCATCCTTATCGTTGTAAAAACCTAATTCTATTCTTTTATTAATTTTTGAAGATAAATCTTCAAAATAATTTTTCGGAACTATAAAAATATTCTCTTTTTTTATTTCTTCAAAATGAACAGATATTTCGGCAGGTTTTTCATCTTTATTAACATTTGCATTTTGTTGCAAACGTTGCATAAGTTTATCTGAAAAATTCTCAAAATAACCTTCCGGTGCTTTAAAAAAGTTTTCTTTATTTAAATTTTCTATATTGATTTTCTTTTTCATTAAAGTAATTCTGCACTATTTAAATATTAGATTAAAGTCCCGTTAAAAAGTTTAATCTACAGTTAAATAATTTTCAATTTTTTTAACAGCCAAATGATATGATGCTTTTAATGCTCCTACAGAGGTGCCTGTTATTTCTGCAATTTCTTCGTATTTCATTTCTTCATAATATTTCATGTTAAAAACCAACCTTTGTTTATCGGGCAATTTTAACAAGGCTTTTTGTAATTTAATTTGAATTTCATCCCCGCTTATTAAACTATCAGCTATAATCTTATTTTCCAATTCAAGCCCAACAACATCTTCAATAGAAGAAAAATAGGTTTTTCTTTTTTTATTCAAAAAATTAAGGCATTCATTGCTGGCAACTCTGTATAGCCAAGTATATAACTGAGATTCACCTCGAAAGGATTCAAGTTTGTTCCAAACTTTAATAAAAACTTCTTGAGTTAAATCATCAGCATCATCATGGTCTATGACCATTTTACGAATATGCCAATATATTTTCTGCTGATATTGTTTTACTATGGTATTAAAAGCAGGCAAACGAGTTTCAGAATTTCGAAACTGTTCCAAAAGTTCTTTATCTTCCAAGTTAAATAAGTTATTTTATAATTGATTGGATGTTAGATTATCATAATGGTTTAATTTACAAGCTTCAATTATATTCATTTTCTTAATTTATTTATAACATTACAAAATACTTATTTTATCCATAAAATAGTTATACTACATTTTAGTATAGTTTATTATAAAATTAAAATGGAAGTTACCAATTTTGGTAGCCTGCAGTAAACGATTTGGATTAATGATATATATTTTTGAAAAGATCATTCCCCGGCCCGATTCTATTAAATTTATCTTCTATTAAAAATTAATTATTATGAAAATAGCTACTTATAATGTTAATGGTGTAAATGGCCGACTGCCTGTTTTGCTTAAGTGGCTTAATGAAACATCACCTGATATTGTTTGCCTGCAAGAATTAAAAGCACCAAACGAAAAATTTCCCATTAAAGAAATACAAAACGAAGGGTATAATGCAATATGGAACGGGCAAAAAAGTTGGAATGGTGTTGCAATATTGGCCAAAAATTTAGAAATAAAGGAAGTAACCAGAGTATTACCGGGTGATGAAGAAGATAACCACAGCAGGTATTTAGAAGCAATTATTAATAATATGTGCATTGCATGCATTTATTTACCAAATGGCAACCCTGCACCGGGTCCAAAATTTGATTATAAATTGCAATGGTTTGAACGTTTATATCTTCGTGCAATTCAACTGCTTCAATATGATGTACCGGTTATCCTTACAGGCGATTTTAATGTGATGCCAACCGAATTAGATGTTTACAAGCCGGAACGCTGGGTAGATGATGCTTTATTTCGCCCTGAAACCCGTGCGGCTTTTAAAAAACTTGTAGAACTTGGATGGATTGATGCCATAAGAAAACTATATCCCGAAGAAAAGATTTATACTTTTTGGGATTATTTTCGAAATGCATTCAACCGTAATGCCGGTTTAAGAATTGATCACTTTTTACTTAGTCCACACCTTAAAAATAACCTTGTTGATGCAGGAGTAGATCGTTCTGTTCGTGGGTGGGAAAAATCCAGTGATCATGCCCCTGTATGGATTGAATTAAAAGATTATTGATAAATAAAAATACCGCACTTCATTAAGTTGAGTCTATAACGCAGATATTTGCATAACATTTTTTTAATTAAACACTTTCAAAAAACCTTTCATTAAAATTCATTAAAAAAAGTTCTTCCGAAGCTCTTGTACAGGCGGTGTATAACCATCTTACAAATTCTGTATTTATATTTTCTTCTGTAATATAACCCTGATCAACAAAAACCGCTTGCCATTGGCCACCTTGAGATTTATGGCAGGTAAGTGCATATGCAAATTTTACTTGCAAGGCACCTAAAAATTTGTCTTTGCGGATTTTTTCATTTCGTTCTTTTTTCGATTTTATATCGAAGTAATCTTGTACAACACTTTCATAAAGGCGGTTAGATTCTTCACGAGAAAGTGCGGGAGTGGATGAATGAAGGGTATCTAAAAATATTTTCGCTTCGAATGGGGCTTGTTCTTCATAATCTGTTAATTGTAATTTTACATCAGCGAATCTAAATCCGTGCATTTCTTCAAACCTTATTATTTTTAAAACTTCAACAAAATCTCCATTGGCTAAAAAACCGGCAGGTGCATCTTCCTCCAAAACATTATAATTGTTTTTAACAATCATTAATAAATCTCCTGCATCAATTTCATTTTCAGTAAATTTTATTTGCCTCCGAATATATTCATTATATTGAACGGCGGTTTTATTCGATCTGCTTAATATAATAGTGTTTTCATAACCATATTTTTTATAAGCATATAATAAACCATCTTCCAGCTTTTCGCCTGTCATTTTATAAACATCTTTAAAACCTTTGGTTTTAAAAGAAATTAAATGTTTTTCACTTGTAAGTACTTTTCTAAGTTTAGTAGCATTAAATAAAATGCCGGATTCGGCTTGTTGGCGGGTTACTTCAGTCAGTTCTTTTTCAACAATGCTTAAATTAAAGTTTTCTTTTAAATATTTTCCATCTAATGCAGGGCTGTAACTCAAACCTACAGGTGGTAGTTGCGCTGCATCGCCCACTAAAATTAATTTATTGGAAGGTTCTTCAAAAGCATATTCAAGCAAATCGTGCAATAAGCTTTTTGATCCAAATTCCGATTCGTTGCCTATCATCGAAGCTTCATCAACAATAAAAATAGTTGTTTTATGTAAGTTTCTTTGTCTTTCAAAAACTAGTTTACCGGAATATGCATCGGATGTGGCGTGGTAAATTTTTTTATGAATGGTGTACGCTCGGCGTTTGGAATAATTACTCATTACTTTTGCCGCCCTTCCGGTAGGTGCAAGCAAAACTGATTTATAACCGAATGAAACCAAATTATTAACTAAGGTACTAATAGTGGTTGTTTTTCCGGTTCCCGCATATCCTTTCAGCATAAAAACCGATCTTTTCGGTTCTTTATCCAACAAAAATTTTTCTAATAAGGTAAATAATTCTGTTTGGCCGAGTGTAGGTTCAAAAGGAAAGTCTTTAAGTAATTTTCCTATTACTGATATAGACATTTAATTTCCTTTTTTAATAATTAAAAATAAAATTGATAATAACCCTCTGTTCCCTTTTTATCCATTCCTTCTATAATTATTTTTCCACGTGTGGTTTGTAAAATATCCGAAACTTCTTTAGGCGTACTTACAGAACGTTTGTTAATAGAAGTAATTATAAAACCTTCTTCAATACCCATTTTACCGATTAAGCCATTTTTTAATTTTACAATACGCACTCCATTATTTATTTTTAAACGATCGCGTTCAATTTTAGAAACAGTTTCGAGGTCGGCACCCAGTCCTTCAGTTGTAAAAACTTCTCTTTTTAAAATATTTGTATTGCCCTCGCGATTGGTAAGAGTAACTTGTGCCTGATAAACTTGCGTACTTCTTTTATATCCAATTGTAATTTTATCGCCCGGCCTGTAAAAACTCAATTGTTCATCAAAAGCACCTTTGCTGTCAATTGGTTCTTTATTTATATTTATAATTACATCTCCTTTTTTTAATCCTGCCTTTTGAGCAACACCATTTGCATCAATATAAGTTATCAGTACGCCGGAAAAATCCTGAAGGTTATATAAAGCAGCATTTTGATTATCGATATCAATAACATCAACACCTAAAAATCCGGTTTGTACTTCACCGTATTTAATTAAATCGGCCACTACTTTATTTACAATATCAATAGGTATTGCAAATCCATAACCTGTATAAGATCCTGTTCGTGAAAGTATTGCAGTATTTATTCCAATTAATTCACCTCTTACATTTACTAAAGCCCCACCACTATTACCGGGATTTATTGCTGCATCTGTTTGAATGAAAGATTCAATAGGAAATTGACTGTTTACAATATTTATATTTCTGTCTTTTGCGCTCACAATACCTGCTGTAACGGTTGAAGTAAGATTAAAAGGATTACCAACTGCCAAAACCCATTCGCCGATTTTAACATCTTTTGAGTGACCAATTTTAGTTGCAGGTAATTTTTGTGCTTCAATTTTTAAAACAGCAATATCGGTTGATGGATCTGTACCTATTATTTTAGCTTTATATGTGTGTTTGTTATGAATAACTTCCACTGAAGTTGCATTTTCAATTACATGGTTGTTAGTAACAATATAACCATCTGCAGTAAAAATAACTCCCGAACCCGAACTGACTACTTGTTGTTGAGAAGAATTACCAAAAAATAAATCGAAAAAACTTGTTTGTCCGTATTGTGTAGAAGCTGTTTTTATATAAACAACACTTGGCGTACTTACTAAAGATGCATTTACAAAATCAAAATTTTCCGGAAAATTATTTTCTCTGTGGTTTATTGCAACGGTATTAATTTGTTCTGCCGGAGTTATATAATTAATCGTTGCAGGTTTTATAATTTGAAAAGTAAAAGCCCCTGCCAAGCCTGCAAAAAATGCAATAACAATAATTTTAATCTTCTCTTTCATGACAATTAATAATAATTTTAAAAATCTATATGCAAGTTTATATTGATTTTTAAATAAATCAATTTCTTTTTAATAAAATAAATATCGAAATATCGATATCAGTATATCAATATTTATTTTGAGTAAATTTTTTTTAGAGCATGTAATGGAAAATGTTTACCGGACTTTAACTTCAAATAAATACTTTTTGGGTTTTGGGGAAGTTTATGTGCACCTGATTTCAAAATTTGTAATTAATTAAAACAAAAGTTTAAAAAATAAAAATCGTTTATCATATTTAACTTAATATTTTCAACACTTTGTAATAAAAAGTTAAAATTTATCTTTTAAATATAAAAACAAAATCCTACGTTAGTATAGAAATGAAAAGTGTTGAATTTATGAGGGATTCGTTTTTACAATATTTAAAATTTGAAAAAAGATATAGTTCTCACACCTTGTCGGCGTACGAAAACGACTTGACGCAACTATCCGATTTTGTTGCCGATCAATACCAATCAAACGAAATAGCCACCGCAGATTATCAATTTATCCGGTCGTGGGTGGTAAGTTTGGTTGAACAAAAAATGAACCCGCTTACTATTAATCGTAAAATAGCCACACTTAGAACTTTTTATAAATTCCTTCAGAGAAAGCAAGTGATTACTAATAATCCTATGCTTAAAATTAAGGCATTAAAAACCGCTAAAAATATTCCGCATTTTGTAGAAGAAAATGTGATCAATAACATACTTGATCACACCGCTTTTCCTGATGGTTTTGAAGGGGCAAGGGATAAACTGATTATTGAATTATTTTATGGAACCGGCATTCGTTTATCCGAACTGATAAACATAAAAGAAAGTGATATAAATTTTTATGAAAAGAATGTAAAAGTAACAGGCAAACGCGATAAACAACGAGTTGTACCATTACATAATAATTTGGTTTCAAGTATATTAAACTATAAAATAGAAAAACAAAAAGAATTCACAGTGCTTGATGATTTTATGATTGTAAATGATAAGGGGGGAAAGTGCATTCCCATTTTTGTTTACCGCATTGTTAGGAAATATTTAAGTGCAGGCACCACCGGTAAAAGAAGCCCACATGTATTGAGGCATACTTTTGCAACACACTTATTAAACCACGGTGCCGATTTGAATGCGATAAAAGATTTACTGGGGCATACAAGTTTGGCTGCCACTCAGGTTTATACACATAACTCATTAGATAAACTAAAAAAAATATTTGATCAGGCGCACCCAAAGGCTTAATTTCCCGTTCGGGATTTATATTTGCCGGCAAACGCCGTCGAATGAAACAAATCTTAAGCAGGAATTATTTTAATCAATGTTTCACTTAACAAACTGTAATGCTTATGAAACTTCAAATGCAATCCGTACATTTTGATGCCGACCAAAAATTGTTGTCGTTCATTCAAAAGAAAGCCGATAAACTTGATACCTTCTTCGACAAAATAATAGATGGAGAAGTAGTAATGAAAGTAACTCCCGATGAAAGCAAGATTAATAAATTGATAGAAGTAAAACTTCGAATACCGGGGATACTCTTATTTGCCAAGCATCAGGGAAAAACATTCGAAGAAGCGACAGACCTAGCCATGGAAACAATGAAAAGCCAATTGAGAAAACATAAAGAGAAGAAAATTAAAGGTTAAATATAAAAACCGGAAGCGAGAACTTCCGGTTTTTTATATATATTTAATTTATATCTTTTTGTGAATAAAATATTAGTAATTAAAGCAACTTACAGTGAAAATGACACCGGCAAAGCAAATTTACAACTTACAAGCCTGCCATCTTGTTTTCCTGGAATCCATTTAGGCATAGATTTAACAACCCGAACAGCTTCTTCTTCACACCCACCTCCAATTCCTCTTAATATAATAACCTCCCTTATTTTCCCATCTCTACCAACTATAAAAGATACATAGACTGTTCCCTGAATATGATATTTTTGAGCAATTTCAGGATATTGAATGTGCCTTTTTAAATATTTTATAAGTCCATTCATTCCTCCCGGAAAAACCGGAGGGATTTCTGCCTCAGTCACTACTTCATCTTGTATGTTCTGCTTTAAAATAACTGTCATTTCACCCTTACTTTCAATTTTAATTAGTTGGATTTCGTAATTTCGTGAATTAAAAATCAATTCCTCATTTATTTCAACATCAGTAATAGAAAAACTTCCGTTTTCGTCAGTTGTAGCCTCTTGTGAAGATTTATTACTTTTAACAGAAACACCCTGAATAGGTTTTTTATTTTCGTCCAATACTTTTCCGGAAAGGGTAAAATATTTTGAGTGGCTAGAAATAGTAGAACTATTGGCAACTGAAAATTGAAATAAAAGTAAAAACAAAACGAATTTTTTAATTTTATTGAAATAGGTTTTATTTTGGTTATTCATATTGTGGATCTTTTGAAGAATGTAAATAATGTATAAAAATATATAAGGTTTGGCAAGTAAACCAAACATTGTATATTTTTAAAGAAATTGTTTTAAGAGTTTATCTAAATAAGGACTAGTGGATTAGCGTAAAAGGGGAGTTCATCAAGTATCTGACGAAGTAAATCGTCAATCTACAAAATGAAATTTCTTTATCTGTATAAAGGCAATTTTTTAAAAATGTTCTCTCTATTTCAAAAAACCGATAAGTAATTAAAAAAAGCATGTTAGGTAAACTATCAGACCTTATTTAATTTAGATTTTTATTTAAAAATGCAAATCAAACTTTCCTTTTCTTTAGATAAAGCAAAAACTGCCCGCAGGTATGGCTTACCTGTTAAAGAAATGCCTGAAGCACGTTATAATATCTCTCCGGGGAATACCGTAGTTGGTATTACAATGGAAAGTCCAAATTTACTTTCAGCTTTGGAATGGGGTTTAACTTTAGAAAATTCAGTCAATAAAAAACCATTATATTGGATTTCAAAAAGTAATTTCAAATTAAAAAATGTTAAAACTCTTCTGCTGGAAAAAAGATGTATAATCCCGGCTGATGGATTTTATTTTTGGAAAAGGGTTTCTAAAAATAGCCTGATACCGTTTCGTGTTTCCTTGAAATGGAATTTACCTTTTGCTTTTGCAGGGGTTTATAAAGTATGGAGCGATGAAAAAAATATTATACACCGGAGTACAGCTATCTTAAATACGCCATCAAATGATATATTAAAACCTTTTATAAAAAACGCTCCTTTAATTTTACCCTTAGAAAAAGAAAAAGTTTGGCTCAATAAGGAAATGGAGTTAAACGAAATTATGGAGTTAATAAAACCTTATCCTGCGGAAAAATTGAAACTTTTTCCTGTCTCATCTCAAATTATCAACCCTGATTTTAATTCACCTTTGCTTTTAGAGGCTGTCAATTATGCAACTGACCAAAAGGGAAATTATATTTTGTTTACATAATTTAAAATTGGCTGTGAATTTTTAAATCATTCGAGCACCCTCCTCAAATAATTTATTTGACCTAAATGATAAGATAAATGAGATAAAAGATGAATTAAAAAATATTGAGTTGACATTTCGTATCCAAATACATTCTCCGGATAAAGTTTTTTAAGTTCAGCCTCATCTATGGGAGTTAATATAGTCACTATCATTAATTTCGTTTTTTCAATAAGGTTTATAAGTTCGCTTTTATTTACATTTTTCTCTGAAAATTCCTTCTCCCTGTCTCTTAAATAACCTGTTTGGCCTAAATTTTTACCGATATAAGTATTTAAATTTCCTAACAGGTGTAAAGATAAATTACCCGCCGAATTTTTAATATTTTTAGTTATTTCCCATAGATTTTCTTCCCGGAATAAGTTGATTTCCTCTTTTAATTTATCCAGGTCTCGTTTATAAATGTCAATAATATCGTTTTTCATTTAAATAAGGTTATTATAAAAATGCTAATCTAATTAATAAAAATCTTTTATGTTTTTATTAAAATTTTATTGAAAGGGGAAATAAAATTAATGAGCTTTTAAATTTTTTAAACACAAATTATACATTTAAACAAGCATTTTGTAAATCCTTTGAACAAAGGAAATAATCTTTATTGTAAATTTCGATCAAATATTTTTATTTGAAAAAGCTACTAAATATATGGGTCGGGGTTTTGAGTTTTTGCCTGCTGGCTCCATCTATATCTTCCGCACAAAAATTTCCTGATTTACATTTTAGTCATTTAACTGTTAAAGAAGGCTTAAGCAGCAATTTAGTAAATTCAATTTTTCAAGATTATACAGGTGTTATATGGATATGTACGGAAAATGGTTTTAATAGATTCGACGGTAACAGTATAAAAATTTTTAAACATCTCTTGCATGACAGTACTTCAGTACCAAGCAATTATACCCTGTTTATAACTGAAGATAAGCAGCATAAATTATGGATAACAACAGGTAAAGGAATATATATTTTTGATCCGGTTACTGAAAAAGGAGAAACCATTACCCTCACAGAAGGGAATCGAATACTCCAAGTATTTAAAATAATGTGCGATAGTCATGGTAGTATTTGGGTAAATACATCTATGGGAATAAAGGAAATAAATAGTATAAGCAAAAAAATAGTTTCATACTACTATGGACCGGATGTTGTGCGCTTGAACAGTGATGATTTTAACATTGTTGCCACATTTTTTGAAGGCCGCGATAATAAAATGTGGATAGGATCATATAATATTAATAAAACGGGTAAATTAATTGAAAATCTTTATTTCAAAAACACTTCATTTCAAAACCATCTTATTAAAGACAATCAAAACAGAACATGGTCTGTCAGCAGAAATTGGGGGTTAAAAAAATGGGATAATAAAGAACAAAATTTTAAAATTATGTACGCCCCACACGAAAATGTGCTGGATGTTGCTACCTGGCACTTTAAAGGTCAGGATTATATATGTATGAGCGTTTACCCTGTTGGAGTAGTACTTTATAATACTTCATCTGAAAAATATATGGAATACAAACATACTGAGGATGAGCATACTGTTAATTCTGCTGAAGACAGATGGATTTTTAAAGATAATCGAAACAGGCTTTGGTTTGCTTCCACAAAAGGAGTTGATATTCTTGATCCGGAAATGCAATACTTTACCGGCAACTTTTTATACAAACAACTGAGCGACGTACCCGAAAAATTTGGAATTGCCCGTTCCTTTTTAGAAACAAAAGAAAGCTATTATGTTTCAGGCCATTTCCAGAATGGACTTTTTATTTATACTAAAGACTGGAAAATTAAAAATCAAGTTCAACACATTCCGTCAAATTCGGTTTCACCTCATTCACAAGAAATTGGATCTATCCAACAAGATGATACAGGAAATATTTGGTTTGGTACAGACAGCGGTTTTGTAAAAGAAAATAACGGCAGGTTTAAGGTTTATCTTCCGGAAAATATAAAAAATATACCATACAACCATGATTTTGCATTTAGAAGTTTTTTAAAAAGGCCGGACGGAAAATTTTGGATCCGGCACCCCGGAAAAACACTTTATTTATTCGACCCGATAAGTGAAAAATTTATTAAAAATTATGGTACTGAAATAAATGGGGGTAATTATAAAATTATATATGACAAAAACCAAAATCTTTGGGTAGCTACAGAAAAAGGTTTGTACAAGTATGACAACCTCACAGATAAATTAATTTTAAATTGGTTTTCCTCGCCTATAAAGACAGAAGAGGTTTTAAAAAATAATTTACGATTTGCTCATTGTGATAATAATAATATTTTATGGCTTACTTCCGAAGGTAGTTTAATAAATTTTAATCCCACCAATGGAAAATATAATTTTATTACAGCCAAAGAAGGTCTTCCTGAAGAAAATTTACATAAAATTATTGAAGATGATGAAGGATTTTTATGGATAAATACACCAACAGGTATAATAAGGTATGACAAAGAAAACAAAATCTTTAATTATTACACTGCCGCACATGGTTTGCCTTTTAGTGAAAATGCCTTGGAATCGTTTTTTGCAAAATTAGTCTCGGGTAACATTGTATTGGGTTTTTTAGGAGGAGTAATAGAATTTAATCCAAAAGAATTTAAATCAGATAAAAGAATAGACACAACAAAAATTATAGATGCAGATATTGATGACATAAGATATCCCTTGGTTTTCGCCAATAACCGGATAAAGGTTATTAAAGTATTGCCGGGTAAAAAAAAATTAAAAATACACGCAGGGATATTTAATTATACAGCACCGACTTTAAATAAATTATATTTTTATATTGATGGAATAGATAATTCATGGCAACCATCCAAGGATGGTGATATTGTTTTTTATAATCTCAATCCCGGTTCTTATATTTTACATGTAAAGGGCGCAATTAATAATACATTAATGTGGGGTTCCGGGGATTCAATAAAAATAATAATTGAACCGTATTGGTATCAAACAATTTTATTTAAATTATTTATAGCGTTTTTAATATTATCAATAGGTTTTTTAATTTACAATTATAGGATCACTCAAATTAAAAAGGCCGGAAAAATTAAAACAGATTTTGAAATTAAAATGATCCATCTGGAAATGCAAAACCTTCGCAGCCAAATGAATCCTCATTTTATTTTTAATTCTCTTAACAGTATTAATAGTTTTATAGTTGAAAATAAAACACATTTAGCAAGCGATTACCTTACTAAATTTTCAAGATTGATTCGCTTATTTTTAGAAAATTCTAAAAATGAATACATAACCATTGAAAAAGAATTAGAAACAATAAGGCTATACCTACTTATGGAAAGTATTAGATTTGATAAAAAATTTGATTATACTATCAGTGTGGATTTGGGGATATATGAACAAACTTTACTGCTGCCCACAATGATTATACAACCTTATTTAGAAAATTCGATTTGGCATGGCTTGCTACACAATAAAAACAAAGGTAAAGTGGTGGTAAAAATAGATAAAGAAGGCAATACTCTTAAAATTGTGATAGAAGATAATGGAATTGGGAGAAAAAAAGCCGAAGAAATGAAAAGTAAGTATAGTAACAACAATAAATCATATGGGATGCAGATAACCGCACAAAGGATTTTACATTTAAATCCAAATAACAAAGTTGAAACCGTTGATTTGATTGATGAAAATGGAAATCCTTCAGGAACAAAAGTTATCGTATATATTAATACCGACAATATAAATTAATAATTAGTGATAAAAGCAGTTATCATTGACGATGAGCAACATGGAATTACTACGTTGCAATGGACGCTAAAAGAATATTGCAGTGATATTCAGGTAGTGGCAACAGCACATAATGGCTTGGAAGGAATTAATATAATTAATGAATTTAAGCCCGATTTGGTTTTTTTAGATGTAGAAATGCCTCTAATGAATGGAATTGATATGTTATTACAATTCAATGAAATAAAATTTGATGTTGTATTCACTACCGCTTATGATCAATATGCTGTGAAGGCGATAAAATTAAGCGTAATGGATTACTTACTTAAACCCATTGATAAAGATGAATTGATGATAGCAGTGGAAAAAGTACGAAACAGGAAAAACCAAATTGATAAAAATCAAATTGAAAATTTACAGGAAATACATAAAACTAAAATTACAAATAAAATTGCCTTATCTACATTGGCAGGTTTACAATTTATAAACCTGGATGATTTGGTAAGAATGGAGGGAGATGGTAATTATTGTCACTTTATATTAAAAGATAAAAGAAAAATTACAATTTCTAAAAAGATTGGCGATGCAGAAGAATTATTAAAGGATAATCTTAATTTTTTTAGAGCCCACAAAAGCCATATAGTTAATTTAAAGTTTGTCGAAAAATATATCAGGGGAGATGGAGGAGAAATTATAATGGAAGACGGTACTTCTATATCCCTATCCAGAAACAAGAAGGAAGAGTTCTTAGAATTATTCGCCAGAGTTTAGTTATATAATATTTATTTATAGTTAACATATAGTCTTTTTACTCTACTCTACTTTTAATTATCTCATATTCGTTTTTTACGAAGCGAAACTAACAGTTTGTACAAATACAACCCTCATAAGGATTACTGATTCGTAGATTCATTCATTAAATAAAAATACTCAAACTTATTTATTTTATGAAAAGAAGAAATTTTTTATTTGCCCCCTTTTTGGCACTTCCAATAGCATCTTTTGCTAATTTTAATAAAAAAGTACGGCCCAATAAACCGTTTAGAGTTGAAAACGGCAAAGATCGTTTTAACGAAAGCATAACCCTTTTTGAAGGTGACACATTTTTTACCAAAGTATCTACAAAAGATACTGATGGCGATATGTTTATCTTCGAATCCACAAGAATAAAAAAAGGCGGTCCTCCATTACATTATCATTATGAGCAAGATGAATGGTTTTATATTTTATCGGGAGAATTTTTATTTAAAGTAGGTGAAGAAACTTTTACTGCAAAGGCAGGTGATAGTGTTTTTGGACCCAGAATGATTCCTCATGCTTTTTCCAAAACAAACGAAGGCGAGGCAAAAATGATAATCTTATATCAACCTGCAGGTAAGATGGAAGCTCACTTTAAAGCGGTAAGTCAGGGATCTTATAAATTGTTATCAGATGCTGAAAAACATAAATTAAGGCAGGCAAACGGTTTTGAAGTAGTAGGGCCGGCACTCATTCACGAAAAATAATTAGTAACGTATAATCAGTCAAAAGATTATTTTAATAACAAATAACATTATTGAAAAATAAAAAAACGCAAACAAATTAAAAATTATGAAAAAAATCATTTTATTAGTTACAATAATTTTTACAATTTCGTCATGTAAAAAAGATCCTGTCAATACACCGGCAACTCCTATTGCTGTTTTTCCAAAAAATACTGAATGGGTTGGCACGATGGATGGAAATGGTTTCCAATACCGACCACCAAGTAGCCTGAAATTTAATTTAGACAATACATTCACGATGTACGGCGTTTTTGTGTTTTTTCCGGATGGTGTAGAAACAATTAAAGATAGCATTACGGCAACCATCAACGGCATTGACACGCTCGCCGATGGTAGGATCCGTATAAAAACGAACATTCAAACAAGTTTTAATGGGAGTCCAACTCAATTCATATATATAACAGACAAGAAAAAGATACAAGGTTTTGATGGAGGCCTTACAATGGAAACTTTTCAAATGGTATTATTCCCTGCTCAGGGTATTTCTGCTGCCGGAAGTTGGAGGGGAATTGCGTGGAAGGGAGGCTATGCGTACCCTGATCTTAGCGCCATTCAATTTGATAATGCTAAACCGATTACAGTTACACACTATATTAGAAATGGGCTTGGAGTAGGTGAAGATGCACAGCCAACAAGTCCAATACTTGGAGTACTTTACAAGCAAGTAGGGGCGAGAGTGTATTTTTCGGGGTATACCGAGGTCAATCCTCCGGCAGGATATGGAGGAAGGACTGTGCCTTATTTTGGGGTCTTATTGCCTGCCGGTGATAAAATGATGGTGCATTCTATAAGTGGATATGCAAGGCTGCCAAACTACATTTATACCAACGAACCTTATGGTCCGAATGGGGCTACACCTATAATTGAAAAGTATTAAGATTTATTATTTCATTATAAAGGTGATTAAAAAGCCGATACAGCCAGGTTGTATAACGATATACAAATAAAAATACTGCGTTTTAAAATAGACAGAGCAAAATATGGAAAAATAGAAATCGGGTAAGTATTTCTGATAATTCTAAAGCTTATTTTTCAGGGAATTTTATTGCAAAATAAAAACCGAATTTACTTGACTCAGTTAGTCTATCTAAAATAAATTTAAAAAATCTTTTAATTTAAAATAAAACAAATGAGCAATTCAAAAAAATATATTATCCCATACATTATTATATTATTCATTTCTGTTTTTTTTCTTTCTGCCTGTAAAAAAAACGATCCGGAAAAAGATGATGTAGTTTATGTATGTGGTTTTGATGGCACTTCACCGGCATACTGGAAAAATGGTAATGAAGTAAAATTAGCAAGTACAAAATATGAATCTAGAACAAATTCAATATTTGTTGTAGGAAACGATGTATATAATGCCGGTTCTGAAGCTTATCTTTTTTATAAAGAGCAAAATATTGGAAAAATGGAGTAGAAGTACTTTTAGGGGATGGAAAGCACAATAATGATGCATCATCAATTTACGTTTCAGGAAACGATGTATACGTGGCTGGTTATGAGGATAACGGCTCAAATTATAGCTCTAAATATTGGAAAAACGGTGTTGAAGTTATATTATCGAGTGGAACATATTTTGAAACTGCAACTTCAATAACTGTTTCAGGTAATGATGTGTATGTAGCAGGTTATGCATCTAATGGAGTAAATAAAGTTGCTAAGTATTGGAAAAATGGTAATCAGGTAATTTTAACAGATGGGAAACACGATGCTATAACTTCATCTATTAGTATATCTGAAGGGGATGTATATGTTACCGGGAAAGAATTTAATGGAAAATTTTATGTCGCAAAATACTGGAAGAATGGAAATCCTATAACTTTAACAGATGGAAATTATTCTGCAAGTACTTTTTCATCATTTTTTTCCGGGAAAGATTTATACATCTCCGGTAATGAAAGTAATGGAAGTAGTACCATTGCGAAATATTGGAAAAATGGAGTTCCTGTAATTCTTTCAGATGGAAAAAATTATGGCTCTGCTTCTAGTATTTATGTGATAGGGAACAATGTTTACGTGGCAGGGCATGCCAATGGTTATGATGGGGCAAAATATTGGAAAAATGGAACTCAAATTAATCTTTCAGAAGATACTAAGGCTTCTTTATCAGCGATTTTTGTTACAAAATAAAGCTATTTTTTATTTTGATTTAGTCATACTTTTAAAGATTATTTTAATAAAATCTTGATTCCAACAAAAAATGTTCTTTTCAAAAAAACATATTATTCTAAACATTTTTCTATTTTTTTTTTCAGTTTTTTTCTTTTCCGCTTTTAAAAAAAACGATCAGGAAAAGGATGATGTAGTGTATGTATGTGGTTTTGATGGCACTTCACCGGCATACTGGAAAAACGGTAACATAGTAAAGTTAACTGATGGAAAGAATGAAGCTGAGACATCTGCAATATTTGTTTCAGGAAACGACGTGTACAACGCCGGTTATGAAAGCAATGGAGTACATTTAAATGCTAAGTATTGGAAAAACGGGGTTTCAATACCACTAACAGATGGAAAATATGATTCTTTTGCAACGTCAATATATGTTGCCGGAAATGATGTATATGTTGCAGGTTATGAATACAAAGGCTCAAACGATATTGCAAAATATTGGAAGAACGGAGTTGAAGTAGCTTTAACAGATGGAACCTATAATGCACAGGCAAATTCAATAATCGTTTCAGGCAGTGATGTGTTTGTTGCAGGTAATGAATATAATGGAACGAAGCATGTAGCTAAGTATTGGAAAAACGGAAACCAGGTTATATTATCTGATGGAAAACACGATGCACATGCATCGTCCATTAGTATATATGAAGGGAATATTTTTGTTACCGGGGAAGAAGACAATGAAAAATATTCTGTAGCAAAATATTGGAAGAACGGAAATCCTATAACCCTGGCGGATGGGAATCATGCTTCAAATTCTGTTTCAACTTTTTTTTCCGGGAAAGATATATATATGTGGATATGAGACTAATGGAACTAAAGCCATAGCAAATTATTGGAAAAATGGAGTTCAGGTTCTTCTTACAGACGGAAAAGATGATAGCTTTGCTTTTAGCATTTATGTGTTGGGGAACAATGTTTATGTAGCAGGGTATGTTGCTCAACATTTGGATGGGGCGAAATATTGGAAAAACGGAACTCAAATAAATATTTCAGATAATCCCGGTGCGTATCTATTAACGATTTTTGTTACAAAGTAAAATTAAGGGCTCTTTTATTTTAACCTAAATAAATTATCTAATGAAACTTAAATTTAATAAGGAAAAAATATTTTTCAATGTTACTTTAATTTTTGCAGTTGTTTTAATATTAAGCTTTACCGGTTGTAAGAAAAATAGCACACCATCACCCAAAGATTATTCAGCATCCATTAAAGATAAAAACTGGTGGGGTGTTGTAACTTATACCGGCGAAACCTCACAATATTACTCTGTGCATTTTAATGCTGATAATACATTGGTATGGAGTCAACTCTCCGGTGATGATCCGGGGCAATGGACGTTACAGGGTAAAACACTAACCATCCATTTTAGTGGCAGTAAAGAAAAAGATAAAGATGAAATAAAAGTAGATATTTCAGATGATGATAAATTTTTAGCTATAAGTGACAATACTCTTAAATATGAAATCAATATGGGCAATTTATTCCTTCACCAAATATTCCATTAGAAAATACTATATGGAAAGGTTCAATTATAAGTGGTACATCAAGCGATTTACAATTAAGTTTTTTACCCGGTCAAAAAGTACAAATGAAATTGAATACTACAGATTATGGACCTTTTATTTATTCAAGAACCTTATCCGGTGGTGCTTTTCGATTTGATACAGGAGGGGGATATTATTATTTTGGTTCTATCACATCTGCAACTGAAATTAAAGGAAGTGGGAATTTTTCGAAGTATCCCTTTCAGATAATTAAACAATAGAATGCATAAATAGGCATTTAATTTAGATGCATTCATCCAAGAGCACTATTTATCTAAATTAATAATTACTATCTTTTTAATTTACATTTAAATAGTTAATTGAATTATAAAATATGAAAAAAATAAATTTCATTTTTGCTTTTATACTAATTCACAATTGTATGTTCGCGCAAATTGATTCTGAAATTTTAAATGTTAAAAACAAGTTTTATTTGGCTTTTGATAAAGCTAATATTGAGGAAACCGATAAATTTTTACATCCTAACTTTACGTTTGCAAGTATCCGCAATAATATTGTAAGTAAAGCCGGGTTTTTAGAAAGAATTAAAGCTTCAGTGAAAAATGGTAATGTCCCCGAAACTGAACGCACTTGGAAAGACGAAACAGTAAGTCTTTTTGAAAATAGTGCTGTATTTTACGGTAATACTTCTGTAAAACAAAAAAATAATCTTAACGCACGTCCACAACAAAATTTTGTAATTCAGGTTTGGGTTAAGCAATCAACAGGATGGATATTAGCTAATTATCAGGAAAGAAATATTATGAGTGGTGAAGGTGAAAGTGATTTTTTTGATAATATTTATAAGCAAAAAACATTTTATATTCCTCAACCAAATAATTTATTGGTCGAAACATTAAAAAAATTAAAACCAGGCAAGGCACTTGATTTAGGCATGGGGCAAGGTAGAAATGCAATATACATGGCAAAGCAAGGTTGGCAGGTAACAGGTGTTGATATTTCTCCGGAAGGACTTAAACAAGCTGCTTTATCAGCAAAAGAACAAGGAATAAAAATTACGCCAGTACTTTTAAGTGTTGATGATTTTGATTTCGGTAAAAACCAATGGGATTTAATAACTTGTATTTATTTTGGACCAAGCGGTTTTTCTGAAAAAATTAAAACGGGCTTAAAATCGGGAGGTACGCTAATTATAGAATCACATCATAAGGATGCATCAAAATTAAGAAACATGCCGGAGTATGTAGTATACGATACGGACGAATTAAAAAAAATGTTTAGCGACTTTATTGTTATTAGTTATGAAGAATCTGATGGCGTGGCGGATTGGGGCAATTGGGGTACTCAAAAAATAAAACTTGTTAAGCTGGTAGCTCAAAAAAAATAAAATGAAACTAAAAATTAATTAACATTTTAGTAGTTTATATTAACATATCACTTCTTTTAAATCAAAAAAACAATGGCTCTGCCATTGTTTTTTTGATTTAAAAGAAGTGTCTAGAGCGTATTGTAACTTCAGGGAATAAACATTCTTTTAATACTTACCCAATTTGAATACGCTTAAAATCAGAAACAGTTAAACCTTTACTCACTCCATCCAACATTTGAGCAATTGTTTTACCAGGATCTTTTACAAATTTTTGATTAAGTAAAGTTGATTCTTCGTAAAACTTATTTAGTTTTCCCATTGCAATTTTTTCCAACATAGCTTCCGGTTTTCCTTCAGCACGTGCCTGTTCTTTACCTATTTCAATTTCTCTTTCTATAATTTCGCTCGATACGTCACTTTTGTCTAAAGCAACCGGTTTCATAGCAGCAATTTGCATGGCTACATCTTTTCCTGTTTCAGCCACATCTACTGAACCTGCATTCTTTAAAGAAACCAGAACACCTAATTTACCTGTTGAATGTATATAAGGAATTACTTTTTCTCCTGTTACATTTTCATACGAATGAACGATAATTTTTTCGCCAATCCTTCCTGTTAAATTAATTATTTGATCGTTCACTGTTGAATCAGCCAACGGTAATGCTAATAATTCTTCAACGTTTGCAGGATTTTTTGCAATTGCAACATCCATTATACTTTGAACTAAATCCCTAAAATCCGGAACTTTCGATACCGGTTCTGTTTCACAAGCTACTGCAAGTAATTTGCCGTTGGTTGCATTTTCATTAATATGAATTATCACCATACCTTCGGATGTAACATTATCGGCACGTTTGCTTGCTACTTTTTGACCTTTTTTTCTTAAAAAATCAATTGCTTTGTCAAAATCTCCTTCAGCTTCTGTTAAAGCTTGTTTGCAATCCATCATACCTGCGCCCGTGGCTTGGCGAAGTTTGTTTACATCACTAGCAGTAATTGTCATATTTTTATTTGTTATTTTTTGATAAATTTTACCGGTTCTGATATAATCAGATTGAATTAAGGTGCAAAATTAAATAAAAAAATTGAACATTAAATTTTGGATTTAATGTTCAATTTTAAGATATTATTAATAAATTATTAAGCTTCAGTTACTTCTTCACCGTTTTCTGATGTTGGATTAGCTTCAATTTCAGCCTCAACATCTACAGCAGCAGTAGTTTTCCTTACTCTACGCGTATCAACGGCTTTTTTCGCTTCTTCTTCTTCCTGAAGTTTTTGATCGTCTTTATCTTTCTTTCTTTCTAACAAGCCTTCTTCAATGGCTTGGCCAATAGCTTGAGTAATTAAAGCAATGGACTTATAAGCATCATCATTAGCAGGAATAGGAAAGTCTACTTCATTAGGATTTGAATTCGTATCACAAATTCCAAAAATTGGAATTCCTAATCTCTTTGCTTCAGCAATTGCGATATGTTCACGTTTAATATCTACAATAAACAATGCAGCAGGTAAACGGGTTAAATCGGATATACCACCCAATAATTTCTCCAGTTTTTCTTTTTCACGGGTAATGGTTAATCTCTCACGCTTTGCAAGGCTTGAATAGGCTTCGTCCTTAATCATTTTTTCAAATGTGGACATCTTTTTTAAAGATTTGCGTATGGTAGCAAAGTTAGTAAGCATACCACCCAACCATCTTTCAGTAACATAAGGCATTTTTAATCGCTTTGCTTCTTCTGAAACAATTTCCTGAGCTTGTTTTTTAGTGGCAACAAACATTATTTTCCTTCCTGATTTCACTATGCTTTGTATAGCACGAGATGCTTCATCAAGAGAAGCTAATGTTTTATTCAGATCAATGATGTGAATACCGTTTTTCTCCATGAAAATATATGGAGCCATTTTTGGATTCCATTTACGGGTTAAGTGGCCAAAGTGCACACCGGCATCCAGAAGTTCTTTATAAGCTATTTGAGCCATTTTTATTGGGGGTTAAGCATAATTTTGCATCGGTCTCTATAAGCAAAAAATATGCGGGTGAAAAATAAAATATATCCTTATGTTTATAAAAAGCATAAGGATATATTTCTATGATAAGTTGAAAAAAATCAACCCGGTATTAACGTTTACTGAACTGGAATCTACGACGAGCTTTGCGGCGACCATATTTTTTACGTTCGACCATTCTGCTATCACGGGTAAGAAACCCTTCTTTTTTCAATTTAGGACGATTTTCTAAATTTACTTCACACAGTGCACGGGCAATAGCCATACGCAATGCTTCTGCCTGACCTGTTGAGCCACCACCATCAACATTTGCTTTAATATCATACTGCCCAATTGCTTCGGAAGTTGACAATGCCTGTTGAACGATAATCTGCAAAACACCGGTTTTGAAATAATCTTTAAAATCTTTTTTATTTACCGTGATATTACCTTTACCCGGCGTCATGTAAATTCTCGCTACTGAGGTCTTCCTTCTACCTATGGTATTTATAACTTCCATTCTTGTATTCGTTATAATTTAATTTCTTTTGGTTGTTGAGCTTCGTGAGGGTGTTCTGTACCTTCATAAAGAAAAAGATTATGAAATAATCTTGCTCCTAGTCTGTTTCTTGGTAACATTCCCTTAACAGCCATTTCAATAACACGACCCGGTTTTTTTGCCAATACCTCACGAGGAGTTGCAAAACGTTGCCCACCGGGATAACCTGTGTGGCGTATGTAAACCTTATCGGTCATTTTCTTTCCTGTTAAACGAAATTTACCGGCGTTAATAACAATAACATTATCTCCGCAATCCACATTTGGAGTATAATTAGTTTTATACTTTCCTTTAATATGAGCTGCAACAACGCTAGCCAAGCGTCCTAATACTGCATTTTCTGCATCAATAATAAGCCAACCTTTTGTGGCTGTAGCTTTATTGGCTGAAATGGTTTTATAACTTAGATGATCCACGATGAATTATTTTTCAATACAATACTGTAGAAGTAATTTTACCCCTCCCAAAAAAGGATTACAAAGGTAAAGTTTATTTTTTAAAATCCAAAAATGATTAAAAAATATTTATACTCCTTCTATAGTATACCAAACGATTTTGTATTGATCAAAAATACAAAATCGTGATATTTTAACTGTTTTTAAAAAAATAATTTAGTATATATCTGGTCTTCCTTAGAAGGTTTCGGCAAAGCAATAATCCAAAAAGGTTGTAATCTCTGTTTTTGTTATAACTGATGTATGATTTTGAAGGTGCCGTTGCACCCTAATTAGCTCAGATACCTGTAGCAGAGCGCTAGCCATTGCTAATGTCTCTTATAAATATACTTTTGGCAAATTGACAAAATAATATCGAAACTAAATGTATAAAGCTATTATAGCATTTGCTTTGCTTGTCCGTTTGCCGTTACCTACAAGTTTATAGAATTTTCAAAGGTTTATTTTGGAGATAATCTGAGAAAATAAACTTATGTTTATCTTGGAATGGGTATAAAAAAAATTTGTACGGCTTAATGGTAACAATGAGTTAAAACTCACCTTCCTACTTTTTTTATTTATGACGCTATTGGTATAGAATTGAAAAGATAAAAGTAAATTTTACCTATATATTTATTTTAATATTTTACAATTATCTTAAAATTCATTTTTACAAGAATGGAAGTAAAAATCCCTAATGAATGCATTGAAGACTGGAATAATATGATTCCTGATGAAAATGGCAGGTTTTGTAAAAATTGTAATAAAACAGTTATTGATTTTACGGGATTCAATGATAAACAACTTTATGAATTTTTCAGGCAAACAAAAGGGAATGTTTGCGGAAATTTTATACCGGAGCAAATAAACAGAAGTTTAATTATAAATAATAGCGAAAGGGGATTTTGGCTCTCAAAACCATTTTTTAGTTTATTAGTACTATTGGGTTTAAGTAAAGGGTTAAATGTACAAAATTTAAAAGAAACCACATCAACAATTCAGAAATATAAACTCAATCCATTATCTAAATCAGATAATCGTTTTTTAAATGATAACACAATAATTTCGGGGATTGTAAGTAATACAAACAATAAACCGTTAGCTAATGTTAATGTTTGGGTGCGGGATATAAACCAAGGCACAACTACCGATAGCAGCGGGCATTTTAATTTAAAATTTAATATGCCCGCTGCCGGTAAAGCAGTAACAATAGTTTTTTCCCTTACGGGATATCAATATATTGAATATTCAAGCTCATCATTTCAATATCCATTAAGTATTCAAATGATACAAAAATCAATGACATTAAGAGGGAAAGTATGTATACGAACTGAACAAAAAGATAAAAAATCAACTTTTAATCAAAAAATAAAAAATTTATTTAAAAAAGAAATCGAATGAAGAATTTATTTCTTTTAATTATATCAATATCTAAAAAACGATATTGATATAATCATTTTTAAAATTTTTTATTTCCCGGTTTTAGTTTTTCACTGTAAAATACTCTCTTTTTACTTCGGTTCTATCACGACCATTACTCCATTTAAATCTCGAAAACACTGCCATAATTTTTAGAAAGCTGAACAGTTTTACTTACGGATTGAAGATGATAAATGTTTTTTTATGGTTTTTCTTGGATTATTTAAACTTTTCAATACTTTTGAAAGAAATATATCTCTTATTGAAAAAGATCATTCCTATATGCCTCTTAATAATATTGCTGCATAATATGCTGGGGTATTATTTTTTAATGGTTCTAAAGGAAGCAGAAATCAACAGAAATCTGTCATTAAACCTGCAAAGTGGAGATATTCCCGACAACGAATTGCTTGTTTTTCCCGTCCCCATCGATTTTTACCATCAGCCTGACAGGAAAGGATTTGAAGCTGTGGAAGGAGAGTTTAGATTTGAGGGCAAGTTTTACAAAATGGTAAAACAGAAACTTGAGAATGATACATTATTTGTTTATTGTTACAACAACAAAGAAAAGCAAAAAATCTTTTCAGATGTGTCTGAACATACGAAAGATAACCTTGCCGGTGCCAACAGGCAGGAAGATAAAAAGACGGGTTTGCACCTTTTATTGATTAAAGAATACCTTCAAAATCATATCGGAGATTTTTCCTTTTCTCTTTATCAGTCCGGTAAGTTGTACTACTTACCCTTTCAAGAAAAGCAGTATTCCATTCCTTTCGACATCACTTCCCCACCTCCTGATATAGCCTGATTTTCAGCCATTTCAAAACTGTTATATACAAATTTTCCGGTTTTATAAAGCCGGATGACTGGCTTTTTATTTTTTATGCTTTGTCAAACACTTAAAGTGCGGCAAGCATTAGAATACTTTTATCTTTTTCAGGCCTTAAATTATTCAACATGCCCCATATTGTTTTAGAAGAGCATTTGCCCGGTATTACAGGCTTGCTCGAATACAGAAAAGATACTGCGGAGCCAATCCGCGAGCTTACACAAATATTATTACGTGGCGACTCCACATTAACCCCGGGTGAACGCGAACTGATAGCTACTTTAGTTTCATATAAAAATCAATGCAGGTTTTGTACCAATGCCCATACGGCCGCTGCAAACTATTTATATAACGAAGTCGAAACTTGCGAATTAGTAAAGCAAGATTATGAAAGTGCTCCGATAAGCGAAAAGATGAAAGCATTGCTGGCCATTGCCGCGCTTGTGCAACAAAACGGGAAAAATGTTACAACAGCCTCTATTAACAGAGCAAAAAATGCCGGTGCTTCCGAAATGGAAATACATGATACCGTTTTGATTGCAGCTCTTTTTTGTTTGTATAACAAATATGTGGACGGCCTGGCGAGTATAACTCCCGTTGAAAATTCGTTTTATGAAAAACTTGGTGAACGCATTGTCAATCACGGTTATACACGACTGCCTAACGGTTATGATCATTTAAAAAAATAAAAACCAGCTATCTATTATGAAAACTTTACTAAACGCAGCCATAACTATGGCCATATTGCTCTGCATTCTATCGTGTAATAAACAACGTCATGAAGAGAAAATGCTTGATATTATTAAAGAAACAAGTATCAAGTTTTATAATGCTAATAACAGTTTTTGTCCTGAAGCAAGGCTGACATTTATTGATTCGATTATAAAATTTAATCAAAGCGATAATACCTCACTTAATTTAAATAAAAATGAACGCTCCGGTCTTCTTCTTCAACTGGGGCAATCAAAGGTTGCGTCTAACTTGCTACAGTCTTTATTGATTGAAAATAACAATATGGGTCAAAACTTTAACGAGCGCCTCCAAGTTGAATTGAGGCTTGCTTACTTACGCACAGGAGAACAAACTAACTGTATTATTAACCATGGGGCTGAAATGTGCATATTCCCTATTAAAAAAGGTGGGGTACATAAAGATTTTTCAGGGTCTCGCGCTGCAATTAAAGAATATGAAAATATTCTAAAAAAACATCCCGAAGACCTGGAAACGAGATGGCTTACCAATATCGCTTACATGACATTGGGCGAATATCCGGAAAATGTTCCTAAAGAATTCCTCATTCCCAACTTGGGTGAACGTGATGATATGGAAGTTAAACCTTTTGAAGACGTGGCCAAAGGCTTAGGGCTAGATACAAAAGATATGGCAGGCGGAACAATAATGGAAGACTTTGACAATGACGGATATATCGATATTATAAAATCATGTATGGATATTAATACATCCATGAAATATTTTAAAAATAATGGGGATGGTAGTTTTACTGATATTAGTGAAAGATCAAGGATTTGTAAATTTAAAGGCGGATTAAATATTACTCAAACCGATTATAATAATGACGGGTTTAAAGATATTTTTGTTTTAAGAGGCGCATGGTTCGGCGAATTTGGTAACCAGCCCAACTCACTTTTAAAAAATAACGGCGATGGAACATTCAGTGATGTAACTATTGAAAGCGGACTCCTTTCTTTTCATCCTACTCAGGCAGCCACTTGGAATGATTTCAATAACGATGGATGGCTCGACTTGTTTATCGGTAATGAATCAGGCTCCAATGGAAATTTTCAGATCCGGCATAAATGTGAACTATATATCAATAATAAAAATGGCACTTTCTCAAATGTAGCAAGTAAAGCATTTTGTGATATAGATGCATTTGTAAAAGGGGTTACCTCCGGAGACTTCAATAATGATGGACTGAAAGATATTTATATTTCGACTATGAACGGAAAAAAATATCTGCTCCGTAATAATGGGATAGTTAATGGAAATATTAGTTTTAAAGATGTGGCTGATGAAGCAGGTCTGAATGATGAAAAACATAATACATTCCCTACTTGGTTTTGGGATTATGACAATGATGGATGGCTGGATATTTTTGTTTGCGATTATACTTTTAACAGAGCATTATCCTTTTACGCCGCTCTTGAAAACTTATGTACTCCTGAAAAATATACCGGTCAGCCATTTCTTTATCATAATAACCATGATGGTACATTTACGAATGTCACCAAAGTAATAGGCCTTAACAAAACAGCTTTTGCCATGGGAGCTAATTTCGGAGACATTGATAACGACGGTTTTCTTGATTTTTACTTGGGTACAGGCAATCCAAGTTATAAGTCGCTTGTACCTAATAAGATGTTCAAAAATATCGAAGGCCGTAAATTTGCTGATGTAACAAGCTCTGCAAAGGTTGGAAACTTGCAAAAAGGTCATGGCATAGGCTTCGCCGATATGGATAATGACGGCGATCAGGATGTTTTTATCGAAATGGGCGGTGCTTATACAGGAGATGCTTATCAAAATTCTTTTTTTTTAAATCCGGGGCAAAATAATAACAACTGGCTTTCAATAAAACTGGAAGGCACAAAAAGCAACAATGCGGCCATTGGTACTAAAATCAAAGTCACCTTCATTGAAAACGGAAAAAAACGAAGCGTTTACCGTGATGTTAATTCCGGTGGGAGCTTTGGCTCTTCTACACTAAACAGAGAAATAGGAATAGGGCAGGCAAAAACCATTGATGAACTGGAAATTAAATGGCATGGAAGCGGATTGATCCAAACCTTTAAAAATATCTCGCCTAATAAGTTTATTAAAATTACTGAAGGTCAAAACGAATATAAAATAATCAAACTTAAACGACTCAATTTTAAACATTCACATTCAAATATCACCGTATGCAGCGGTGTTTAACTTTAAATCAATAATAAAAAATGAAAACACTATTTTCTTTACTACTTTTTTTCATAACATCAATCATTTCGTACGGCCAAAGCATAACCGGTACTATATCGGACGCCGAGACTAGTAAACCTTTGGCCGGTGCCTCTATTAGTATTAAGGTAAAAAGCCAGGGCACAATATCAGACTCACAGGGAAACTTTGAAATTAAAAATGCAAGTACTCCGGTAGTAATTGTTGTATCAATGGTAGGCTATCAAAAACAAGAAATTAATGTATCTGATGATAAACCTGTAATCATTGCCTTGAGCCCTTCCATTGAATTGCTCCAACAAGTTGTAATATCCGCCTCAAGAGTGGAAGAGAACATATTAAAATCACCGGTCAGTATAGAAAAAATTGATGCGAACGCGATCAGGCAATCTCCTTCTATTAGTTTTTATGACGCCTTGCTTAATATGAAATCGGTAGATATGGTCACGAGCAGCCTTACATACAAACAAATAAACACCCGTGGCTTTAACAGCACAGGTAACAGCCGTTTTTTACAACTAATTGACGGAGTGGATAACCAAAGTGCCGGTCTCGGTTTCGCAGTAGGTAATCTTTTCGGTTCTTCTGATTTGGATGTTGAAAGTGTTGAACTGATCCCCGGGGCAGCTTCCGCCCTTTACGGACCGGTTGCTTTTAATGGTTTATTAATGACAAGGACAAAAAATCCTTTCAATTATCAAGGACTAAGTGTACAAACTAAATTTGGTGTTAACCATGTAAACGATAAGGCCATTGGCATACAACCCTTTTATGACCTTGCCATAAGATATGCAAAAGCAATTAATAATCGCTTTGCTTTTAAATTCAACGTATCTTATTTAAAAGGTACGGATTGGTATGCCAATGATTATACGGACATTGACCCTAATACTCCACCCGCCCAAAGAGGCGATAAGAATCCCGGTAGGAATGCCCTTAATATTTACGGTGATGAAGTAGCACAAACTATCAACGGCACAGGAAGGGTTTCCAGAACTGGTTATGAAGAAAAAGATTTAACCCAATACGGTGTTTACAGCACAAAATTAAGTGGGGCACTTCATTATAAAATCAAAGGGAATGTTGAGGCAATTTATCAAATCAATTATAATCAGGGAACCGCTAACTATACCGGCAGCAGCAGATTTGCATTGAATGACTTTAAATTGATTCAAAACAGGGTTGAATTAAGGGGTTCTAATTTTTTCATACGTGCTTATTCTACAGCGGAGCAATCACAAAATTCATATAGCACCCGTTCGCTAGGTCAGGGCATAAACCGCACTTGGGTTAAAGATTTAAATGGGAACGTAGTAAGTCCTGACAAAGCAGATTCTACCTGGTTTGGCAGGTACATTTATGCTTTTCAGGGGAATCAAAATAATGTTCAGGCAAATAATCCTGATGCAGCACGGGGTTTTGCAGATCAAGGGAGATTTTTACCCGGTTCTTCCGGCTTTGACCAACAAAAAGATAATTTAATACATACTGCCGGTATAAAAGGTGCGGGTGTGTTGAGCAATAGTAAATTATACCATGCAGATGCGCAATACGATTTTAGTTCTGCAATAAAAGTATTCAACCTGCAGGTTGGGGGTAGTTTAAGGTATTATGATATGTTTACAAATGGCACTTTATTCGATGATAAAACAAACAAAGTAACAGTAAAAGAATTCGGTTTATATGCGCAGGCCTCAAAGGCGATTTTAGAAGAAAAACTAAAAATTACCTTTTCGGGAAGGTATGATAAGAACCAAAATTTCCAAGGCAATTTTACGCCAAGGGCTTCTGTAGTTTATTCCCCCACTGAAAATCATAATCTCCGCGCCTCCTATCAAACCGGTTTCCGCAATCCTACCGTTCCGGATCAATATATAAAATTAAATGTCGGACCAATAATTATTTTAGGTGGCGCACCTGCTAATAGTGCAGGCTTAAACGCTTATGAAAATTCTTATACTGCTGCTTCTGTTAATGCTTTTGGTAGTGCATTCGGAGCTGCTGTTCAAAGCGGTACACCTTTTCCGCAAGCAGTAGAGCAAAGTAAAAGTAAATTAATAAAATCAAATGTACCCCATATTTTACCTGAACACACACAGGCATTTGAATTCGGATATAAAGCCTTATTAACAAAAACCTTACTTATAGATGTTAATTATTATCAAAATACTTATACTAATTTTTTGGTTAATCAGGTAGTAATCCGTACCGATTCATCGGTATTAAATCCTGATGGTAAAACTGTGAACTCACAAGCTGCACAGCAAATTTTGGCCCGTAAGGCACAGGCTTTCCAACTTTATACCAATGCTGCCGACAAAGTGAAAGCACAAGGCTCAACAATTGGAATTACATACTTCCTTCCCAAAAATTATCGCGTTCACGCCAATACTACCTGGTCTGATTTTAAAATTCTTGACGCAAATCCTAACAATATACCTGCTTTTAACACGCCAAAATGGAAAACTAATCTAACCTTCAGCAATGCAAAAATCACAGAAAGAATAGGGTTTAGCGTAGCATGGCACTGGCAACAGGCCTTTGACTGGTATAGCACTTTTACAGAGCTGGCGCCGGGAAGAATCAACGACTATCATTTGATTGATGCCCAGGCCAGTTATAGATTACCCAAACTAAAATCTACAATAAAACTGGGTGCCAATAACTTAACCAATCAATACATTGTGCAGGCTTATGGCTCACCGGCAGTTGGCGGCTTATATTATATATCAATAACATTTGATGAATTATTCAGATAATTTTAATCCTGAAAACAATGTATACAATCGTTACACCTTCACAAGAAAAGAAAAGTATAAGCAAATTTGTAATATTTGGTTTATGCATGATTTGCTACATTTTTGGAGGTACCATATCTACTTTAATATCGGTTTACCTCCCCGTGGCAGTACCGCAATTATTGCAAAGGTCAGTAAGCGAACAAGAGCTCGGCAGTATAGGTGCTTATCTTAATTCATCCTTTATTTTTGGATGGATGACCGGGGGGTTACTCTCAGGCATCTTAAGCGATAAATTTGGGAGAATAAAAATTTTAGCCTTTTCAGCATGCTTCTATGGCCTTTTCACATTCCTTGTTTTAACGGTTAGTGATTGGCATACTTTAATAATTTACCGTTTTTTAGCAGGGATGGGCGTAGGTGCTGTACTTGTAGTTTCAACTGTTTATATTTCTGAAATTTGGGATGAAAGCAGCAAGCCTATAGCCCTTTCCATCCTTGCTGTTGGCTTTCCTGTTGGGATAATACTTGCGGGCATGCTAAATGTATTTTTTTCAGATTGGAAACATTCTTTTATTTTGGGCATTGTGCCTTTTACGGCGGGTACAATTTTATTTTTTCTTCTTCCGGAATCTTTATTATGGCAAAGCTCTAAACATTTTCAACAAAAAGAAAGCATAAATCTTTTTACACCACGTTTCACGGGAAATATTTTAGTTGGTGCATTAATATTTGGATCAGTATTAATAGGTTTGTGGGCCGTATTTTCCTGGCTGCCAACCTGGGTGCATGGTTTAACTATCGGTGTTTCTGATGGGAAAACTGAAAGAGGCATTACCATGATGACAATGGGTATGGGTGCAATACTTGGAGGAAGTTTTGCAGGCTATTTAATTAAAAAATGGGGCATTGAAATAACTCTCATGTTTATTTTTGCCGGATGTTTTCTTTCCTGTCTGCTCCTATTTTTAAGCAATTCATCATTTTCAAAAATTATTTTTGCTGAGGTAGCCCTTGTAGCTGTGTTTTTTGGTTTAAGCCAGAGTGCGTTGTCCAGCTTTATACCATGTCTTTTTCCTCCGTCTATAAGGGCCGGAGCCACGGGTTTCTGTTTTAATATAGGCAGATTTTTTACCGGTACTGCTGTTTTCTTCGTAGGAAATCTGGTTACGGCATTCGGTGGTTTTGGTAATGCCTTGATTGTTTTTTCAGGAACATTTCTAATCGCTCTCTTAAAAGTTTTTCTAAAATTCAATAGAAATAAACAAAGTCGTTATGAACAATAATAAGGATGATCAAAGTACTATTTTTAATAAAAGGCTTAGGATTTTATTTTTTGTAAGTCTTTTCTTACTCACACTATTCGAAATTCTAAATGTATATTTTATAATGCCTATGCCGGGCAGTCAACGAATGCAAAGCATTGATACTGCTTATTTTTTGTATTCATCAAGATGGGTTTTTAGAAGCATATTAGGGTTGTTGATTTTAATAGGTATTTTTTCTGCCTTCAGTTATGGTAAAAAGTGGGTTCCTTTTGTTGCGCTTCTCTTTGCAGCGTTTATAATTTATGTTATTAACTTTCAAATGGCTGCCGATACCATGTTTTATCAACCCACTCATTTGGTTTTGAAAGATAGCAGAAACAATAAAATTATGCTTAAAAAACTTGTATTGGGCGTTGAAAACAATGGTGTGACAAGGGCTTATCCAATACAATTGATTGCTTATCACCATCAGGTGCTTGACACCTTGGGCGGCGAGCCCGTTATGGTTACTTATTGTTCAGTATGCAGAACAGGAAGGGTATTTAAGCCAATTATTAATGGACAAAATGAAAAATTTCGTCTTGTAGGTATGGACCATTTTAACGCCATGTTTGAAGACGCTTCTACCAAAAGTTGGTGGCGACAGGCTAATGGTGAGGCTATAAAAGGTAAAATGCAAGGGCAGGTGCTCCCTGAAATAAATACCCGGCAAACCACACTGCGACAATGGCTTACTTTAAACCCAAAAAGTCTTATCATGCAAGCTGACACAATTTTTAAAGAGGAGTATAAAGATTTAGAAAAATATGATAATGGGAAAGGGAAAAGCAATCTGACAAAAACCGATACCGCATCCTGGAAAGAAAAATCGTGGGTGGTGGGTATTTTAATAGGCAATGAAAGTAAGGCTTATGACTGGAACCGTTTAAAAAAAGAAAGAATAATTAATGATGAAATTGGCGGTAAGACCATTGTGCTTGCAATTGCCAAAGACAATAAAAGTTTTTTTGCTTTTGAGCGATCAAAATTTAATTTGTTTAGCTTACGAAACGATTCACTCATTACCAATCATGAACGATTTGATTTAAATGGTAAAAGCAATATTTTAAACTCTCCTCAATTAAAAAAGATTAAAGCTTATCAGGAATTTTGGCACAGCTGGCGAACATTCCACCCAAACACAAAAAAATATTAATTAAAAAAATCTCATATGCCACATATTCAATTAGATGAAAGTTTGCCGGGCATCCGCAGCCTTGCATATTACCGACCCGATACAGGCAAGGCTCTGTACCGGCTTGCTCAAACACTATTGCGCGATAGTTCTCCCTTAGGCGAAGCTGAAAGAGAATTAATTGCTGCGTATGTTTCTTATAAGAACTCTTGTGTATTTTGCTCATCCAGCCATGCTGCGGCTGCGAGATTTTTATATAAAGATGAAAAGCAAACCGTTGACCTGGTGTTGGATGATTATACATCCGCACCCATTTCAAGAAAATTAAAAGCTTTATTAAACATTGCGGGAAAAGTTCAGGCAGATGCACGTTTGGTAAATGAAAATGATATACAACTTGCCAGAAGCGAAGGCGCTAACGACAGAGATATACATGACACAGTATTGATCGCTGCCACCTTTTGCATGTTCAATAGGTATGTTGACGGCATAGCAACCACCACACCCACCGACCCTGCAGAATATGAAAAAATGGGAGAACGAATGGGCACTGTCGGATATATTCCTCCTGTTAAAAATTAATTAAAATTATGGCTCATATAAAAATCGACGAATCGCTGCCCGGCATCAGGGGTTTGATGGCCTTCAGCCCCTATACTGCCACTCCATTAAATGCATTGGCAGAATCACTTTTAAGAAATGATGTAGGACTTACCAAAGGTGAACGGGAGCTTATTGCAACTTTCGTTTCATACTTGAATGAGTGTTTTTTTTGCCAACGCATACATGGAGCCGTTGCACAATATTATTATAATAATGTTGACGAGGATTTAGTGCGGAAAGTAAAAGAAAACTATAAAACTGCTCCTATTTCATATAAAATGAAATCTTTGCTGACCATAGCAGAAAGCGTTCAGAAAGGAGGAAAATTTGTTAAGGTTGAACAGGTAATCGAAGCAAAAAAATTTGATGCAACAGACCTTGAAATACACGATACTGTTTTAATAGCCGCTGCTTTTTGTATGTTCAACAGGTATGTGGATGGACTTGGTACTTCCGCTCCTCATGATCCGGAATTATACAAACAACGTGCTAAAAGAATAGCGGAAGAGACAGGCTATATGAATTCTATGAAGATTGGATAAGACCCGCATGAATCATTGAATGTAAAAAACTTTGCTCTTAGTGTTTTATGAGCGAAGTTTTTTACGTTCCTAAAAAATTAAACAAATAACCAATAGAAATTTTATAAAATAAAAATTCCTACTTTTACTGTACAGACTTACAGAGGCCGACAACAGAGTTTCAATTAAAATATCTTACCTAAATTATAAGTTATCGTCGTATAATAAAATCCACCTATAGCCGGGCCTCCTAAAAATGAGTAGTAATAATTATTAGTTAAGTTAGTGGCTCCGAGTTTAACATTCAGTTTGGTATTAATTAAATCATAATTAACCTGAGCATCTAACGTACTGTAAGCCTTTACATCTCCGGTTACTAAAAATGATTGCCAGTAAAAACCACTTTGCCATTTGTAAGTTATATTAAATCCTAAATTTCCTAAAACCTTATTGCCACCAAAAGAAAAATTTGTAATCCATTCAGGAGTATTAAAACCATCTTCCAAGGCATCGTCGTGAGACTTTCTCTGAAGTTTAGCATAAGAGACATTACCGCTTAACAAATATTTTTTAAGCATTTTATAACTAAGACCGACGCTTCCACCGAAATTATAAACTGTACTTTTTGAATTTGTCCATGCTCGATAACGTCCCTGTTTATTTTTATCATTGACATAAAAGGCAATAGAATCTTGAATGTTTGTATTAGGCACATTTATTTCTACCTGGGCGATAAAATTTTCGTATTTATTATAATAAAAATCAACATCAGCTTTAAGTTTTCCATCAAAAAAAATAGATTTATAGCCGATTTCAAATGAATTTATATGTTCAGGTTGCAGATATGTATAGCTATTTTTGATGAGCAAGCCTCTTTCTTTTATAATAGATGCATTTGTGCTCATCCCTTGATTAAAATCATTTTTCACTTCTGATTGAAAATTATCAATAGATGTTCTTAAATAAGAATTCTCAAATACGCCACTCGATACCACACTTAAACCACCAATTCGCTTAACGCCACCACTATTTACATTTGAAAATGCTTCGAAAATACTGGGGAAACGATATCCGCTTTGAAATGAAACTCTAAAATTTTGTTCAGCAACCGGAGAATAAACCAATGTAAAACGCGGATTAAATTTCAAACTATAATAATCATTTTTATCTGCCCTTAAGGTTATTGATGCTTTTAGTTTTTCTTTAAAAAAAGTTTTACCTGCCCGGAAAAATCCTCCCGACTTATTATAGGTAAAATCAGAATATTCTTTGCCTTTTACATAATTAATAAAATAATTACCATCCGGGTGAATTAAATAAGTACGGTGGTCAAAACCGGCAAACAAGTCAATGCCGGTATTACTTTTCAAATTTGGAAACATAGATTTTGATAAATCTATTTGGCCTTCAATATGGAATAAATCATCTTTTACTTTTAGTGCAGAGCCTATATCCCAATTATTTATACCGGATAATTCCTGAAGTTTATTTTGGAATGCTGTTGTCCCCGGTTCATATCTACCAGCATCTGCTATTTGCCTTGCTTGTTGCAAGGCTTGCATAGCATTTAATCCATTATTAATACTTGTATTAAACCCTTTTGTAAATTCATTATACCAATTAATATCAGATTTATAATTTCTGTCTTGGTTTTCTGCTGCAGAACGAAGGTTATAAGAATGCCCTGTATTTTCACGAGTCCAATAAAACCTTAGTTGATAAATATTATTTTTTATTTCAACCGTATTCTGAAATAAAAGATAATCCTTAAGCCTGAACCTATTGGCTCGCTGATAAACATTATCTAAATCCGCAAAACGAAAAGTATATGATAATCGGGTGTTTTGGCTGATGTTATAATATAAACCCAAATCCATTTTAATATTTTTCAGGTCATAACTTGTTAAGTCTTTTTCCAAGTATCCTGTTCGCGATACAACATATTGTTTTCCCTGAAGAGTTAAAGTTTTTCGATCAGAACTTTCATTACCATAACCATTTACAGGATCATAAGCGGGGTTATCCACGCCTCCATTTATTCCAAGCTTTGCATTGGCAGAAGGATTAAGGTCGTTAAGGTTATTTGCTATCCAATCATACCCTTTTGTAAAAGACCCGTTTAGTTTAAAAGCAAATTTGTCAGAAAATGCGTGTGCTAACCTAAAGGTTGTTTCAGTATATAATTTAGCGGACGTTTCATTATCGTTGACATGATTGATTCCGGTTTTTTGCTGTATGCTTATACCCTGATTTATAAAAGGATCTTTTGTAATAAAATTAGCCATCCCATTAAGGGCATTTAATCCATACAGAGCCGAGGCGGTTCCGGGTATTATTTCTGCACTTTCAATATCAAGGTCATTTGGACCCATCGCATTGCCTATGGGTGCACCCAAATGTGGAGCCATATTATCTATTCCATCTACAAGTTGAGTAAAACGAACGTTGGTGGTATTTGCAAAGCCACGAGTATTAATAATTCTAAAACCTAAACTCGGAGTTATTAATTGTACTCCTTTTACGTTTTCCAAGGCATCAAAAAATGAAGGTGCTGCAGAAAGTTTGAAGCCCGAGTTATTTATTTTTTCAATACTTACAGGAGATCTAAGAATATTTTCATTAGTCCTGGAGGCTGTTATTACTACTTCCGAAAGGTTTCTTATTGTATCAGGGTTTGTTTTATTGTAAGTGCTTTGTGCAGAGGCTAAAATAAAAATAGTAATAAAAAGAAAAGTCAGTAAGAGTTTATAAAACATAATTAAGAAGGCTTTATTTAAAAATAAATTTTACCTGTTTTCAAATAGATTAATAAATGCAATCAATGATTTGGTAGGCGCAAAAATAAATGTTTTCATATAAGTAACTCATTTTATGAAAAATAAATATCTTTTTATTTAAGATAGCTGATTGCGATAAGCAAAGAAGGAAAAGATTGAAATGTTGTAAAAAGCTGGTTGATTTATTTTGATATTAAAATTAAATTCTTTTTAAAATACAATTCTTAGTTATTATAATTAAAAACATTACATCTGTATCAACGTAATTAAAAGTAATAAAATAAATACTTACTTACTAAAATTTATTCATTTATGGAAAGATTACTTACACATGCCAAGTCTCAATTGCTAAAGAGCCGGAATGTATTCATTTTACTGGCTTTATTTTTCACAATGTATGCTAATGCACAAGATGTCGGGTTAACAATTACTACCGATCAGATACCTGATGCTATAGCAGGCCGGGCATATTCTTTTACTTTGCAGTCTCAAGGAGGCACACCACCTTACAAATGGTCGTTATCTCGTTCAGAGTCCAGCCCTTATCCTTTTGGTTTTTCTTTAACAGAGGATGGCGTTATAAGCGGCACACCTCCTGTTTCTGAAAAAGATATAATCTATCATACTCCGGTAATGGTTACAGATGCAGATGGCAATACTACAAGTAAATTATTTGATTTTAAGATTTCCGGAGTGGCAATTTTAGCTGAAAACTCAGGCGGAAAAGCAGTTTTAAATTTCATTCAGGATGGTTCTTATGGTTTGATTGAAGGTAATGACAAAGCCAGGAAATCATTTATCACGGATTCACCTATAGATGTATCGGCAGTTAATAAACCGGCACCGCAAGAAGTTTACCAATCTATTCTTTACTCTGAAAAGCCATTTTTTTACACCTTAACAGGTTTGAATAAAGACAGGTCTCCCCGTTTTATTGATGGTAACCAATATGTGCTCAGGCTTCATTTCGCTGAAACGATTTATACACAAGCCGGTCAAAGAAAATTTAATGTATCGGTAAATGGAGAAAATATTCTTAGTGATTTTGATATCATAGCCGAGGCAGGTGCTCCCAACAAAGCAATTATAAAAGAATTTGTGGTAACTGCCCATGCAAAGGCAGGCCTTCCTTCCATTAATTTGGCTTTCGAAAATGGCAGTGCTGGCGAAGCAGCATTAAACGGATTAGAGGTTTATTCTTCTGACTTTCCAATTAATAATCAGAGTATAGCCTCTAATGAGAATTCGGCCTTAATTATTACTACCGATTCCCTTCCGACAGCTACTGCCGGTCAAAAATATTCAGTATCATTAATGGCAGAAGGAGGAAGAGCTCCTTACAGTTGGTCGTTATCTCGTTCAGAGTCGAGCCCATATCCTTATGGTTTTTCTTTAACAAAGGATGGTGTTATAAGCGGCACACCTCCTGTTTCTGAAAAAGATATAATCTATCATACTCCGGTAATGGTTACAGATGCAGATGGCAATACTACAAGTAAATTATTTGATTTTAAGATTTCCGGAGTGGCAATTTTAGCTGAAAACTCAGGCGGAAAAGCAGTTTTAAATTTCATTCAGGATGGTTCTTATGGTTTGATTGAAGGTAATGACAAAGCCAGGAAATCATTTATCACGGATTCACCTATAGATGTATCGGCAGTTAATAAACCGGCGCCTCAAGAAGTTTACCAATCTATTCTTTACTCTTCCAAGCCTTTTTTTTACACCTTAACAGGTTTAAATAAAGACAGGTCTCCCCGTTTTATTGATGGTAACCAATATGTGCTCAGGCTGCATTTCGCTGAAACGATTTATACACAAGCCGGTCAAAGAAAATTTAATGTATCGGTAAATGGGGAAATTATTCTTACCGATTTTGATATTATAGCTGAGGCAGGCGGCCCCAACATAGCAATTATAAAAGAATTTGTTGTAACTGCTCATGCAAAGGCAGGCCTTCCTTCCATTAATTTGGCTTTCGAAAATGGCAGTGCGGGCGAAGCAGCATTAAATGGATTAGAGGTTTATTCTTCTGACTTTCCAATTACTACACAAAGTTCGGCTCCCGACACTTCAGTCAATACTGCCTCAACTCACCTTAACCTTGCTTATAAAATCTATCCAAACCCAACAGGGTCGGCTCTAGCGGTAGAGTCATCTATTTTATCAACGGATCAGACCATTACTTCAGCAGCTTTAACTAATTCCTTTAAAGAAACATTTGAAATAAAAATTTATAATCCTTATGGTCATTTAATCAAGGTTGTTAAAAGCATTGACGGAAAGGTAAGAACGGATCTATCGGATGTGCAGGATGGTTTATATCCTATGCAAATATTTAAAAACGGTAATTTGGTAGAAGTACAACAAATTTTAGTCAGGAAGTAAAATTTGTTTAATTTAAAAATTAATGTCAACAAGGGAAGCTTTAAATAATAATTATCTATTCAAAAAAAGCCTCTAACGTTTTTAAAACGTTCGAGGCTTTTTTTGACAGTTTCATTCTTTTTAGATGAAAAATAAAAAAGGCATTAATTCTCTACGCTTTAATATCTGATCCAATCCGTAATAATATAGGGAAATTTACAGATTTGCAAGCGTCGCTACCCCATGCCAATTTTAAATTTTCGTTAATTCTATCAATTGGGTTATGGCCGTTTTTTTGTTGGTAGTGTTTTACTGAAGACCAAGTACCAAGATAGCCGATTAAATGGTCAATTGTCCATATTATGGTTTGAGAGAAGTCGTTTAAATAAATTTCTTTATATGGAAAAGGAATCGTTTTATAGCCTTCATCAACATACTTTCTTTCCTTATCCCAGTAGCTTCCAATAATATCTTTATAAAAATAATCTATAATCTCGTCCAGTTCGGGCGAGATACGGATAAGACCATAACCAATTACGGCAAGATGCCCGTCCTTCCTAATCGTCCTATAAACTTCTTGATAAAAAGAATCAAAATTAAACCAATGGATTGCCTGTGCGACAGTAATCAGGTTAAAAAAATTATCCGGGAAAGTTGTTTTTTCTGCCGGTTGAATGGAATAATTTATATTTTTAAACTGAGCTGCATTATCAATTTGAGACTGACTTATATCCGTAGCATATACTGATTTAAAATGAGGTGATAATTTCTTGGCAAATTGGCCATTGCCTGTTGCGCAATCCCAAACACTTTCCCTTTGTTCTGTTATACCAACAATATAATTCACGACGCTATCCGGGTATTCCGGTCGATAAATTGCATATTTATCAGATCCAATTGAAAAGTTATCTTTCATTTTTTAATAAACTAAATCAAAAAATTTATTTCAACTAAATATGTTGCCGCAATAGTTTAACTATGCGATTAACTAACTTATCTGCTTCGCTTTCCCTTCATTACGCTTGTAGAAAAAGCTATCATAAGTTACAATAATACGATTTTAATGCGGAAGCTTTTCTTTAAAATAACCATACGTCCATGTCCCTGCCACTGCACTAAAGAGTGTTACTATTATCACTGTAGCACCTGTTCCTATTTGCGCAAAAAGGGGACCCGGGCATGCGCCTGTCATTGCCCATCCCAAACCAAAAATAAGCCCTCCATAAATTTGTCCTTTATTAAATTGTTTTGGAGTGAGCTTGATTTTTTCGCCGTTAATGGTTTTAATGTCGAACTTTTTAATTATCCAAATTGATATCATAGCAACTAAAATTGCCGATATGATTACTCCAAACATGTGAAAAGATTGAAATCTAAACATCTCTTGTATCCTGTACCATGATATTATTTCTGATTTTACAAATACAATCCCAAAGAGCACGCCTACTAAAAGATATTTTAAATTATTCCACCCGGTATGTTTAGGAATTGATTGATTAAAAGTATCCTTTTCCTTAGTGGATTTAAAATTAATGCGTTCATTTTCGTTAGCCAACATCATTTTAATTTTATAATGAAAAAATAAAAGGTAAAATAAAATTGGCCATTATAAGGCCACCTATCATAAAACATATGCTGGCTATTATAGAAGGCCATTGTAGGCTTGCAATACCCATTATTGTATGGCCGGATGTACAACCACCTGCATATCGTGTTCCAAACCCGACAAAGAAACCACCAATTACCATTATAATAAAACCCCTGATAGAAAATAAACTTTGCCAATTAAAAAGATCTGATGGAACAGCAGAATTAGATACACCAATATTATATGTGTTTAATTCTCGTGCCAAATTTGGGTTTATTGAAATTGAATAACTTGAAGATAAAAGGTTAGCCGCTAAAATACCTCCAAAAAATATTCCCGTTACAAAAAATAAATTCCAAATTTCCTTTTTCCATTCATATTTAAAAAAAGGTATGTTGGCAGGAAAGCATGCAGCACAGAAATCTCTTAAAGAAGATGAAATACCAAAAGTTTTATTTCCCAATATTAATAATATGGGTACAGTAAGTCCGATAAGTGGCCCGGCAACATACCATGGCCATGGATTTTTTAAAAATTCCATTACAATTTATTTATATAATTTTAAAAAAAAATATAAGCTCATAAAATTTGTAATGATTAATAAAACCCCTTTCAAGAAATCCTTTAATTCAGACAAAATAACTTTGAATTTGGATTAAGACTTTAGGAAAAAGAAGATTTCTTTTTATTATTAAAAATATCAAAATAACGATATTGATAAATCGATAATGTTTGAATTAAATCAATTTTTCTAATTATCTAAAGCCACTTCTTCAACACCTTTATATTTTGTTTTATCAAATACAAAATCCTTGTCTTCCAAAGTAACCGGCGTAAAATTGGTAATAGTGTATGTATATCGGTTTCCGTTTTTTTCAAAAACCCTCCAACGTTTTAAACTTTTGTCTTTTTTGTTAATTATAAGTTTAATTTTATAAACCTGTTGGTTTTTTGCTTTTTCCGGGCTTAAATCAATTACATCGTAAACTTGGCCGGCTTCTTTTTCTTCACCGGCTAAAGAATATTTAAAACCTTTTTTATAAACAGTAAATATTTTTGTAGGGTTCAATTCATCATCATCCGGTGAATAATTGTTAATTGTCACTTCGTTAGAAGTTCTTAAATAAGTCCATACTTTGGCGCTGTTATTATAAATTTCCTGATCTTTTAATTTTAAATGAAATTTAGAACCTTTAACTGTTATTTCTCCATTATCTGTTTCGTTGGCTTTGCCACTGTTTGGGCTTTCTCTTAAAATGCTAAAGCCGGCTTTGAAAGAAGGGATAGCTTTATATTTTTTACTTACTTCATCTAAAATTTGTCCTGCTTTAGAATCTTGTTGTGCAAAAAGAATAGGAGAATATAAAAGTATAAATGAGCTTATAAAAAAAATTCTCTTGGTTAAATTTTTCATTAAAATATATTTAAATTTCATTCAAAGTTCTCAATAACTGTTCCAAAAAAAAATTAAATTAATTAAACCATTCTTTTACTTCTTCTAAACCCGGCATTTTAGCTTCTATTTTTAATTTTTTTCGCATACCACCCAAGTCATTAAAAAATTTATTGGGGTTGACTGCCTTAAAATCGTCTAATGAAATAAAATTCATTTTTATAATTGCAGGTATCCAATCGGCAGGTACGCCTAAAGCCAAATAATCTTCCTCATTAGGCAATTCCTGTTTCTTTTCGGGTTTCATCTGTGGAAAAAATAAAACATCCTGAATGGAAGTTGAATTGGTCATAATCATAGCCAACCTGTCAATACCCATACCCAAACCTGCTGTAGGTGGCATGCCGTATTCCAAAGCACGAAGAAAATCTTCATCTAAAATCATGGCTTCTTCATCTCCACGTTTTCCCAATTCAAGTTGTTCTTCAAACCTTGCCCTTTGATCAATCGGGTCATTTAATTCGGAATAGGCATTGGCAATTTCTTTGCCATTACAAATGGCTTCAAATCTCTCCACCAAACCGGGTATACTGCGGTGTTTTTTAGTAAGAGGCGAGGTTTCAATTGGATAATCTGTTATAAAAGTGGGTTGAATAAGCTGTGCCTCACAACATTCGCCAAACAATTCATCTATTAATTTTGCCCTGCCCATAGTACTGTCGGTTTTAATATGCAAACCTTCGGCAACTTTTCGCATTTCATCTTCATTCATTGTCGAAATATCAATACCCGTAAAGTGCTCAATCGCTTCATACATGGTATATCTTTTCCATGGTCTTTGAAAATCAATTATATTTTCTCCAACCTGTATTTGAGTTGTTCCATGGATGGCAACAGCAGCCTTTTCAACCATTTCTTCAACCAAATTCATCATCCACTCATAATCCTTATACGCAACATATAACTCTACCTGCGTAAACTCGGGATTGTGAAACCTGCTCATACCTTCATTTCGAAAATCTTTCGCAAACTCAAAAACCCCATCATACCCCCCAACAATTAAACGTTTTAAATATAACTCATTTGCAATACGCAAATACAAGGTCATATCAAGTGTGTTGTGATGTGTTTTAAAAGGACGGGCAGCTGCGCCACCATAAATAGGCTGTAAAATAGGGGTTTCAACTTCCAAATAACCTCTATCGGCAAGGAAATTACGAATTGAATTAACCATTTTAGTACGTTGAATAAAGGTTTCACGCACATGTGGGTTTACAATCATATCCACATACCTTTGGCGGTATCTTAATTCCGGATCGGAAAAGGAATCAAAAGTAGTTTTATTGCCATCTGCATCTTCCACTTCCTTTACAACCGGTAATGGTCTTAATGCTTTTGATAATAACTTAAATTCTGATACGTGAATAGAGGTTTCTCCTGTTTGAGTTGTGAAAACAAAGCCTTTTATACCAATAATATCACCTATATCCAATAATTTTTTAAAAACTGTATTGTATAATGTTTTGTCTTCACCCAAGCAAATATCATCTCTTCGAATATAAATTTGGATTCTTCCACCGGCATCCTGAATCTCTGCAAATGCAGCACTTCCCATCACCCTGAAACCCATTATTCGCCCGGCAAGTGTTATATTTTTATAGTCGATTTTATTTCTGCCATAATTTTCCAAAATATCTTTTATGGATACATTAACTTCAAACAGTTCTGCAGGATATGGTTCAATGCCCAGCGCCCTAAGTTGATCAAGTTTTCCGCGTCGTATAATTTCTTGTTCGCTCAATTGCATTGGGGAAATATTTTTTTTGTAAAAATTTGTTTTAAGGATTGCAAAACTACAATCAATAAATTAAAATCTAAAATATCAATTTATCAATATTGATATTTAGATATTTTATTCTAAATATTAAATTTATTTGAATAAAATTATATAGTATAATAATTACTCACATAGATTTTATCTTAACATTCAAACTTTTAGCCGTTTCAGGTGTTTTCACCTGAAACAACCGATGCCTTCCATTTCGTAGTATGTATGGAAATCAATTTCTTTCAGCTAGGATATACTTGAACTTGAATAATAATAATCCTCAATGAATCTGCCAGTCCCAATATAAAGAGTGTCAGGTGAAACACTTGACACGGCGAAAAAAATATTAATAAAAAAAACCTTACGAAATATTTCGCAAGGTTCTTTTTATTAATTATTGAAACTAAATTTATTTACTCTGCAGGTACGTGCACCGCTACAGGTTCAACAAGCTCTCCTTTTTTATTTCTTTTAATCCAAGTTTTTAGCCTTTCAGCATTATAGAACATACAAGGTACAATTACCAATGTTAAGAAAGTTGTTACAAGCAAACCAAATATAATTGTCCAGGCGAGTGGGCCCCAGAATACTGAACTTTCACCACCTGTATAAATATTTGGTCTGAAACTCGTAAATAAACCGCCGAAATCAATATTTAATCCAATTCCCAGAGGTATTAAACCTAATATCGCTGCGGATGCTGTTAACAATACAGGTGTTAAACGTGTTGCTGCTCCATGGATAATTGCATCATGAAGTGTTTCGCCATTTTTGTGCATTTCATCAATGAATTCAATGAGTATAATACCATTTTTAACTACTATACCTGTTAAGGCAATAAAACCAACACCCGTCATTACGATCGACATGGTCATGCCTGTAAAGGAGAATCCTAATAAAACTCCGATTATACTGAAAACAACGTTGGCAAGAATGATTAATGGTTTTGAAATTGAATTAAATTGAACAACCATAATTAACATCATCAATGCAATAGCTGAAAGCAAGGCACCGACAAGGAAATTAGCAGTTTCTTGCTGACTTTCTTGTTCACCTGCAGTTTTAATGGTGTAACCGTCAGGCAGTTTGATCCCAGGAACAACCTGATTATTTATCTGGCCAACAATTTCGTTTGCATTATAACCCGTCAATACATCAGAGCTTAAAGTAATCAACCGCTGTTGGTTTTTACGATTAATACCGCTAAATGTAGTACCGTAATGTATGTTCGCCACAGAGCTTAAAGGAATCTGACGGAAAGATGCGCTTGACATATCCATAAAACTTATGTTCATGCCCATCAACTCCTCTACTTTCTTGCGCTGATCCTCTCTCACTCTTACATTAATTTCGTATTCATCTTTATTGTCACGGAATTTTGAAGTTTCGTATCCATAAAGCGCGGTGCGTAAAAACATAGCAATGGTTGAAGTTGAAATACCTTCGCGGGATGCTTTTTCTTTATCAATATCAAAAACGATTTCAGGTTTATTCATTACTAAATCCGACTTGAGGTTTTCAATTCCACTGATACCGGCTTTTTTTATTCCGTCAGTAAGCTGCTCTTCTATTTTTAACAATTCTTTGAAATCTTCACCTCCAATTTCAATTGCGATTGGTTTACCCGTAGCAGGTCCTCCACGTTCACGCTCTACAGAAATTTCTACTCCGGGTATTCCCTTAACTTTTGCTCTTATTTTTTCCAAAATATCGGTTGTAGAAACACCAATTCTTTCTTTCCCGTCAACGAAAGCTACTGTTATTTTACTTTTGTTTGATGCCGGCTGACGGTCGGCTGCATTTTGAGGATCACCTGCGCCAATACCCACATTTGAAATTACAGATTCGACATAAGGATTTTTTTTGCCGATTACTTCATAAACCCGTTTTTCAATAACTTTTGTAATTGAATCCGTTACAGCAGCATCGGCTCCAACCGGAAGTTTATTATACAAATAAACAAAATCAGGTTCACCTTGTGGGAAGAATATAGGTGGTTTAAGCATTTTACCGGCAACAATGACAGATAAGACAACTAAGCCAATTGTTCCAACCATAAAGAACCATGAGTTGTAGCCGTCAATGGCAAATGTTATTAATTTTTTATAGCCATTGCTTATGCGGGGCAGAACTTTGGTTTGGAAACCTTTAATCATCCCATTAAAAAGAAAATGATTGGCCAGATATAATAATATTATGAATACCATAAAATTACCTAAGCCGATATTTATTAAGTAACCAAAAAGGGCAATTACTCCTAAAATTATTAAAGGACGAATAAGTGGTTTAATACTTTTATCTTCTTGCTTATCACCATCTTTCATAAAGTTGACAGCAAAAACCGGGTTCATCATAAACGCAACAATAAGAGAAGCAAACAAAGTTACAATTAAGGTAACGGGAAGGTATTTCATAAATTCCCCGACAATCCCCGGCCAGAATAATAAAGGTATAAAAGGGGCAACGTTAACTAATGTACCACTGAAAACCGGTGCAAAAACTTCACCAGCAGCTTTCTTTGCAGCTTCTTTAATTGGTAAGTGCTCTAAATGGAATATTCTGTGGGTGTTTTCAATAACAACAATCGCATCATCCACCACAATACCCAATGCAAGCAAAAATGCAAACATTACTACGGTGTTTAATGTAAACTTTAATTCGGGATTAAAAACAGAAAGTGCATAAATGAAAACAAATGCCATTAATGAAGAAAGCGGAACTGAAAGGCCGACAAACAAGGCATCTGTACTGCCCATAAAGAACATCAAAACAAAAACAACAAAAATAAATCCTAATACTACTGTAGCAATTAAATCATTTAAAGTGTTTTTAGTTTTATTAGACGAATCTCCGGTAATTACAATTTCAAGACCTTCAGGAAAATTATTTTTCTTTAATCCGGCAATTACCTTTTCAATTTTCTGTGAGGCTGTGATTAAGTTTTCACCACCCCGTTTAATAACCGAAAGTGATATAACTGCTTTACCATTGAAACGGGCAAAATCTTGTTTCTCTTTAAAGCTGTCTTCTACGTCCGCAATTTCTTTCAAAAATTTACTCACCCCTCTGTTAGAGCGGACAACCACATTACGTATTTGTTCAACGTTTTTAAACTCACCCGTAACTCTTAAAGTTCTTCTTACACCATTTACATTCAATTCACCGCCCGATACGTTTACGTTTTCGGAAGCTACTGCTTGAGAAATATCATTAAAGGTAATTCCTGCAGCTTGCATTTTATAAACGTCCACATTGATTTGAAATTCCCTTACTAAGGCACCTATCAAATCAACTCTGCGAATTTCAGGAAGCTCTTCAATGGCATCTTCTAAATCCTCAGCATATTCTTTTAATTTACTTAATTGATAATTTCCGGAAACGTTAACTTGCATGATAGGAATTTCGGAAAGTTCAACTTCCTGAATTTGCGGTTCCTGATCAAGTGTGTTGGGTAAATCCGGCCGTGCCCTGTCAACTGCATCCTTTACTCTTTGTTTTGCAACAGGGATTGAAATACCACTTTTAAATTCGACAATAACTATAGAAAAATTTTCTAATGATGATGATGTTATTTTTTTTACCCCGTTAACCGATTTTACTTCCTTTTCAATCAGTTTGGTAATAAGGTTTTCCATGTCGGAAGGGCTTGTACTTCTTTGTATAGTTTGAATATAAAAAGTAGGAAGTACAATATCGGGAAAATTCTCTTTCGGTAAATTTAAATAAGTGAATAAACCTCCTATTGAAATCAAAATCATCATAAAGTAGACGCTGGTTTTGTTTTCAATACACCATTCGGTGAGCTTGAATCTCTTATATGGTTTTACTTCACCAATTTCAGATGAATGTTCTTGTGGTTCCATAAATATATTTTAGAATGTTTTAATTTATTTTTAAAATTATTTTGCAGAAGTTTCACCTTCGCTAAGTTTTATTTGTTGGTTATCAACTAAATCCTGATTGCCTACTGTTATTAACTGATCACCTTCTTTTAAACCTTTTAATACTATTACTTTTCCATTATAAGAAAGGCCTGTTTCAATTTTTCTCATTTTGGCTACAGTTTTTCCACCTTCGGTTTCGGCAGTAAAAACAATTTTGCCTAATTCAGTATTTTGCACAAGGTTTTCGTCTACAACCAAAGCATTTTGAATTACCTTATCATTTACACTTACAATAGATAATAAATTAGGCTTCAGTTTATTATCCTGGTTTATCATCAATACTTCAATATCGAAAGTACGGGTTTGTGCATTTACAACTTGGCCTGCAAAAGTAATTCTGGCCTGTTTTTCTTCACTGATATCAGGAAATTTAATAATTACAGGATCACCCTTTTTAATATTATTAATATAAGTATCGGCAACCTTAGCCTTCACTTTCATTTGAGTAAGGTTTACAACCCTCACAACTCCTACACCCGGCATTGCCTGTTCGCCAACTTTTACATTAACCGCATCTATCGTACCTGCAATAGGCGATGTAACTCTTGCCATGGCCATTTGAGTTTGTAAACTTGCCATTCGTCGTTCAAGACTTTCTTTATTATTTTTTGCTTGCAGGTATTGTATTTCAGAACCTATTTTTTGATTCCATAAATTTTGTTGTTTTTCAAAAGTTGTTTTTGCAAAATCATAAGTTGTTTGAATTTCTGCCATAGTTTGGCGCAATGTAGCATCATCAATAACTACTAAAACCTGCCCTGCGCCTACGCGGTCACCCACTTTTACAGGAACCTGAGTAATTACTCCTCCCATTTTAGGGCTGACAGATAAATTATTATCTGAATCTAAATTTCCCTGAACTTCAACATAATGTTTAAAAACCTGAGCTTTAACCGGGCTTACAACCACATTTGTGATTTTTATTTCGCTTTTATTATCACCCATTTGCTTCTCTAAAGCAATGATTTTATTATCTATTTCAGATTTTTGCTTTTTAAGATCTGCTAACTGTGCTTTTTTATCTCCTGCGGGTTTGCTGCATGCAAAGGCAAAAAGTGTTATTGCTATTATTAATGTAGATTTGTTCATATAATTAATTGCGTTTTTCATTTAGTTTCTGTTAAGATTAAGATTATTTTGTACCGGTAGTTGATCCGCCAAGCAAAGTTCCGTTGGATTTATCCAAATCCGTTTTCGAAATAAGTGCATTATACAAGGCAGAATAGTAATTCGTTTGCGCTTCTTTAAATGCTGCTTCAGCATTAATTACTTCAATGTTAGAGCCTACTCCCTGCTTATATTTAATTTGTGTTACTTTTGCTACTTTTTCTGCTAAAGTAAGGTTTCGCTTTTGTGTTTTTAAAGTTTGAATTGCATTTTGAAGTGTAATATTTGATTGCTGTATTTGCAAATCAATTGTCTTTTTAAATTGAGCTAAATTATTTTCGGTTTTTTGTAATTCAATTCTTTTTTGCTGGATTTTGTAATGTGTACCCAAGCCGGTAAAAAGAGGAAAATTAAATTGAAAAGCAATAAAAGAATAATTGATCCAACGCTCTGATTGCGTAATATCCCTTAATCGGGTAGCTGCCGGATTATATCCATAAGTTGCAGATGCACCTAATGTTGGCAAACGCCCTGCATTTAAATTTTTAACATCCAAAATATTTAATTGCTTTTGTGTTTGCAGAAGTGAATATTCAATACGATTATTATAATCGATATTTTCACTCGAAGCCATCTCTGTAAATTTATCCAGAGAAGACAATTGATCACTTACTGTTATCTCGTCAGTTAATGGATAGTTCATTTGATATTTAAGTAACTCAGAGCTTAATTTAAGAAGCCTTGCTACATTTTCTTCTTCCACCTTTAAGTTATTGTATTGAACTTCAATTCTGTCGACATCAATTTGCTCTACAAAGCCATTTTTATACATCGCACTTGTTTCTTTAAATAAAGAGTCAAGCCTGTTTACATTTACTTTTAGTAAGTCAAGCCTTTCTTTATTCACCAACACTGCGTAATAAGCTTTACTTACATTTTCAACAACTGAAATTTTAGAGGATGTGAAATTCTTTTGTGAAAGCTCTTTGTATGTTTTTGAAGCTTTTAATCCTACCAAATATGAACCATTAAAAATTATTTGGGTTGCATTTAAAGCAACAAGACCATTATTTTTCAGTCCAAAAGGGAAAGCAATTACTGCATCAGGATTATTAGTGGCAACCGGAGCATCAGGTATTGGATTTACACCTAAATTCTTATAAATATCTTGTATATAAAAATCTGATTTATTAATTCCTCCACCTAATTTGGTAAAAGGAGAATTTGCCCTGCCATCAAAGATCGAATTTTGAATTTTAAAACTGTGCTGCAATTGTGCCTGAAAATTTACTTGCGGTAAACCTATCGCTCTGGTTTCTCCAACTTTGGCAGTAGCACTTGTTACATCTAACTGTGCATTTTTTACAGCAAAGCTATTGGTTAAAGCATAATCTATAGCTTGTTGTAGCGTAAAACTATTTCCATTCCCCTGAGCAAAGCCCATTACAGAAATTAAAAAAATTAAAGGTAAAAGTAAATGTTTAAATTTTGTTCTCATATAAAATTAATTTGTTACAAGGTTTTGTTGATTGATTTGATTTAAAATTTCACGGCCTTTATCGGTTAGAACACCGTGTAAAAAATGTTCAATAAATTGCATTTGAATAGTTCTCATATCAAAAGATTGCGAAAAAATGGAGGAGTCGAAGCCTATCGATACTTGCTCTACCCGCAATCTTGCCAATATTTCCGGTTCAATATCGCTTCGGTAATAACCAAGGATTTTACCTCTTGAGAGATTATCTTTGATGCGTTCAATAAGCCAGTTTTGTTTGTGAGATTCAAAAATTTCCCAGGCTTTGGGATGGTATTTTTTCAATTCAAAAATCACAGAAGGGTGCATGCGAAAAAGTGTTAACTTTAAGTGCTGCATTTCTATTAAAAACTCTTCAACCGGATTTTTGGCCGATGAATTTAATTCGTCGTAAAGAACTTTCTCACATCCCATATGATTAGAAATACATTCTCTAACAATATCATCTTTATCCTGAAAATATTGATATATAGTTTTTTTTGAAATAGCCAAGTGTTTTGCAATTTCATCCATTGTAATTCCTTTAAAACCATAAGTGGTAAAAAGATCCTTCGCTGCCAAAAGAATTCTGTTACGTGTTTCTTTTTCTTTTTCCTCCATTATCTCTTTTAATGTTTTTACGGATAGTAGTCAATATTAATTGACATCACAAAACTATAAAAACTTTTTTTGTAAAAAAAGTTTCCACAATAAAAAAATAATTTTTATGATGCCAAAAACTTGGTAACCGAATATTTAAATTGTCAATAAAAAAATCCTGACAAAAATTAATTTTATCAGGATTTTTTTTTAAACTCGTAAGATGGAGAGATTAAAAAAAGAATTTAATTTACGATTGGCTTTACATCATTTAATTTGTGATAAGTAATATATGAACCAACTAATAATAACAAGCCGACTAACGGTCCTATAATATTTTGTAATGGGTCTCCAACAGCAACATGTGCAACAGCAGCCGAAATAAAAGTAATACCAAAACCGGCATAAGCCCATTCTTTTACTCTTGCCGGAACGGGTGCAAGTAATGCAATAGCACCAAGTATTTTGGCTATTCCCAGTTCTATCCTAAAGAAATCCGGAAATCCGACATGGTGAAAACCTTCTTTAGCCTGATTGCTTGTAAAATAAAAATAGGCAGAGAAAATCATCATTACTGATAGTAACAAGGTAAACACATAGTAAAGTATTTTTGTTGTTTTCATAAAAATGAGGTTATAATTAAAAATAGGTAAATATGTTTTATAAATAAAAATATCTAAAAATAGTTCCTGTTTTAATTTTATTGTTTCTTATTATAACATTTAAACAATTTTACTACAAAATATTTAATGCTTGTTCTTTAATTTTCTCAAGCTCTTCTTTCATTTCTACAACATATTTTTGAATGGCTGCATCATTTGCTTTTGAACCAATGGTATTGATTTCCCTTCCAATTTCCTGACTGATAAAATTTAATTTTCTGCCCTGGTTTTCTTCGCTGTTTAAAACTTCTAAAAAATAATTTAGATGTGTACCAAGGCGAACCTTCTCTTCAGCAATATCTAATTTCTCGATATAGTAAATCATTTCCTGCTCAAAGCGGTTTTTATCAAATTTTTCGTCTTTTGCAATTTCAATTAATTTATTTTCAATTTTAGTTTTTATGTTTAATAATCTTTTTGGGTCATGCTCATCTATTTTTTTTAGCAATTCCTGAATTTTTCTTAAATATGAAATGAATTTTTCTTCAAGAGATTTTCCTTCATCGTTTCTAAAATCATTACAGGTTGCGATGGCTTGCATTGTTGCCTTCTGTAGTAAAAGCCAATTCTCAGCCGTTTCTTCCTCATTTTCATTGTATTGAATTACATCAGGCATTTGTAAAGCCATTTTAAATAATTCGGTTGTTGAAGCTTCCAGCTCCGTGGCAGCATCTGTTAAAAGTGTAAAATATGTTTTTAATAAAGGTTTATTAATTGATGTTTGTGATTTTGATTCTAATTTTGATTGCATTTCAATTTGAAAAACTACTTTACCTCTTTCTAAACCTTGTGCAAGCATGTTTCGGATATCCATCTCTTTATCCGAAAAAATTTTAGGCAAGCGAAAGTGAGCGTCTAAAGATTTTGAGTTAACGCAGCGGATTTCTACATTTAAAGAATAATTTTCATTTTCAGCCCGGCCAAAGCCAAAACCTGTCATAGACTTAATCATAAATTTTTCTGTTTATTTAAAATTAATTTTTACGCTCCCCAACCATCTCTATCTAAACTCCTGTATTGAATGGCTTCACTTATATGTTCGGCATTAATATTTTCCATTTCCGATAAATCTGCAATAGTGCGCGAAACTTTTATTATTCTGTCATAAGCTCTGGCAGATAAACCTAACCTTTCCATCGCTTTTTTAAGTATATTTTTGCTTAACTCATCGAGAATACAAATTTCTTTAACCAGCTGTGGAGACATCATTGAGTTAGAATATATACCGGGTAGATTTTCAAATCGCTTACTTTGTATTTCGCGTGCTTTTATTACTCTTTGCCTGATGGTATCACTGCTTTCTGCTTTGCGGTTTTCTGTCATTTGATCAAATGAAACAGGAGTAACTTCTACATGTAAATCTATTCTGTCCATCAAGGGGCCGCTTACTCTGTTTAAATATTTTTGTACTGACCCGGGTGGGCATGTACAATCTTTATCAGGATGATTATAGTATCCACAAGGGCATGGATTCATGCTTGCGATTAACATAAAACTTGCAGGAAATTCCATTGAAACTTTTGCACGACTTATAGTAACTTTACGCTCTTCGAGTGGTTGACGCATTACCTCAAGAACAGTTCTTTTAAATTCAGGAAGTTCATCTAAAAATAAAACTCCGTTATGAGCTAAAGATATTTCTCCGGGTTGTGGAATAGTGCCGCCACCAACTAATGCTACATCCGAAATTGTGTGGTGAGGATTACGAAAAGGCCTTGTTGAAATTAAAGACATTGATCCCCCAAGCTTGCCAACAACAGAATGAATTTTTGTTGTCTCTAAAGCTTCTACTAAAGTAAGTGGAGGTAATATTGATGGTAATCTTTTTGCAAGCATCGTTTTTCCTGCACCGGGAGGGCCGATCATGATAACATTATGACCACCGGCTGCAGCTATTTCCAAAGCCCTTTTTATATTTTCCTGACCTTGTACATGCGAAAAATCTGAATCGAAAGCGGTTTGAGTATTATAAAATAAATCTCTTGTATCTGTAACTAATGGTTCTATAATAAGTTTATTATCAAAAAATCTTATGGCTTCATCCAAAGTTTCAACAGGAATTACATCAAGGTTGTTTACTATTGCTGCTTCATGAGCATTTTCTTTAGGAACAACAAAACCTTTAAAACCTTGTTTGCGAGCTTCAATGGCAATAGGTAAAACACCTTTGATGGGTCGTAATTTTCCATCAAGGGCTAACTCGCCCATTATTAAATAATCTTCTAAAGCAGGTGCATTAATTTGATCAGAAGCTTTTAATATGCCCAATGCAATTGGTAAATCGTATGCAGAACCTTCTTTTCTTATATCTGCAGGAGCTAAATTAACAACAATTTTAATCCGCGGAAATTTATAATTAAGGTGCTTAACCGCTGTTTCTATTCTTTGATAACTTTCTTTGATTGTGTTATCAGGTAAGCCGACTAAATGAAAGCCCTGACCTTGGCCAACATCAACTTCAATGGTAATAATATGGGCATTAACTCCATAAACCGCACTACCATAAGTTTTAGACAACATAGCTGTTTGTATCTTTTATATTTTTATGCCAAGTTTAATTTTAATAAATGTTAAATCAAATATTATTTCTTATTCACCCTCAAATTGCCTTAAAAACCTGACATCATTTTCAGTAAATAATCTTAAATCTTTAATGCGATATTTTAGCATGGTTATACGTTCAATACCCATACCGAAGGCGTAACCGGTATATTTCTCTTCATCAATACTACAGTTTTTTAACACGTTTGGATCAACCATACCTGATCCACCAATTTCAACCCAACCCGTACCTTTACAAATATTTTTGCTTCCACCGCACAATTGGCAACCTTTAGGATTGTTAATATCACAAGATATATCCATTTCTGCACTCGGTTCGGTAAAAGGGAAAAAAGAAGGCCTGAAGCGAACTTTTGTTTCTTTACCAAACATTTCTTTTGCAAAATGATAAAGAGTATCTTTTAAATCCTTAAATCCAACATTTTCATCAACAAATAAGCCTTCTACCTGATGAAATAAGCAATGTGCCCTTGCTGAAATCGCTTCATTTCTATAAACCCTCCCCGGCATTATGGACCTTATAGGTGGTTTCTGATTTTCCATTAACCTGATTTGCACATTGGATGTATGAGTACGAAGTAAAATATCAGGATTTTTTTCTATAAAAAAGGTATCCTGCATTTCTCTGGCAGGATGGTTTTCCGGAAAATTTAAAGCTGTGAAATTATACCAATCACTTTCTATTTCCGGGCCGTCGGAAACATTAAATCCTAATCTTTCAAAAATTTCGATTATTCTTTTACGTACCAAAGTAATCGGATGGATAGTGCCGGATTCATTGGGGAAGGTTGGTAATGTTAAATCAAAAATGGGTTTAATGCTTTCTTGATTTTGGTTCTCAAAACGTTGGTTTTCTTCAAATTTTGTTTGAGCAATATTTTTTAATTGATTTAAAGCCTGGCCTATTGCTTTTCTGTTACTTGGTTCAACATTCTTTATTTCATCAAATAAATCGGCAACTACTCCTTTGCGACTTATAAATTTATTTTTGAAATTTTCTAATTCTTCTTTTGATGAAATTATATAATTTTCAATTTCTTGTTCAATGATTTTAATTTTCTCTTTCATGTTATGAAAAAAGTGAAGGTATTAGGTAGCAAATGTAGAATAAAAGGATAAAAATAAAAAAGCCGGTCGTTTAGACCGGCTTTGCGCATCTTCCTGGGCTCGAACCAGGGACCCTCTGATTAACAGTCAGATGCTCTAACCGACTGAGCTAAAGATGCATTGTTTCCTTTTGGGACTGCAATATTAGTATTTCAATTTGAGACTTGCAAAAGAAATTTTTAAAAATGATAATTATTTAGAGCTATTTTATCAAACAAGCAGGCATAATTATCCGTTTCGATTTTGTAATAAGGTAAAAACCAGACTATAAGATGTTTTTTTATTAATTGGCATTTGAAAAATACATTTAGGAAGATTATTTTTTTGCCTGAATAAATTTATCTCCATTAATATTTTTAGTACTTTAAAGATTGAATTAAATTGAAAGCTATTTGAAGTTTATGATAAACTCTATATATGGTTTGGTACTTAGTGGCGGTGAGAGCTCCAGAATGGGAAGTGATAAAGGATTATTAACTTCTGAAAATAAAACCTGGTCGCAAATTGCTTTTGAAAAATTATCGGTTCATTGTTTAAAAGTATTTGTTTCAATAAATTCCCTTCAGTATCAAAAATATAAAAATTATTTTTCAGATAATATAATTTTAGATAATGTAAATGTTAAAGGCCCTCTTTGTGGTTTGCTTTCTTTCCATCAACAATTCCCACAAAACGATTTGTTAATTTTAGCTTGTGATATGCTTAAGGTTACTGATCAAACCCTCGTTTTATTATGTGAAAATTATTTAAAAAATCAGGAAAAAGATTTTATGATTTTTAAAAATGATAAGCAAATTGAACCGCTTTGTGGAATTTATACTTCAAAGGGTCTTAATAAGGTTTACGAAAATTATCAAAACAACGTCCTCTCTGATTTTAGCATTAAAAAAATCCTACATCCTGATAATACTTTATTTTTAAGCCATCCCAACCCTCTCGATCTCGCAAACTTTAATTATAAGGATTATTAAAAAACTTTATTGATTTTTTTAAGTTATTCTAAAAATTTCATACATATAATCATGGAACAATTTTCAGAAAAAAACATATTATTAATTGGTGGAAGTACAGGAATAGGGTTGGAAATAATAAAAAAATTAAAAAAAGAAAATGCTAATATTTTTGTTGCATCACGTAATAAAGGAGATTTAGATGAAAGTATAAATCATTTTAAGGTTGATATCAACGAGGATATCTTTGAAATAATAAACAGTCTCCCTAATGTTTTACATGGTTTGGTTTATTGCCCGGGCTCAATTAATTTAAAACCTTTCGGAAGGTTAACTGAAAGTGATTTTATAAATGATTTTAAAATAAATGTGTTAGGGGCGGTCAAAACTATTCAAGGTGTTTTAACAAAATTAAAGAATGCCGGTGGTTCAAGCGTGGTTTTATTCAGTAGTGTAGCAGTTAAAACCGGATTAGGGTTTCATGCATCGATAGCAGCCGCAAAGGGTGGGGTTGAAGGCTTAACCGTTTCATTATCAGCTGAATTTGCATCATCCCAAATCAGATTTAATGCTATTGCACCTTCTTTAACTGATACTCCATTGGCATCAGGTTTACTCTCAACATCTGAAAAAAAAGAAGCTTCTAATAAAAGGCACCCTTTAGGAAGATATGGAAATGCCGGCGACATTGCTTCAGCTTCCGTTTTTCTTCTCTCTGATCAAAGTTCATGGATAACAGGCCAGGTTTTACATATTGATGGTGGTATGTCAGTAATAAAAATGATTTGATCGTAAAATTAGTATCAACATAAAATAAAATTTACTTACGGTAAAGACAAAAAATTGTTGGTTTTTTATGCAAATCCGGCACAGATTTTCTCCATTTATCTACGCTTTGCGTTTTTACAAATTCATCAGGCGAAGAAACATCACAAGCTATAGAAATTAAAGTTTCTCCCCGGCAATTCAAAAGCAAATCCTGCATTATTTGATTATTACGAAAGGGGGTTTCCATAAAAATTTGAGTTTGGTTTTTCTCGGAAGCTTCTTTTTCCAATTGTTTAATTGCCTTTACTCTTTCTATTTTATCTATTGGCAAATAACCACAAAAAGTAAATGATTGTCCGTTAAAACCCGATGCCATTAAAGCCATAAAAATAGAAGAAGGGCCGGCAAGCGGCACAACTTTAATTCCTTTTTTATGTGCCATTTTTATAGCTTTTGAACCCGGATCTGCAATGCCCGGGCAACCCGCTTCCGACATTAAACCTACATTATTGCCATTTTCAAATATGCGGATATAAATTTCAATTTCATTGTCGGGAGTATCTTTATCAAGCAAATAAAAATTTAATTCTTCAATTTTTATTCCCAATTTCAGTTCACTGATTAACCTTCGTGAGGTACGTAAATTCTCAACAAAAAAATAATTTGTATTTAAAATAATGTCTTTTATTTGTGGCGATAAAATGCTTTGAGCTGTATCGGCTGCCAGTGGAGTTGGAATTAAAAACAAAGTGCCTGTCATAAAATTTTATAAGTATTAATATTTTGAAAAAGGCACTTAATTTATATTCGTAATTTGCCGTTTAAATCAGAAGGGCAACATTTTCGCTCTTATGATTTGTCACTTTTTTCCCTGATGAAAAAAGTAACCAAAAAAATCAAGAAATTCCGCAAGCTATCCACACACATACCAACCACACGCCCGCCGGTATTTCAGGCCTACGCCTTCTAATTCTTACTATCTTTTATTCGTACTTCTTTTTTGTTCTTTTCATAATAAATTATGTAATATTTAATGCCTACTCAATAATTTTTTTACAAAAGGATTGTTGATCAATCAGGATTGATTTATAAACGAAATTACTGCTTCAATAAATGCTGCGGGTTGATCTGCCTGTACCCAATGACTTGCATTTTTTATAGTTTCTAACCGGGCTTGTGGAAAATGTTTTAAAATATTTCCCAAATCACTATCCAATATATAATCAGAATTTTCTCCCCTGATAAATAATGCAGGTTTATTTGTAATGGCATCATCACTGAGAGGCACACCAATTTTTTTTAAATCGCGAGAAATGACTTTTAAATTTGGCCTCCACGCAAAAAATCCATCTTCATTCCTGTAAAGATTTTTTAATAAAAATTGCCTCACTCCATATTCCGGTGCAAAAGGTATCAGATGTTCTTCGGCTTGCGTTCTGTTTTGCGTGTTTGCGATATCCATGCTTTGCATTCCTTTTAAATACCCTCCATAATCAATATTATATGATTTTGGTGCAATGTCAACCACAATTAATTTAGAAAAAAGCTCCGGTTTGTATTTGGTTGCGAAGTTCATCACTGTTTTTCCACCCATCGAATGGCCAATAATTATTGGTTTTGAAATATTATTTTGTTCAATAAATTCCAATAAATCCGCACTCATTACATCATAATTCCATTCCTCGCTCCAAGGTGAACGGCCGTGGTTTCTTTGATCGATTAAATAAACGGTATAGGTTTCCGAAAAAGATTTAGCAACAGTCAGCCAGTTATCTGACGAACCAAGCAATCCATGTAAAATTATTATCGCATCTCCTTTGCCTAAAACCTTAAAATTTAAATTCATTATGTATTAATGCTAATAAACTAAAAGTACAAATGTATAGTGATTGATAACAATTAAATAATTTAATGCACTATTTTTATAAATATTACATCTAAATAATTTCTTAACATCCATAATAATAAAATAAAAGTTGTTAAAACATTTTAAAAAAACCTGTTTTTTTAAAAATTATCAAATAATATAAATCGTGAGTTAGATAATCATTTGTTAACAATTTCATAAAATTAACTTTTTATACAAATTTGATAAAAAACATACATTTGCAACGGAAAAAATTTGCGGGATGTTTGAAAGCTTTTCATTATTCAATTATTTGAAACCTTTACTATCAGAGTTATCGTTTTTTTTAATTTTTTCATTTTGTTTTTTTGTTCTGTAATTCAATTTTCCATTATCATTTATTTAACATTTAATCATTTTAATTAACCTTAAGTATGAACAAAAAGAATTTACTGTTATTAAAGATCGCTCTCTTTGCTTTGTTTTCATTTGCATGGCAATTAGGGTTTGGGCAGGGTGTAACAACAGGTGCGATTGAAGGCATTGTTACAGATTCAAAAGGTGCGGCACTACCGGGAGCAACGATATTAGCAACACATACTCCATCAGGAACCACTTATGGAGCAGCCGCCCGTACCGATGGCCGTTTTACTTTTCCCGCTGTTAGAGTTGGAGGACCTTATACTTTAAAAATATCTTTTGTAGGATATAAAGACCAGATATTAAATGACATAAATATTTCGTTAGGGGAAAAATATACTGCTGATGCAAAATTAAATGATGAATCGACACAATTGACTGAAATAACAGTTGTTGGTGATCAAAATGCAATCATTAATTCAGACAGAACTGGCGCATCTACAAATATAAGAAGAGAACAGTTTGAAAGACTTCCATCAATAGGAAGAAGTTTTCAAGAAATGACATCATTGCATCCTCAAGCCGGCACCGGCTTTACATTTGGCGGTAGAAGCAGTTTGTATAATAATTTTTCTATAGATGGTTCTACATTAAATAATGTTTTCGGTTTAAATGCACTTCCATCCGGTCAATCTGCTCAACAACCCGTGAGTTTAGACGCACTTGAAGAAATTACAGTTTCAACAGCTCCTTATGATGTTCGTCAGGGATCTTTTACAGGTGCCGGTATAAATGCCGTTACAAGAAGTGGTACTAATAATTTTAGTGGCTCGGTATATGGTTTTTATAAAAATCAAAGCCTTGTAGGTGACAAGGTAGACGGAACAAAACAGACAACCACAGATTTCAATTATTACAATGCCGGTTTCAGATTAGGGGGTCCTATTTTAAAGGATAAACTTTTCTTTTTTGTTAATTATGAAGATGAAAAAAGAAGTGATCCGGCAGTTACTTTTCCAGCTGGAGTGGCAGGAAACCAAGCAACATCCGATGGAACTAATTCGAATACAGATTTAAAAGGCCTAAGGGATTTTATTACTAAAAATATAAAAAATACAGATGGCACTTCATATGATCCGGGGAACTATGATAATTTTAACCTTGTAACAGGCAGCAAAAAATACCTGGCAAAGATCGATTGGAATATTAATACTGCAAATAAATTAACAATAAGATATACGCAAGTAGATGCTTTTAGGGATGTTCCGCCAAGTGGATCTAATGGTTTTACAAGTGGGCCTAACGGAGGTCGTAGCAATGGTATTAATACATTACCATTTTCAAGTTCTTATTATAGAATAAATAATAAAACAAAATCAATTATTGCTGAGTTAAATACCACCATTGGTAACAAATTTTCAAATTCCTTAACATTTGGATATACATCGCAAAGGGATTTAAGAAATGGTGTGGGTGGTTCAGCAATTTTAAACTTTCCGTTAGTAGATATTTATGGGCCTAACGGAACTAACCTAACTTCTTTTGGTGGTGAGCCATTTACTCCTAATAATAAATTAAATACAGACATTATACAGCTAAACGATAATTTTAATATTTATTTAAAAAACAATACTTTAACTGTTGGTACTGCCAACGAATATTATAAATTTTATAATGCTTTTACCCAAGTAATTAATGGCGTATATCAATATAGTTCAATAGCCAACTTTGAAGCAAATGTTCTTAACCCAACAGCTGCAAATTCACCAACATTATATATTCAGCAATACTCAGCCTTAAAAGGAGTTTCAGCTCCTGCAGCAGAATGGCAGGCAATGCAATTAGGTGCTTATGTGCAGGATGAATATAGCGGAATAAAAAACCTTAAGCTGACAGCAGGTATCAGGGTTGACATTCCAATTTATTTAACTTCTCTACCAAACAATACCGTTTCCGACAATCTTACTTTTGCTAATGGTGAAAAAGTGAGCGTGGGTAAATTTCCAAAAGTATCACCTTTATTTTCTCCCAGAATTGGTTTTAATTGGGATGTGAAGGGTGATAAAACGACTCAAATCCGCGGAGGAACAGGAATATTTACAGGCCGTGTACCTTTTGTATGGCTGTCAAATCAAGTAAGTAACAATGGGTTATTTTTTGGGACAACAACAGCTCGATCTACAAATAATGGGACAACAAGCGCTGCTGCTACACAAACTGTTAATTATCCTTTTAGTCCTGATCCTAATAAATATGTTCCTACAAGTGGATATGCAGATTTAGGTAATGGAACCCCGGCGATAAACCCGGTTACTAAATCGGCTTTTACTTTTTCAATAAATGCTGCAACACCTAATTTTAAATTTCCTCAAGTTTGGAGAACTAATATAGCTATTGATCAAAAATTACCTTTTGGTGTTATTGGAACTGCTGAATTTGTTTATACTAAAGATATTAATGCTATCTATTTTCGAAATGCCAACTTAAGTAACTCGGTTGGTAAAATAGCCGGAGACGGACGTCCGTTATATTCCACTAACAACATTGTTAATCCCAGTGTTCAACAAGCCATCGTCTTGGATAATACTAACAAGGGTTACTCTTGGAGTTTAACAGGTCAGTTGCAGAAAACTTTTTCAAAAGGTTTTTATGCAGCTGCAGCTTATACATATACTGATTCAAGAGATTTATATGGCCAATCAGGTTCTACCGCAGGTACAGCCTGGAGTGGTAATTACATACTTAATAATCCTAACAATCCCGAATTATCCTATTCGGGCAATTTAACTAAACATAGGATTGTTGCCAGTGCATCATATCGTAAAGAATATTTAGAACATTTTGCCACAACACTTTCACTTATTTATATAGGCAGATCAGGCAGTCCTTATTCATATAATTACGGTAATGATATTAATGGCGACGGCCAAACAAATGATTTGATTTATATACCAAGGAACCAGAGTGAAATTTTATTAACTACTACCAACGCGACAGACACACGTACCGTTGATCAAATTTGGCAGCAGCTTGATACTTATATTAATCAGGATAATTATCTAAGCAAACACAGAGGTGAATATATGGCTCGTAATGCTGCTATTTCTCCTTGGGTTCACAATAACTTAAATTTAAGATTGTTGCAAGATTTTCACATTACTGCCGGTGGTAAGAGAAATACCCTCCAATTTTCTTTTGAATTAATTAACATACTTAATTTACTTGATTCTAAATGGGGTATGGAGCAATTTGCCGTAAAGCCAAACTTGTTAGGATTTGCAGGGTATGAAACACCAAATACAGTTACTGGAACATCAGGCAGGCCAATTTACACTTTTGCTACAAATAGTAATGGCACCCCACTTACAAATACTTATGCATCACAAACAGGGCCTATATACCGTTGGCAAATGCAATTTGGTTTACGTTACATATTCAATTAATAATTTATCAATAACCTGCTCTTGTAAGGGGGGCAGGTTTAAAAAATAAAAATATGAAAAATAAAAATATCTATTTAATGAGCTTATTGCTCTTTGTTGCATTTTGGTTTAATGCTTGTAAAAAACCTGATTTTGGAAACCCTCAACCTCAGACCAATTCTTTAAATAGCAAGGTCTTAATCATAAATGAAATACCGGATTCACCTCAAATTTCACTTTTAGTCAATAATAATCCATTTTCTTTTAACCCAAATTCTTATAATTCATTGGGTAGTTTGGAACAATTCAGGTTTAAGAATTTAATTTATAAAGCTACGGCCAAAGATACTCTGCCCAGGTCGGCTGATTTATTGCTTCAATCAACTTTCGCGGGGGCGGGCAATTATACCTTGTTTTTAACCGATACTACTACAAGGCCCTTTACTAAAGGAAGCGGTTTTTTGAAAGAGAATGGCCAGGGGGGGGTAAGAACGTTGGTATTAACTGATGACTTAACAGCACCAAAGACAGGCAATGCAAAAATCAGGTTTTTAAATATTTCACCAAATACCCAACCTGTTCAATTAAATAATTTACCTGCCGATACTAGCATTTATAAATTAAATTTATATTATGTCAGCACCGACCAAGCTACAAAAGATACCTTATTAAACTTTAACAGAAGGTTTTTTAGGGAGTTTTCAAAGGACTATAAAAATAAAAAAGGACCAACTCAGAATTTGGGTAAATTTATAGAAATTCAGGCCGGCTCCTATATTTTTCAAATAAAAAATTCAGGTTCGGCCCCAAAGGGCACAAAGGCATTGTTAAGCCCTATCAATGTTCCGGCAAATCTTAATGATGGCAAAATATATACTATTTATTTAAAAGGCTTAATTGGAGGCTCCGGCAATCAGGCTATAAATTATAATATTCTGCAACATAATTAGTATTAAGAATTATTTATAGCAGATTAATTAAAAGAAAATAATAATTTCTTAACATACATTTCTTTTGCGTTAATATTATAAAATATATTTTGCACACTCAACCTTAAAATATAAACAAATGAAAAAAAACAAAATCGATTTTGATGACCTTGCAATGGAACTTAATGTTTTACCGGAAGAAAAATCAGTAAAGATAAAAGGAGGCGATTGTAATCCGAGTGACGATACCTATTTTGATGAATTTGGATATCATAGCTGTAGTGGTGGTGGTGGTGGTGGCGGTAGTAGTGATGGCGGTGGCGGTGGCCCTGAAATTGATGGTGGAACTTTGCCTGAAGTAACTGTATATCCAGAAAATGACCCTTATGATGTAACTAATACAGGATCTGGTTATTTTGATGATCTTTCTCATGGTTCGGTAAATGATAACCAGGGGAATGGAAATACTGGAGGTGGTAGTTATGATAATAGTGGAAGTTCTGGAGATACAGGAAATAATGAAAGTGACCTAATAATTAATAATTTAGATGGGGGTGGAGATGAAAAATTTATATTCTTTACAAGTAAAAATCAACCTACAAATGGGAATTATGACCATGTTAAAGATTTTGATTATAAGAATATAACTATAGGTAAAGGAACTGACAGTATTGATGTTGATAGCGATTTACAAGTTGGATTTTATTATGAACTTGGTAATCATAATGGAAAAGCGAATGTACTTGATTCATGGAAAATAACTGTAGATGTTCAAAATCAGGAAATATTAGGCTATGGTGACAAATTACTTTTGAGGCCTAATAGTGAATCTGCTAAAACTATAGATGACTATCATTATGAATTTACTTTTTTAGCTGATTCAGTTCAATCTATTGGAGTAGGGGGTTTATCTGTTGATGTCAATAAAGACCCTATAAGAGTAACATTAAATGTTGCAATAGATCCTGTAACCGGCGAACCGAGCATGACAATAACACCAGTCGAAATAGGAGACTAACCAAATAAATATAAGAGTCAATAATCCTTATTTGTATTATTGACTCTTATGTTACTATCTTAATGAACGTGATACACTTTAAATTTTTAATACTTCTTTTTTTTATATTACTATCTTTTAAAAAAGAAGAAATTAGATCAGACCTTGATTCTTTAAAGCTTAAGGGAAATGTCAAAACATTAATTCAAACTACTTATGCTTTAGCTGATAGTTCAATTAATGTTTATGACCAAACAAATATATCTTTTAATCGTTCTGGCAATATGACAGAATCCCGTCATTACAGTAAAAAGGATACAACAGTTGAAATTTTTCTTTATAACAGCCACAACAAAAAAATAGTTGAAGAAAAACATTCAAAGAGTGATACAACTAAGGTCAACTATTCATATAATGAAAATGGTAAAATCTTAGAAGAAAATAAATACTACATACTTAAAAGTTATAAATCGGAAGGTAAAAGACAGTTAATAAATTCTGAGAAAAGACATGTTTTAGCAAAATACCTATATAATAACATGGGTAGATTAGAGAAAAAAAAAATATTTGAAACAGGTGTCTCTTCTGGAAAGATTAGCAAATACATTTATAATAAAAATGAACATGTTATTTTGTTTGTCGAATGCACTTATGAAAAAAATGACATTTGCGTAAATAAGGACAGTATAATTTATAGTTATAATAAGAAAGGATTAATAAAGTCTAAATCTTATTACTATAATGATAAGCTTTATAGATCTATATTTTTTGGTTATGATAATTCTTTAAACTTGATAGGTTTACAAGAACTTAACTATGGTCAAAATATTAAAAATGAGGGTAAGATTACATTCAAAACTATTGAAAGTTTTAAATACGATTCAAAGGGAAATGAAATTGAAAAATTAAGTGAGCGCCATGGCCTAGTTAGTAAAAAGCTAACTTTTAATTCTAACTATGAAATCAATACTTTAAACACAGATACTCTGGAAATCGTAAAATGGAAATATGACTATCATACAGATTTACAAGGAAACTGGATTAAAAAAACAGGATATTTAGAAAACCAAAATAAATATTTTATAATAACCGAACGTAAAATAGATTATTATTAATTCTTAGTCAATCCAGCATAAATGAATTTCCCTCACTATAAGCAATTAGAATCACGAGATTGCGGTCCCACCAGTTTAAAAATTATTGCAAAGTACTTTGGTAAAAACATTTCACTTCAATATTTACGGGATTTATGCAGCACTAATAGGGAAGGCGTTTCGTTTGTAAGCTTAAGCCATGCTGCCGAAACAATCGGTCTGCGAAGCCTGGCTCTTGAAGTAAATTTCGAACAACTTTGTGATAAAGTGCCCCTGCCATGTATTTCACATTGGAACCAAAACCACTTTGTAGTAATTTATAAAACCGACAAAAATAACATTTACGTTTCCGACCCTGCAAAAAATTTAATAAAATATTCCTACAAAGAGTTTAAAAGTCATTGGGGAGCAGGCAGCAAAGGTTTAGTGATGGCAATTGAGCCACAGCCATTCTTTAAGGACTTACAAGAAAATGAGGTTAAAGAAAAATATACCGCTTTTCAAACCATTTTCAAATACATTAAACCTTATCATAAATCTCTTATACAATTGCTTATTGTAATGTTTCTGATTACAATTTTGCAGGCAATCGTTCCATTTATATTCAGAGCTATCATTGATGTAGGCGTAGGGAGGAAAGATCTTACTTTTATTAATGTAATACTTATAGCCAATGTAATTTTAATCATTAGCATAGCTTTGGGCAATTTTGTAAAAGATTGGATTATCAAACATGTTTCCGCCCGATTCAGCATAGCCATTATATCTGATTACATAATTAAATTAATGCGGATGCCTGTTCAGTATTTTGAATCAAAAACAAGTGGCGATCTTTTTCAGCGTGTATCAGACCATGAAAGGATTAAAAACTTTTTGATGCACAATTCGTTAAATACTATTTTTTCGGCTATTACTTTTATTGTATTTGGCATCATTTTACTACTTTTCAACTCTCTTATTTTTTTTATATTTATAGGAGGCAGCATCCTTTATATCGCATGGGTTACATTTTTTAATAAATTTCAGGAAAAGCTGGATTGGCAATACTATGATTTGAATTCACAAAATAATAGTTTTTGGATTGAAACACTCGCCTCAATGGTTGATATAAAAATAAACAATTATGATAAAAAGAAACGCTGGAAGTGGGAGAGTATACAGGCCCGCTTATATCATTTAAATATCAGGTCGCTTTCTATTATCAACACCCAGGAAATGGGTTCACAGCTTATTAACGGACTTAAAAATATTTTTTTAACTTTTTATAGTGCAAAAGCTGTATTAGCCGGGGAAATGACATTAGGTATGATGATATCTACACAATTTATACTTGGGTTTCTTAATACACCCATAAGCCAGTTTATTGCGTTTTTACATGCCTTTAATTCGGCTAAAATCAGCTTTTTGAGGCTAAGCGAGATTCACAATAATAATGACGAAGAAACATTTCAACGAGCTAATAATTTCTCATTTCCCGATGATAAAAGCATTACATTAAAATCACTCTATTTTCAATATAATACCCATACACCTTATATTTTAAAAAATATTTCACTTCATATACCCCAAAATAAAATTACAGCTATTGTAGGTGAGAGCGGAAGCGGGAAAACAACCTTGTTAAAGTTATTATTAAAGCTTTACCAACCTACAAGCGGTGAAATGTTGCTTGGAAACTTAAACATATCAAATATTCATTTAAGAAATTGGCGAAGTGAATGTGCTGCTGTGCTACAGGAAGGTAGAATTTTTAATGATACCTTAATAAATAACATTGTATTGGATGATGACCAAATAGATTATCATAAATTACGCACGTCTGTTGATACTGCTAATCTCACAGATTTAATTGAAAGCTTACCCTTAGGCTTTAATAGTAAAATAGGTGAAAAGGGTATCGGGTTAAGCCAGGGACAGAAACAAAGAATTTTAATAGCAAGAGCCTTATACAAAGACCCTTGTTATTTATTTTTAGATGAAGCTACTAATGCGTTGGACTCCATCAATGAAAGTCAAATACTTTTAAAATTTGATGAAGCCTTTAAAAACAGAACGGTATTAATTGCCGCACACAGGTTAAGCACCATTATTAAAGCAGATAAAATTATAGTATTAGATAAGGGCATGATTGTAGAAACAGGGACACATGAAGAATTAATTGCACTTAAAAAATATTATCACAGGCTTGTTTCAAACCAACTTATTTACAAAACAGAAAGCCCACTTATAACAATTAACAATGCCAATTGAAAATACCATTGATGAACATACGACAGAATTGAGTGAAGATGTCCGAGATATTGTTGATAGGATGCCTTCAAACTTTTCATTATTTACTGTACTTTTATTAACGTTTATAACTATAACCTTAATCGCTTTAGGTTTTTTAATAAAATATCCTGACATAGTTACCGGTCAAATACTTGTTAATTCCCGGCAATCATCAATAAAGTTAGTAAACAAAATTCCCGGAAAGTTAAACATCGAAAATTTAAGCCGGGGTAGTTATGTAAAAGAAGGCCGGATAGTTGCAACCATACAAAATGCTGCTTCAACAAAGGATGTAGAAAAGTTAAAAGAAATTTTACAAAAGTACAACCCTATTTCAGATACTACTTTTTTTATTATTAAACATAAACTTTCAGATAGCCTTTCATTAGGAGAACTTTCACCTGCCTTTTACGAATTTACAAATGTTTTATCGGAAATAATCACTGAAAAAAAATACAGTTCTTTCGACCAGCAACTAAAATCAACCGGCGACTTAATAGTTGAACAAAAAAAACTTTTAAAACAAGGTCTTAAAATTCTTGACACCCGTGAATTACAACTTGAAATATCGAACAGTTCTTATCAAAGAAACATTACATTATACAATCAAAAAGTAATTGCTAAAGCGGAAGTTGAAAAAAGTAATGCCGATTATCTGACCAGTCTCGAAAATAATGAAAGGATAAGAAATGAACTTATAAATAATAAGGTTTCTCTGTCCACATCAATAAATAAGATTCTTGAATTAAGCAATGGAAAAAAAACCAGAGAAGAGCAATTAAGAAGTAAATTAATATCAGTCTATAATGTCTTAATGGCTCAATTAATTGATTGGGAAAATAAATACTGTTTATTCTCCCCCATATCCGGAAGACTTGAATTTCAACAATTCTGGGCTCAAAATCAGTTTATACCCATCAATACAGAATTATTTAATATTTTACCCGATGCTAATTTTGACAAAATAGAAGTATATATACCTTCCGATGGAGTAGGAAAGGTAAAAGTAGGCCAGGAAGCTATCATTAAACTGGAAGATTTTCCATACATGGAGTTCGGTTGGCTTGAAGGAAAGGTTGCTTCCATTTTTCTTTCCAAAACCATTAGAGAGAAAGAAAACCTGACTTTAGTAATCATCCAAATAAAAAAAGGCAATAATCAAAATATGGGTTTAAAATATGGAATGAGGGGAAGCGCTGAAATAATAACAGAAGATAAGCGATTAATTGAAAGATTGTTTTCAGGTATTAAGTATATCCTCAGGAGATAATATTTTATTATTAATATTGATAGCTAGAATTTTAGAAATAAAGCCGTAATCTTCGGATTTAATATTTAATACTCCAAATACCTCTTCCAAAAAAGAACTGTAATAATATAAATAAAGAGCTTCTTTAGCATTTTTTACGAAAGTCAAAATTACCTTCTTTGATAAACCAGGTATTTGATCTTTAGAGTTTTTAATTTCAATAGACATTTTTTTTATTAGAATATCAATTAATTTAAAATCTAAAAAGCCGGATTTTAACTTATTCGGATTGCTCCAAGTGGCCTTGAATAAACTTTCAAAAATGCCTGAATTTTTTAAATAATGTTCATTAAATATCTTTTGATTATCATTATAAATATTCATCATCCCATCATAGCTTATATTATTATATGATGATGAATAAGCCCACTTTCTTGATAAATAATTCAAAGCATGAATCGATAAAGAGTAATTTTGATTAAATAGATATTTAGTAAATATAATACTGATATTAAGTGCTGACAAAAATGCGAGTTTATAATTAAATTTTTTATCTATTAAACTGATCGACAAGAAATGTAAAATTTTGCTAAAACAATCGTCTATTTCACTATCAGGAATTATTTTTTCTTTAAAAAAACTATTTACTTTTTTTAAAGAGATTTCATAACCGGCGTTTTTAGAGAAATTAATCAGTTCATCAATTATTATTGCGGTTTCAGTCGCTTTAAATACCAAATAAAAATTATATTTAAAAATATAACGGTTTTTAAACGATACTGAGGAATAATACTCAAATTTGAATTTTAAAAATAGGCTCTTTAGAAATTCCGGAATAACTTCTTCTATACAATGCGTATAAGAAAAATCTTCATACCAAATTTCCACTATTGTTTTTTTATTTAATGATATTGCAGACGTTATAGACGCGGGTACTTCCGTATATGAATCAATATATTTTATAACATTTAACCTGTTTTCATCGGGATAATTTATAAATGATTTACTTAACATTACTAAATCATTTATAAAATCCGGGTTTATTCGAATTAAATCATCTACTCTGTGCTTTCCTTTATTTACCCAACCATTGCTATTTAGAAGGAATGCAGATGAAATCAAATCCGTAAATTGGTTTATTAAAAAGAAATCATACTTATACCCTTTCTCTTTTAATATTCCTTTTTTAACTTGTTGTAAACCGTTAATAATCCCTTTCCATTCTTTTTCATAATTTAACGTTTGCCCATTATAGAAATCGCCTGCTAATAATTGAATATCACTAATAATATCATTGTTATCCTTAATAATATTTCCGGTGATTATCATATGCAATATTAGTCCTTTAAGGTCATACGCTTCATCAATAAGGATTGAATAAATATCTGTAAGAGATACTCTGGTTACATCTATTTTTAAGTTTTCATGCTCTATTATTTCTGATGAAATACCACTAAATAAAGTATCAAAAACAACTAAATCAATATCACTGTTTATTTGAACATTTGAGATATTCTTTTGGCTACCTGTTAATATGGCTCCTAATATATTTGGGTAATACTTCTTTAAAATTTGCTCAGATACTTCATTAGGTTTATTAGCGGTCATACCTTTAATTAATGAAAACGTCAATATTAAAATAATATGTAAAAATATTATTTTGTTTAATGTTGTAATATTAAATTTTGTAAAATCGTATTGTTTGTCTTTAATTTTCGAATAAAATTCTTAAAACCATAGTTTTTCCATCTTACTTAAGATAAAAAAAAGGGCTGTCAGCCCTTTTTTCTATAATAGCATTTTAATCTTATTATTTTTCCAAAATATTTTTTAAATTATTCAGGCCGATTTCCAAATCTTTCCCTATCATTTCTTCCATATTCATAAATAAGAGCATAATGTTCATGGGATATTTCATTTCACTGGAAAAAAACCACTTAACTTTAGTTTGATCGGCTGAAACAGATTCTGTAGCCATATAAGCGTTTGCCCTTCCATCAAAGGGTTTGATAAAATGAAGTTCGTAATCTATTTTCTCGCCTTCCGAAATCTTTTTAATAGTCTGTTCACCCTTTCCAACATTTTTATTTTCACTATCCCAGGATGAAACAAACCCAACCATACCATCCACTCCCTGATAATCCTTTTTCATATTAGGATCCATAGTTCCCCATTTACTAAAATTATCCTGATTTTTTAGCAGTTTTATATAATCAAAAACCTCCTGCTTTGGTTTGTCAATAATAACTTCTCTTTCTATATGGTAACTTTTTTTTACAAAAATTGCTATCAGTAATGGAATCGCAATTATAAGCCCTATGATAATTAAAATTATTTTTAAAATGTTCATTTGATTGAAGGTTAAAAGGTGAATTTTAATATTATTTAACTTGGTTTTCATCAAAATTTACCGTCCATTGAATGCCAAATTTATCAACCACCATTCCGAAATATGCTCCCCAAAACATTTTATCAAGAGGCATTGTGATTTTTCCGTCAACAGATAATTTGTTGAATATAGCCTCAGCTTCTTCTTTGCTTTCTGTATCAATTGAAAGAGAGATATTATCACCAACTTTAATAAAATGGCCTGCTGATTCTAAAGCATCTGTACCCATTAATATATTGCCGTTCCCAATAGGCAAAGCTACATGCATTATTTTCTCTAAATCTTTTTCAGGTAGTTTATCAGCTTCAGGCGTATCCTTAAAGCGTTGTAATATTTTAAATTCTCCACCGAATACTGATTTATAAAAGTTAAATGCTTCTTCGGTATTACCTAAAAAATTTAAATAAGGATTGATTAATGCCATGTTTTTTTGAGTTTAATTTTATTTAATTAAATAATTATGAATGAAAGGTTTAAATTTAATTTTTGATACTAATCAGTTAAAATTTACACTTAAAAAACTAAACTTTTTAACGATTCAAGATTTTTGTGGGGTGAAAATGACAAGTCATCATTTAAAATTGAAGCCTCAAAACCGGATTCGCTTATCAGATTAATAATTACAGAAGATTGTACCTGAATATTTAAAGATTCACTCCTCAAAATATTATCACAATCTTCCAAATCAAAATTTGTTATATAATTCGGAAAATTTTTAGAGATAATATCAAGCAAAATTGTTGCCTGAAAATGGTTTGGAACATTTGTTTTAAATACTTCAACCATAGTAGTTTATTTATATTATTTCAATTATTGATAATATATTACCGGCAGGATCTTTAAACCAAGCTATTCTTGGCCCTTGCTCATGATAAATGCCTTTTTCATCAGTTTTAAAATTAGGTTCATCATAAATTTCGAACCGCACACCTTTTTTAGTCATTTGTTCCATTGTCATTTCAATATTACTTACCGAGAAATTTAGGATTGTGAAAGTAGCAGGTAAATGATCAGGCTTTGGATAAATAAATATGATATTATCATTTTTTAAATTAAGATTCAGGTTCATTTGCATTCCGTTTGAAACATCCAATCCCAACGTTCCACTATAAAAATCCCTCGCTTTATCAATATCATTTACGGAAAAACTGCTGAATGTTTTTGTATTTTCTAACATATATCTAAGAGTTTATTCTAAAAATTATTCTTTCAAAATTAAAGCAAATTATTTAAACTAAATATGGTTAAACACGACAAAAACAGGGCATATTACGACAATAGATTTATCGGGGAAGATTCAACCTCTATAAATAAGGATTTGTGCTTTTATATCTCAGTACTTTATCCGGATATAAAAATAAAATAATATTTTAGGATTACCTTAGTTCAGTGGTATGACGTTCCAATCTTTTGGTTCGTATCTCACAAAAAACCTTAGGTTTGTATAGTTGTAAAAATCTAAGATAGTAATTTTTGAAAGTAAAAATAAATTTATATATTTTACTTTTAGGTTAAGACAGGTAAAGGTGAACCATTCACAAAAATAAGCTTTTGGCTTATAATCCTATTCGGAACCTTTTCCTGCCTGAACGTAAGACCTGTATAAGAATTTAATTCTGCCCTGTTAAGGTTTTTAGGTTATCGTTCAGTTCTTAACCCTCAAGTGTTTCCTAAAATAAAATTAAAGAACTTATGCTTAATTACAAACATTTTATTGGAATAGACATCAGCAAAAGCACTTTGGATTTTTGTTTATTAACTCATAAAGCAGAATTTTTTTTTTATCAATGTGCCAATGACAAAAAAAGTATTCATGACCAAATGAAAGGAATATTCAGCATCCATCAGCTTACAGGCCCGGAAGTACTTTTTTGTGCTGAACATACGGGCCGGTACAGCAGTATATTAAAAGAAAGAGTATTGGAAGCCGGCTATAGTTGTGGATGGAGAACCCTTCTGAAATTAAAGGTTCACAAGGCCTTCAAAGAGGCAAAGATGACAAACTTGATGCAAAACGTATCGCTTTATATGCCAAGCGGTTTGTTGATAAAGCAATACTTTTAAAAGCAGTTGATCCGGTTTTTGATCACATGGCTTATTTGAATTCTGAAAGGGATTTGCTTGTAAGTGACCGGGCAAAATATATGGCCCAACTTAAAGATGAAAAAAAGTTTGCCGACAAAAAACTTTACAGCCACAAAGAAAAACGTTATAAAAGTTTAATTGATCAACTTAACAGTTCTATCCGGGAAATAGATGATGAAATAGAAAAACTTATAAAAAACAATGAAGCCATAAAAAATCAATATGAGACCATTATTGGCATTGACGGGATTGGTAAGCAAACTGCCATTCAAACCCTGATTGCTACTCAAGGGTTTACTAAATTTTCAAATGCAAGAAAATTTGCCTGCCATGCAGGATGCGCCCCGTTTAAATATCATTCAGGAAGCAGCATCCGTTCCAAAAATAAAGTTTCACACAGGGCAAATAAAAACCTCAAACGCTTATTTCACATGGCAGCCCTTTCAGCTGTTAAAATGGAGGGTGAAATAAGGCAATATTTTCTTAGAAAAGTGGCTGAAGGAAAAAATAAAATGACAGTTATCAATACGGTTAGAGCAAAACTAATAGCAAGGATTTTTTCACTCATAAATTCAAATAGAATATATGAAAAAATTTATATAAATGCACTTGCTTAATCCATAAGAATAGGATTTCCACTGCAATCTTTAAGACACAAAAGAAAAATTACTTAAAAATTAAATTGTAATTATTAATTTATCAATATCGGTATATTCATAATTAAGAAAATTAATGCTGATCTTTTAATTACATTTTTAGTGATTTAAAAGATCAAATAATGAAAGAATGATTATTAAAAAATAATTTTTGTAATACAATTTTTCAAAAAAAAGAGCCCTTGTTTCCAAGGGCTCTTTTTTTTGAAAATGTTAAATTAATTACGCTTCTACTAAAAATTCGTCGTGTTGGCTTACATCCAAACCTATTTTTTCATCCTCTTCAGAAACCCTTAAAGGCAAAATAAGATCAGTTATTTTTAATATTAATAATGACATACCAAATGCAAATGCTGAAACAGCAACCAAAGCAATCATATGTTCGATAAATAAAGAATAACCGCCACCGTTTGCAGGTCCATCAACAGCTGCAGAGTTTACTGCTTTTGATGCAAAAATACCGGTCATAATCATACCGATCATTCCGCCTACTCCATGGCAAGGGAAAACGTCCAAAGTATCATCTAAAGTTGATTTGGATTTCATGTGAGCAAAGAAATTACTGGTTATACCTGCAATAACTCCTATGAAAATACTGACAGGTATCGTAACATAGCCTGCTGCAGGTGTAATTGCAACTAAACCTACTACTGCACCAATACAAAAACCTAATGCTGAAACTTTTTTTCCTTTAGCCACATCAAACAGCACCCATGCTAAACCTGCTGCTGCAGCTGCTGTATTTGTTGTTGCAAATGCCGATACTGCCAATGCTGAAGCACCAACTGCAGAACCTGCATTAAAACCAAACCATCCAAACCATAATAAACCTGTTCCTAATAATACAAAAGGAATGTTGGCAGGTGGGAAAAAACGTGCTTCTAAATGTGATTTTCTTCTTTTTAAATAAAGTGCACCTGCTAATGCAGCCCAACCTGCAGACATATGAACAACTGTTCCACCGGCAAAGTCTAATACACCGCGTTTAAATAACCAACCATCAGGATGCCATGTCCAATGCGCTAAAGGTGCATAAACAAATAAACTGAATAAAATCATCAACAATACGTATGATTTAAAGTTAATCCTTTCTGCAAATGAACCTGTAACCAAGGCAGGAGTAATAACAGCAAATTTTAATTGAAATAAAGCAAATAAAGCAAATGGAATTGTAGTTGCTAAACTCCAAGGTTTATGATCCAAAACATTGCTAAACATAAAAAAATCCCTCGGATCGCCGATAATACCCCAATGTGAAGTACCAAAAGCCAAACTAAAACCAACCATAACCCATAAAATACTTATTATACCCATTGCTATAAAGCTTTGGAACATGGTTGAAATAACATTTTTGTTGTTCACCATTCCACCATAGAAATAAGCCAAACCCGGTGTCATAAACAATACAAGGGCTGTTGCCATTAACATCCAGGCAGTATCGCCAGAATTGATCCCTTCAGTTATGATTTGCTTTGGTATAGCCGGGAATAAGATCCCTGCAACACCGATGATGAGCAAAACCGCTAAGGGTAAGTAATTTTTGATCTGCATAATTTATAAGTGTTTAAATTGTTTAATAAAGATTATAAAAAATTAAAGGTTAGAATATTCTGTATTACCAATCAATTGTTTTTTTCTTTTCAGTTATTTCAGGCGCCTTTGCAATAAAAACCATTGCGCTTTTTAAAGATGCTGCCTGATCATTTATAACAGAAAGAGTTGTTTTTTTGTGTTGATCCCAAAGTGGTTGCCATCCTTTTGCTGCCGGCTCTTCAAGATTTTTTTTCTTTCCCGTTGCTACAAATTTATAGTTGCGGTCTTCTTTAAAATAAGCAAAAACGAAATCGGTAAATTGGTAGCGGTATTTATTGTCTTTTACTTCTAAAATAAGGTTGCAACTAATTTTACCATTAAGTTTTTTGGTTACATATCCTTTGTCGTAAACCGGAAAAACATATTTTGCTACTATCTGCCCGCCTATTGAATCTGTTTTCTCAATTACATATCCTTTTACCGATAACCAGGTTTTTGCATTAAAGTAGAGAACACCCGACTTTAATGAATCTGCCTTTACAACTTTCAGAAATGATATTTTTCCATTTTCATCAGTTGGTAATTGTTGCGCAAAAGCCGGTGAGCAATAAAAGGTTACAGTTAATATAAAAAGTATGTTTTTCACAGTTTAAAATTTCTTAGTATTTGTATATAAATGCTACTCCTAATGTATTTTGAGAATTAGTACCATTGCCATCTTTATCTTCATAATATTTATCAGGAGAAGAATCATGACGAAATTCCGGTTTAACTATTAATTTACCTGCGGCAAGTGTAATTGGTGCAGTGATGGTTAATGAGTTATTAACTGTACCGATGTAACGTACATAATGTTTGTCTTCAAAGTGTTCATACCTTACTCCTATACCAACCATATCTGTTAATGCATAATTTATATATCCTGCAATTCCACCCCAATCAGGAGACGTTTTATCATATGAGCTTATAATTGAAGCTTCGTCAATTGAATTACTGGTGTTGAATTTATAAAATCCATATGCAGCATTTAAACCCAGATAAAATTTGGGAGTTATTTGATAACCTGTTGTTAAATCAAATAAATTTCGAGTGTAATTGGTTTTTACTGTATTTGCAGCAGTTGCAGTTAAATAGGTATCATCACTATAACCCCCTATCCAGTTAAGATAAATATTCCAACCGTCAACAGGTTTAATATATAATTGAGCAATACCTGATTTTTGAGTCTTTGTATCTGTTAAATTATCCCAATTATTAACTATCCCTGCCATTAAAGTTACGTGGTCACTAAAGGCATAAGTTGCTTTTAACCCGATATGATAGAAAGGTCCATTGTTGAATAAGTTAGAAAGTGAATAATGATAGTTGATTGGTGCATCTATTACTTCGTATCCTATATGTGTACCAAACTGACCTGCAGTCATACTAAATTTATCTGTAAACTTATAAGTAAAGTATGCTTGTTTAATTGCTGCGGATGTTCCATAAAGCTGATTCTGATAATTAGTTCCTGAAACGGTATTTAAATTGGTTGTTCCTCTTGCATTACCAAAGTTTCCTAACTCTGCATTAGGACCAAAAGTTAAATCGATGACCATTTCTGATTTTGCATTAGTATACATAAATTTAGTTTGTACCAAACCCAAAGCAAATTGTTTGTCAAGCCTGTCAAATGCACGGCCAACCGGAAATCCGGGTTTCCCACCAGGAGGGGTATTAACATCTTGTCCTTGTCCTGTTTTATCATTTCCATAACCCATAAAGTTTCCACTCTTTGGGTTATTAAAACCCGTTAAATAATACGAATCAATATAACCGGACATGGTAAACTTACCGCCTCCTGTTGTATCCACCTGACCAAAAGAACAATAACTTATTAACATAAAAATAATTAAAATGGGTAGACTTTTCCGCTTCATCGTTTTATTTGGTTTTAGTGAAAAATTAGATATTTAATTCGTTTTTCAAATATTGCTACTTGAAATGAATATTCCAAACAAATTTTCAAAAAAACATGGGTTTTATTGCGAATAATTTAAAAGTTCTTTAATTTTTCATATATTTTTACATAAAGATACAATTTATAATTATATATTTTAAAAAAAACAAAAAAATATTATTTGGGGTTTTATATATAATGTAGAATATTATACGTTTGAATAATATATTTGAAAAGTGCGGTTTATAAGAATAGTTATAATTTTAGGGAAAAAATGCATTTATGTTAATTTTAAAAAAAGTAATAACTTTATCTACATTTTTAAGAAAAATATTGATGGATTTTTACTTTTTAGAAGTCAATGTTCTTACTTTGGGAATGATTTATTGTTTAAAAGGCAAGAAATTAAAAATTAAATCGGGATTCAGAATTTTATAAATTAAAAGGAAAACAAAAATAATCTTGAAAAAATAATATGTACGAAAAAAAACACCAACCAATAGTTTCTAAAAAGACATTCCTTGTGAGATTAGCAAAAAATACATTTGCAACATCTTTTGTAATGTTAGTTTCCCTTTTAATAGGTATTATAGGGTATCATACGCTTTGCCAATTTTCTTGGATAGATTCATTATTAAATGCTTCTATGATTTTATCGGGCATGGGGCCAACAAATGAAATAAAAACAATATCGGGCAAACTCTTTGCTTCCTTTTATGCTTTATTCAGTGGAGTTGTATTTATTACAAGTACCGGATTATTATTGGCACCAATTGCTCATCGATTTTTTCATCATTTTTTTCATGTGGATGAAGAGTAAGTGTAACCTCACAAAATTTAATTTCATTACCTGTTAAAATAATTCCTTTATTTGTTTACAAAAAAATCTACATATGTTTGGTTTAACAAATTTGGAAAATACTTTTTCCAACGGAAAAAACATAAAATTTAAAGATTGGCAAACCACACAAGGTGAACAGTGGCTAATTTCCGGAACGTCTGGTAGTGGCAAAACAACTTTGCTTCATATAATTGCCGGTTTATTAAAGCCAACAAAAGGAGATGTATTAATTGCTGATACTTTAATTTATAAACTTTCAGCCTCAAAAGCAGATAAATTTAGAGGGCAGAATATTGGCATCGTTTTACAAAAACCACATTTAATTGATAGTTTATCGGTAATTGATAATCTTTTACTTACTCAATACCTGGCATGTTTACCACAAAATAAAGAAAGGGTTCATGATGTTTTAAATGTATTGCAGGTATCAGATAAGGAAAAATCAAAACCAAATACATTAAGCCAGGGAGAAGCACAAAGGGTGGCAATTGCGAGAGCTGTTATAAATAATCCGAAAATAATTCTGGCAGACGAACCTACTGCAAGTTTGGATGATATCAATACTGAAAAAGTAATTGATTTATTAAAAAGCCGGGCAAAGGAAAATAATGCTACCCTTATTATTTCTACTCATGATAACAGGGTTAAAAATCATTTCTCAAATATTTATTTTATGACTGAGTAAAAATTTTTTGTCTTTTGTCTCTTGTCTTTCTTCTTAAATCTACCTTAATGAATTTGTTTATCCTAAGTTGGCATTATATAAAAGCAAAAAAGCTCAATACCATTTTGAGTTTGTTGTTAACTGTGTTTGGGGTTGGCACAATCACACTACTAATGTTATTAAGCAAACAATTGGATGACAAACTGAGCAAAGATGCCGAAGGTATTGACCTTGTAGTAGGTGCAAAAGGAAGCCCTATACAAATGATTTTATGTAATATTTTTCAAATCGATAACCCTACCGGTAACATAAAATTAAAAGATGCAAGTAAAATAATGCAAAACAGGATGGTTAAAAAAGCAATACCATTAGCACTGGGTGATAATTATGAAGGATATAGAATTGTAGGGACAAACCACGAATATGCAAATCATTTTAATGCTGAAATTTATAACGGAAAACTATGGACACATGTAATGGAAGCCACTATTGGGGTTGATGTTGCCAAAAGGACAGGTTTAAAAACAGGTGATTTTTTTGCAAGTGCCCATGGCTTAAGTGCGGGTGATGATGTACATGAAAATGCGAAATATAAAGTTGCAGGAATTTTTAAACCAACCGGTACTGTTGTGGATCGATTAATTTTAACAAATATTGAAAGCATTTGGGAAGTACATGAAAGTCATAAGATGTCAGGCAGGTTGGATACTTCTACAAATAATAATAAAGAAATTACATCAATATTAATTCAATATAAAAATCCGATGGCTGCAATCAATTTGCCTCGTTTTATAAATAGTCAAACAAATATGCATGCGGCATCTCCGGCTTTTGAAATAGTGAAATTACTTTCAAATATAGGCGTAGGCTTGGAAGCACTTCAAATTTTTGCAATTCTGGTCATTTTTATTGCTGCGTTAAGTATTTTTATTGCCTTGTTCAATGCCTTAAAAGAGCGCAGATATGATTTGGCAATAATGAGAATGTTGGGTGCATCCAAGGTTAAATTATTTGTTTTAATAATTTCTGAAGGATTAACATTAGTTGTTTTAGGAACAATTATAGGAATGCTTTTTGGGCATTTAGCCCTACAGTTTATCCAACAGGCAGTTCAAAAATCGCAACATATCAGACTTGATGGGGTACCTTTTATAAAAAACGAACTATACATTTTATTGGCAGCACCTTTATTAGGTTTTATTGCGGCCATTTTACCGGCTTTATCCGCCTATCGTATAGACATATCAAAGATTTTGGCAAAAGAATAATTTATTTATCTACCGGTTTTAAAATTTTATTACACAGTAGTCTTACGGGTGACTTATGTTCAAACTTTTCAAAAAGGTTTACGTAAAAGTTACTAAAGTTAAGCTGCTATGTATGAACAATTTATTAAGGAAAATATATTTTCCACTTCTCGTTTTTTCCGGTTTATTATCCAAAGCTGAAGGCACAAAACAATTACGACCTGCATATACTGATGATAATCATATAGTAGCGATGGCTGATGATATAAATTTCGCATCGTATGATACCGCAAGTAAATACCGACTGCAATTTTATGTTAAAAATTTAAGTGAAAGAGTTTATTTCGGTTTTGGAAGAATAAAGGCCGATTTAGGTGCCGCAAATAATCGCGGAAATATTGCAACCTATAATGAAGATTTAACAGGAGGCAATCCTAAAGTGGTTTATTACAGAATAATATCTCCATCAGGATTAATTGTGATGGCCGGGCAAGTGCCAACTGCCGGCCAGGGCTACATTGGAGACCATAACTTACAACCTTATGATATAACCGTAAATGGCCCGAAGCAGCTTGTCGGGAATGTTGGTGGCTTAGGCAATTTTGGAGGATATTGGGCACTTAAGTTAATACCTACAGAAATTGGCGATTACAGAATTCAATTTAATTATGGAGACCAAGTTGTTCCTCAACCCAGAGTCAAATTATCTTTTCAGCTATTCGATTTAACCGTTACAGATGGCAAAGGCACATTTGATGCGGATGGAGCTGATTCAGGCCCACCTGCTACAAAAGCGATTGATGGTAGGGTATGGTCTAAATACTGGAGATTTAGTACAGGTTCAAATCAAGATTATACAGATCCTTTTTTACAAAATTTAGTTAAATGTAAATTATACCCTTATGCTGAAGATGGCAACCCGGCTACAAAAGATGGAGTAGTTACAGAAATAAATTTTAACGGAATGGATCCATTTGGTTATAGTGTTTCTTGTAATAAATATGGAATAAAAAATACCAATAATTTCGTTCCGGATAAAAGGTCAGTTTATGATACTGTTTTTTATAATCTGCCTTCACCCATGTATAAAATTTTTTTAACACCACCCGATTCTACAGTTTATCCAAGTGGGGTAGTTGGTTGCTTAACCGGTACGCCTACAGTAACTCAATGTGCTTCAGGATCTGCTTATTGTATAAATATTTTTGCTGCTGCGGTGGGAGACGTAAATATATTAATTGACTTAAATGGCAATGACGGCTTATACACACCCGGCACCAGAGATGTATTAATACGAACTTCTATAAATGGAGTTGCAAATCCTAAATGTGTTCCATGGAATGGAAAAGATGGGCTTGGCATTCAGGTACCTGATGGAAATGTAAGTTTGGTAGTAGATTTTCAAGCGGGATTAACAAACTTACCGATAAATGATGTTGAAAACCATCTTAATGGCTTTATTGTAAAACTCGTAAGGCCACTTAAAAACTTTTGTAATGCAGTTATAAATCCACCTCTTTTATATTGGAGCGATTCTTTGGTAGTAGCCAATACCATAGCTCCATATACTGCAACCGCAATTGATGGAATTGAAAACCTTATCGGTTGTGATCCCACAGCACAAGGGCCAGGTGTTGGATGTCACAGATGGTCAGGGAGAGGATTGAATACCGATCCTAACGGCTATATTAAAGAAACAATGAACACTTGGTGGTACATAGCCAGAGACAGAAAAACAATTTCGTTCCTTAATGATAATTCATTATTTGGAATTACACCGAATTTTGGAAATGTGCCTTGTGCTTTTAAAGACTTTGAAAAAATTTCAGTAGATGTTGAATATAGTCTTGCAAAATATAATCCGGCATTATTTAAATATAAAATAAAAGCCCCCGAAGCTGATAATTATAAATTTGTGAATCAAACAATATTAGGAACTAATTTACCCGGGTCATCTCCCGGTAAAAGAATTGTAAGGATTCAATACAATGTGGATATTAATAAAGATAGTGTGGATACAGGTGGGAATGTATTGGGTATATCTTTTGATTATAGAGTAAGAACTAATCAATGCGGTTCAAATCAAGATGTTTCCAAAAACTTTAATTGCTCTGTACCTCTTCCTGTAAGTTGGATTTATTTTTGGGCAAATAAAACAAATGAAAAAACGGCTATACTTGAATGGACTACGTCACAGGAGGTTAGTAATAATGGTTTTTGGATTGAGAGAAGTACAGACGGAAAAATATTTACTTCTTTAGCCTTTATAAAAGGAAATCAAAATACAAATGAAAAAAGTACTTATACTTATACTGATAATCAAGTACCTTCAACAATTTGTTATTATCGATTAAAACAAATTGACAATCAGGATATATATAACTATTCAAAAATTATCAGCGTTGGTTCTGATGTTCAAACCCTTTCTTTAATTTCTTGCTTTTATGAAAATGCCGATAAAATACTGAAAATAGAACTTGCTCAAAGTTACTCCGGCGATATTAACCTGAATTTGTATAACATGCTTGGGGTGATTGTTAATCAAAAAAGTTTTGGTAAAATGCCGGCAAATCAACCCATTGAATTGCAAACTCAATTTCCACAATTATCGACTGGTATATATATAGTAGAGATTAAAAATGATCAACAAATTGTAAGGAAGAAAATTTTTATTAACAATTAATTGATTAAAGTTTGGAGGATTAAATTTAGAAATTGAGATAATTTAAATTTCTAAATTTAATTGCTTCTTAAAGGCATTCAATTCGGGATATTTTTCTAAAAGATATTTAAATTTTTCTTCAACTGTATAAATCATTCGTTTACTGTCTTCAACATCTGATATTTTTGTTAGTATATTAAGACTGAAATTTCTTATTTTATCTCTTAAGAATTCTGTAAGCTCAGCTTTAAAATCCTGTTGAAATTTTTGAAGTTGGGTGTTGCTATCCAAAGTTATTATTATATCATTATTAATAATTTCAAATGGCTTTTTTAAAATTAAAGCGTCGTTCAGCCTATTACTCTTTTCAAGAAAATTGTCCATCTCGATAAAATATTTTTCAATATCGTTTTTATCAAAATGCTGATCCTCAATATCTGATTTTTTAATAATTACTTCTTCGCTTTCTTCTACTTTAGAGTGGTTAATAGTTTTTTCCAGGTCAGCTAAGTTTGTGCTTAACTTAACTGTAGTTTTCATATTGTTTGGCTTAACAGCTGTAACGGGCTTTTGCTCAGGCTCATCTGCTATTAAAATCTCCTCTTTTAAAGAAATATTTTCTTTGGTTTCCTTTAGTTCAGGCTTTTTTTTTTCGTTTTCAGGTTTTCTGCTTTCCTGAACTAATTGAATGGCAGATAGCAAATGTGCCATCTTAACCAGACTTAATTCGACGAGTAATTTTTGGTTTTTACTTTGCTTATATTGCAAATCGCATTGTGAACCAATATTTAATGCAGTTAAAATAAATGAGAGATTGGCATTTTGCGCTTGTTGAATATATTTTTTCTGTACATTTTCCGACACTTCTAATAGTTTAACGGTTTGAGGATCTCTGCATACCATCAAATTTCTGAAATGTTCGCTCAAGCCTGCAATAAAATTATGGCCATCAAAACCCTTTTTTAATATTTCATCAAAAATAACAAGCGCCAATCCTGCATTTTGATCGAGCAGGGCATCGGTTATCTTAAAATAATAATCATAATCCAATATGTGAAGGTTATCTAAAACATTTTGATAAGTTAGATGTCGATTAATAGAAAAAGTAACTAACATATCAAACATTGAAAGAGCATCTCGCAAACCTCCATCTGCCTTACGGGCTATTAATTGTAAAGCATCACCATTTGCTTCTACATTTTCTTTTAAAGCTATTTCGGCTAAATGATTTGCAATATCAACAGGTTGAATTCTATTAAAATCAAATATTTGGCAACGTGATAAAATAGTTGGAATTATTTTATGCTTTTCGGTGGTTGCCAAAATAAATATGGCATAATATGGTGGTTCTTCCAAGGTTTTCAAAAATGCATTAAATGCAGAATTTGATAACATATGAACCTCATCTATTATATAAACTTTGTATTTCCCCGAATGCGGGGGATAGCGAACCTGTTCAACTAAATTTCGAATATCATCAACTGAATTGTTTGATGCCGCATCTAATTCATGGACATTAAAAGAAGCATTGGTATTATAACTTTTGCAGGATTCGCAAACATCACAAGCTTCTGTTTCGTCAGTTAAGTTGGTACAATTAATTGTTTTGGCTAATATTCTGGCACAAGTTGTTTTACCAACACCCCTGGGGCCACAAAATAGAAACGCTTGCGCTAATTGACCTGATCGAATGGCATTTTTTAAAGTAGTGGTTATATGTGATTGACCCACTACAGTATCAAAAGTAGCCGGGCGATATTTACGTGCAGAAACCACAAAATTTTCCATTTTGCAAATTTCGGTAAAATTTAGAGCATGAAAAAAATAAAGCCATAAATAATTTAAAACTTATTTATGGCTTTATTAAAATAAATGATATTTAATTCTTAATCAATGGATAACAATATTAAGCTTCTCCGATTGCTCCACCAAAATTCATTGGGAAATTAAAAGCTTCTTCAGTTTGTTTAATAGGGCCAAACGCTTCTTCGTATTTTTTAATATTATCTCTCAAAGCAGTTAGCAATCTCTTAGCATGTTCCGGTGTAACAACCACTCTCGATTTTACTTTTGCTTTAGGTACTCCGGGCATTAATCTGATAAAATCTATCACAAATTCAGAATTTGAATGAGCAATCATTGCAAGGTTAGCATAAACACCTTCCGCCATTTCTTCAGAAAGTTCAATATCTATCTGACCTGTCGGCAAAGCGTTATTTTGTTTTTTTTCTGCCATATAATTATTTTTTTAATTCTCTATAGGTTTTATTATGGTTTTCAGCTTTTATGATTATTACTTAATAAATCTATTTTTTCACAAAGTTGATCAAAAATCGTATTTACTTCGCCTATCCCATTTACCTTGGCTAATTTATTTTGCGCTTGATAATAAGGTAAAACGTAGATGGTTTTATTAAAGTATTCATCCATTCTTTTTAAAACCTTTTCTTCTTCGTCATCAGCACGATTTAAAACTGCCTTTCTCTCTTCTAATCTTTTTTTCAATTCATCTTGGTTTACATCCAATTGTACAACAGCATGAATGGAAGTATGCTTTAATTTTAAAAATTGATCTAAGGCTTCTGCCTGAGGAACTGTGCGGGGAAAACCATCAAAAATGAATCCTTTTGCTTCAGGGTTGTTTTTAACTTCTTCTTCAAGCATTTCAATGGTTACAGAATCAGGTACGAGCACCCCGCTTGCCAAAATATCTTTTACTTTTTTGCCAAGGTTAGTTTCATTTTTTATATGCATCCTGAAAATATCACCCGTGGAAACGTGTACAAGATTGTATTTTTTAATAAGTTTTTCGCTCTGAGTACCTTTTCCGGCACCCGGAGGGCCAAAAATAACAATATTCAACATAGAAAATAATTTAGGGCGTGCAATATACAATTTTTAGAAATAAAAAAAATAAGTCAATACTTTAATTGAATTATTACACAATGTTATAGTGAATTAATTTTAAAAAATTAATTATCAGTTTATCAATATCGTTATATTCATAATTTAAATGAAAATAAAAAAGAGTGAATAGATTGCATATCTATTCACTCTTTTTATTATTTCGTCTTATAAAATTATTTCTTAATAAAATTCATAGAAACCGAATTCATACAATATCGCAAACCTGTTGGCTTTGGGCCATCGTCAAACACATGGCCTAAGTGGCCTCCACATCTGCTGCAAACTACTTCTGTCCTTTGCATTCCATAAGCTTTATCTACTTCTTCTTTTACAGATTTGGGATTAAATGGTTTATAAAAACTTGGCCATCCTGTTCCCGATTCAAATTTAGTTTCTGATAAAAACAAAGGTTGGCCACAAGCAGCACAAACATAAATTCCGTGTTGATGATTATCCCATGTTTTTCCGGCGTAGGCTCTTTCGGTTCCTTTTTCGCGCAATACGTGATATTGCTCCGGTGTTAAAATAGCCTTCCATTGAGCGTCTGTTTTAACTACTTTATCTGTTTTTACTTCCATTTGAGCAAAAGCAAAATTTACAGAAAGGAAAAATATTGAAAAAACGATATTTAATTTATTCATGTTGAATTTTATGATAGTTTAAAAATTAAAGTAACTCTAAAATATTTACGAAAAGTAAGATCTAAAAGATTTAAAAAATTGCGCCTACGCGACAGTATTTGAAAATATTTTTACATATGCTAAAGCTGCATTTAATTTTAAAATATTTCGTCTTAAAATAATTTTTATATACTTCTAATTTTAAAAATTCATATTTTTGTAATAACAAAATTAAATAAAACTATGGTATCTAAAGAAAAACTTTACGAAGCTTTTGGAGAGTTAATTTATGCAGTAGCCAAAGCTGATGGAATAGTTCAAGAGGAAGAAGTAGAAGCTTTACATAAAATTTTAAGCTTCCACAGCAGGGCAGCCGAAATATCGTGGTCATTTAATTATGAAAATAGTAAAAATAATACTGTTGAGAGTGCCTATGCGAAAGCAATAGATATTTTTAAAGAAAACGGCCCTGATCCTGAATATGATTTTTTTATTGAAGCCATGGAAATCATTTCAGATTCGAATAAAGGCGTTGATATAAATGAAAGAAAAATAATGGAAAATTTTAAAAGTGATTTGCTTAATAAATTCAGAAACGACATCTCTATTATTGGCTTCGATTAAATATTATTCCTAAATAATCTAACACTCATTATAAATAATTGCATTCCGATTATCAGATTGTTGAAAATATTGATGACAATTGTATTTTCAATTTTGAAAGGTATTTATTTAATGAGCCCTCTCATCTTGCTTCTCAACCCCGGGCTGATTTTACTACCTTTTATCTTACACACAACAAACATATATTAATACGTTGGAGCATATTTTTTGAAAAAAATGCCGGCTTCAGCCCCTATATGGGCACATTTGGTTCTATTGAATTTGCCGACGATTTAGATACGAAACTCTTATGCGAATTTATTCAAGAAGTCGAGAAGAAATTAATTGATAAAGGTATCAACCAAATAAGTATTAAACATTATCCCTTTTGCTATCAAAATGAAAATTCAGAAACATTAACAAAATGTTTTTTAGATAATGGTTACGAACAGGAGATTATCGATCTTAATTTTCATATCGATATTACCGATAAATTATTTGAAAATATAATTAAAGCATCCGAAAAGCGAAGGCTTAATAAATGTATTTCAAATGGTTTTTATTTTAGTGAACAATTAAATCCCAATTTATTTAAAGTATATAATTTTATTAAGGAAAGCAGGGAAAGAAAAGGCTTTCCGATTACCCTTCCTTACAAAAAACTTGAAGAATTATTTTTCCGATTTCGAAAAACTTTTAAAGTTTTTACTGTTAATGACAAAGAAAATATAATTGCTCTCACAATAGTAATCCGGGTAAATGATAGAATTTTATACAATTTCTATCCGGCTGATTGCGAAAAATATTTAAAATTCAGCCCCACAGTTTTATTGATAAAGGGATTATATAATTTTTGCCTGGAAAATAAAATTGAAATTCTAGATCTGGGTATAGCAACCGATAAAGGTATCCCTAATATTGGATTAATTCGTTTTAAAGAAAATATTGGTGCTCAAGTATCATTAAAATTATCATTTAAAAAAATTTTAAATTGATTTAAATTTTTTTAACCTCTTCCCATAAGAAAATATTAAATCAACTTATTACAATTTGGCATTTATAAAATTATTTATGTAAATATCAGAAGATTTTTAAGACTTTTATCAAATGAATAACATTGTTGGGAGTTACCGTTGGAGAATAGTAGCCTTACTGTTTTTCGCCACTACAATAAATTATATTGACAGAAATGTTTTGTCATTTACAATGATTGATGAAGGATTTCGAAGGCAAATGCTTGGCATATCGGGTAATAAACCACTCTCACCGGCCGATATAAATCATTTTAAAGAATTAATGGGTTTTGTTGATGCTGCTTTCAAAACAGCTTATGCCATTGGCTTTATTTTAGTCGGTTGGTTTATTGACAAAATAGGTACGAAAAAAGGATTTGCTTATGCAATAACAGTTTGGAGTATAGCAGGTATCAGTCATGCATTTGTAAACACATTTGGTGGTTTAAGTATTGCAAGGGCTTTTTTAGGAATAGGAGAAGCCGGCAATTTTCCGTCAGCAGTTAAATCCGTTGCAGAATGGTTTCCAAAAAAAGAACGGTCATTTGCAACAGGAGTTTTTAATGCAGGAGCCAATGTTGGAATTATTGCCACAGCCTTTTCAGTTCCATTAATTATTGCACAATATGGTTGGCGATGGTCATTTATTATAACAGGCGCTTTAGGTTTAATTTTAATTATCCTTTGGATTATTATTTATAAAAGGCCTGAAGACCATGTCAATATTACTGATGAAGAACTTCAATACATCAGAAGCGATGCGGATGAACAAGTTAACAGTAATGAAAAACTATCGTGGGCTAAACTTTTAACTCACAAACAGACTTGGGCTGTAGCAATTGGAAAATTTATGGCAGACCCCGTTTGGTATTTTTACCTCACCTGGTTGCCTGATTTTTTTAATTCAAACGAAACACTCGATCAAAAATTAGATCTTAAAAATATCAGTTGGCCATTTCTCTTCATTTTTATTATATCCGATATAGGAAGTATTTTTTTTGGATGGCTTTCTTCAAAATTTATTAAAATAGGATGGTCGGTTAACAGGTCAAGAAAAACCACTATGTTAATTTGCGCTTTATGTGTGGTTCCAATAATTTTTGCTGCCAACACAAACAGTATTTATTTAGCTGTTGCTTTAATAGCTTTGGCAACCGCTGCCCATCAGGGATGGTCGGCTAATGTTTATACTATGAGTTCCGATTTATTTCCAAAAAATAATGTAGCATCTGTAATGGGTATTGGAGGAATGTTTGGTGCAACAGGTGGAATTTTAATAGCAACTTTTGCAGGAATAATAAGAGTTAAATACGGTTATTTACCTTTATTTGTATTTGCAGGAAGCACTTATTTGACAGCACTTGGAATAATTCATTTTTTAACACCAAATTGGAAAAAGATTAATTTAATTAGTTAATGAAAAAAGTAATTTCTTTTGGTGAAGTAATGATGAGGTTAACTCCTCCAAATTATAATAAATTTTTACAATCGGATAATTTTAATATTATTTATGGCGGCAGCGAGGCCAATGTTGCTGTTTCGTTGGCTAATTTTAATATTCCTTCAGTACATGTAACTACTTTTCCGGATAATGATTTAGGAAAAGCAGCTTTTCAAACATTAAGAAAAACCGGTGTTGATGTTTCACATATTAAATTTGGAGAAGGCAGATTGGGCTTGTACTTCAGTGAAGTGGGTGCAGTTAACAGGCCAAGCAAAATAATATACGACAGGTATAACTCAGCTTTTTCTCAAATTAAACCTAACACATTTAATTGGGAAAAAATATTTGAAAATGCAAATTGGTTTCATTGGTCGGGCATAACCCCTGCCTTATCCGAAAGTTGTGCAGATGAATGCTTAAAAGCAATAGAAACAGCCAATAATATGTGCCTAACAGTTTCTGCAGATATTTATTTCAGATCGGGTTTATGGCAATACGGAAAATTACCCGAACAAATTTTACCACATTTAATATCAAAAAGCCATATCGTTTTAGCTGACGAGCAAGCTATGGATAAATATCTTGATTGTAAATACGAAAAAAGCGATAACCCATTTGTTACTTCCGCGCAAAAATTAATAAAAAAATTTCCCGGAATTAAAAAAGTTGTAGATACTCAGAGAACTTCTTTAAATGCTTCACATAACCAAATATCTGCCTGTATGTGGAATGGATTAGAGTTTATTGAAACACAACTATTGGATATAACGCATATTATTGATAGAATTGGAAGCGGAGATGCATTTTATGCAGGTTTAATTTATGGATTACTTACTTTTAACGATGAAAAGGAAGCTTTGGAATTTGGCATTTGTGCATCAGCGCTAAAACATACCATTAAAGGCGATATAAATTTAGCCACGGTAGATGATGTAATAACTTTAATGAAAGGAGAAAAATCAGGGCGAATTATAAGATAAAAAACAATGGCACAATTCAGAAGAATAGATGTAATACTTAAAATGGAGCAATTTCCGCTTATTCCGGTTTTTTATCATCATGATGTTGATATTTGTTTAAATATTTTAAAATCGTGTTACAACGCAGGCATTCGTGTTTTTGAGTTTACAAACAGAGGAGATTTTGCACAGGATATTTTTGGCGAAATGATAAAGTATGTCAAACAAAATTGTCCCGAAATGGTTTTAGGTGCCGGAACTATTGCTGAAGCAGGTACAGCAAGTTTATTTATTCAAAAAGGTGCAAATTTTATTGTTTCCCCTTTTTTAAATCAGGATATATTTAAAGTTTGTAACCGGAGGAAAATACTTCATATCCCCGGTTGTGCAAGCTTAACTGAAGTTTCACAGGCAGAAGAATATGGAGCTGAAATTGTAAAAATATTTCCCGGTGATATATTAAAACCTCAGTTTATTAAAAATCTTAAAGGCCCTATGCCCTGGAGTAGCCTGATGGTTACCGGTGGAGTAGAAGCAAATGAAGAAAGTTTAAAAAGTTGGTTTAATGCCGGAGCAACATGCGTAGGTTTAGGTTCGCAAGTATTTACAAAAGAGCTGATTGAGAGTAAAAATTATAAAACACTTGAAGAAAAATTACATTTATTGTGTGGGTTTGTAAAATAACCTTTTTTAAATTAATTCATATTACATCTTAAAATCTACATTTATGGGAAAACATTTATTCCAACATTTCATCGCCTTATTGATTTTTCTTTTTTCATTTAATTTAACTAAAGGGCAAAGTTTTATCCTTACTCAAAACAAAACACTAAAAGGTTATGAAGAAAACCCGTGTTGGGTCACATTTTCTCCAAAGGGTACTTATAATACATTAACTTTAGCTAATGCGGAAGTTCAACTTAGAGATAAAGATTATAATACTTTATGGTCTTATACAAGCACCTCTAATAATCCGGGAACTAACAATGCAGTTTTTTCGCCTGATGAAAAATATTTAATTTTTACAAAATTTCAAACAAGAGGCGATTTTGTTGTTATGCAAATTGCAGATAAGAAATTTGTTCAACAAGTTAAAGTATCTGATGATTATATAACCGGATTGGCATTAAGTCCTGATGGAAAAACATTAATTACAACAAGTACATATGATGGAAAAATTAATGTATTTAATTGGAAAAATTATCAATTTGTTCCCGTACAGTCAATAATTGGAGCAAAAATGGCCAAAAACGGATATAACTTAGGGACTTTAAAAATTAGTTCTGATGGAAAATTTGCAATCACTTATTCAAATGGGACTAACGATACTGATACTCTTCAGGTATATGATTTAAATAACGGAAAAATAACTCTTATTCAAAGCCTTTTACAGAAAAACATAGATCATATTGCATTTCATCCTTCCGGAAAATATTTTGTTGTAGGTGCTAATGAAGGTTTGGTTACTTATCAATTGGAAAAAGGCAATTTCAATCGCAAAAGAACATTTACTGACATAACTTATGCAAGAAGGCTTAACTTCGATCAAACCGGCAAATATTTGGCTTGCAACATGTCGCAGTCTATTAAAATTTTAGAATGGACAAATGGCAATATTAAAGAATTAACCGAAGTAGAAATGCATCATGGATTGATAATGGATGCGGTTTTTAGTGCTGATAAAAATTATCTTATTACTACATCTACCGATAAAACATCCATCATTTGGCAACTCCCTGATGCACCAATTGCAAATGCAACAATAAAAAAAGATATTAAAATAGAACAGGGAGAGAAAAAAGGAAATGAAAATAAAACGGAAAAAAATAAACCGGAAAGCAGCGATGTAAGTGATTTTCAACCTTCAGTAACCGGAAAGAATTTTTTATATATAGTCGGCATTAACAATTATAAATATTGGACACCGCTTACAAATGCATCAAAAGATGCAAAAGATGTTAAAAATATTTTAACCACCCGATATACATTTGAGCCCAGTAATGTCTTTGAGGTGTATAATGATGATGCAACAGTAAAAAATATTTTAGGAAAACTTACCGAAGTAAGGCAAAAACTTTCTAGCAACGATAATTTATTGATATATTTTTCGGGTCATGGCCATTATAATGCAGAAATTGAAGAAGGTTTTTGGATTCCGGTGGATGCAAAAAAAGGTCAGGAAACAGAATACCTTGCCAACTCTACATTATTAAAATACATAAAAGCAATTCCTGCAAAACATATATTTTTAGTTGCAGATGCTTGTTTTTCAGGTTCACTTTTTTCGCAAGGCAGCAGAGGTTATGTTGAAAATGTAGAGCAATATAAATCACGTTGGGCTTTAACTTCTGGTCGTTTAGAATATGTTTCTGATGGTCAGGTTGGCAAAAACAGTCCATTTGCCGGATATTTTTTAAAATATCTTCAAGATAATCAAAAGAAAAAATTTCCTGTATCGGAGTTGGTTTTGTATGTTAAAAACGCTGTAGGTAATAATTCGGAACAACAACCCATCGGCAATCCATTAAAAAGTGTTGGAGATGAAGGGGGAGAATATATTTTTTATTTAAAGTAAATTTATTTCAAAAGGTTATAATTAATTTAAAATTTTATTTGATGCAAAAAACAATTTCAGGTTACATATTTACTTTATTTCTCTTATTTTTAAATATACAAATTCAAGCTCAAAGTTTTATTTTAACAAAATACAAAGTTCTTGAAGGATATCCGGATGATGCCTGTTGGGTATCTTTTTCGTCGAAAGGCACTTATAATACTTTAACATTAGGTAATTCCGAAATCCAATTAAGAGATAATGATTTTAATACTGTTTGGTCATATAAAAGCAGTTTTAACGCCGGTGCCGGTAAAGCTGTATTTTCACCTGATGAAAAACATTTAATTTTCACAAAATACCAAAACGAAGGCGATTTTGTAGTAATGAATATTGTCGATAAAAAAATCATTCAACGTATCGATGCTTCTCGCGATATTCAAAATTTAGCTTTAAGTCCGGATGGAAATACTTTAATAACTACCTGCAGATATGAGGGAAAAATAAATGTTTTCGCCAGGGAAAATAATCAGTTTGTACTTAGTCAAACTGTTTTAGGCAAAACATTAGATAACTCGCGGTATGAGGTTGGCTCAATTTCTATCAGTGGCGACGGAAAATTAGCGGTAACTTACGCTAAGGGCAAGCAAAATATTGATACTGTTTTAGTTTATAATTTAGTTAACAGTAAAATACAACTTCAACAAAAACTCATTCAAAAAAGTATAATTTCACTTGCAATTCACCCTTCAGGAAAATATTTTGAAATTCTTACTGAAGAAGGTCTTATAACATATAAATTAGAAAAAAATACTTTTAGTAAGAAATCTACCTTTACGAATGTAAAATATCCAAAGGGAGTAAGTTTCGATCCTACAGGAAAGTATTTAGTAGCAAATCTAATTAAAGGAATTAAAATATTTAATTGGAATAATGGGGATTTAAAAGAGTTAACATATTTAGAAATGCATACACGATGGATTGTGGATGTTCAATTTAGTACTGATCAAAATTATTTGGTTACTACATCTATTGATAAATCTTCTATTGTTTGGCAAATGCCCAACGTATTACAAGCCAACGCTCCGGTAAAGAAAACCTTAAATGAAAATAATAAAAAGTCCGGTGAGCATATCAAACAAAATAATGATATAAGTGATTTTAAACCTTCAGTTACAGGTAAAATTTTTTTATATATAGTTGGTATTAACAATTATAAATATTGGACACCGCTTATTAATGCATCTAAAGATGCGAAAGATGTTAAAAATATATTAACCACCCGATATACTTTTGATCCCGGTAATGTTTTTGAGGTGTATAATGATGATGCAACGGTAAAAAATATTTTAGCAAAACTTACTGAAGTAAGGCAAAAACTCTCCGGTAATGATAATTTATTGATATATTTTTCGGGTCATGGCCATTATAATTCAGAAATTGAAGAAGGTTTTTGGATTCCGGTAGATGCAAAAAAAGGTCAGGAAACAGAATATCTTGCCAATTCTACATTATTAAAATACATAAAAGCCATCCCTGCAAAACATATTTTTTTAGTTGCCGATGCTTGCTTTTCAGGTTCATTATTTTCGCATGAAAGCAGAGGTTATGTTGAGAATGTAGAACAATATAAATCACGTTGGGCCTTAACTTCGGGTCGTTTAGAATATGTTTCGGATGGCCAGGCTGGAAAAAACAGTCCATTTGCCGGATATTTTTTAAAATATCTTAAAGAAAACCAAAAGAAAAAATTTCCTGTATCTGAGTTGGTTTTGTATGTTAAAAATGCTGTAGGTAATAATTCAGAACAACAACCTATTGGCAATCCATTAAAAAGTGTAGGAGATGAAGGAGGAGAATTTATTTTTTATTTAAAGTAAATTTATAACTATTACGATTTAATTCTTTTTGCCTTCATTTGTATTTTACGAATTGCAAATAGCAAATAAGGTATTATTTCTCACATTATTTTATAAGTTACCATACCTTATTATCAGTTAAACGACAGCTTCCCATGCAATAAATTAAAGGTAAAAATATTAATTAATCGCATATTTTTAATGGTTTAAGGTTATCATTTTGTGATTCTAAATATAATTTTAAATAAAAACCTGATTCAAAAATAAACCAGGTGTCTCGTCCTAAAAAAAGTTTACAGTTTAATTTATAATACAGCTATTGATTTACACTTCAAATATAATCCTAAAATTGATTTACATTTTTACCCTTTCTGATGATTATTTGTTTTTCTTTAATCCTAAAATAAGTTTACTATTCTTCTATGGAGTAGCCCAAAGCGGGAAATAACTTTTTGCCCTCCTACAGGCAAAAAAAGTTATTCTCGTTTTGGGCGGTATGCTTTAAAACTTTCAGCATGTAATTACTTCTTCTTTTCTCTTTTGATAATAATTTTTCCACAGCCTTTCTGTTGGAACGTTGTTTTCATGAATAAAAGAAGGTGTAAGGTTGCCTATACTCATATGTGGTCGCTCCCTATTATAAAGTTTTACGTTTTCTTCCAATACTTTTTTCGCTTCTTCAAGGGTACTTACTTTAAAATGCGACAGATACTCTTCTTTTAATATACCGTTTACCCGCTCGGCTATTGCGTTTTCTAGAGGATCGCCGGTTTGTGTCATGCTGATCCGGATGTGATTGTCCTGCAATAACTTTACATATCCATCACTGCAATATTGTACCCCTCTGTCCGAATGGTGAATAAGTTTTTCTTTTATTTTAGCCGGAAACGATTCAAGTGCCATTTCTAATGCGCTTAAGCTTTCTACTGCTTCCGGAGTTTCTGCTACCCGATAACCAACGATTTTATGAGAATAAGCATCTGTAATAAAACTGATGTAAACATATCCTGTTTCTATTTTCCAATATGTTATATCACTCACATAAAGTTCATTGGGTGCAGACGGAATAAAGTCTTTAATCAGATTAGGCCATTTATGGAACCGGTGGTAACTCATGGTGGTACTTATTTTTCTTTTTCGTTTTTTAACTAATAATTGGTGACGGGCCAATAAATCAAATAAAGCATCACGACCTATTTTAATCTGATGTTCCATCAAAAAAGGTTGCAGGATCTCAAATAGTTTTCTTGTACCCATTGCTCTGTGGTTTTGCCTGATCATCACCACTTGTTTTATAATCATCTCCTCTTCTAATCCCACCTCATCTTCATGCCAAAAGTGTTGGTAATAAGCCTGACGGGTGATACCAAATAACCGACAAATACAGGTAAGGTTTACGCTGTATTTGTCCTTTAACTCATGGATTACCCGGTATTTTACTTTTTTTTGATGAGTATTTTAAATTGCTCTTCGGCTATTTCTATCATCCTTTCAAAGCCTTCGGCTTTTATCTTAGCTTCTAAAAGTTCTTTTTTAAGGCGCAGAATTTCTGATTGATCTTCGCAAACCTCATTTAAACCTGTTGTAGTTTGAGATGGAAGTTGAGGATTATCTGCAGACATTGGATTATAATTATCAAGACCTACAATATAAACAGATTTATTTAAAGAGCAGGGTAATTCAACATAACCATCCTCTTTAAGCCAATTTAATATACGACCATGACCTAAATGATACTTTTTTTCTATACCGGTTCTGGAATCATTGCCAAGCAGATATTCCTTGCATACCGACTGCTTAAATTCTTTACTATATTGACTCTGCCATTTACTTGGATAAACTTTTGAATACTTTTCCATTTTTAGTTTACTTTGTGTAAACCTATTTCAGGACAAGACAAGGTTTTCAATTAACATACTATTTAAAAAATCGTTATTTTACTTTAAAAATATAAAATTCCGGATTGTTTGGTACCTGATAAAGTTGAGGGATTTTACCATTAAATAAAATGGATTTATAATTATATTCATTGCCACAAGTGCCGGTGTATTGTGTATCTATATATAAATCCCCAATTTTTTTATAGTTTAAATATATTTCAAAATTTTTAATTCCATTTCTACCACTATAAGAATTTATATTAGCATTATCAGATACAATAAATGGGTATAATGCTTTAATATAATCCAATGTGATTAAACCTGCATTTGGAATCGTTTTGGGCAGGTTATTTTCTGAAAATTTTATTTCAATTACATCAGTTTTATTTTTAATAAGATTATTGCCACTAGTACTATCAACCAGAACGAATAAAACAGGTTTAGGCATTTCATTTCCATTACATACCTTATTGTTATTATCAATAATATGACAACTTCCCATGCAATAAATTAAAAACAAGAATACTATTAATCGCATCTTTTTAAGGGTTTATGGTTATCATTTTGTGGTTCCAAATGTAATTTTGATTTGAAGTATAAGGTTGCCAGCTTGTGGGAGTATACCATCCATTATAATTATAACTGGAATAAGATTCTCCCCAACCCCAATTCATGTGATAGGTGATATTATTAAAGGAAGTTCCGGTAGGATAATAATCATCAGGGCAGGAATAACCCCAATTTCTTGAATAACCATCACATACCCAAGTGTGGTTACCGGAATAAATCGAACTAACTGTCCAGCCCAAAACGTTTATATCTTGTTTATCCATGCTACCTGAAACTATGCATGGACGTTTGTTAATGATATTACTTTTTAATTCACCGTCATCAAAATCTTTATAGCCAGCTCCTGAATAGCCGTAATTTTGAGTGAGAGACTTGGGTACGCCATTATAATACACCCAATGTAATGGATCAGTGGTAACATCGGTGTATTCATATTCGTAAGTTCCGGAAGCATCATTTCCATATTGCATATTTAGTGTTACCCCTACATCATGCATAAGCCTGGCCACTTCCGAATTTGCACTATACAATCTATTTAACATAATGGCCCAATTGTATGTGCTCGGTTTTTTATGATACATCATAATCTGGGCCATTGCGGTAGCCACGCAGCCTGTCCATGTATGACCACCACAGCTTGTGCCAAGTGGGCAATAATCGTTGTAGTAACACCCTTGTCCCCATTCAGTAGTTAATAAGGGTCCGTAGTTTTCCTGATAGAATGTTGATGTACATGGTGGGGGGCCGGCAGGGGCGTTTTTTTGATTGGAAATTGAATTAGAAAGATTAGTCTTTCCGCTAAGTAACTTCTTCCATTCTTTATTAATAAATGTATTGCTTTTATATCCGGTATCTTTTCTCACTTTTTGTACCCCTTTATGAATACTGCCAAGCCATAATGCCAGGCCGCCAGGTATTTCACCTTCTTTTTTTAAAATAGCCTTTATCATTAAACGCTAATACAGGATTAATCCTTTTATCGGCGGCAAGAACAACATAACCTCCTTCTTCATAATTAATGATATAAAAAGAAGGACTAATTTTTGGGACTGCTATAATGTCAAGCACTTTTTTGACATTTAACTCTCCCTTTTTACTGATCAAACTTTTTTTGGTTTCAATAATAGTGGTAATAGTGGAGCTTAATTGGATGTTCCGTCCTACAATAGTTGCCTGATCAAGGCTGACTAAATTTTGGTCAATTATAGTAATTTGGCTATCATGCTTTTGACATGATACCGCAAACAATAAAAAAAATATTAGAACATGGATTGAGTAATTTTTTAGATGGTCGTTGAAATTTTTCATTATTTAAGGTTGTAGGTTTAAACTTTCAGTAAGCTAAAAAAAATCCGGCTCAGGAAAAAATTATTTTAGATTTTTCTGCAGTTAACCCATAGGAAAAGATTGAATGAGTCTGATCGAAGGCAAGCCTAAGTATTTTTAAATATTTTGGGGTGTAACATCAGTTATTAAAGCTGCAATTCTTAATTTATATTTGTGCGCAGAAAAAATTAAGAAAAATAATGAAAAGAAAATCTTTAATATTTTTTGGAATCAGTGCGGGAGTAATTATCTTATTAAATTTCTTTTTTTCAGATTCTTTTTTCAGAATAGACCTTACTGAAGACAAAAGGTATTCAATATCCAACGCTACAAAAAACTTACTTTCAAAAGTAAATGACGAAGTATTTGTTACCGTTTATTTAACCGGTGATAATTTACCGGCAGGTTTTAACCGACTAAATAAGGCTGTTAAAGAACAATTAGATGAATTTAGAAATTATTCCGGTGGGAAAGTAGAATATACTTTTGTAAATCCGGAAAATGTAAATGACAAAAACGCAAAGGGTACTTTTTTAAAAGAACTTAAAAGAAAAGGAATCCTCCCCATTAACTTATTTGAAAAGAAAAACGGCGGACAAGTTGAACGCACCATTTTCCCATATGCTTTAATAAGTTACAAAGGCAAAGAATCTTCAGTATTATTATTACAAAATACAAAATTTTTAAGCGCCGAAGAAAAATTGAACCAATCTGTAGAAAATGTGGAATACGAATTGGCAAATGCAATTCGAAAACTGGATTTTAAAGATAAAAAAAGAATAGGCATTACTTACGGCCATGGAGAACCTGCTGATATACAATTGGATGATTTAATAAAAACCCTTCAGGAATTTTATATGGTTTATCGGGTAGATATTTCTAAAGTAAATGTCATTGATTTGCGAAAAAACCTTGATGCATTGATGATTATTAAACCCGACACTTTATTTAATGAAGAAGATAAATATAAAATAGATCAATTTATTGTAAAAGGTGGAAAAGGTTTGTTTTTTATTGACCAAATGAAAATTAATGAAATTTCGGAAAACGGAACTCTGGCTATCCCCTATAATTTAGATTTAAATGATTTATTTTTCAGGTATGGCATTCGTATTAATAATGATGTTGTAAAAGATTTGACTTCCGCTCGCATACCAATGGTTGTTGGTAATATTGATAATAAACCGCAAACACAATTAATGCCCTGGAGGTATTTCCCTGTTATTAATACTTTTGGCAATAATCCAATTGTTAAAAATACTGATGCCATTTATGGAAAGTTTATGAGTACCCTTGATACCGTAAAAGCTGAAGGCATTAAAAAAACAATATTATTTTCTTCTTCTATTTATTCTAAAACTGTTTCAGCACCCGTAATGATTGCCTATGATGATGCAAGGCGCGACCCCGATCCTAAAACATACAACAAAGGCAGCAAGCCTCTTGCTTATTTACTCGAAGGAAAATTTAGATCTTTATACGCAAATAGAATAACAAAAATAGATAACAGATATAATGATTTTAAGGAATTCGATAGCGATTCGAAAATTATTATTTGTGGTGACGGTGATCTACTCATTAACAATGTAGATAAAACACGAAAAGCGATGCCACTGGGCTACGATCCATTTTCCAGACAAATATTTGGAAATAAAGACTTTTTGATTCATTCTATCGATTATATGCTCGATGCAAACGGAATATTATCAGCTCGAAATAAACAAATCGTTCTCCGCCCCTTGGATAAAACTATTATTAAAGAGCAAAGGTTAAAATGGCAATTAATTAATTTAATTCTACCAATTTTAGCTGTTCTTTTATTTGGATTTGGCAGGGCAATATGGTGGAAAAGGAAGTTTGCGTGAAAGTTTAATTAATTATGCTTTTTATATAAGATTTTATTTTTTAGAAATATTTC
>CBDFKQ010000006.1:0-78852 GCA_965248855.1 Spirosomataceae bacterium | reverse complement strand
AGACAAACATTAAAATCAAGACCCGAAATTGTACTTATTGCCAATGCACCCAAATATAAAATAGAAGTAAGGTTAACAAATACGTAAAGCAACAACCAAAAAACTGCCATCACACCTGCTACAGTATCGTTATAGCGTTGTGTTAAAAACTGGGGCATTGTGAAGATTTTGTTCTTCAAATAAATAGGCATAAAAAAAACGGCAACTATTATTAATGTTGCTGCTGCCATCCATTCGTAAGTTGAAATGGCTAGGCCCAATCTGAAACCGCTGCCCGACATTCCAATAAATTGTTCTGCAGATATATTTGAAGCAATTAAAGAAGCACCGATTGCCCACCATGTTAAAGAGCCTTCGGCAAGAAAGAAATCCGTAGAAGAAGTTTCTTCTGATTTTTTACGTTTATATATCCAATAACCATAACTTGATACTAAAATAAAATAAAAAAGAAATACGATATAATCAAGTATGTGTAACCCTTTGTGCATAAAAAATAAATTACTTTAAAACGTTTATTTATAAAAGTTTTGACTTTAAAAGCCTAAAAGTAATAAAATTTGTTTATTTCAATCATATTGTAGAATTATTTTAAGAATTATTTTTTTAATTGTTTTATAATAATATGTTTATAAAATGATATAATATTTTTTGCCATTCCGGTTAAATAACTGATGTTTTACACAAAAATATTTTAGACCAACTGACTTGTGATTTTTTTAATAATGAAAATTTTAACTGTTTTTATTTTTTAAATCTTATTCAAATAAAAATGATTAAAAATAAATGTTTGGGATTTGCCTCAGGCTTTACGCTCCAATTTTTGTTCGTACCACCTCATAAAAAAGATTTCTAAGGCAATACTGAAGCCAAGTCTGATTGGCATAAGATGCATATTCATTTTACCGCTACTTTTTTATTTTTTTCTTTAAATACTTATTGTCCTCAATTTAAATCAACGGTATTTCTCCGTGCAAGCTCACCTAAGGCAATAAAGAAAGTAAACTTCAATAAAAAAATAAAAATAATTTTTATAATTATCGGTTTATTAATATCAGTATATTCATAATTAAAAAACTGTATATTGAATCAAAGTTTTTTTCTACTTCATAACCAATATGAAGTAATTTGTAAAGAAATGACTGTTGTAAAATAATTTTCGTAACATGAATTAAATAATTATAATATAAATTATTATTTAATTTTTACTGTTATCGTATAATTATTAATAAGTTGATTCTAATTATGATTAAGAAGATTTCAATAGTTAATTGTAAATAGTTATGGATAAAATTTTTAAATTCTTTTCAGGTTCTAATTTTATGCCTCATGGGCATTGTTATTTTTGGGAGCCATTTATCGTTTGGTCAAATGCTATATCTGATGGGTTAACAGCAATTTCATATTTTATTATCCCTGTTACTCTTTTTTATATTTTAAAAAAAAGACAGGATTTTAAATTTATAAGGATCGGGATTTTATTTGCCATTTTTATTTTTAGTTGTGGTATTACTCATGTTTTAGACGTGGTTACTATCTGGAATCCTATTTATAGGATTGATACTATTATGAGACTTATTACAGCATTGGCATCCATTACTACTTCGATAGTTTTAATTAAAATTATACCCATAATAATTTCTATACCTTCAATGGAGCAGTGGAAAGTAGTTAATGAATCTTTAAAAGATCAATTAGCTCTTTTAGAAGAAAAAGATCAGATTATACAAAGGTATAATATTGAATTGGAACATAGATTGGATCAACTCTATGACGCCCAGGCATTAAGCCAGGTTGGAAGTTTTGAAGCTAACTATGTTAACAGAACATTTGTTGGTACGCCTCAACTTTATTTGATTTTTAACTGGCCAAAAGAATGGAAGAATCGATATGCAAGTTTAGATTTACTATATAAAATGATGCATCCGGATGATATAGAATTTGTTCAAAAAGAACTTAAACAGGCCATTGAAACATTTTCATCATATGAGTTTCAATACAGAATTATAATGCCCGACGACAGTATTAAATATATCTCAGTTAGAGGTAAAGTAAATACAACAGAAAATACAGTCGGTTCCATGGGAACAGTAATGGATATTACAGATAGAGTGCTTGCTGAAGAAAAGATGAAAAGTTTGAATAAAGAAATTTTAAACAATTATCAGGAATTAAATTCACTTAGTGAAGAACTTACAGCAAGTAATGAAGAATTGGTTTCAAGCAATGAGCTTTTGCATAATATGCAGGATGAATTAGAAAAATTAGTAGCCGAAAGAACAAACAGTTTAGAAAAGACACTTGAAGAACTTGAGGAAAGAAATGAAGAACTTGACCAATATGTATATAAACTGTCACACGATATACGTGCTCCAATAGCTACAATCAAAGGTTTAATAGATCTGTTAAAAACTGAAAGTGACCAAAATCAAGTAACCACATATTTAAAATTAATAGAAAACAGAATAGCGAAACTCGACGATTTTATACATTCGGTATTAAACCATTCAAAAAATTTATACACGCAGGTTCAAACCCAAAATATTAATTTTAGTGAAATAATTGACCAATGTTTTGAAGAATTACAATATTACCCTCATATTAATGATGTAAAGTTAATCACTTCTTTACCTGATGATGGTGAGTTTGTGGGAGATAAATTGAGGTTATTCCTTTTATTTAAAAATTTAATTTCAAACTCAATAAAATATCGTAATTCGCACGAGGAATGCTTTATTTCCATAAATATTAGCCTTAATAATAAGGAGGCACTGATTATTATCAGTGATAATGGAATTGGGATTCCAAAACAATATCTCGATAAAATATTTCAGATGTTTTTCCGTGCTTCCGAAAAATCAGACGGTTCGGGTCTGGGTTTATATATAGTTAAACAAGCAGTAAGCAGAATGAGTGGAAAAATTGAAGTGGGTAGCGAAGTTGGGGTTGGAACCACGTTTAAAGTTGTTCTGCCTAATTTGAAATGATTTATCAATTTTGATATCGTTTCTAAAAAACCACTTTATAATTTTAAAGTGGTTTTTTTTTATTTTATGGATTGCATTGTTTTAATAATAATTTTATTTTTTGTTGACAGTAAATAAGTTTTAAACCGATCGTAACTAATATTTTATATGGACATAGTTCAGAGCAATAAACCATTTATAAACCGTGTCGCCATTGCTTCAATGTTTTTTGTATTGGGAATTGATTTTTCAAGTTGGGCTTCACGGATACCTGCTATTAAAGAACATTTAAATATGGATGACGCCACTTTTGGAGCTGTTCTTTTAAGTTCACCTATCGGTTCGCTTTTAACATTACCACTTGCAGGTTGGCTTGTTACAAAGTTTGGAAGTAAAATAATGACTTTAATTGCCGGAATTTTGTATAGTGTCACATTACCAATGCTTGGCTACGGTAATGAAGTCTGGCATTTGGCTGCGGCTTTATTTTTGTTTGGAATAGGAGGGGAAATATTAAATATTTCAATAAATACACAAGCGGTTGAACTCGAAAAAATTTACAATAAACCTATTATGTCATCCTTTCATGGTTTTTTTAGTTTAGGCGGGATGGTGGGAGCCGGTTTAAGTGCTTTTATTATTCAATTAAATTTAACTCCGTTTCCGCATTTTTTAATAATAATGGTAATAGGAATTTTATCAACATTAATTTTTTCCGGAAAATTATTACCTTTTGATTCGACACCAATTACAAATCATCCCTTATTTGTAAGGCCAAGCGGAATTTTAATTGGCTTGGGTATAATTGCTTTTTGTTGTATGTTGGGTGAAGGTGCCATGTCGGATTGGAGTTCTGAATATTATAAACAAACTTTTAAAACCAATTCAGGGCTAAATACGCTTGCCTATGCCGCTTTCTCGTTAGCTATGGCTTTAGGTAGGTTTAATGGAGATTGGTTAACTGCAAAATTGGGAACATCAAAAACATTACAAATAAGTGGTATAATTTCAGGTACTGGTTTATTAATAGCCTTGTTAATTGTAAACCCAATTATAACAATTATTGGGTTTGCATTTGTTGGGTTTGGTTATGCTACTGTAGTGCCACTTGTTTATAGTGCAGCAGGGAAATCTAAAATTATGTCGCCGGGTGTTGCGTTAGCTGCAGTTTCAACTTTAGGTTATTTGGGATTTTTATTTGCCCACCCATTATTGGTTTCATAGCACAGGGTTTTTCATTGAGAATTGCATTAGGGCTGGTTGTTTTACTAAGTTTTATGATTATATTCTTAGCACCTCAGGCAAATGAAGGAAGAGATTAGAAAATTTATTAAATTATATAAAAACCGATTTTTTTTATTGACCTTATATCTTTATTTTATCTTTCAGGATTGAATTATTTTAATCTCAGCTTTTACGGAATTCGCCAAAAAGCACTTTTTATGTGCTTTTTTATGTAATTCCTCTATTTCATCAAATGTAGGGATATTAGATCCAATGAATTTTATTATTGGTTTCAGAGTAATGGAAGTCATAGCTATGTCTCCGTTTATATTTTTATTCATTATTCCTTCTGCGTTATCTAAATATGACTCTACAATGTATTTTTGAGATGCAGCAATAGATAAAAACCAAAGCATATGGCAACTTGAGATAGATGCAACAAAAGCTTCCTCGGGGTCTACAGCCGATGCATCTGACATTGGTAACGGAACTACATGAGGAGAAGAAGACGCTTTTAATTCTATCCCGCCATCAAAAGACCAATGGTGAAGCCTGCTGTATTTGTTGTCAGTGAAAGAATCTTCGGGTAACTTTTTCCAAAAAACTTTTGCAGTGTATTCCATTTTAAATACATAAAAATTGAATATTTTAAATGACAACCTTTTATTACTAGGCCGTTATTTAAAGAAAAATTTATTTTTTATAAGTAATTTTATATATTAATCCTGCCTGATCATCAGATAAAAGCATTGAGCCGTCTGCCAGCATTTGTATATCCACAGGTCTGCCAAGTATTTTACTTTCTGATTGTAACCAGCCGGTTGCAAAGGGTTCATATTTTATCGGTTTATTATTTTTATCCAAGGTAACAGTAGTAACTCTGTAACCTACTTTTTTGCTTCTGTTCCACGAGCCATGCTCACAGATAAATATTTTATTTTGATATTCTGTCGGAAACATTTTTCCGGTATAAAATCTTAAACCCAAAGAAGCACCATGCGGTTGCAATTTCTGCGCAGTGGGTGCAAATTCTGAACAATCATGTTTTGCTCCAAATTCAGGATCTTTAATAAAACCTGCATGGCAATAAGGATATCCAAAGTCCAACCCTTCCTTTGGTGCATTAGCTAATATATCGGGCGGTAAATCATCTCCCAACATATCACGACTATTACTTGTAAACCATAATGAGTTGCTGCCGGGTTGCCAAGTTAAACCAACTGAATTTCTAATTCCTTTTGCAAAAATTTCCATTTTTTTTGTTTCAACATTTAATCTGGTAATGGTAGCATAAACCGGATTATCTAATCTTTCGCAAATATTACAGGGAGCGCCGACAGGTATATAAAGCAACCCATCCGGTCCGAATGCAATAAATTTCCATCCATGGTGTTCATCTGTAGGATATTTATCATAAACTACTTCGTAAGGCGCATCAGTTTTAAGATTTGACGCAATATTTGGAAATTTTATAATTCTACTAACTTCACCAACATAAAGATTGCCATCTTTAACAGCAACACCGTTCGGCATATGCAACCCTTTGGCTAAAACTATAACTTCATCAGGTTTGCCATCTTTATTTTTATCGGGTAATGCATAAACTTTACCTTCTTCGCCTTTTTCACGGCTACCGACAAACACAGTTCCATCAGAGCTTATAGTTATAGACCTTGCACTTTTAACTTCAGCAAAAACCGATATATGGAAACCGGCCGGAAGTTTTATGCTCTCTAAAATCGATTTATACTTTATATCCAGTACCCCCGGTTTAGGGTCGTCGGCATTTGCAGATAAAAATGAAGTAAAAAATGTTAAAATTGTAAAACAGATTATTTTTTCAATTAATTTTTTTCTATTCATGGTCGTATTTTTAACTAATAGATGCCCTTTTTCTTTCAATTTTTGTGTCGAACTGAATTTTATATACTCAAAATAATTTTTAACAAATAAAGGTGCACCCGAAGGGATTCGAACCCCCATCATCAGAACCGGAATCTGAAATTCTATCCATTGAACTACGGGAGCAAATTGTGCAAAAGTAAAAAAAAATATAGAAAGTAATTCTTATTAATTAAATTAATTTCTTATGCGTAATAAAGTCCTGTTAAAGAACATTGTTACATTTAACAGAACTTCATGAAAGAAAGTGTTTTTTTGATTATTTGTTGGCAGGTATTTATAAGCAGAATTTTCAATTGATTATTTAATAAACATCCAACTACCAATTCTGTAAAAATAATTTAACATTATACATATAATATTTTAAGGCACCATTTTGTTAGGATCAATTTCATTGCCATAAGCCATAATGCCACCTTCAAGGTTATATAAATTAGTAAACCCAAACTTACTTTCTAAAATATTAATGGCGTTAGCGCTTCTTTTTCCACTTCTGCAATGCAGAATAACCATTTTATCTTTCGAAATTTTATCAACATTATCCAAAATTGAACCTAAAGGGATAAGTTCACCACCAAGGTTGGCAATTTCGTATTCACTTGGTTCGCGAACGTCAATAATTTGAAAATCTTTCCCTTCATCCATCATTTGCTTAAGGGTATGAACATCTATTTCCTGCATAATTTTAAATTAAAATTTACACGAATATATTTCAGCTTATTGAATAATAATCTTTTTTATAATATTTTTTTTATCTGATTTGATATTTAAAAAATATAAACCTTTGCTTATGCCTGTTAATGATATTTCTTCAGTTTCACTTTTGGCTTTTGTTTTAAATATTTGATTACCTAAAGAATTATAAATTATTATATCTGAATTTGATAAAATAAAATTATTCTTTGCCTGAATATATAAGTTCCCTTCAGTAGGGTTAGGAAAAATTACTAGATTATCCTCATTATAACTTGGCTCAGTACCTGTTAAAAGTGAAGCGACTGTTAACGTTCTTACTAAACTATCTTTACAACCCGCAGAATTTTGTACAACAAGTTTTATTGGATACATACCCGGTTTGCTAAAATTTTGTTTAGGATTTTGAATATTGCTTTTCTTTCCTCCACCAAAATCCCAATTCCAACTTACTGCCCCAATTGATTTGTCGGTAAATTGTAAAACTGTATCTATACCGGAGATGAGTGTATCATTAAGGTATTTTCCTTTCATTGCAAAATTAACTATTGGCTTTTTTAACTGGCAAGAGAGTACATTTAAAAACTTAATAACGCTATCCTGACATCCGGTTGCATTTTGAACATAAAGTTTTATTTTATATGTACCTATTTTATTAAAGCTTTGGGTTGGATTTTGAAGGTTGCTTTTCTTCCCCCCGCCAAAGTCCCAATTCCAACTTATTGCTCCGACTGATTTATCTGTAAATTGAGCAACAGTATCAATAGATGTAATAAGAGTATCGTTATAAAACTTTCCCTTCATATTAAAGCCGGCTAAAGGTTTATTTAATCGACAAAAACGCGTTTTTGCCAATTGAATTTGTGCTAGTAATTCAATTGCATTTTTACCGGTAACAAAGGCATAAGCAATTGTTTGAGATGTGTTATTTTTTAAGGAATCCATTCGCCCTGCTATAGAATAAGATGCATCATTTGCCCCGTACGATGATTTTCTAAATATACCACTTGAGATGCTTGTAAACTTTTCTGTTAAAGTAAATCCATCGTAAGGATTAACACCTGCATATTGATCATCTAAAGCATAAAATTGTGGTGCTTGTGGTGTAAGTAAGCAGATAGCTGAAAATGGAGTGTTATAATTATCATTAAACATAACTCCCATATTTCTTAAGCTGTCCCATATTACATAATTGTTCGCAGCTTCAATCATATCCCAATCTGCAAAAATACCTGCATACAAATGATTTATATCACTTCCACTTACATTTTTGATGTCATATTGGTGAATAACAAATTTATCGGCCAAGCTATCTTTCCAAGCATACACATGTTGATTAACTATAATTCCATTTTTATTGGGATTAGAAACCGTATCTGTAAAAATACCTGCGGCAGAAAAATCCACTCTTGTATCATTATCAAAAGCTAATGGTGCTATAACAGAAAAAGATTGGTTTCTAAGTCCCGGTGAAGAACGTGTAGCGTCAGAAATTTTTGTACTACTACTACCAATTATTAATCCACCTTCCGATAATAGATTTATATTAAAAGGATTGTAGTTATAACCTTTACCATATCTGTAGAAATCATCATTATAACCAAAGCGACCTTTGGAGGTAACAGTTGTTAAATTATTATGAATATTTACATCAAGATAATCAGGATTAGCTATTTCAATAAAATTTTGAGTATAACTATATGTCCCGTTATAAAATGTAAGTTGGAATATGATTTCACTATTTGATGGAGTGCCCGGTTTTAAATATATTTGAAAAGGATGAGAAGTAGTTTTTACAGTATCCTTTGATTTTAAATTTCCTAAAACTGCTATACTATCTTTCATAATAATATATGGTGAATTGCTACTTAATTTCACTTGTATGTTAGGAAGTGCATTAAGTGAATTTACTGTAGTAATAACCATGTTACTTGTAAAATTATTTAACAGGTACGGTTGGTTTTTTAAACCTGTTATATTTCTACTTATCATTGTGATAGATTTTAAACTATCCGTTAAGGCTCTAAACATATTTAATCTGCCTGCACCAATCTTGCCTTTATATGGGGCATTGCCTACAACATTATCAATATTATCAGCAGTTGAAATTAATCTTTCAATAATTTGTTGAGAATTTAATAAAGGGTATTGAACTCTTAATAAAGCTGCTGCTCCAGAAACAATTGGTGCGGCAAACGACGAGCCTGTATTTGTAGTATAACTATTTCCCGGTGTAGTTGAATATACTCCATAACCCGGTGCCATTATACTAACCTTGTCGTTATAAGAACTGCCTCTTAAAAAATTCCCGCATCCGAAATTTTGAAAACCACCAACAATACCTATTTTATCGGTTATATCGGTATATCCCACTGAAATAACATGGCTATAAGCTGCAGGATACCAGTATGCATCGGTTGTGGTATTGCCGGCTGCAACTACAACTACTGCATCATTTGCAATAGCAGCATAATCTATCATATCTTGTTCAGCCTGCGAATATCCTCCACACATTCTACCCCATGATAAATTTACTACTTTGCATCCATTATCTACAGCATATTGCAAGCCTGTAAAACCTTCAAAAGCACCGGGATAAATATCAGAACTACCCCGTATTGGCATGAATTTACAATTATATCCTGTACCTGCTATACCAATATTATTATTAGGAGTTGCAGAGGCACAACCGGCAGCAAATGTACCATGTCCGCTGCCGGTTCCTCCCAATGAAGTGTTATTATCAGCAACATTATAACCCGGAACCATATTAGCAACCAAATCAGGATGTGTAATATCAAATCCATAATCGACAATTCCAATAATCATGCTTGGGTCGCCTTTTTGAATATCCCATGCATTATAAGCTTTTACATTATTTAACTGATATTCACTTGATAATAATGGATCGTTAGGTGTTGAAAAAGGTTGATAATTAGTAAATACAGGTTCTGCATATTCAATATTAGGATCAGAGATTAATGTTGAAATGGCTTGTTTTATTGAAATTTTTGGGTCAAAATCTATGTAATGTATTAAAGAAAAACTTTTGTAATCTTTCTTTTTATTACTATTTATATTATTATTTACCTGCTTCGTTGAATTTGATTTAGGAAAAACTTGCCTTAACTTCCCTTTAACCTTTTTTATTGATGCATTATCATTAAAGGTTTTACCTCCTGTTGGATTTGCTTTAAATTTTACAACTAATGTATAGGGTTTATAATCGCCGGATTTTAGAGCAGGGTCTAATAAAAAGGCCTTTTTTTGTGCAAAAATTATTATTGGAAATATAAAAAATAAAAAAAATAATGTTCCTTTCATGATCTAATATTTAATTCGCCCTTTGAAATAAAATATAAGCTATTTTTCAAACATAAATTTATTTATTTTAAGCAGATTGATTTGTTTGATTTGAAACAAGTAGTTTTTAAAACACTTATTTGTTTATATTTTTGGCGACGAGAAGGTAACTTATGATTAAGAAATATAAAATAAAAAATAAAAAAAGAGTTGGCAGTTATCCTTTTGTAACTGTTATTTTTAGTATTACTCTTGCTTTATTTGTGATCGGATTATGTGGTTTATTATTATTACAGGCAAGCAGGTTATCTAAAAACATTCAAGAGAATTTAGAAATTTATGTTTATTTAGATAGGGTTGACCAACAAACGATTCATCAATTGGATAGCGTTTTAAAAAATAAAAATTATATACAAATAAAAAACGATACTGCGGGGATAAAATTTTTAAGCAAAGAAATTTCTGCTCAGAAGTTTATGGCTGAAGCCGGACATGATTTTGTAACCTTTTTAGGTGATAATCCTTTAAGGGATATGTTTGTAATTAATTTAAAATCAGAATATTATATTGATTCAAAATTAAAATTAATTAAAGAAGACCTACAAAAATTACCCGGTGTATTTGAAGTGGTATATCAGGAAAATTTAATACAGGATATACAAAAAAATATACAAAGAATTTCTTTTGTATTGATTGCTTTTTCGGTTTTATTACTAATTACAATTGCCGTTTTAATCAATAACACCATAAAGTTAGCCATGTTTTCCCAGCGATTTTTAATTCGAAGCATGCAATTGGTAGGAGCAAAGTCATCTTTTATTCGTAAACCTTTTTTGCTGAGAGCAGCGATTCACGGTTTTTTAAGTGGCTTAATAGCTTCGGGGATTTTACTGATATTGGTTCAGTATGCAAATATGCAGGTTGAAAAACTCGAACTTTTGCAAAACCCCGTATCCGTTTTAATGTTACTTATTATGTTATGCATTGCAGGTGCAATAATTGGCCTCACGAGCGCTTATTTTTCCGTAAACAGATACCTTCAGATGTCGCTTGATGAACTATATTAACTTTCTCAAAGCTCACCATTTTTCCCCGGCTCAATTTAATAGAACGAATAATTTAAAAAAATATATAATTTAATAGTAATATCTTGGTATATAAAAGCTGTTTAATCGGTAATTTAGGAAAAGACTGTAACATTTTATTAATTTGTGATATATCTAAATTTTTTTTAATACATTTTTTATTTTTATGAAACACAAAATTTTAATTTTTATTTCTTTTTTGCTGGTTCTTTCTTCTTTAGAAGCACATATAATTTATCCCATATCATTTATAAAGTCTGATCCGATTGGTAACTCGCAAAAACATTGTCCCATCGACATCACTCCGGAAAAAATATTTGAAAATTATTTTAAAGCAATTGGAGGCAGAGATAATATTAAAAAAATAAAAGATGTAACGATTACTTCTACCGCATCTATTCAAGGCCAGCAAATAGAAGTTTTACAATTATTTAAATTACCTGACCTTTTTAAATCATCAACAACCATTCCCGGAATGGGCGAAATGATTAATAACTTTGATGGTAAAAAAGGGACAATAATCTTAATGGGTCAAAAGCAAGAATTAACAGGGGGACCTCTTGAAGCAGTTAAATTACAGTATAATTTATTTTATGAACTAAGATATAAAGAAGATAAGATTAAATATTCTTTACAGGGAGTAGAAAAATTAAATGAAAGAGATGTTTATAAAATTAATTTAACCCTTTCTGATAGTACTGTTCGTATATCTGATTATTATGATGTTCAAACGGGCTTAAAAGTCAGAAAGTCAATTATTGTTGCCAATGCACCACAAGGTGCTAACACTCAGGTTTTTGATTACAGCAATTATAAGGAAGTGAATGGAGTTAAATTTCCATATACTACGACAGCAGGTTTGATGGGGCAAAACTTTAGTCTTCAAGTTCAAAAACTTGAAGTTAATAAATCATTATCTGATGAATTATTTATAGTAAAATAATTTTTTAGTTTAAAAAACTGACAGTCAGTTATATTAATCTGTTATCAGTAAAACATTAAAAAAACAATATTTGATTTAACAATTTTTTAATACATTTGCGTCGGCAAGCCGGTACGACCAGCTCCTTCCTAACCCCGCCAGGCAAGAAATTGAGCAACGGTACGGCAAGTTGAGCGGTGCGATATTTGGTTTGCCTTTTTTGTTTTATCCCTTTTAGAATTCCATTAATATTTTATTGCATAAAGTTATAGAGTATAAAACAAAAAAGGCTGAAAATCAGATTTTTTCTGGTTTTCAGCCTTTTTTGTTTTTAATATTTTCTTTATCCTACACTCCCTTCAAGACTAATAGCTAATAACTTTTGAGCTTCAACTGCAAACTCCATAGGTAATTGATTTAAAACCTCTTTTGCATAACCATTTACAATAAGTGCAACAGCAGCTTCAGTTTTTATTCCTCTTTGATTACAATAAAATAATTGATCTTCACCAATTTTTGAAGTAGTTGCTTCATGTTCAACTTGTGCGGTTGAATTTTTAACTTCAATATAAGGAAATGTATGTGCTCCACATTTATCACCCATTAATAAACTATCGCATTGAGAAAAATTTCTTGAATTTTCTGCTCTGGGATGAATTTCTACTAAACCTCTATATGAATTTTGAGATTTCCCCGCCGATATACCTTTGGAAACAATCCTGCTTTTAGTATTTTTGCCGATATGGATCATTTTCGTGCCTGTATCCGCTTGTTGGTAATTATTGGTTACTGCGACCGAATAAAATTCACCAATTGAATAATTTCCTTTTAAAATTACTGACGGGTATTTCCAGGTAATGGCTGATCCGGTTTCGACTTGTGTCCACGAGATTTTTGAATGATCGCCGGCACATATTCCACGTTTAGTCACAAAATTATAAATTCCGCCTTTGCCTTCTTTATCTCCGGGATACCAATTTTGAACTGTCGAGTATTTTATTTCTGCATTTTCAAAGGCAACAAGTTCAACTACTGCGGCATGTAATTGATTCTCATCCCGCATTGGAGCTGTGCAACCTTCCAAATAGCTTACATAACTGCCTTCTTCGGCAACTATTAATGTTCTTTCAAATTGACCTGTTTCTTTTGCATTAATTCGGAAATAGGTTGATAATTCCATTGGGCAACGAACACCTTTAGGAATAAAAACAAATGATCCGTCAGAAAAAACTGCTGAGTTTAATGCCGAAAAATAATTATCTGCCACCGGTACAACCGATCCAATATATTTTTTTATCAATTCAGGATGGTTCTCTATCGCTTCGCTCATCGAACAGAAAATAATTCCCATTTCTCCGAGTTTCTTCTTATAAGTGGTAGTAATAGAAATACTATCAATTACAGCATCTACCGCGACACCCGTTATTCTTTTTTGTTCATCAAGAGATATTCCCAACTTTTCAAATGTTGCTCTCAATTCAGGATCAATTTCATCAAGACTTTTTGGATTTATTTTTTGCACCGGGGCAGAATAATAAATCATATCTTGAAAATCTATTTTTGGATAACTTACATTTGCCCATTCCGGAGAAGACATGGTTAACCATTTCCTATAAGCTTTCAATCTCCATTCCAACATCCACTCAGGCTCGTTTTTTCTTTTTGAAATAAATCTTACAATATCTTCACTTAAACCTTTAGGAGCAGAATCTGATTCAATATCAGTTTCAAAACCGTACTTATATTCCGATGTTGTGATATCTTCTAATATTTGCGATTCTTTACTCATATATGCCGATTACTTGCTATTTAGAATTAATATTAATAACTGTACAAATTTATAACAAAAAAAATGGTTTTATGTTCGCTCAAATTAAGTTTTTTATAAAATAAAATATATTAAAAACTTTGCAGAATATTAAAGGTAAATATAACTTATTTAGAAAACAGTATAGATTAAAATAAAACATTGGTTTTGCCCGCCTTTGGCTTTGAGAGCCGGTAATATATCAAGATTGTATTAATTTTTATATTTCTCATGGAAAGTTCAAACTGTGTTATTATTATTCATAAAATAAATTTAAACCGCAAATGCTTTTTAAAACGTTTGATTAAAGATTGTAAAATGTAAATGATAGAACAGTTATTGAGGCGTTTAAGAGTTAAGTGCTACACCTATTATTTATTATCTTGTTGAAGGTATTCCTTCATTTCACTTTTTATATCATTACTTGCCTCAGAATAAATCTTTACAGGGTTGTTTGTAATTTCGTATGCTATTGCGTTCGCTTTTTTATATTCTTTATTCTCAATATATAATTTAGCTAAAAGATATTTGGGATAAATTAAATTGGGAATCATTTTAATCGACATAGTAAACATTTTTTCAGCATTTTTAAAATCGCCTATAGCCTTGTAACTGATGCCTAAGTTATTATATAATGCAGGGTCTGAAATATATCGCATAATTGATTTATATTCTTCAATTGCCTTAATGTGTTCGCCGTTCATTGCCAAGGCCTTGGCATAAACCATTAAATTGGGATCATCTTTTTGTAAATGCTCATACAGATTATTAAAACTTATAATTGCAGCAGAATAATTTCCCGAATTATATAATTGTTCTGCCAAAAAAATTTTTTTTTCAATTTTATCTTTTTTGTAAATAAAAATAAACAGTAAACCGGAAAGAATAAACATCCCCGCCCAAAATAAATAATTCCGGTTCGAGTTAAATAAAATGATTTTTTTATTTTCACTTTCAAGGCTGCACAGCATTAAAATAAAATAAAAGTTTAGCATTGTAGGCAATCCTTGCAGCGGATAGGAACTTATGCTTACTAAGAGAACCGAAATTAAAACACCCCCGTATAAACTTTTATTTTTATAAAAAATAAAGAAAACAAACCCTCCAAACAGTAATAAACCTGTTATGCCATATTCGATTGTTAATTGCAGGTAATCATTAAAAGCATACCTTACTTTACCGGCTACAAAAATTTCTTTTTCACTGCGTGGTAAACTAAAATATTCTCCTTGATATTTATAAATAGTTTGAGAAAAACTGTTAAAACCATTTCCTATAACAGGTTTTTCTCCAAACATTCTTATTCCTATTTTCCAAATAAGCAACCTGCCATTAGCAGAATTCTGTTTGGAACGATATAATTGAAGAGCTGTGATGTAACCGGCCAATAAAAAAAAAGCAATAATAAAAACTATTTGAAAAGGTGTTTTTATGCGGTTCTTAATCTTATCTGCGAGTTTGTAATGTTGTATAAAAATATACATTATGCCTACTAATGAAGCTACCCAGGCAGTTCTGGAAAAACTTAAAAACAAAACAATCCCGACTGAGATTATAACTAAACAAGAAAGGATTATTAGTATGCCGGCATTTTTCTCTTTTAATTGAATTTGTAAAAAAATAGCAACCGCCAAAACCAAATGAGTGCTTAAGTAAATGGAATAAATGCCGGAATTATGAAAACTTCCTCGAAGGTTTAGATAATTAAAATTATGACTATTCCGGATAGAAAAATAAATTCCATTAACGGCCTCATATAAGCCGAAGCCCATAAAAACTATAAGTACATAATTAAGATTAATCTTATTGTTATCTTTTAAATAATATTGCTTTGCCGCTAAATAACAGGCTATAATAATAAACTGTGAGCAAAGTCTTATTTCAATTGTTGTTTGTGAAATAACAGAATGAATTATACTATAGTTAAGAAAGAGAATTATAAATATGTCTGATATATCTATAACTATGCTATTAATGCTGTATTTTTTAAATATTGCGTAAACACAAATATTTAAGATAATTAACAATACTATTTCAACAAAATAATAGTATTTGCCAATGATTAAGCCATCATAAATATCATTTCTGATAATAACTACACTTCCAAAGACAAATAAAGCAATAATTATATTACCAAAATGTTTGAGTAAATTTTCCTTCCCGCTTTTCATAAGTAAATATTCTTTCCTGCTTTCCACCGGTGAGGTCTCTTAATAAAAACAGGCAATTACCGGGTGTATTTTCATAATCAAGAAATATATTGCCGGCCACTTTTTTTCCGAGGCTTTTCCAATCTTTATCGAAGTAAAAAAGTTCATAATCATGGTTTTTTTCAATTACGTTAAAATTATTTCTTGGCATGATTTCTATACTCCCGATATTTTTTAAATGTGCTTTACTTACATCAATACCAATCCATGTTCCGGTTTTTGCAATAAAATTTGTTCTGATATCATTATCATTTACCTTTGCAATTTCATGTGAAATATCCACCCGGGAAGAAAAAAAAGAATTTGTGCTTACTCTCTTATTGCCTATTAAAAAGTGCAATTCCGAAAGGTTTATTTCAGTAGCTTTAGCAGGCAGGAAACGATAATAATTAAATAGCTTTTTAGAATTAATTTCATATTCAGTGAAATATTCGGGGGCTTTTTTAACTGTATAAATATCCTCGAAAACCTCAAAATTGATTTGGTTTGAACCTTGTATTTTAGCCCCTTCTAATTGTTTATGATATGGAGCTTCGTCAAAAGTAATGGGATATTTGCGGTGCAATCTTATATTTTGCTTAAATTCTTTGGAAGGTATATAGTAAATTATTGTATCAGCCCAGTTTTGAATGCTAAATGAATAATTAAGTGAAGTTATTTTCCCTTCTTTTAAATATCCGATAATAAGTACAGAATTTTCTGAAAAGCAAATATCTTTAAATGTTATTGTATTATTCTTTACAGTCCCTTTATCTAACAAAACCGGGTTCGGACCTATCCCAAATGAAAATAAATATATATTTTGCTCAGGTATTTTTACATCGGAAGGTATAACAAGGTCTCTTACTACCTGAGGATATTCTTTTGTAACGTCTTTAATATTAGGATCATCCAATAATTCGGCATTGCATTTTATTTTAGGTTCATTTAAAAAAGTATTTCTATACATTTTTACACCATGTGATGGAAAATAAGTCCATTTCTCTCCTCCGTCGAAAGGATATGACCTGATACTATCGGTTGAACTTATTAAAGTAGTCCATTGATGGCTACCGGGAAACCTGCTGTATTGAGGAGTAAAATCTATAGCAACAGGCAAACCTATACTTCTGGCCATTGCTGTGAATAAAATGTACCGAGGGTTGCATACGCCCACAGGGTTGTTATATAGGTGTATTAAGTCGGTAACAGGGAGGTTAACATTTATATTAAAAATGTACTTTTTAAAAAGTTTTTCATTTAAAATTTTACAAACTTTAACAGGGTTTTCAATTTTTAAATTGATTAAAGAATCTGTTAAAGATTTATTTTCTTCATAAAAATACTTACGCCAGTTGCTTAATGGTTCTTCAGCTATTCTATAAGGAAGTACATATTCACAGAAATCTTTAAAAGATGTTTTTTTTGCCCAAGGGAAGTTTCGGGTTTTAAAAGCATAATCAATGTTTTCTATTAAAAGTGAGGTGCTTATATTTAAAGTATCCGAAGTGAAGTTACGATCATAACTTTCGAGTGGCGCAGTTTTAACGGAGTCGGATTTATTATTTTTATACGAATTGTATATTTGATTATATATCGGATTTATTTTGTCGCTGACAAGTGTAGAGAGTCCTTTTTTATTATTTACATTACGAAACAAAAAGAGTACTGCTTTTCTTTTTAAAGAATCTTCCGGTTTGTAATAGTGCTCGAGCACATCATCAAAAACCTCCTTTACAGTACTTTTTTTTTAAACTGTTTGCAACCTGCGAAGGTTGAAAACAGGATAATTAAACTTAATGCAACATTAATAGATTTCATATCAGGATTGATTGACGTATTAATTATGACCCGCTTTCATTTTCTTACTCTTTGATATCAATTTATATGTTCCTCTTAATAACGAAAGAAAGGCTACAGTAATAAGCAAAAGAGGAATGAAGGCTAAAAATAAATGAATTAACCCAAGTAAATCAAGTTCACTTGGATTATAAAGTCCAAAAAAATTTCCTTCAATTAATTTCTTTGTTACAGATCCCAAGATTGATATTACAATTATAGGAAAAATAAACTTATTTCTTCTCATGCTCATTTGCATGAATTCGATAAATAAATCAAGTTTATTTGTTTTATCCATATAAAAGAAATCATTGCTTTGATTTAAACAAATATTAAATATTTATATAAAAAAAATTGTTTTTCTACCAACTTAAGGAGAGTTAGTTAGGTAGAAAAATATCTAATAGATTATGGTATCGTCTCTTAAACAATAATAAACTTTGTAAGTATTGAAAGTTAAAATACTATTCATATATATATCTTTTAATTCCATTTTTTTTCTTTGATCTTTTGTCAGAATATATTTTCTATTTTCAATTCCGGTAAATACAAAATTTGTGTCACGCACTAAATTTAAAGTGTTCATTACGAGTTTTTGAAGCTTCTTTTTAGATTTATATGAGTAGGGTGACTTGTTACAAAATTGTCCACATTGTATGGGCACAGAATATATGGATGGTATATCATCATAAAGTAAAATTAAACGACCCTCTAAAAAAGTATAAAAAGGAGGGTATTTGTTGTAAAAAAATTCAAATCCATCGTCCAGCAGTATAGCACTGGATAAAAACAAGCTAAAAGATAGAACAGTATCTTTTTGATAATCAACAATTTTTTTAGCATTATTAATATCTTGTAGAGCAAAAGACTTAAAATTTATCTTTATGTCGCTTACTGAAATATAACCAAATCCCTGCTTGAAAAGCTTGTTTGTGTCATTCTGAATTTTAATAAAATTTTTAATCGTTGATGATATTGCTCGGTTTGTTAAAGATATATACTGAATATCAGGTCTTTTAATTATATCTGAATGTTTTATTTGCTGAGATAAACAAACAGTATTCGTTAAAAGAAAACAAAAATAAAAACAATTTTTTTTCATATGTTATTGTAATGCTTATCATACATTAAGTACAATAAGCATTAGTTTGATCATCTGATATCGTTACAATTAGAACTCAATGGTCCACTTTTCAAATTAAAATAAGAATTATTATCAAATTGTACAACTGCATTACAACCAATTACATAATGTTTAATTTCTTTAAATTGTCCTGCCATCGGAAAATCAGCAACACCATTCATCCCGGTTATACCATGTGTACCATCTGATACACATGGAGTATGGGTATGTATTGTAGCAGATATTGGAATACAATAATATTGACCATATACAAAGGTACCTGCATACGTTGGCATAGGATTATTCTGGGTTGGATATGCATAGACAACACCTGTATAACCTGGAATGTGATTTACCCCATCAATAGAACCACCTGTTGCGCTTGATGAAATGCTTGTGAATAGGAGATTTCCATCCGAAGTCAAAACGCCTAAAGTTTCTCTACTTGCATTTACTCCCTTATTCCACATATCAGTAAGTCCCTGACATTTATTAGCTGTATTATATTCTTACCTCAGTGGCAGGTGTCTTCACCTGTCACTGAGGTAGCTTAACGGGACACCTGCACGGGAGGAAGAGTAGGGTATTTCAATTAATTTGCCCTCCTAAAATCAATGGATAAAATAAGTAGGCATTTGGAGTAATAATTAAATTTGAGTAGGGTTTAAATAATTTTTGAATTAAACTCATGCTTTCATAAATATCTTTATTTCCTTTGCAGTTTTTTGTAAAGTAAGCTTCTATAAATACAGGTAAAATAAAAAAATTGCTATCTACATTTTCATCTCCTTTTTTAGCAGGTATCCAACAACATTCACTTTCGGAAATTTTCCATTTAATCATATTTATTAATGTGTCAGGTATATTACCGGTTACTGATATATCTTTGATTTTTCCTTGACTATTTACTTTAAATTGTAGTGAACCGGATAGCATCCGGCATCCTAAGGTACTTACTTTCCAGCCATGTGTATCATAATTGGTTAAAAAGTCGTATATATTTATTGATAAGCCATTTATTGCGTTTTTTTTGACAAATATTGGTGCTTCCTCTAAAGTAGATTGACCTTGGATATTGTTTATAAAAAAAGAAAAAAATAACAATATTAAAAGTAATTTTATAAACTTATCAATTACACTTTGTCCCAAATTTACCATTATAAGCATTGTTTAAGTTCTTATATTTTTTATTAATTTCTGCAATATTTCCAGTCACACTGGTTCCGTTTGCCTTATCAGCATTAAACATATCTGTCCAGGCTTTTGTATCTCCTAGGCCTCCCCAACTTAGTGCTACTGCGTCATCATGAGATAAATTAGGAAAAAGTTTTTGTAAAGCCTGTGCCATTGGTTCCACGTATTTTGTAGCCATAACATCATGTTGTAAATCTCTAAATGTTTTTGGATCTATCGCTGATAAATTACTATGTAAAAATTCATGATAAAAAGTGGCAGCAATATATTCTTGTGATGCATTTCCCAAGGCTGCTAGGTTAAAATCTATGTCAACGCAACAATTTTCTGTTTTCCCTTCTTCTGCATCTGTATTTGACTTTGCTGGGTCATTATATTCACCTAAATTAACATTATAATAAGGACTAACATTAAATTTTACTATTATAAAGTGAACATCATCTTCAAAATATTTACCCTTTAATAAATTTAGCATATTTTTTAAACAAGGATCTTTCAAATTATCAATAATCTCTTTAAGACTTGGCACATACACAGTCGTCCATTTATTTACAGGCGTACTGCCAATCATATCCCAATATCGATATACAGTAACTATTTTAGTTGTAGGGTCATAATCTGCAAAAACAGTCCCGTTTGCAGGTTTGGCGGGTGGTGGCGTTGATCCTTTAACCACCACTTCGTTTAAAGGTTGTACCCAACTATCCCCATCCCATATATAAGCAGTGCCATTATAAGAAAAGTAAACCGTACCAACAGTCGTGTTAACAGGGGCACCATAAGGTACAATCGTTTTTGTCGGTGTGGCAGGTGGGTTGGCATTGGCAACCGGAACATACCCGGCATTTGGTGGAGGTGTCGGGCCGGAGTTTCCGCCGGGTCCGCCCGGGCCCGTGCCGGCAGGAGGCAGTGCAGTACTTGGATCATAACTTACCGGAGGGGCAGGTATGGTGTTGGTTGGACTCGCCGGAGGAGGTAAAGTGGGTTCAGGTGTATACGTTATTGTTACTTCCGGAAGCCAGGTAGTGCCGTCATATTCACCATCCATTGTTCTGGATACAGTGCTTAAGCTTGCCTTGGTAGCATATTTGAGATATAGTTTGGTATCGAGGTTGTAACTGCCTTTTTCAATATATTCGCCGATATCAGAGTATATTGCCAGAGAGTTATCTTTTTTAGTATAGTCTTTAATATACATTACAACCCGGTCGCTCAGAAAAATAAAGTTGAGTTCGGTATAAGAAGTATCGGTTTGTGCTGCCAAAACACCCAACACATTATCTCCTTTTGAGTTTACAACAAAGCCTTTTTTATTCCAGTCAGGTATAAGTAAAGCTGTGTTAAGGTTATAAACAGAGGGGCGGGCATGCTTACCGGAAGAAATTAAATATGCCTCTTTGGCCCGGGACAACATTTTGTTTTTATCGGCTGAAGGTACTCCTTCTTTTATTGTACACCCTTGTGGAAGGGATATAAAAATGAATGAAAGAAACAAGATTTTAATGCTTATACCAATTTTGGTATAAGTCGATTTAATTAGGGTCATTTTGAATTGGTTAAAAATTTTGAAATATGCCGGTGTGAAGTAATTTGACCGGGAAAAATACTTACCTGTTGCAAAATAATATATTTTTATTTGCAAAAACTATAGAAATAAAAAACAAGAAATATTTTTTGTCCGGGATATTTTTCCAACGAAGTAAAAAGTTATGGAATGTATTGCCTTTAAATAAAAATTCAAATTATCGTTTTATCAATATCGAAATATCAATAATTTAGGTTTTACCTCCGTGGCAGGTGTCTTCACCTGCCACTAATAGCTTAATGTCAGGTGGGACACCTGCCACGGGAGGAAATTTATTTTTTACATTTTGTTCCTATAAACTTTATGATAATTTTATTTTTTCTCTACATCTATTCTCCCTTTACTCCTGTGTAAAATCAGTGACACACAAAGTATAGTACAATCCCAATTTTTGACCAATGAGTTGTCATCGAAATCAAAAATATTGCCGGGAGTTTGCTCTAATCTAATATCTTCGGTTTTACCACAACCAGCCTCAACAAAAATATCTACAGGAATTAAAAACATCCTGCTATTTGAAGTTAAGCTGTCTATATTTTTAATCAACCAATAAGGTTCAGTATCTAAGATAGCTTTTTTTAATTTAGTTTTTAGAGATGCAGGAATAGTATATGTAAAGCCAATGCTATCTACCTTACCATATTTAGTAACGATAAATTTAATAAAACCAAATGAGGAGAGGCAAATATCTTTAAAATCATTGCGATTAAATATATGTGTTTTACTTAGCACATATACCAATCCTTTATTGGAAGGATGATTAAAAATAGCCTGCAATGGTTTGTTTTGAGCCTGTGCAACATTAAACAGTAATAAAAGAAAGAAAGGATAAAATATCTTTCTCATTGGGTTATTATTTTAAAAATAATTTTTAATCTATTTTATTTACATTTCGTTCCTGTAAACTTTACAATAAATTAATTTTTCTTAAAATCTACTCTCCCTTTACTCCTATGTAAAATCAATGACTCATAAAGTATACTACAATCCCAATTTTTGACCAATGAGTGGTCATCGAAATTAAAAATATTACCCGGAGTTTGCTCTACTTTAGGATTTCCGGGTTTGTCACAACCTGCCTCAACAAAAATATCTACAGGAATTAAAAACAACCTGCTATTTGAAGTTAAGCTGTCTGTATTTTTAATCAACCAGTAATTTTCAGTATCTTTGACAGCTTTTCTTAATTTAGGTTTTAGTGAAGCAGGGATGGAATTTGTAAAGGCAATACTATCTACCTTACCATTTCTATTAACTGTAAATTTAATAAAACCAAATGAGGAGAGGCAAATATCTTTAAAATCATTGCGATTAAATATATGTGTTTTGCTTAGCACATATACCAATCCTTTATTGGAAGGATGATTAAAAGTAGCCTGCAATGGTTTATTTTGAGCCTGTGCACCATTATGTAGTAGTAAAAGAAAGAAAGGATAAAATATCTTTTTCATTGGGTTATTATTTAAAAATAATTTTTTCATCCTAGCAGGGTCTCCTTTTTCAGGGACCCTGCGTTGATTTAAGTTTATACATCGCTTACTATTTTTATCTTAGTCATTTATTAGACAAAAGTTGAATTATATGCGCCTGAAACCTTAGGTAGAAAAAGGTTTTGGTTGAAAGACATATGGATAATAAATATAGTTTTAGATTCTTAAATATTAAATCAAAATTCACTTAATTTAATATTTATTGGAGGAGATCTGAATATCCACGCAGGGTCCCTAAATAGGAGACCCTGCTGGGAAGAAAAACAGATTGCAAACCCTTATTTTTACTATGCTGTTCATTTGCGAAAAGCGAACACGTCGAACAGCATAGGATTAAAAAAATAATTAGTAATAAGGTTATTTAACCTTTTTTCTTTCACTTTTTATAGTATATTTTTTTGTTTCCGGATAATTTAAACTAATTAAATATACGGTATTTAAAATCCTGCAATCTAAGGGGTCTGATTTATAAGGTCCTTTAAAATGTGGTATTTTTGGATCTGGTTCAGACAGGTCACCAAAATCAAGGAGGTTATAAACACTTGAAAAGTCATCATTTTTTTTTCCACTGTTTTCCGAAGTACAATTATCCCAAAATTGATAATATACCGGCAATAAAAAATAGTTGCTTTCAAATGGTACATTATTTATTTTCCTCGGTGTCCAATACTTTCCTGAACGTTCAATGATTTGTTTAATCTTAACGGTTAATTCTTTTGGTGTGTTTTTGTTAAATCTTACATCCATTGGATTTCCATATTCACTGATTTTAAACCGAATAAAGAAACATCCATTTTTACATAATAAATCTTTATCGTTAATTATACTATCAGCAAATTGAGTTGAAATATACTCATTAAATGAAATATTTCCTGATGTGGACTTATTATCATTGAATATTGGCTCGTCAATTTTTGGACTTTGTGCAAAAGATAAATCATAATATAATATAAAAATTATGAGACAGATTATTGTAATAAGTAATTTTTTCATAATTTTTAATTTCCTTTTGTACCTTTTGTTCCATTTTCATAACTCTCTAATATTATTCGTGCTTGCTCTAAACTTATTCCATAATTTTGCTGTGCAAAGTTATCAAAACTAGCTTTAAATTCATTTTCACCATTTATTTTTTCCATAAGTATGCCATCCATTCCTTGCAAAGCCAATCCTGTTGCATCTGTTTTACTTATACCAAAAATATCGACTAATGCATCCCTCATCTGATCTGTCCAATTTGTAAACATAATTTGATGAGAAGCGTCCATTTTTAAATTATCTGAAGTATTATTTACATATAATTCTACAAAGCTATGAACTATTTCATGAATAATTCCCCATCCTTTATATTCCATTGATGAATTAGGGTGGACAGTTGTGTTGACTTTTATTGTCCATGTATTTGTGGCTTTATCACTTGATGACCCAAAACTTAAAGGATTACCATTGTGATCCTTTAAATTGGGATCTTCAACAAACTTAACATTAATCTGATTTCCATGACTCACAAAAGTTTGATTGAAAAGTTTGGTGATGTAGTTTTTAAACTTAGTGTTGCCAATGTTTTTGATAATATTTTTCAAAGATGGGTCTTTAATATCGTCAACATTTATATCAACAAGTAGCAACTCATATGTAACAGTCCAGCTATTCACAGGTGTATTGCCAATGTTAATCCAATATCGGAATAAATTAACTGTTTTAGTTGCGGGGTCATAATCAGCAAAAACTTCTCCGTTTTTAGGATTAGGAGGTGGTGGCGTTGATCCTTTCATTGGCACTTTTCTTATAGGTTGTGCCCAGTCATTGCCATCCCATATAAAACTAGTACCATCAGACTCATAAACTGTACCAATTGGGGCATTATCAGGGGCTCCTTTGGGTGCTTTAATTTTTGCAGGCGGGTTTGTATCGGCTACTGGAACATATCCAGTAGTTGGTGTCGCCGGAGCAGTGGTTGAGTTTCCGCCAGGTCCGCCTGTGCCGGCAGGAGGCAGTGCAGTACTTGGGTCATAACTTACCGGAGGGGCAGGTATGGTGTTGGTTGGACTCGCCGGAGGAGGTAAAGTGGGTTCAGGTGTATACGTTACTGTTACTTCCGGAAGCCAAGTACTGCCATCATATTCACCATCCAGTGTTCTGGAAATAGTGCTTAAGCTTGCCTTGGTAGCATACTTGAGGTATAGTTTTGTATTCAGGTTGTAACTGCCTTTTTCAATATATTCGCCGATATCGGAGTATATTGCTAAAGAGTTATCATTTTTAGTAAAGTCTTTAATGTACATTACAACCCGCTCATCGCGAAAAATAAAATTGAGTTCGGTGTACGAAGTATCGGTTTGTGCTGCCAAAACACCCAACACATTATCTCCTTTTGAGTTTACAACAAAGCCTTTCTTATTCCAGTCAGGTAAAAGCAAAGCAGTATTAAGGTTATAAACAGAAGGGCGGGCATGTTTACCGGAAGAAATTAAATATGCCTCTTTGGCCCGGGACAACATTTTGTTTTTATCGGCTGAAGGTACTCCTTCTTTTATTGTACACCCTTGTGGAAGAGATATAAAAATGAATGAAAGAAATAAGATTTTAATGCTTAAACTAATGTTGGTATAAGTGGTTTTATTTAATATCATTTTGAATTGGTTGATAATTTTGAGAATCAATTGTGAGTGAAGTAATTTGACCGGGACAAATACTTACCGGTTACAAACTAAGATATTTTTAATTGCAAAAACTATAGAAATAAAAAACATAGATTTTTTTTTGTCCGGGATATTTTTCCAACGAAGTAAAAAAGTTATGGAAAGTATTGCAATTAAATAAATTCCAATTATCGTTTTATCAATATCGAAATATCAATAATTTAGGTTTTGTGAAACGAAATGACGAAATTTATGTAATAGATTTCTAGACAAAAGACATTAGACAAAAGACGAAAAAAATATGAAAAACCTATTCTCTCCTATCGAAAACGCTTTAATGAAATTAACTTTTAAGCAAAAGAATTTTATTTATACTATTGCAAGGCTTGAATACAGAATATGGAAAGCATTAACCAAGTTGGAAATTGTAAATACTTTAATTGCTGAAGAGCAGGATAATATCAATTCTTTAAACGCAGCTATTCCGGCAGCGGGAAAGGGTAAAGTAGCGGATAAATTAATGATTTGGAAAACAAAAGCAGAATACAAACTTTTCAAACTCAATTTGCGTAAGAATAAAATTGATGTTACCAAAATTATAATTAACCAAAGTAAATTGGAGCAAACAAGGCAGGCATTGATAGCACTGGAAAAAGATATTGCCAATATTGAAGTGCAAAAACCTCGTTTTGCAGAAACAATAAAAGAAAATAAGCCTGAGTTGCGCTACACAAGTGTTTTTAATTCGTGGGAAAGGCTTAGTGATGAAGAAAACCCTGTTCATCAATCCATAAAAGCATATTTGAAAGAATATTTCAAAATGGCTTCATAGTTTAAATTTAATGCCTTGGTCAAATTAAAAATAAAAAGAGTATTTATTTGAATGATAGATATTTTATTTTCATTTTAGGTTTAGGGAAAGCAGTAGGGATAAAGAAAATTCTGCGTGTTTTTGGCAGTAATTTTTTTATATTCCTAACAAATTTCTTCTTAAAACTATTACGGACACAGTCCTGCTTTTCATAATGGATTTCATTGTGAATACTAAAATAGAGGGGGGTGGGGCTTGTAGGTTACTTGATAAATAATTTAGCACCGTATAAATACGATGTTAAATTCCGTATAACTACGGATTAAATACCGTAGTTATACGCTTGTTATCAATTCTCATAAATAATATATTTGTGAGAAATTATTGTTGACAATACATGCTTTGAAATTGCAGAAATATTTTTTAAAAGCTTATCAAGTGAACATGATATTATTATCCAGAGAAATTAATAGGTAAGTCGAGAAAAATACCTGCTAAAACCGGCAGATTACTCATTGGGTAATTAATAAAATTACCTTAAAACTTGCATTATTATTTAAAAGAAGGAGTAAACCGAAAATCCTGTACCCGAAGAACAAGAAGTTCAGAAGCGAAAAAGAGTAGGCAAAAAAATTAAGCAAATGAAAAATATACTTCTTAGTACAATCGTTCTTTTTGTAATAATAGGCAATTGTAATGCACAACTCAAAAAAGTAAATGAAAGTTGTAAACAAATGCCTTGCGAAAGCGGGCTTTATTGTGTTACTCTGAAAAACGGTGATCAGAAATGTGCTACATGCGACCAGTCGACTTTAAACGATCTTACTGGAAAAGTAGACGAATATTGCAAAGGTCTTGAAACAGGATGGACCCCAGATGCAAGCCCAGAGTTCCAAGAATCCCTTGCAAAAGACGGAAGGGTATGGGTAGATGTATTTGATATCATGCTGGAAAAAGCGAAAAAATGTAAAGAAGCAAGAGAATACAGGGAAGATAAATGCTGGGCAGACGGTGACGATGAACACAAACAGGCTATTAACCAAGTAGCCGAGAGTATTGATAGGATGTCCAGACATAAAAGCAGGCAGATACAAGACAAGAGAGTGTATTATTGTTCAAAAAGCTATTACGAAAGCAGGCTTAGTACTTATACTTCAAAATGCAACCTCAATTTTCAAGAGATTAACCAGAAACTGGATATCATGAATAATAACATGAAGAACGGCACTAAAGTGGATTGCAGAAATATAGAAGACTATGGCAAAAGTTGTGAATACTGTTTGCAAGCTGTTAAAGATCTGTTATATGATGGCTTTCGTAACAATTCAAGTTATATTCCTGATGATTACAATAATATGATGAAACAAGCAGAAGACGCAGCGAAGAAAGCAAAAGACATGCAAGAAGATGCGAAAAATAAAAGTTTGTGTGAGTAAAAAAATGACTAACTGCCAAATAAAGTTTGAAATCAGGGGGAAGATGAAAATCCTACCCGTGATTTAATTCTTTTCGATTAAATCACTAATGGTGGATCCTTTTAAATTTTTTTAATCACACTTTGTCCAAAAGTGGCCATTATAGGAATTGTCTAGGGTCACCAATCCTTTGATATAAAGATGATTAAAAAGTAGCCAAATATACCCTATTAATTTTTTACCTTTAAAGCTATAGAGTGCCTAAAGATAGTTAAAGAGGCAAGATAGTTGGTTGTTCTACTTAATACAAGCGGATAAAATAAATAAGCATTATTCGTATTTAAATTGATGTATCTGACGATTTGAAAAGTTCCATAATAAATTTATACTTTCATTCATCACAGGCAATGTCAGCAATCATTATTTCTTTCACCTCCTAGGCCTCCAAATTAATGCAGCAGCAGCATCGTGGAAAAAAAATAAACCTTTGCCACTTAAATTGATAAGTTTTTATTTAACCATAAAGCATTACCAAATTTTCAGCACATCTTTCTCCATCCATGGCAGCAGAAACTATTCCTCCGGCATAACCGGCGCCTTCTCCGCAAGGAAATAATCGTTTTAGTTGAACGTGTTCAAAGGTTTCTTTATCGCGCGGAATGCGGATGGGAGATGAAGTACGGCTTTCTACTCCAACAATTTGTGCTTCATTGCTTAAATAGCCTTTCATTTTTGTATCGATTTTTTTAAAAGCTTCTTTAATTCTATACGACATATTTTTGGGCAGCACATCTGCCATCCGGACAGATTTTAAACCGGGCTGATATGATGTGGGTAATAATTGATTTGAAACTTTTTCATTTACAAAATCCAACATTAATTGCGCCGGTGCGGTTTGATTGCCGCCTGCAATTTCACAAGCTTTTTTTTCTAATTGTTTTTGTAATTCCAATCCGGCAAAAACACCATAATCTTTAATTAAATGTTTCCAATCATTTTCTTCAACAGACATAACAATACCTGAATTTGAAAATTTACTGTCTCTTCTGGATGGCGACATACCGTTTACAACTATTTCGCCTGGTGCAGTGGCAGAAGGAACAATAAAACCACCCGGGCACATGCAAAAAGAAAAAACACCCCTTGATGAATTTTCATAATTAATTTGTTCTACCCAATTGTAAGAGGCAGCAGGCAAATAATTACTGCGTGGAGAAATTTTATATTGAAGCTGGTCGATAAAAGATTGTTGGTGTTCAACTCTTACTCCCATTGCATAAGGTTTGGCCTCAATATAAATTTTATTGTTATGCAACATTTCAAAAATATCGCGTGCCGAGTGCCCTGTGGCTAAAATTACACCTATTCCATATATTTTTTCGCCTGCCGAAGTTATTATTCCTTTTAACTCATCATTATCTTTAATCAACCCTACAACTTTTGTATCAAATAAAACTTCCCCTCCGCAATTGATAATCGTTTCGCGCATGCCGGCAACAACGCCGGGTAATTTATTTGTACCGATGTGAGGATGTGCATCAACTAAAATATCTTCAGTTGCTCCATGATCGGTTAAAATTTCTAAAACCCTTCTAACATCACCTCTTTTTTTTGATCTTGTATATAATTTTCCGTCAGAATAAGTTCCGGCGCCACCCTCTCCAAAACAATAATTACTTTCCGGATTTACAATATGATCCGTAAGTGCAGCGAGGTCGCGCCTTCTGGCTCTTACATCTTTTCCCCTTTCAATCAATATTGGTTTTATTCCCAATTCAATTAATCGTAATCCTGCAAAAATTCCTCCGGGCCCTGCTCCAATAACTAAAGCCTGCGGTGCATTGGATACATTTTTTAGTTTATTTTTATCATAATTAAGTTTTGCAGGTGCATTTTCACCAATGTAAATATCTGCATTGATATTTACTTTTATTTGCCTTGAACGTGCATCTATCGACCTTCGTATTGGGCGAATGGTAACCGGCGCCGATGGGAAATCTATAGTTTTTAAAACATAATCTTCAAATGCCGGCTTATCAAATGCTATTTCCGGAGATAAAATAAAATCGATATTTTTTTTCATACGCAAGGGAGTTATCCTTGAAATTTTGGTAAAGATAAATTGATATAATCAGAAACTTTAAATCAAACTTTAAATTTAAATTCATTACTGCATTATCATTATGTTAAATAATTTTTTCTGCTATTTTTAAAACACTTCCTGAATTAATTTTACGATTAATTATTTCAAACCAGATCAATTTTTAAAATATTCTAATTTATTTTTTTCTGGTTATATGCTTTTTAAATTTATTAGCGTCCGCTACAGACTCTATTTAATTTTTTCCTCGTTTTTAATTATAATGTTATTGATGGCCGGTTTCTTTTGGTATTATATGAATAATATCAGGCACCTGTATGATACTTTATTGCGGGTTGAACATTTAAGTACACTTACCTTTCACGCCAAAAAGAGTGAAAACCAATTCTTTCTTTTTGATACCAGAAATCCGGAATTTTTTAAATCGGGCAATAGCAAAAATATTTCAAACTTTAAATCAGATATCAATTCAATAAGATTGTTATTGAATAATTTGTTAAAAGAAGAAGCTGTTCAAACCCATTCATTAAAAGATAAATTAAACAACATTCGTTTATCAACAGATAAATATGAAAAGAGCTTTGTTGAATTAACAGAATTGGTAATTAAACGAGGTTATAAAGATTTTGGTTTGGAAGGAAATATGCGCGAGGCTGCACATAACCTTGAAAAAAGAAAAGATATAGATAAACTTATGGTCTTAACTTTAAGAAGACACGAAAAAGATTTTTTATTGCGAAAGGATTTATCTTATGTTAAAAAACTTCACGATGAAATTTTAATCGGGGAGGAAAAACTTAAACCAGATTCAGAAAGTGAAATTACACTTTTATCCTACGAAAAAAGTTTTAATGAAATTGTTGAAATTGAAAAAACAATTGGCTTGAGTGAAAATGATGGTATCAGAGGAGAAATTAAGGAAATTACATCAAAAATTGAACCTGAAGTAGCCGTTATCCATGCCGAATTAAATAATTATGTATCTGTTTTAGCAAATAAATTTCAATCGGGTATTTTTATATCAATGGGTTTGTTGTTTGTAATTGGAGGGATAAGTGCTTTTTATTTTGCAAGATATATTTCTAAGCCAATTGTAAAATTGGATAAAATCGTCCAAACGGTTGATGCTATTAATAATCCAAAATCTAAGCTTGCATTAGCTTCTTTGGAAAATAAAAAAGATGAATTTGGTAGCCTTGCAATAAATCTTCAAAAAATGTTAGAGCGCATACAAATAAATATCTCACAAATAAAAGAGCAAAACAATCAATTAGAAATTGTGGCTCTTGATGATAAAAATAGAAGATGGCAAAGTGAAGGCATTACAAATATAGGTGATTTACTCCGTATCCAACATAATGATGTAGAAAGTAAATGTAAAGTTATACTTTCGGAAATTGCCAAATACATGGAGGCACAGATTGGTGCCATTTATATGCGGGAAATGGATGAATTTAAACAAGAATGGTCAATGGTAAGAGTAGCAGGATATGGTTTGGATGAAAAATCATTCGATAAAATTCGTTTTCATCAGGAGGAAGGTTTAATTGGGGCTGTATGGAAAGATAAAAAATCCAAATTAATTACTACAATCCCGGATAGTTATTTTAAAATTTCAACAGGTTTGGGAGAGTGCAAACCTAATTCTTTATTAATTATACCACTTCTTGCCGATCAGGAAGTGGAAGGTGTAATTGAAATCGCTTCTTTAAAAGTTTACGCTCAATTTGAAATTGATTTTATTGAAAAACTGGCTGAGCAAATTGCCTTTACTTTAGCTCTTACAAAAATTAATGAAATTAATAAAAAGCTAATCACCACAATGAAACAAAAAAGATTTACTCCCCCCACCGAAAAATCTTTTGATGCCAGAAGGGCAGGAGTGATTGATTTACAGGAAGTTGAAATGAAAGGCTAAACATTATTTCATTTTAATCATCCGGTTTTTTAAATCGGATGATTAAAATGAAATATTATATCGGTTTTACCTTAAACCCTTTTTTTCTTAATAGTTGTATAACACCATCTTTACCCGCAAGATGAGCTGCCCCAAAAGCAAAAAAAGTTGATTTTTCTTTTATTTGTTTTTCAATTATAGGAATCCACTTTTTATTTCTCACAGAAAGTAAATCTTTTTGATAATCCTGTATTCCGTCACTACTATTTTGCATATCGGCATAAAGTTTATCCAAATCCTGTTCTTTATAATCTTTAAGCAATTTTTTTAATTCTAAAGATGATTTTTTAAAATCTTTAATCATTTCGACAAGCATTTCTGCCTGTTTTTTATAAGGAATTTTATCAAATACATCCATCTGCTCCTGTAAAGTTTCTAATCCAAAAATTTCTTTTTTCTTACTCTTTGCTTCTTGCATTAATGAAACGTCGAAGGCAGAAGGCATTTTACAACCAAGCATTTTTCCATATAAAAAAGCGGAAATAAGTATCGGTTTTGCTGTTCCCATCCTTCCTAAATCAAAGCCGATTGAATCTTTAAAGTAATTATTTACAATTTTGTAATCCTCTTCACTTAATAATTTTTTTAAATTATTTCCATCCTTCATCGTCATACCCCGGATAGAATTTAACATCAATGATGGATCGTCCATATCTATTTCTAAATACATTTGATCAGAATTCGATATTTTATTTTTAATTAATTCAGAGATAATTAAATCTTCAGGGCAAATAGCATGAATGGTTCCAAATAAATAAGAAGGTGTTTTTAAACCCTTTCCGGTAATTTCCCAAAGTAATGAGTGGTTGTGTTTCTTTTGAGCAAAAGATGAATTAAGTAATGTTAAATAAATTATACTAAATATTAATATCGTTTTTCTCATGAAAAATTATTTTAATAATTGTTGATTAAAGTTTAAATATAATTTTAGTTTTATAAGTAGAGCATAATTTCTTATTCGGTTTAAAAATTAATTTTATTGAAACGTTGGTTTTTTTATTACATTTGCAAATAAATGGTGCTTAATGTTTGTTCTACAAACCTGAAAGCTTAAATGGGAATCCGGTTTTAAATTCCGGAACTGTCCCCGCAACTGTAAGTTCTATAAAAAATCATTTCATCTGCATACCACTGAATAAGTTTTCGGGAAGGTTGGAAATGATAGAACAAGTCAGGAGACCTGCCTTTTATGATTCTTAATATTATCTACGGAGGATAGATGGTTATTGAGCGGTCGTTTACTGTCAATCATTTTTGTTTAAGTTTTGAAATTCATACATTATAATGATCATAAATTTATTTATGATTTTAAAGTATTGAAGAAATTTGCAAGAAATATTTTTCCCGGTTTTTGCGGAATTTTATTATGTAATATAACCCTTGCTCAAAAACTCAATAATGATTCAACAACTATTCAATTAAACGAAGTTAAAGTAATCGCAAAATCGCCGGACAGGTTTATGTCGGGCTTAAAAATAGAAAAAATAGATTCTGCAACTTTGGCAGTATCACAATTTCGTACCCTTGCAGATTTTTTGCAATACCAATCTTCCATTTCAATTAAAAGTTATGGAGCGGGTCAACTAGCAACAATTTCATTTAGAGGTACTTCAGCAAATCATACTTCTTTACTTTGGAATGGTATAAATATTAATTCACCCTCTTTAGGTCAAACAGATTTTTCAACTATTCCTGTTAACGGTTTTGATCAAATTTCAATTCAGTATGGTTCTTCTGCAAGTTGTGTTGGTACTGATGCAATAGGAGGGAGTATACTTTTAAATTCAAATCCGCAATTCAATATAAAAAACAATGTATGGTCCGGTGCATGGCAATTGGGTAGTTTTAATAATTACCAGGGTCAAACCGGCTGGAAATTTAATAAAACATTTAAACCGGGTAATCAATTATCCGGCAAAACACAGTTTTATGGAAATTTTTGGAACAATCAATTTCCATATTATAAAAGAAGCGATTGGAAAGGCAATGTTTATCCTGTTCAATTATCTCAAACCTATCAAAAGGGTTTTACTCATGATTTATTTTGGAAAAACGCCAAAGGATTTCTCTTTTCATTAAATATTTGGTTGGCAGATAATAAATTAACTGTTAATCCATCAAATATTGATGCGAGGGAAATTACACAAACTTCCGCCTACCGGTTTTTAGGTAATGCTCAAATTAAAAACTTTTTAATAAAGGCGGGTTTTATAAGAGATATTATAAATTATGGTAAGGGAGATTTTAATAATCCTTCAAAAACTATTACCGATAAATATATTTTAAGGTTCGAATATGAATACATCCCGAATTTTAAAAATGATTTTTTCCAATTGAATTCAAAAATAGGTGGCGAGGGTACGCATTATAAAGCAAATGTAGATGGGTATATAAATAAGGATTCAACTCACGAAAACCGTCTGGATTTATATTCATTAACCCGACTTACAATAAAAAAAGACTTAAGTTTTTCTCTCAATCTTCGTCAAGCTTTCTCTACACACTATAAAGTACCTTTTACTCCTTCAGCAGGGATTGCATATAATTTAAATTTTGATAAATATTTTCAATTTGCTTTTAAAGGAAATATTTCAAAAAGTTACCGTTTACCCACTCTTAACGAAAGATATTGGAGAGGCTTAGGCGACCCGAATATAAAACCGGAAGCCGGTTTTAATAAAGAAACCGGTATTGAAGTATCTTTTAAAAATGAAAGAGTACAAATTAAACTTGGCGGTACTTATTATAATAATTTAATCAATAATTGGGTTTATTGGAATCCTGATAAAAAGTATCATGTCGAAAACCTTCAACAGGTTTTAATTAAAGGAAAAGAAATTAATTTTTCGTTTAAATACTCTGAAAACAGTTTTTCTGCAGGATTAACTTTCATTTACGCTTATACATATTCAAGCCAACAGAAAATATATGGTGTATATTCCGGGGATTTTATTGGCAAGCAAATGATTTATGTTCCATTGCATACCGCAAATGCAAATTTATTTTTCATATGGAAAAGCTGGCACTTAAATCTTCAGGGATTATATAATTCTGAGCGATATATCACATTTGATCATTCCGGTGATCCATTTCCACCCTATTATATTTTTAATGGCTCCATTAATAAAATATTTAAAGTAAAAGATAAAATATTTAATCTTATGCTTCAGGTCAATAATATCACTAATACAACTTATCCAAATGTATTAAAAAACGCAATGCCGGGCACCTCTATGAATTTAAGTTTTTCATTTAATATTTCTAATTAAACAAATTTTTAAAAATCATGAAAAAAGTAATTTTATTTTTATTTATCGTCTTTTCAATCAGTGCATGTCATAAAAACAATGATTCAACGCCTTCAATGTATAATTCAAGCGGAGTTCTTGTTTTAAATCATGGTAATTTTAATGATAATAATGGCACAATTTCGTATATAGTTAAAGATTCAAATAAAATTTATAATGATATTTTTAAGAAAGAAAATTTACGCTCTCTAGCCGGTGGAGTTCAAGATTATACTGACATAAACGGGAAGGGATATATTCTTATTGATAATAGCGCTGCCGGTCAGGATTTGGTAGAAGTTGTTAATTCTTCAACTTTTAAATCAATTTCTTCTTTACCTGTCGGGATTGTAGAAAATCCAAGATCAGTGATAAAAATTTCAGACAGTAAAGCTTACATTTCTTGTACAGATGTGCTTAACACAACATATCCATATTATAATAATGGTTATATAGCAATTTTAGATTTAAATTTAAATACAATAACAAAAAAGTTTGGCCAAATTAAAGGAATTGAAAAGCTTATTTCGATTGGTAATGATGTATTTGTAGGAAATTTATATGGAGGTGATACTTTATATATTGTAGATTCTCAAAAAGATTTAATCACTCAAAAAATTGCGTTTAGTATGCCACCTCAAATAATTGATGTTGATATAAATGGAAAGCTTTGGGTGGCAGTTGGAAGTGATTTTGTAAAAATCAACCCTCAAACTAAAACTATTGAAAATACAATTAGCTCAGGTAAAAACTATTTTGAATATTTTTCTATGAGTATAGATAAAAAAAGCATTTATTTTGGTTATACTGATTATGATACATTTGATGCTGTATATAATTTTGACATCAATAGTAATATAATAAGTACTAAACCAATTATTAATAAAAATTTTTCAGCTTTATCTATTGATCCTAAAACCGGAATCTTCTTTGCAGGTTTTACACCTTCTTACAAACAAGCAGGTTATATTTTTAGGTATGCTCCGGATGGTTCAAAAATTGATTCTTTAAAAACCGGGATTAATCCTATAGGATTTAGTTTTAAATAAAAACACAATTTTACTTTAATAAAAAATGCCTTCGGTTATACGAAGGCATTTTTTATTAAAAGGAATTCAGCCGTGTCAGGTGTTTTCACCTGACACAAAGTATTTTTCGTCCTGTCGGGGACAGGCCGAGGTATAAGCAGTATTATAAATTAAACTGTAAACTTTTTTTAGGACGAGACAGGAAAAATAATAAAAATAAATTTTATTCATATACAAAAAGTATGGATCATTTAAGATATAATACTTTGCACTTCTATAATTAAAAAAGTTTCAGGTGAAAACACCTGAAATGGCCTCTAAATATTTCTATCATTTCACCCACTTTATTTTTCAATCCTTCAAATTATTTATCAATAATAATTTTAAAAGGCAATTTTTGTATAGGTTTTTCTAATTCATACACTTTTTCATCTGCAATTTTTTCAACGATTTCCATACCCTGCGTTACTTCTCCAAACACAGTGTATCTATTATCAATTCTTGCATCACCTCCATATTTTAAATACACGGCAATTTGTTCCGGAGAATAAGATTCAAAACTTCTTCCTGAATCTTTAATGGCATCCCTTAAGCTTTCATTATCATACGGCCTGCCTCTTATGATAAAAAATTCAGTTGGTGATGACTGCTTATCAGGATTATTTTCATCCCTTCGTGCCATGGCAACTGCGCCTTTTTTATTAATAAAATTATTATTAAACTCTGCGGGAATTGTAAATTTCTGTTCTTTTACATTTTGATTTCCACCCTGAATCATAAAATCAGAAACAATTCTATAAAAACGTGCATTATCAAAATGTTTTAATTTTATAAGTCTTATAAAGTTAGCACGGTGCAATGGAGTTTGTTTGTATAACATCACATGTATGTCGCCAAATTCTGTTTTTACAATAATTTTTTCTTCGGGGTTTTTCTTTCCATAATCTGTTAAAACTTCCTTAACCCTATCGGGTAAAATTTCAATATTATTTTTTGTTTTACAGGAAAACAAATTTAAAATAAGAATAAAATTACAAAACCAGAATATAAATTGCTTTTTCTTCATAAAAGAAATATTTTTGTGATTCTTTAGTTTAAAATGAAGATACAAGTTAAAATGATAAATAAAATTTAATATCACCACCGCAAATTTTTAATTTATATAGTTTAATTTTCTACCCGGATATACTTCCCGCAAAAATATAATACACACCTTAATATCTTATGCTTTTTTATAGTACCAATCAATATTTATCAAACGGATTTAAAGAAAAAGTAGATTTTATAACCGCATTATTTAAAGGTCAGGCACCTGATGAAGGTTTGTTTATGCCTGATAAAATTCCATATTTTTCTTCGCAGGAAATCAATAGGTTAAAAAATGAACCTTATTGGAAAGTAGCGGGTAAAATATTATTTCCATTTTTAAGTGATGTTATTTCGGAAGAGGAATTAATGGAAATTACCTCTGGTGCATATAATTTTGATATTCCTATTGATAAGGTTTCGGATAAGTTATTTTTAGCCCGCATGGATGCCGGCCCAACTTCCTCTTTTAAAGATTTTGCTGCACAATTAATGGCGAGATTGATGAAAAAGTTTAAACCGCCAAATGAAGAAATAAAAATATTGGTAGCAACATCCGGCGATACAGGCAGTGCAATCGGAGAAGCTTTTAAAGGATTAGACGGAATAAAAGTATATATTTTATTTCCAAAAAATGAAGTATCAACAATTCAGAGAAAACAATTAATCACTGTCGGCCAAAATGTAACAGCAATAGAAATAGATGGAAAGTTTGACGATTGTCAGCAATTTGTAAAACAAGCTTTTACAGATCCTGATTTAAAGGAATTAAATTTAACCTCTGCTAATTCTATAAATATTGGAAGGTTATTGCCTCAAATTGTCTATTATTTTTATATCTATTTAAAAATTTCTGATGATTTCGAACCTGTAAATTTTTGCATCCCTACCGGTAATTTGGGTAATGCAATGGGTTGCGAATTGGCACGTCAAATGGGATTACCTGTTGATAATATAATAGTTGCAACAAACAGCAATAATTCAATTCCTAATTGGCTGCTTACCAAAACATACAATAAAATATCTCCATCTAAAAATTGCATTTCTAATGCAATGAATGTCGGTAACCCAAGTAATTTGGCTCGTTTATTTGATTTGTATGGTGGTTCGGTAGATAAAGATGGAAATGTATACCGCCAGCCCTATTTAGAAAAAATAAAACAACATTTTAAAGGTGTATGGGTATCGGATGAAGAAACTATTGCGTACATGAAAAACATCTATAAAAATAAAAATTTATTAGTTGAACAGCATGGTGCAGTAGGTTTGGTTGGTATTGAAAAATATTTTAATTCAAATGATGAAGAGAATATATACAAAACTGTGGTTTTAGAAACAGCTCATCCTGCAAAGTTTCCTGAAGTAATTGAAAAGGAATTAGGTATCAGCCCACAAATCCCTCCAAGTTTGCAACAATTTTTAACAAAGAAAGAAGAATCAATTAAAATAAAAGTTGATTATCAAGAATTTAAAAAGGTTTTATTTGAAAATTAATAAAACTAAATACACATAAAGTTTTACAAGCATTATAATTAAAAAATGGATTGGATAAAAGTGTTTGCTCCGGCAACAATTGGTAACATAGGGCCGGGTTTTGATGTTTTGGGCTTGGCAGTAAAAAAAGTTGGTGATATAATCGAAGCTCGTAAAATTGAAGAGAAGAAAGTTATTATTTCTGAAATCAATTCTCCGGTTGAACTTTCAAAAGATCCAAATAAAAATACTGCAGGTATTGCAGCTCAAGAAGTTTTAAAGATGTTAAACTTCCCCGGAGGTGTAGAAATAAAAATACATAAGGGGATGGGTAGTGGCTCAGGCTTAGGAAGCAGTGCAGCGTCTGCTGCTGCTGCAGCCTTTGCCGCCAACTATTTATATGGAAATTTACTTTCAAAAGAACAACTTGTATTGCCGGCAACAAAAGCTGAAGAATATGTTTCAGGTGCTTTTTTCGCCGATAATACGGCACCTGCATTATTGGGAGGCGCTACACTTACAAGATCTGTTTTACCCTTAGATGTTACAAAAATAGGCAACATTGAAAATCTTATTATCATTTTAGTAACTCCGGAAATAGTAGTACTTACGAAAGAAGCCAGAGAAATATTACCAAAGCACGTGGCAATGAAAGATTTTATTTTCAATATGGCAAACTCCTGTTTAATTACTGCTGCATTTGCAAAAAATGATTATGCTCTATTTGCTAATAGCCTCAACGATAATGTTATTGAACCATTTCGTTCTAAATTAATTAAAGGATTTGACCAAGTAAAGAAAAATGCAATTATTGCAGGTGCTGATGGTATGGCTATTTCAGGTTCAGGCCCAACAGTTTTTGCCATTACAAATAATGCAGAAAAGGCTGTTTTTATTGAAGATGCCATGATAAGGACTTTTAAAGAAAATGGTGTAAATGCCCAAAGTTGGATAACTGAAGTAGATAATGAAGGAGCGAGATTGGTTTAATGTTAAACATTAATAAGATTATTAATAAACCCGCTTCATTTTTGAAGCGGGTTTATTTTATAATTTTAACCATTTTTTTAAAACTTTTTCCTGCAATGGTGATGGGTTGTCAATTTTTTCAACAATAAACCTTTGTTGAGGGTTTTTACCAAGAGTAATATCAATGCTTCTTATTAAACCATCCCTTGTTAGCAAAACATTAATTTTATCACCTACTTTTTTAGAACTGAAATATTTATTTAATTCCTCACCGGAGCTTAATCTGTTATTATCAACAGCAATAATTTCGTCATTTACATTTAAACCAAAGTTATGTGCAGCTGCACCTCTGTAAACTGAAGTAATATTTATTTTCCCACCATTATTATTAGTAGTAGCACCTAAAAAGCCTTCGTTCCCACCAACAGGGCTTGGATTTATTTTAAAGCCTGCATAATTAAAATATTTTTCGTAATCAATCGCTTTCGTTCCAAATACATAATTTTCAAAAAATGCCGACATACTTTTTCCTGATATTTTTTCAACAGCTTGTTGCATCTCCTGATCTGTAAAACCCCTTTTTTCTTTTTTATAATATTCGTTATACAAAAATTTTAAAACATCATCAAGCGTTTTTTCGGCATTGGTACTGTTCATAATTTCCAGATCAAGTAAGGATGCTACTACCGATCCTTTTGTATAATAACTTATAGTAGTGTTGGATGAATTTTCGTTCGGCCTGTAATATTTAATCCATGCATCCCAACTGCTTTCAGCAAGCGACTGAACTGTATTTCCCGGTTGGTTTTCTATACCACCGATAGAATATATAACTGTATTTAAAAAAGCATCGGAAGTTGTTAATCCTGCTCTTCTTAAAATTAAATCTTCATAATAACTTGTAAACCCTTCTGCCACCCAAAGCAAGTGAGTATAATTTTCGTTATCATAATCAAAAGGCCCTAAGGCTTTTCCTCTAATTCTTTTAACATTCCATAAATGGAAATATTCATGTGCAACAAGTGTTAAAAAACCAATGTAGTTATTCTGATAAATTAACCTGCTCACTTCTAAGGTAGTTGAATTTAAATGTTCTAGTCCACCGCCGCCTGCAAGATAATTATGTATTAAAAAAACATATCTTTTATTAGGATTAACACCAACAACCTTTCCGGCTTCTTCAACAACAGCTTTCATATCGCCGATTAATGTTTTCTCATTGTAAACGGCTTCTCCATACATGGCAACTTCATATTTTGTTCCCCCATCGGCAGTAAATTCCAATACTTTTTGATTTCCAATTTCGATCGGCGAATCCACTAAAATATCATAATCAGGTGCCTGTAAGATAAATTTATTATTTCCTGCCGCTTCCAAGCCTGTAGTTATTTGTTTCCAGGTTTTATATGGATTAATATTAACCGTAAGTGGATTTTTTAAAAGCTGTGGTACAAACATAAATACACTTGTGCCATTTACATATCCGTGAGAATCATCTAAAAAACTGGTTCTTACCGAAGCTTCAAAGGCATAAACTCTATATGTAATAGTAACTATATCAGCATTCTCGGAAAAAACGCGCCAGGTATTTTTTCTGGTTTTTTCATTTTTTAATATCTTACCGGTTCCTGTTTTTGCAATAAAACCTTCAACATTTTTTGCATATTCACGTATCATATACGAACCCGGAGCCCATACCGGAAGTTTAAAGTCAATAAACTCCTGCTCGAAATCGGTAATTTTCACTTCCACTTCAAAATAATGGGTATGCGGCTCAGGCATGGAAAGGAAATATTCAATTTTAGTAGCATTGGCAGCATTACTAAAAAATATTATTGATAATAGAAGTATAATTTGATTTTTCATTACAGATAAAATTTAACTTACATTAAAATATTATGATCAAATTTCAATTATGTCATTTTTGATCGCATAAATTACCAGGCCAACTGTACTTTTTGTTTTTGTTTTTTCATAAATTTTATTTCTGTAACCTTCTATTGTTCTCATACTCACACAAAGTTTTTCGCCAATTTGATGGTTGGTAAATTCCATACAAATTAATTCTAATACTTGTTTTTCACGTTCACTTAATTCGATTTTTTCTATATCCGGCTCACCGATATTATTACCAATATCTGCCATCAATCCTTTTAACATGAGCACGGATGTTTGCTCATTAAAATAATAATTACTTTTATAAACTGTAATGATAGCATGTATAATTTCCTCCGGTTCAGCACTTTTAAGTAAATAACCTTTGGCCCCTGCATGAAGCATTTTTAAGATGTGATATTCATCATCATGCATCGATAAAGCAAGTATTTTAATATGAGCGTATTTTTTAGTGATGAATTGTGTAGATGCGATTCCATCCATTACCGGCATATTAATATCGGTGAGAATTACATGGGGCTGATAATCAGCCAAAGTATCAATTAATTCTTTTCCGTTTGATGCTTCCAAAATTAATTCAATTTCTGAAGCATCTTTTAATGTTGTGGCTAAACCTTGTCGAAATATTTTGTGATCGTCTGCAATAGCGACCTTAATCTTATCCATATAAATAATTGTACATGTAGTTCTATATGAAATATTTAAATTGTAAAACTATTGATTTTTTTATAAGCTCATCATCTCTTTAAATCTTATAGCCTGCCTGCGAGAAATTTCAATTTTCTCCCCACCTTTTAAATTAACAAGTAAACCTCCACTGAACCACGGTTCAATTTTTTCAATCCATTGTAAATTAATAATATGTTTTCTATTTGCTCTAAAAAATGTATGAGGATCGAGGCGATCATCAAGAGCATTTAACGATTTAAGAATCAGCGGCTTTTGATCATCAAAATGTAATCTCACATAATTACCCATCGATTCGAATAATCTGATTTTATTTAATTTTATAAACCAACATTTTTCACCGTCTTTTATAAACACCTGATCATTTTCTGTAAGTGCTTTATTTATTTCCTGCTTGTTTGATTCATGCTTTTCGAATTCTTCTACTTTTCTGATTGCTTCAGCAAGGCGTTGAGGATCGATAGGTTTTAATAAATAATCTAATGCATTGAATTCAAAAGCTTTTAATGCATATTCGTCATATGCAGTAGTAAAAATAACTTCGGGTACACCCGTTTCGAGTGCAGTTAAAAGATCAAAACCTGTTTTACCGGGCATTTGAATATCCAAAAACAGTAAATCAGGATGCAGTTGGTCTATTATTTTTACAGCTTCCTCTGCATTTGATGCTTCACCCACTACCTCTATTTTTGGAAACGATTCCAAAAGTCTTTTTAATTCATTCCTTGCAAGTCTTTCATCATCAATAATTATGGCCTTTATCATGCTTAAATAAGTATAGGTTATTTTAACAAATTAAAAATAATAATTAATTGCTGTTAATTATTATTTTTAATTAATTATGCTTGTTGGAAATTGTAATTCGGCACGAACAATATTTTCAGATTCCTGGTTAATTGTAAAACTGGCAAGTTCGCCATAAATTAAGGATAACCGTTGTTCAGTATTTTTCAATCCAAAACCACCGGTATTTTCCGAAAAAACAACTTCCTCAAATTTTCCCGTATTTCTGATCACTAAATTTATAAAACCATTTTGTGTTTTAGAAATAATTTCAATAAAACCACCGTCTACCGGTTTGGAAACACCATGTTTTATAGCGTTTTCAACTAATGTTTGCAACATCATTGGCGGTATTTGTATTTCTTGAGATTGAGGATCAATATTAATATTTATATTTAATCTGTCTTCATACCTAATTTTTTCAAGTTCGAGATAATCATTTACAGTTTTTAATTCCTCTTTAAGTGAAACGGTTTTTCTCCTGTCGGCCAGTAGTGAATTTCTTAGAATATTGGATAATCTGGTAACGCTTAGTTGTGCTTTTTCCGGATTTTCTAATATAAGCGCTCTTATACTGTTCAGCGCATTAAAAATAAAATGTGGATTTAGTTGCGATCTTAATAGTTTGGATTCAAATTCCTTATTTGCACCCGAAAGTTTAATTTTTTCTATTTGAATTTTTCTGGAGTGTTCAAAATAATGAAATGTATGGTATAAGGAGGTCCAAATAATAAAATGCCTGCCAAAGTTGGCAATACCTAAAAGCATAATATTAAATGTGATGGGTTGAATATTTGTAAGGGTATATTTATCGAGATATATATTAAAAGTGGCCATCAGGTCAGACATTAAAAGAACTGAAACTAAAACCCTTGGTAAAAGTTTGGAAATGGGTAATTCCAACCAATTTAATCTTTCAATTATTAATTTATAAACATGCGTAATAGCAATACCAATTATAATATTGGCAATGCCATTAATGAAAGTACCTGAGGTGGTAGGAAGATAAATGGAGAAAAATAAAATTTCATACAATTCATAAGTGGTCCAACCAACAATTTGGCATAACCAATAAATTTGTTTTCTATTCATAATAATAACCAACCTGATATCAGATTGATAATTGATATAATTTAAACTTTATAATTATTAATGGTGATAAAATTTAGATAAAAGGAAAATTTAAATTTTAAAAGGTAATTATTTCATATTTTATTTTAAACTGGCATTAAGGAGGTGCTCCAAATGTTGAACATCATTTAAAAGATCTGCTTTAAAAACATCATTTTTATAACTCAATTTGTATAAACACAGGTTTTCATGTTCAAAGCTATCCATTTCTTTTAACGGACGGTTTAAAATAGTACATAATAAAATTCTCATAGCCCTGCCATGCATACATATTAATACTGTTTTTTCATTTTCATGTGAAAGGATTTTTTTCAGTTCAACCAATTGTCTTATTTGAACATCAACAGGACTTTCTCCACCTTCAATTCTTAAATTGTCATTTCCTTCTCCCCATTGTTTTAATACCCAATGATAATAGGCATCTTCCCGGGGTGTAATTTTTTGTCCTTCTCTGGTTCCCCAATTTATTTCATTTAAACCGGGTAAAATTTCCCAGGGTATTTTTTTTTCTAAAAATTGATTAACAGATTGATGGGTTCTTTTAAGCGCTGATGTATATATTTTATCGAAAGGGATAAAATTATAAACATTATAAAACGCTTTGGCTTGTTCCCTCCCTATTTCGTTTAAATCTGAATCAATTCCTCCACCCTGAACAATTCCCTGTTTATTATAATCTGTTTGGCCATGCCTTATTAAATATATTAATTTGTCAGTCAAAGCTTTATAATGTTTATAAAAATTCCCTGTTTATTTAAAATTAGGTGCAAAAGTAATTTATTTTATTTAAACAAAATGTTAATAAAATAAACAATTCTTACAGGTTATTTTATTAACTGATCTTACACACAAATATTTATGATTAACCATCATATAAAATCGATTTGTATAATATATAATTATTCACTGATTTTATTTTAGCTTTATAAAAAATTAAAATAAATGTTTGGGGCTTGCCTGCGGCCCGGGCTTTACGTTACAATCTTTTTGTTCGTACCTCACAAAAACCTTAGGTTTGTATAGTTGTAAAAATCTAAGATAGTAATTTTTGAAAGTAAAAATAAATTTATATATTTTACTTTTAGGTTAAGACAGGTAAAGGTGAACCATTCACAAAAATAAGCTTTTGGCTTATAATCCTATTCGGAACCTTTTCCTGCCTGAACGTAAGACCTGTATAAGAATTTAATTCTGCCCTGTTAAGGTTTTTAGGTTATCGTTCAGTTCTTAACCCTCAAGTGTTTCCTAAAATAAAATTAAAGAACTTATGCTTAATTACAAACATTTTATTGGAATAGACATCAGCAAAAGCACTTTGGATTTTTGTTTATTAACTCATAAAGCAGAATTTTTTTTTTATCAATGTGCCAATGACAAAAAAAGTATTCATGACCAAATGAAAGGAATATTCAGCATCCATCAGCTTACAGGCCCGGAAGTACTTTTTTGTGCTGAACATACGGGCCGGTACAGCAGTATATTAAAAGAAAGAGTATTGGAAGCCGGCTATAGTTTGTGGATGGAGAACCCTTCTGAAATTAAAGGTTCACAAGGCCTTCAAAGAGGCAAAGATGACAAACTTGATGCAAAACGTATCGCTTTATATGCCAAGCGGTTTGTTGATAAAGCAATACTTTTAAAAGCAGTTGATCCGGTTTTTGATCACATGGCTTATTTGAATTCTGAAAGGGATTTGCTTGTAAGTGACCGGGCAAAATATATGGCCCAACTTAAAGATGAAAAAAAGTTTGCCGACAAAAAACTTTACAGCCACAAAGAAAAACGTTATAAAAGTTTAATTGATCAACTTAACAGTTCTATCCGGGAAATAGATGATGAAATAGAAAAACTTATAAAAAACAATGAAGCCATAAAAAATCAATATGAGACCATTATTGGCATTGACGGGATTGGTAAGCAAACTGCCATTCAAACCCTGATTGCTACTCAAGGGTTTACTAAATTTTCAAATGCAAGAAAATTTGCCTGCCATGCAGGATGCGCCCCGTTTAAATATCATTCAGGAAGCAGCATCCGTTCCAAAAATAAAGTTTCACACAGGGCAAATAAAAACCTCAAACGCTTATTTCACATGGCAGCCCTTTCAGCTGTTAAAATGGAGGGTGAAATAAGGCAATATTTTCTTAGAAAAGTGGCTGAAGGAAAAAATAAAATGACAGTTATCAATACGGTTAGAGCAAAACTAATAGCAAGGATTTTTTCACTCATAAATTCAAATAGAATATATGAAAAAATTTATATAAATGCACTTGCTTAATCCATAAGAATAGGATTTCCACTGCAATCCCTAAGCCAAAAGAAAAGAAGTAATCAATTAAATGAATTATAATTATCAATTTATCAATATCAGTATATTCATAATTTAAAAAAAAACGCTAAATCAAATTAATCTTACAACATTAAATTAATTGAAAAACTAAAATGAAGGCTGTGAGAAGAATTCCCCTATTTCAAAATAGTTTAAATAACATCTCTTACTAACATTTAATTTTTTTATTTATGTTTAAAAAAGAATCAAGTATAAAATTATTAAATGAACGAAGCCAAAATACAATGGTTGATCATTTAGGAATAGAATTTTTAGAAATTGGAGAAGATTTTATTACGGCAAAAATGCCGGTAGACAATCGCACTGTTCAACCTATTAGGATATTGCACGGCGGTGCTTCATTAGCGTTTGCCGAAACTTTGGGTAGCATGGCAGCTTTTTTATGTATTGATGAAGAAAAACAATACTGCCTCGGTCTGGAAATTAATGCCAATCATATTCGGTCAGTAGAAGAAGGATCATGGGTTTTCGGAAAAGCAAAAGCCTTACACATTGGAAGAAAAACACATGTTTGGGAAATTAAAATCAATAACTCACAAAATAAACTTGTGTGCACAAGCAGGATAACAATGATGATTATGGATAAAGAGTAAAGAAGAAAGAGTAAAGAAAAAAGAAAAAAGAAAAAAGAAAAAAGAAAAAAGAAAAAAGAAAAAAGAAAAAAGAAAAAAGAAAAAAGAAAAAAGAAATAAAAAAAAGGAAAAAAGAAAAAAGAAAAAAAAATTAAAAAATTAAAAAATAAAAAAAAAGAAAATCTTTTTTTTTATTTTTTAATTTTTTTATCCAATTCTTCAAAAGGAATTAGCATTTGAATGGTTTGAGGGTGGTCCAACCTTCTGGCGAGTTGAATGGGAGAAAGGTTTAATTTATTATTAAATTGTTTGGCTCCGGAATCCAATAAAATTTTAATAATTTCAATATGGCTGTCACCACGCATAACTGCCAAATGTAAAGGAGTATTTCCATTTCTATCACGTGCATCAATTCTCGCACCGCTACTCAGTAAAAGTCTTACAATTTCTTCATGATTTGTCCAAACTGCTGCATGTAGTGGTGTTTGCTGAATAGAACCATGTTGATTGTTATTGACATCAGCATTTGCATTAATAAAATCGCGGATTTTTTGTAAATCACCATCAGTAATTGCTTTATTAAAATCTAAATTTAACTGTTGCCTCAAAGCTTTAAGAGATTCTGTAGCGTGCGTACTATCGGCAACTTCAATGGCAGTTTTTCCGCTTTTTGTTCTGGCAAGCGGATAACCCGAGTTTTTTATAAATGTATTAATTATAGGTAACTGATCATTATTTAAACATGCCCAATGAAGTGCAGTCCAACCGTTTTTATCCTGAATATAAGGATATGAATTATGAGAAAGCAAAACCCTCACAACAGCCGGGCTATTATTTTTTGAAGCAATCATTAAGGCAGTCATTGATGTAGAATCTCTAATGTTGGGATCAAAATTATTATTAATGATTAAAGAATTTACTTTAGTTGCATCCCCCTTACGGATTGCATTTAAAAAATCATTATTCGTTTGGGCAAAAACGTTTATTAAAGGAAAGAAAAGAAAAAGTATCGCTTTAAATATTATATTATTATAAAAATACATTAATTTAAGTTTGAGTTGTTTATATTTTGAAATTGGGTTTATAATTAATGGTTAAAAATAATCCATTTTGCATTTTTAATTATATTTCAAATTTCAAGCCATCAAAGGCAATACGTACATTTGCAGGTAATTCTTTTTCAACTTCTGCATGCAAACCCATGTTATGGCTGATGTGAGTAAGGTAAGCAATATCCGGTTTTATTTCTTCAATTACCTCAAGTGCTTGAGAAAGAGTATAATGTGAAACATGATTGGCTTTTTGTAATGCATTAATTACCAATACTTTTGATCCTTTAATTTTATTTTTTTCCTCGTCAGAAATAAAATTGGCATCTGTTATATAAGTAAAATCTCCAATACGATACCCAAAAATTGGTAATTTATAGTGCAAAACTTCAACAGGTGTAATTTTTACATTATCAATAAAGAAAGGTGTGTTTTCTATAATATTGATGTCGATTTGAGGAGATCCCGGATATTTTACAGCTGCAAATGCATAAGAAAATTCATTTTTTAATTGTTCGATTACACTTTTGCGGGCATAAAGGGGCATTTTAAAAATGTCTGTATTACTTTTTATTTCTACACCATACCTTCGAAAATTAAAAGCTCTTATATCATCCATACCTGCGGTATGGTCTTTATGCTCGTGGGTAAAAATAAGTGCGTCTAAGAAATCAACTCTTTCGCGCAACATTTGTTGCCTGAAATCCGGTCCTGAATCGATAACAATGTTTTTATTTTCCGTATTAATTAGCACAGAAACCCTGAGGCGTTGATCTCTGAAATCAATCGACCGGCAAACTTCACAACGACAACCTATCACAGGTACACCTTGTGAGGTACCCGAGCCTAAAATAGTAACATTCATTTTGCAAATACCCGGTAAATATTTTTGTAACAAAGGTTTATATTGGCCGGTAAATTTTATTTAGTTATTTGATCAAAGAGGGATTTATTTTTTTCACACATTTTTTCAATATTAATAGGTACAGTTCTCAAGATTTCGATAATGGCATTAATTTTCCCTTCAGTAGTAAAATATTTATTTACTACCACTATCCCATTGCTTTTCAATACACAATATCCTGCCTTAAAACTTCCCTTTTCATAACGAAGGATAAAATCAGATTCAGAAAATAAATCTTCAAGTTTATTTAAAAAATGAGAAGTATATTTTATTTCCATGATTTCTACTTTGCTTATTCTTTGGCATTAGTATGTTTGATAACTATTTCTACCAATGCATCAAAATCAAGAGGTTTTGGTAAATATTCATTAATTCCCACTTTTTTAAAATCTTCTATTGAATAATTTTTGGCATTGCCTGTAATGGCTATAATTGGTATAGAAGATTTAGTTTTGTCTGCCATGCTTCTTATCCGCGTTGCACATTCCATACCATCCATCACAGGCATATTAATATCAAGCAATAAAATATCAAAATTTTCTTTCTCCATTAATTTTAAAACCTGATCACCATTTTTGGCTGAAGTGATTTCAAAATTTTGAAATTGAAGTATTTTTTTTGTAAGATTTTGAATAACAGAACTATCTTCAGCTATTAACACTTTTTTCATAATATTTTTTATAAGTTACGAGGTGAAAAATATTTTTTAAAATTGAAAAATTCATTATTTCAAACCACCTTCTCCTGAAATTTAAAATTATATTTTAAGGATCTTTAACTCTTCAGCGAATTGATAAAATTTCTCTTTGAGTATATTTAATTCCTTACCGATTTCTGCTTCCGGATCGGCTTTAAGTAATCTTTCAGTTATGGCAGCTTGTTTAGAAAAAACATCGGCACCCATTGTTCCGGCATTGCCTTTGATGGTGTGCAAGTTACTTAAAATTTTTTTAATGTCTTTTTGTTTATAAGCTTCATTAATTTCTGTTAAATAATTTTGAGATTCTTCCTTAAACTCTTCCAATATGGCAAACACGCCATCAACCCCGGTATATTTCATTAATTGTGTAATAACTTTATTATTTATGACATAATCAATTATTATTTCTGCATTTTTCATTTCTTTATTTTCAAAATTTGGTAATTGAATTGCTGTATTATTAAATTGACTTAATCGCATCATCCATTCTTTTACTTTTTGTACAAGCAAATTTGCTTTAATTGGTTTTGGTAAATAATCGTCCATACCTGCCTGCATAAACCTTTCCCTATCTTCTTTCATTGCATAAGCTGTCATAGCGATAATGGGAGGTAAATTATTAAATTTCAATGATTTTAATAATTGAGTTGTTTCCAGTCCATCCATGTCCGGCATTTGAATGTCCATAAAAATGAGATCAAATTTTTTTGCATCGTTTTTTAAATATTTTTCTTTTATTTTTTTTATCGCCTCCTCCCCACTCGATGCCGTTTCGACCAGACATCCTGATTTTATTAATATTTCGGAAGCTACTTTTTGATTTATAGAGTTATCATCAGTTAATAAAATATAGGGTTTGTTAATTCCAAATTGATTTCCCGATTTAAAAGTATTTTCTCCTATCGGTAAGGATGAAGGGCTTACTGTTGTGGCTTCTGTTTCGAAAGTAAACCAAAATGTACTTCCTCTACCCGCAGTTGAATCAACCCCTACTTCTCCATTCATCATTTTTACAAGCGCTTTTGATATGGATAAACCTAAGCCCGTACCACCGTAACTTTTTGAAGATGAATTGTCAAGCTGACTAAAATTTTCAAATAACATGTTGTGCTTTTCTTTGTCGATTCCAATTCCGGTATCAACAACTTCAACTTTAAGTTTAATAATATTACCTGTGCCGCGTAATAAAGAAACATAAATTAAAATTTTACCATCTTCTGTAAACTTTATTGCGTTGGATGTAAAATTAGAAAGGACTTGCAATAATCTGGTTTCATCACCAATAATATATTTAGGGACACCGGTTTGTAATTTATAACTTATTTTATTGTTTTTGGCACTGGCTTGTTGAGCAAATAAATCATACAGCTTTTCAATAGTGCCTTCAATTGATAATGGCGACATGTTTAATGTCATTTTACCGGCTTCTATTTTAGATAGATCCAAAATATCATTTAATATATTTAAAAGGGTTTCGGACGACCGTTTAACAGTTTGAACGTAATCTGTTTGTTTTTTTTCAAGATCAGTATCTGCCAATAAATCAATCATTCCTATAATTCCGTTCATAGGCGTTCTAATTTCGTGGCTCATGTTAGCCAAGAAACTTTCTTTCACCTTTAACGATTTTTCGGCTAACTCTTTAGCCATTATTAATTCCTCTGCATATTTTTTTATGGCGGTTATATCTCTTGCAACACCTTCTATTTCAACCGGTTTATTATTTTCATTATAAATAAGTCGAATATTTAAAATAAATTGAATGGTCTTCCCTGATTTAGTAATCAAATCGGCTTCGAAATTTTTTAAAAATCCATTTTTTAAAAGTCTTTGAAAAGAATTTTTTGTTTTTAAAATATCTCCAAGAAACACTTCAGTTCTTTTACCGATCACTTCTTCTTGTGTATATCCCAATATTTCTTCAATTGAAGGACTTATCATAGTTATATTTCCTTCCAAATCCGAACGGTAATAAACATCCTGAAAAGATTCAAAAATATCTCTGAATTTTTCTTCGCTCTCACGAAGCGCAATTTCAGCATTTTTCTTTTTAGTTATATCATGTGCAATGGCCGATACTTCTTCAATGCTCCCATCAGAAGAGTATATCGGGTTTAAATAAACTTCCCACCAAGTTGACAGTTGTTTCTTTTTATTTGAAGTACTGATTTCAAAGTATTGTAATTTACCTTGAAAGGCAGACAAATATCTTCTATTCCACGCCCATTGGTTTTCATCAGCAGTCATTTTACTGCGCACTTTATCGATATTTACATTAGGTATCGGACGGATAGAATATTGACTGCCGATAAAATCAGCGTAATTATTATTAAACGATGTAAGTAAAAGCTTTCTGTTCACAGACCACATTAAATGTGAACCGCTTTCAAAAATAGCATTTAGCCTTGCAGTTTGTTTGCTTAATTTATCTTCGAATTGTTTTCTTTCAATCGCTATAGCAATTTGACCCGAAATAAAATCTAATAGTTCAAGGTCTTTTTCATTAAATGTATTTCTGCTTTTATAGGATCTTAAAGATATGAAACCTGTTATCCTGTTTTCAATTTTAAGAGGTACACCCATCCAAACTTTTGGTGGAGTATTATATATTTCAACTTCACCGTTTTCAATAAGTCTATTAATATCATCTTCAAATAAAATTAAAGGCTTTTGATGAAATAATCCATATTCAATCAAACCTTTTCCTACTCTTCGTTGTGTTATCCTAAAATCTCCAAATATAACTTCATCTACATAATATGGAAAATGTAAATAATTAGTTTCAGCATTATATAATGTAATATAAAAATTTTCTGCGTCCACTACTTTTGATAATTCACCATGGATATTGCGATAAAGGTTATCAAGGTTATTACTTTCTGTTACCAAACTACTAATTCTATAATACAATTGCTGAGCCTTTTCAGCCCGGATGGTATCGGTTACGTCATATAAAATACACCTAAAAGCAGTAGGGATATTGTTTTCATATCTGCATGTTACACTACCCTCTAAATAAATACTTTTACCTTGCTTACTAACGAATACAGTTTCAAAAGATGAATTTGATTCTCCTTTTAAAATTCTTTTTAATTTTCGTAAAGTATTTCTAAGGTATTCAGGATGAACAATATTTATAATTTTTAATGTGGAAATTTCTTCATCTGAGTATCCCAATTTATTTTTCCAGGCCTTGTTAGCAAACATTATATCACCTTGCAGAGAAAATATTTGAATTAGATCGTTTGCATTATCAAACAAATCCTGTAGTTGAGCATTGGTATGGGTAAGTTTTCGTTCATATTCCCTTTTTTCAGTTACATCTTCACCAATGCGTGTAATGCCTGATATTTCACCCAAATGATTATTTAAAATATAAGATCTGAACAAAATATACTTTAAAGAACCATCTTTGGCGAGTAGTGTTCTCTCCACACTGGTTAATAAGCCCTGGTTTAAAAAAGCATTTTCGAAATCTAATCTTCTGGCTAATTTTTCTTTTTGTGAAACAAAAATTTCGAAAAAATCTTTTCCCAAGGTTTCACTTTCTGTAAAACCGGTCACTTTTAACATATATTTATTGATAAAAGTGATAGTGCCATCTCGTCGGATAGTGATACCGCAAAGATTTATATTCGCTATAGCTTCATGAAATTTATCCTCTGTGTCTTTTGATACTTGTTCTTGCTGCCTTATCTCTTCAGTTGCTCTTTGTTCGGTTACATCAATTACAGAAGTTATATATCCTTTAAACCCACCATGCGGGTCGGAATATGGAGTTCCCTTTTCTAAAACCCAGCTATATTCCTTATTATATTTCTTTAATCGATAAGTTATTTCGAAATTTTTATGTTTTTTAAAAGCTTTTGAAAGTTGATTATTAACCTGATCTATATCCAAAGGATGGACATTAGTTTTCCATCTCCCATTCGATTCTTCTTCAACTGTTTTACCTGTAAAGGCAAGCCAGGGTTTACTGAAAAAATAAAAATTACCATAATGATCAGCCATTCTCATTAAGGCGGGGGCGTTCTCTATTAATATTTTAAAGGTTTCTTCATCAGCCAGTGCATATTGTTCTTTTATACCGGGCTTTTTTAAATTAATTTTATTGCTTCGGTCGGCAAGCAATTGTTGTAAATGTTCAATTTCAGCTGTTAATTCTGCTCTGGTTTTATTTTTAATAATTGAATCCATTTAAATTTATAAATACTTTTTCAAAAATTAAATTTTGCAGGTTTAAGTCAAAAATACACTAAAGTAATTTTTTTTATCTCATTTTCAAATTTTTTGTATTCTTCACTTAACCATTTTAAAATAGTTCGGAAAATAATTTTTATTAAATAATGGAAAGTACATTGATAATGATAGTTGGCGCAACCGCAGTAGGTAAGACGGATTTATGTATTCATTTAGCAAATTATTTTAAAACAGAAATAATTTCAACGGATTCGCGACAATTTTTTAAAGAATTAAATATTGGTACAGCCAAACCGACAGCAAATGAAATGCAAAATATCAAACATCATTTTGTAGATTCTAAAAGTATTTATGAACAATATAACGTGGGAGATTTCGAAAAAGATGCTCTTGATTTACTTCAACAATTATTCAAACAAAAAAAAATAGTTATTGCAACGGGAGGTTCGGGTTTATATGTAAAAATTTTGTGTGAAGGTATGGATGATATACCTGAGGCAGACCGGAGTATCAGAAATGTGCTGGAAGAAAGATTAAAAAATGAAGGTTTAAAAATATTATTTAACGAATTGGAAGTGCTGGATCCAAAATTCGCAAAATTAGTTGATGCCGAAAACCCACATAGAGTTATGAGGGCTTTAGAAGTTTGCCTTCAAACTGGTAAAACTTATTCATCATTTAGGTTCGGACAAAAGAAAGACAGGCCTTTTAAAATTATTAAAATAGGTTTAAATAGAGATAGAGAAGAATTGTATGAAAGAATAAATAGAAGAATGGATGAAATGATTAAAAATGGTTTGATTGAAGAAGCCGGAAATTTATACCCTTTCAAAGATCACAATGCATTACAAACAGTGGGATACAGTGAAATTTTTGATTTTATGGATGGGAAATATGATGAACCGGAAATGATAAGGTTATTAAAAAGAAATAGTCGCAGGTATGCAAAAAGGCAAATGACGTGGTTCAAAAAAGACGAATCAATAACATGGTTTCACCCTGAAAATGAAAAAGAAATTATTGAATATATAGAAAATAAGATAAATATTTGAACCGGAAACTATTATTTATATCACTCTTTAAAAAAAGGGGAATTATGATGATGTATTCTTATTGCTTTCAGTGACAATCGGATAGCAATAACCAAAGCAACCACTGCACCAACAGCTAATGAAGGTATTTGATGAATGAGAATAAAAAAATCGTAAGCGGCATGAAATAAACCTGCAATAACAATTGCAGTAATTTTAAGTGTATAGCTTTTAACCTGTTTAAACTTTGCCAAGCCAATATAATAACCCATCAAAATTCCAAAACAGGCATGAGCCGGCACAGCAGAGAACATCCTGAATAATGCTGTTTTATAAGGTTCATCCTGATCAAACATTATATAAAAAATATTTTCTAAAGTGGCAAAACCCATTGCAACCATCACACCATAAGTAATTCCATCAAAGGGTTCGTTAAAATCTTTTTTCGGAAAAGCAAAAATCATTAAAAAACTATATTTACATAATTCTTCAGTAAAGCCAACCATTAAAGCATAAGGTGCGCTTCTTAAAAACTCACCTGTATTTAAAATACCTATAAACTCAGCAGTTTCTTCAATAACCATTGCAGGTATAACACTTACAGCACCAAGCAAAAAAGAGATAATAAGTAAGCGCATTGGCTCTTTATCTAATTTATCCCTTTCATAAATATAAAATGCAATAGCTAAACCGGGTGCTACAGCCAATGCAAAAAGAAGAATCAAATTCATTTACAATACAAATAAAGTGTAAATGTAATTTTTTATGGGTTTTTTTTATGGTTATATTTCAAAAAATTACAATAAACTTACGCCATGTTTGTAATATTTATAACTTTGATGATAAAAAATGAATCCTTGAAAGGATTTTTTTCGTAAAATAAATATTTATTTTTTTACTGATCTCAGGTATCTCCCTGTTAATAATTATGTTCCACAAATACTTTATCAAAATCGCTGCTTTAATAGTAGCAATTATTTTTTCAAAACCTGTTTCCGGTCAAAAACTAATTCCTTTTTCTGAAAATGGATTGTATGGATTTAAAAAAAATGATTCGGATTCCATTATAATAATGCCAAAATACGATATGGCCTTTGAGTTCAGAGAAGGTTTGGCAAAAGTGATTAACAATGGTAAAACTTCTTTTATAGATTCATTGGGAAAATTGGCTTTTACTTTGGATTATGATTATGTATCATCTTTTTCGGAAGGGATGGCACGCGTGGAAAAATTACATAGATGGGGCTTTATCGATAAAACAGGGAAAGAAGTAATTCCTTTAAAATTCGATGGAGTGCATTCATTTTCTGATGGGATTGCAATGGCCGAAAAAAACAGAAAGAATGGTTTTACTGATAAGAAAGGCACATTGGTAATTCCCACAGTTTACGACGAAATTTCTTATTTTTCTGATGGGCTCGCTGCTGCAAGGCAAGGCACAAGGTGGGGTTACATTGATCATCGGGGGAAAGTAGTAGTTCCAATTCAATATGATGATGTAGATGCTTTTTCGGAAGGAATCGGAATAATAAAAAGTAATAAAAGATATGGTGGTGTCGGTAAAGATGGTAGAACGGCTATTCCATATTATTATGAACATATTAAACCTTTTTCAAATGGATTGGCTTCTTTCTCATCCGGTGACAGTATTTATGGATATATGAATAAAAATGGCACTATAATTATCCCAATGACGTATAAAGAAGCGCATCCGTTTGTAAATGGGAAAGCATTGGTAAAAAAAGAAAACATATTTCAATATATAGATCCTACAGGTCAAACTTTAATTGAAATGCCGTTTGATAAAATAGATAATTTTAGTGAAGGTATGGCAAAGGTTGAAAAAGATTCAAAAATCGGATATGTTGATACGTCAGGTAAAATTGTTATTCCAATTTCGTTCACCGGCTCACATTCGTTCTCGGAAGGTTTGGCCGCTGTTGAGAAAAACGGTAAATGGGGTTTTATTGATAAAAAAGGCAAAATTGTCATTCCAATCTCTTTTGATGGTGTAAGTTATTTTTCGGAAGGTATAGCCATGGTGCAATTAAAAGAAAAATGGGGCTTTATTAATAAAGACGGAAAAATAATAGTACCAATGGAGTATGATATTCTTTATTACCCCAGTGAAGGGCTTATGGGAGCCAGAAAAAATGGTAAATACGGTTTTTTAAATTTAAAAGGGCAAGTTATTATTCCTTTGAAATATTTTTCCGTGGATAGTTTTTTAGAAGGTTTGGCAAGGGTAATACCTACCAGAGATGATGATTATTTTTATATTAATAAAAAAGGTGAGTGCGTGGTTTACAAAAATGTTTCCTGCACATCAGCGAATAATAATACAAAGTAAAATAATTTTTTTCATTTGATAAAAAAAACCCTCCGGTAATTTGGAGGGTTTTTTTTATCAAAAATAAATAATATAAAATAACTATTTGCCTGCTGCCCCGCCAAATTTAAAACCTATTCCGGTTGAGACTATTTCACCTCCTACCTTAAATTCTTTCACATCATCGGCAGTAAGTGTTTGCATATGTTCGGCAGTACGTTCGTCTCGCGGAAGAGAAGCCATTCTTAAGTTTTGATTTTTGGTTATCTGCTCAATTATTTTTCTTACTGAACGGGCATTTCCAAAAAACTTGTCGCGTTTTTGATGCAGGTATACCAAATATTCTTTTATCATTGTATCTGCTTCATCGTCAGGAGCTAAGCCTTCATTTTTCAACATCATTTTAGCAATCTGATACAATTCATCAGCATTGTAATCTTCAAAATGAATTTCACGATCGAAACGAGATTTTAAACCGGGGTTCATTTCTAAAAAATGACTCATATTATCAGTATATCCCGCAGTTACAACTACAAACTGCCCACGCTTATCCTCCATCTGCTTTAATAACGTTTCAATAGCTTCTCTGCCGAAATCATTATCTCCTCCCTGCGAAAGTGCATAAGCTTCATCTATAAATAAAACACCACCCAAGGCCTTGTCGATTAAAGATTGGGTTTTAATAGCCGTTTGCCCTACATATCCTGCAACCAATGCCTGCCTATCACATTCAACCTGATGTCCTCTTTCTAAAATGCCTAGCGCTTTGAAAGTTTTAGCTAAAATACGGGCAACTGTTGTCTTCCCCGTACCCGGGTTGCCTGAAAAAACGGTATGTAAAGAAAATTTATTTAAAACATCTTTACCCGATTCTTTATAATACTTAACCAGCTTAACTAATTCATTCATTTCGGCTTTAACAGAAGCCAATCCTATTAAATTATTAAGTTCGTTTAAAGATTCGTGCAGTAAGTTTTCATCTATTTTAATGTCGGGTAAGGAATTCATGGTGGTTTTAAACATTCCTTTCACATCATCAATGGTAATTTCTTTCATTTGATCATGTGTAAGAGAATTTAAATCCTTGGAAGAACGAATTATTCTTAAACCCATGTTCATTTTAGCTTCTTCAACCCATGAGTTAACCAAGCGTGCATTACCAAACGTTTTGTCCCTATTTCGGAAAGCATCTATTAACTTTTCATATAGAAACGCTCTTGCTTCTTCCGAGAAAACAACTCCTTTCTGAGTAGCTTTCATATCCAGTATTTCTAAAAGATCTTGAGGTAAATAATCGGGAAAGTGAAAAAATAAATTAAATCTGGATCTTAAACCCGGGTTTGAATTTAAAAAAGTATTCATCGGTTGTGGATATCCGGCCACTAAAATGGCAAGATCGCCTTCACCTTCCGACATTTCTTTTATTAAAACTTCTATTACCTCTCTGCCAAAATCCTGTTCATCATTTTCACTGCGCATTAGAGCATAAGCTTCATCAATAAACAATACTCCGCCACGGGCTTTTTCTATAACTTCTTTAACTTTTGGTGCAGTTTGACCAATGTATTTACCTACAAGTTCTGCCCTGCCCACTTCTGTAACAGTTCCTTTGGAAAGTAAACCCATTTTTTGATAAATTTTACCCAATAAATGAGCAACTGTAGTTTTACCTGTTCCCGGGTTACCTGTAAAAACTGTATGCAAACTTATTTGCTGAGTTTCTTCAAAGCCTTGTTCTTTTCTTAATTTTAAAAAGTTAAGATAAGATGTATAGTCATTAATTTTTCCTTTTACATCTTGCAAGCCAAGCATTTCGTTTAGCTTTTTAAGCACATCGTCCAACGTTTCTCCTTCAGGGCCTTTAATTGAAGCCATTGGAGCCATATCTCCAAAACTATCTCCTGTAAATACTTGTGGAAGGCCTTCAACTGCTTCCGATCCGACTTCAAAAGGAACAACAGCAACTAATGTATCCATAAATACAATTTCTATTTTGTATTTATCATTAAACCAGGTACCGGTTTGTTGAGCTCCCCAACCCGAAGTAATACTAATTTCGGTTTGCTCCGGAGATACAAGCACAATATTAGAAGTAACACCTTTTAACTGACCTGCATCATTATAAAAATTAAAAAATACTTCACAGAACCAATATGCATTTTGACCATTTTCTATTGTTAATTCCGCAAAAATGTATCTGGTTGTTGCTGCCGAAAACTGTACCAAATATTTTCTGTCGCCCAAGGTTACTCCATCATAGGGACCTTCATACATTTTTACGGTTTTCAATGTAAAATATGGATTATTATCGTTGGTTACTAAACCTCCATCTTCAACATGAAACCTATGAGTACCTACCAAATCACCATCAATATAGGCTTCCCAATCGTAATCACCTCTTTTCCAAAACGAACCCGGTGTAGTCATTCCCCAACTGTTTCTTACCACCACAACATTTTCATCTTTACTCACATCTTTTTCAACTTCGAGGTTGCACAGTTCAGTTCGTTTGTTATCGGCACTTACCGAAAAGCCTTTTAAAATAATCTTAGCCTTCCAATCTTCCTCATCAAATAATTTATTATAAAATGAAAGCTCACAATATATATAAGTGGTTTCTGCATTTTCGAATACTTTCCTGTAGTTTTTTTGATCACCCTGAAAACTCTCTGTTGAAGAATAAGATTTTAAGGCTTTGAATTTATACGTTTTTTCTCCCGGATTCATGCTTAGACTTTTTTTTACGCGATTATTTTGAAAATATATTGTGGATTTTGTAATTAAAAAACAAACATATAAAAACTATGATTATAAAGGGCAAGTTATAAAGTATCTTCGAGATGTGAAAATAATTTTAATTTATACGTTTATTCAAATAAATTGAGATAAAGAACTTTATTTTTTTATTTTTTTAAAATGAGAATATTAAAAAAAATTAAAAAAAAATAATTTTAAGAGAAAATTAACATTGATCATCTGCATAAATTTATGTATATTTGATTAACAAACCATATACATAAATTATAATATTATGAGCTTAAACAGTGTAAAACTGAATTCTGTACCGGAGTGCGATCAGGTTTTGAGCGAATTAAATTTTCGTAAGAAAGATTATGAATACAAAAAGATGGGATTTGAATTAAAAGCCGAAAAATATTTAAACAGGTATAATGCTTTAAAGAACAGGATAGATATTTTAAAACAAGATTTAAACGCTTTAAAAATAGCAATAGGTTCAATACCCGAAGGAAACATTAAAAACCAATTGATTGAGCAGGAAATTAAAACAAACTATAAATTATTGGTTCTGGAAGAAAGATTCGGCAGGATGGATATAAGCAAAGTGATAGTATACCAATCTAAAGCAGGGCAGAATGAAGCTATGTTTAAATCATGCACAAACAGTATTTCAATAATACTTGAACTAAAGAAACATTTAAATAATGGAATTATAACAACAGAAAATAATTTATATTCCGAAAAACCAACATCCATCCCTCCTGATTATTTTGAAGAAATAGTTACACCGGCTATTTCGAACGCTAATTTTATCAATAACAATCAATCCCAATCTCATATAAATTTGGGCAGCGGACTAAAAAGTTTGTTCAGGCAGCAAATCAATATCAAAAATAGTGATTTAACCTTCTATCAATAAATTCAATGTTATGTTTGTTATGCTGACACGCTTAAATGGTGTGGTGATAATGCTATGCAAAATTATTGGAAGAAAACTCTGCAATAAATTTTTTAATAATGCCCTTTAAGGGATTGTACAAAGATGACATTATCAATCACATTGTAAACAAATCTATGTTCATTATTTATCCTTCTTGACCGGTAACCTGCAAGTTGATGTTTAAGAGGTTCCGGTTTTCCGATACCATAATATGGTTTTTCTATTATGGATTGCGTAAGTTCTGCTATTTTTTTAAGTATGGTTTTGTTGCCTGTTAAAATCCAATAATCTAAATGTTCTTTTGCTTTTGGGGTAAAGATTACTTCCATAAGGCGTTCAGTTCATCTATCGTTATTTTAACTCCCTTACCTTCTTCCAAATCTTTCTCTCCCTTCTTTATCATTTCCACAAATTCGGGATTGTAAGGTTCATCCGACTCAAGCTCAAATTTAATTTTTAAAGCTTTCATAAAAGCTTTAAGAGCATTTATTTGCGAAACATCTTTTGTATATGCTTTGATATTAATTACTTCCATGATTTCAATTATTACTCAAGCGTTAAATAATGTATATTTAAAGTCATATTAAATGTATAAGGATTGACTTTTCTCACTTATTAATTATTTTTCTCATGATCTATTTAAATAATAGAACAAAAATACGAATAATGGTATATTAATACAATTCATTTTTTCTGATTTAATCACCTGCCATCAACTGAATCTAATTATTAAAATGAAAATTAGTAATTTAAATTAACTACAATTGATTCATATTAAAAATCAAGGCAAATAAGAATTTATTTATTTTTCTAAATATTTTTTATAATTTTCGTCTTTACTAATTAAAATTCGATATGATTTTTAAAGATTTCAAAGAGTTTGCCTTAAAAGGCAATGTTGTTGATTTGGCAATCGGTGTGATTATCGGTGCCTCTTTTGGTAGAATTGTTGATTCGGTAGTGAAAGATTTGATTATGCCTGTTGCCGGAATTTTCGGTAAGGTAGATTTCAGTAATTTATATTTACCATTAAACCCAAAAGCAGCAAAAGATATAAACGAATACATTCAGGCACACAATGGCAATCATCCTTCTCTGGATAAGGCAAGAGAATTTGGACCCATTTTAGCCTATGGAAATTTTGTAACTATTATTATTAATTTTTTAATTCTTGCTTTTATTGTTTTTTTAATGGTGAAGGCCATTACAAGGCTTCAAAGAAAAGAAGCCGGCATACCTGCTGCTGCTCCTGAACCAAGTGCTGAAGAAAAGCTTTTAATAGAAATAAGGGACGAATTGAGAAAGAAGAATTTATAAACATTCGGTTTTGACATAGAATTATTTTGTATTTTATGATAGGTTCTGCTTCAAAAACTTGAAAAAGAATTTATCTTCATCTATTCATACATCTGAACGACAACTATTATCGTATTTACCGATTATGAATAGTTTTCAAGCCCATACAAATTTTTTTATTGACATAATATTACTTTTAGCAAAAGATATTGCATTTTTCCGTAAATTTGTAAATTAGTAAAAGCAGGAAATATTTTTTATTTAATATGATTCAAAAACTTCGTTTTACAGAAACTAAAAATTCTGAATTTTATCCGGTTCTTAAAGAAAGAGTAGAAAATTATTTTAAAGAAAATAATATTTCAAAAAATGCCAATTTTACTATGTGGAGCAAAATTACATTTTTCTTAGGCTCTTTTGTTGTACTATATGCTTTAATGATTAGTAATAGATTTAATCATTTTGAAATGCTTATACTTGCCATTTTACTTGGTATGTTTGCTGCATTTATTGGTTTTAATGTAGCCCATGATGCTATTCATGGTTCTTTGTCAGAAAATCCTGCCATCAACAAAATATTTTCAATTGTATTTAATATTTTGGGAGCAAACCCATATATGTGGAGCATTACTCACAATGTAGTACATCATACATATACCAACATTCCCGGGCACGATGAGGATATAGAAGTTGCACCGGGGCTGATAAGATTATCTCCGGAAGACAAATTGAAACCTGTTCATAAATTTCAACATTTTTATGCCTTTTTGCTGTATGGCTTTGCCTCCCTTTCGTGGGTATTTAGAAAGGATTATGTAAAATTTTTTCAGAAAAAGATTGGTAATTATGATAACTCCAATCATCCTAGAAAAGAATATTTTAATTTGTTTTTTTATAAAGGCCTGTATTATGCTTTATTCATAATTATTCCTTTAATAGTTTTAAATGTAACCTGGTGGCAATTTTTAATTGGCTTTGTGTGCATGCATTTAGCTGAAGGCGTGGTACTTGGTCTTGTTTTTCAATTGGCTCATGTTGTGGAAGGAACAACTTTTCCGACACCAAATAACGAAGGAAATATAGTGGATGATTGGGCTGCTCATCAAATGAAAACAACAGCCAATTTTGACAGCAAAAATCCTATTGTCAATTTCTTTTGTGGCGGTTTAAATATGCAGGTAGAACATCACCTGTTTCCAAAAATTTGTCATATTCATTATACCAATATTTCTCATATTGTACGCGAAACCGCTCATGAATTTAATTTACCTTATATAGAAAATAAAACCTTCGGCTCCGCCTTGGTTTCGCATTATAAGATGTTGAAGAGATTTGGTAAAGATGATTATGCGATACATAAAAAGGAATTAAAACTTGTATCGAGTTCAATATAATTTTAAAATTTTTTCTAAAAACCTGTATAAAATATTATACAGGTTTTTTTGTTTTTAATAAAAAGGTTTTGAAAAATTTTATTCAAAAACCGGTTAACTTAGGCTGATCATGGTTGAGAAACGAATCTCCATTTATGGATCAATGCGTATTTTAAATTACTTTTATCTATGATTTCGCAATGCCCGGCGAAAAATTATGAAGTGCAGAATCTTTTTTTATCAATCTTCTTAAAAATCTCATTTTAAAGCCTGGTAAACTAAGGTTCGGTATTTATGAACAAAATCCGAATAAAAGCAATAAGGGTGAACGTTTGTTAAAACCATCATAATCAGCTCTTCTTTCGGATCAATCGTATATTCAGAACAAAATAACCCACCCCAAGTGAGAGAATTAACTGATGCATTGTCACCATAATGTGATTTTTCAGTGATAATTTGAAATCCCAATCCAAATTTATCCTGTCTTTCCCAAACGGTTGCTTCTCCTATTTGATTACGGCTCATCAAATCAATTGTTTTTCTACTTAAAATATTTTTTTTATTAAACCAACCTCCATTAAGTATCATTTGTATAAATTTCGCATAATCTTCAGCAGTGCTAACCAAACCGGCACCGCCCGAAAAATAAGTTTTTGCACCACTTATTGGAAATTTTCTAAATAATTCATTTTGATGAACAGTAAGCTTATCCTCCGGTTTGGCTTTTGAATATACTTCTACCAAACGAGGTGCTTTTTTATCAGGTAAATAAAAGTAAGTGTCCTTCATTCCTAATGGATCAATTATTTTTTCATGTAAAAAAACATCTAAATTTTTCCCGGAAAGTTTTTCGATGAGATAACCTAAGATATCGGTATTTAAACCATAAGTAAATTTTTCACCCGGATCGAACATTAATGGTCTTTTTGCTAATTTGGGAATTACTTGAGCAAGCGTTTCATTTTGGAGTGAGAAAAGAAACGGAACTTTATATTCAGGTAATTCTTGCAAAGGATGATCGTAAGGAATACCTGCATTATGGCTTAACAACTGTCTAATAGTTATTTCTGATTTTGCCGGTCTGGTATTAACCTTATGAGAAACAGAATCATAACTAATAAAAACTTGTGGATTTTCAAATTCAGGAATATATTTTGATATAGGATCATCCAATGAAAATTTCCCTTCTTCAAACAATATCATTAAACCTACTGTAGTGATGGCTTTTGATTGTGAGGCTATTCTGAAAATATCATCACGTTTTAATGGCGTTTTATTTTCCAGATTACTGAAACCAAAAGCTTTAAAGTGCACAATATTACCTTTATGAACTACAATACTTACAGCGTTTGGAGCTATTCCATCATTTATTATACTTTGTAGATAATTATCTAACTTTTTTAATCTTTCTTCCGAAAATCCTGTTTGGGCAATTGTTAAAATTTTAAATTCCTGAGCTGACTGCCCAAATGAGAAGTTGCTAAATAAAATAAATAAAAAGGAAAGAATTTTTTTCATAAAAATAAGTTTTGTATCATAGGTATTATATTTCATAAATGTTAAAATCGTTTATAGATAGATAGCTAAATTCCCGGCAGGAGAAGATAAATAGGATTACAAGAAAAATTAAAGGCAAGCAAAATATAATAAATTAATAATAATGAATTTAAAAATGAAGAGGTTAAGACTCATAAACTTTGCAAATAAAATTATTTTGTAAAAGTAATAATCCTTTTAAACAATTTTGAAATTAGTTGGTTTAATTGCTTTCAACTAATTAAATTAAAAATCAAAAAAAATGATTAACACCCCTTTAAAAAGTAATAAAATGAAAAAATCAATAGTATTCGTATTATTTTTAGCTATTTTAGCAATATCAATGCCTAGTTGCATTACATCTATGCACGTAGGATATTTAACAAATTCAGCTGCACTTGGTTCTGCAAATTTTAGTTATATTAAAATGAATGCTCAAGGCAAATCTACTGCAAAATATATTTTGGGAATTGGTGGCTTTGATAAAGAAACATTAGTTAATGATGCTAAGCAGCAATTATTATCAGCTAATCCCTTAAAATCTAATCAAGCCCTGGCAAATATTACTGTAAATTTTAAAACAGCATTTTTTTTGATGTACACATATCACACGGTTACCTGTATTGTAACTGCAGATATTGTTGAATTTAAGTAATTACGCCTCTATTCTTCCCTTTTCATTTAGATGTAAAATAGACGGTGGAAACTCCGCCTCGATCAGTACCGGCTAAAATCACAAATTTGATTAATAAGCTTTGTCAGAGACACTACTCTCATTTAAAATCAGTTGTTAAAGAAAATAATTCATTATCTAATACGAGGAAAGTTTTGGGATAAAATGGTGGTATCTTTACATAACCCTCTTTTTTTACGGAAAACAATATAGGAATTATGAGAGGGCAAAGTTTAATTAAATTATATTTGCATTTAAAATGGAATTAAAACTAATTTTGAAAAACGAAAAAAAATAATTTTACATTATTGTTTAAATAACTATTATTTTTAAAGTCTGTTAACCTGTAAATAAATTATATTAAGATTATAATATGGCTGAAGTAATTAGAATGCCCAAGATGAGTGACACCATGACCGAAGGTGTCATTGCCGCCTGGCACAAAAAGGTAGGGGATAATGTAAAATCAGGGGATTTATTAGCGGAGATAGAAACGGATAAAGCAACAATGGATTTTGAATCGCCTGAAAGCGGAACCTTATTATATGTTGGTCCAAAAGAAAAAGAAGCGGTGGCCATAGATGGTATTTTAGCTATAATAGGTAAAAGTGGAGAAGATTTTCAAAGTTTATTAACCGGTGATAAACCAAAAGCTGAAACAAAAGAAAATAAACCTGCAGAAAATGCCAACACTTCACCTGCACCGGAAATCGAGAAAAAATCTGATAAATCTGCCGAAAAAGTGAACGCCACAAGCATTTTAATGCCGAAGATGACGGATACAATGACGGAAGGAACGCTTGTTCAATGGCATAAAAAAGTAGGTGATAAAATAAAATCGGGTGATCTTTTAGCCGAAATAGAAACAGACAAAGCCACAATGGATTTTGAATCTACCGAAAGTGGTACATTATTATATGTAGGTGTTGGAGTCGGAAAAACAATCTCTCCGGGAGCTGTACTTGCCATTGTAGGTGAAGCAGGTGTAGACTTTAAAAGTTTATTAGAAGGTGGCAATAAAACAGAATCAACAGCTCAACCTAAAGCAGAAAATAAAACTGAGGCTGAAATTAAAACATCAGAACCTCAAAAAGAAAATGAATCTATTTCGGATGATACCGATGCACATGGTGAAAGAATAAAAATTTCGCCATTGGCAAAGGTTTTGGCCAAAGAAAAAGGAATTACAATCACAGAAGTTAAAGGAACAGGTGAAAACGGAAGGATTGTAAAGAAAGATATTGAATCATTTGTACCTTCTGCCAAAACTAAAGAAAAAGAACAACCCAAAACAGAAAGTAAACCTGTAATAAATGTTTCAACCTATTCAGGAACCGAAACTTTTGACGAGGTATCTCTTTCTCAAATGCGCAAAGTTATTGCGAGAAGATTGTCAGAAAGTTTGTTTACTGCACCTCATTTTTTCCTTACTATGGAAATAAATATGGATAAAGCAGTAAATGCAAGAGAAGGTATGAATGAATTTTCGCCGGTGAAGATTTCTTTTAACGATATAGTAATTAAAGGTGTGGCAATGGCTTTAAGAAGGCATCCGGCAGTTAATTCATCCTGGTTGGGTGATAAAATACGTTATAACCATCATGTGAGTATAGGTATGGCAGTAGCTGTAGAAGATGGTTTATTGGTTCCGGTAATTCGTTTTGCCGATGGAAAATCACTTTCACAAATATCCATCGAAGCAAAAGATTTAGGAGGGAAAGCAAAAGTGAAAAAATTGCAGCCTCAGGAAATGGAAGGAAGTACATTTTCAATTTCCAATTTAGGTATGTTTGGTATTGAAGAATTTACTGCCATCATTAACCCTCCAAACTCTTGTATTTTAGCAGTTGGTGGTATTAAACAAACCCCGATTGTAAAAGATGGTGAAATTAAAGTAGGAAACATTATGAAAGTTACTCTTTCCTGCGATCATCGTGTGGTTGATGGTGCAACAGGGGCAGATTTCCTTAAAACATTAAAAGGTTTGTTGGAAGAACCAATGAGGCTTTTGATTTAATGACAATAAATTTTATTATAAAAAAAGCCTTCGTTTGTGAAGGTTTTTTTATTTTAAAGTAGCGAGTAAGTTTAATAAAGCTATAAATAAAATAAATTTCCTCCCTTGTCAGGTGTCTCACCTGACATTAAACCTTAAACAAAACCGATTCAATAAAATTTAATGAAGGAGGGCATCTTTGAAAACTTCTTAAAAAGAATGGAATGGTAATAGAAAAACTATTTAAAAAGTGGTAAGTGAAAACTTTATCATTCTTATATTAAAATCTGTAATAAATAATGCATTTCTATTTAGTTTAGATTTTTATTTAAAAAAATATTTTAGAATTAATCTACTATTTTAATATGAGTACACCCAAGCAAAACTTTATTGAAGCTTCATATAATAAAATGAAGAATGCTGTTCATAACATTGATAGCAACATTATTGAAGATATTTATGCCTTGTCGTTTTATTATGACTGTTTGGAAGATGATGATCGACACCCAATTATATATATCAGCTATAATACAATTTCAAACTATGAAAATAACATTGCAAAAGCATCGAGCCCACAAGAAGCAAAATGGAATTTTGCATTTTGGCTACAAGAAACTATTGAAGAAATTGGAGGAGAAGATAAATTATTAGCCATTTGGTTTAACAATACCCCCTATTTTTATTCTGAAAAAGAAAATAAAAAAGCCGAAGATGATGATGACCTTTTTGAAGAACTGCTTGAAAAAGGAGGAATGTTTACTCATGAATTTTATGAAGAAATAATTTTGCTTATAAATAGGCTATTTAATGAGAAAATTATAGAATCAAAATTTGGTAAAAATATTCCGGTTTTAATGCATGAGTTAGAAATTTTTGATACTCCTGTCGACAGAACAGTTCGATCTAACCCAAAAGGGTTGATTGATGAATTTCTTGGATGGGCAAATCGGTTCTAAAAATTTATTTCGTAGTTTTAAAATGACTAAGAAACTGAAATTATTATTTCAGTTTCTTAGTCATTTTTATTTCAAAGTTAAATAGAATGATTTATAGTGTTAGGGGTGTTCGCGACATTATGAAGGCAATTCGCGACCCCCATCCTGGTAGTAGATGCTTGTACAAAATAGTATGAGCATTCGCTAGGTACCATTTAAATAATCGTCCGTTTGATTGCTGACAAGCGTACGATTATGATATTTTAAATCTTAGCGAGACGCTAAACCCGGGTTGAGGTTTGGAAGGAAAAATAGTAATCATTGTTTTTTTAATTAATTGTATACTCAAATCTTCTGATTTGAAGACGCCCTGATGTAGTCTGGAGACTACCCAAGCAAGGTTATTAATTTGTAATTAAAATGTCGGAGGCAAAAAAGTGCACTCTCGATTGTGTGCAAGGCAATTCCAAGTCCGGTAATCCATTATGATTTATCACAAAAACCTTTAAGTTTGTATTTAACATCTACATCTAACCTGTTTTAAAATGAATTTTTTCACTTTTGTTTTTGCCACCATTATTGGAATAGCAGCATTATACTTTAGTTATTCAATGATTGGACTTTATTTTAAAGTACAGAGATGGGACAAAACGGAGTGCAGGGTCATATCCAAAAAAATGGAACTTCACAGTAAATATACTGCAGGTCATAACACACCTTATGCAATAAGGGTAGAATACAGTTATGTATATGGTAACAAAAACTATAATAACCATTGCGTATATTTGGTAGAGTTATTGGGCGGGCAGGCAAATCATTCGAAAACATCCGCTGATAAAGTTTTACTTCAAATAAAAGAAACCATGCCCTTGTATGTTAACCCAAAAAATCCACAACAATCTGTGCTTTTTTGCAGTGGCATTGGTCTTTATATCTTTTTATTCTGCATAGGTGTGTTCGGCTTGTTGATAGGCATAGGATATTTGTGGAAAGCAATGGGAAAATAAAAATTATTTATTTATTAAAGTCTTTGGTTTCCTTGTTATCGATACCTTCAAATCGCTTTAACCTAATAAGGCATTAACCGGCTAAAGCCATAATTATTTTTATATTTTACAATAAGAAATTGAAAACAAGTAAATTCTTTAATTGTAAACAAAAATATACACTCACCATACTTAAACCCGACAGAGAAAATCAGATAAATAAAATAAATTTTAATAAAATTTTCTTAAACCTTTATTTCCTTCCATTTTCCTTTTCTAAAATAATACCAGGCAATCAATGCTATTAATACTTCTGCAACCGGGATGGCGATGAAAGCGCCTGTTGATTTTAAATCCAACGTTTTTGCAAGAAAATATGCCAGTGGAATTTGCACCGCCCAAAAGCAAAATAAATTAATATAAGTAGGTGTCTTGGTATCGCCGGCGCCGTTAAGCGCTTGGGTCATTACCATACCAATACCATAAAAAATATAGGTGGCACCGATAATTTGTAAGGATAGCACACCAAATTTTATTACTTCTTCTTCTTCTGTAAAGATCCTTATTATTTGAGGAGCGAAAAAAACGAATAAAATGGTTACCATTCCCATAAAAATAGCATTGTACTTAGCTGTAATATTTACACTTTCTTCAGCTCTTTTAATTTCTCCGGCACCAAGGTTTTGGCCAACTAATGTGGCAGCTGCATTGCTCAAACCCCAAGCCGGCAGGATAAAAAATACCACATTTCTAATGGCAATCTGATAACCTGCAGAGGCGGTCGTGCCCCCTGTTTCGGCTACTAACTTAGCAATAGCTATCCAGCTTCCGCTGCCAATAACAAACTGTAAAGTGGCGGGCAACGCGATGGAAACTATATTTTTTATAATAGCCAAGTCGATATTAAATTGTGACCGGGAAAATTTTAAAATTCCCTTCCCATTAAATAAATGGTAACACTGAAAAATAACTCCCGCACTTCTCCCTACTACGGTGGCAATGGCGGCTCCTTTAAGTCCGAAAAAATGTATAAACAACGGGCAAAGAATAATATTAATAATGCTTGCAATCCATAAACTTTTCATGGCCATTGCCGCATCGCCGGCGCCCCTAAATATGCCATTGATTAAAAACAGAAAAACTATTGCCATGCTCCCTCCAAACATGATTCGGGTGAATATAGCACCTTCCCTCACCACCTGGTCGCTTGCACCCATAAAACTTAAAATTTCCGAAGCAAATAAAACTCCTGCAATGCTTAATATTAAAACGGTAAAAAGAGCAATAATTAGAGATTGCGCACCTGCATGAGCAGCCCCTTCCGGATTTTTTTCACCGATGCGTCTGGCCACGATGGCCCCCGCTCCCGTGCTCAAACCAATGGCAATTGAATAAATTATGGTAATCATTGATTCGGTAAGACCAACTGTGGCTATCGCATTTTCACCCAATTTTCCGACAAAAAACATATCCACTACGGCAAAAATACTTTCGAGGCTTAATTCCAAAATCATAGGGATTGCCAGTAAGAACACAGCTTTGCTTATGTTTCCTTTTGTGTAATCATATTGCCGGCCATTCAGGGATTGCTTAATAATTGAAAAAATATTTTTGAATGAGTAATCTGCTATTTTGTACGACATGGTTATTTATTTAAAATAAATAAGGGACATGAGGCCCCCTTATCTTATATTTAATTTCACTTTTATATTATTTTCAAATTCTGTTTTAAGATTGTTTAAACCTTTTCACTTAATTTCCCATCCCTTCTCATACTCCCTTGTCCAAAGTTTCATTGCTTCTTTATCGTTTTGAATATGGCCGTTAAGCGGGTCACAAATCAAGGTGCGCCCGGTACGATAAGCTATATTGCCAAGTTGAGGCAGCAAAGTTGATTTATATCCTTCGCTGATAGGGCCGTTGAGTTTTGATTTTCCTCTAATTGATTCGACAAAATTAGTTAAATGCAGGGCATCAAGGTTATCACCCATGCCCACCGGGTTAGTAGCCTGTATTTTTTCTATGTTTGTTTTAGCATCTTTAATTAATTTATTTTCCCCGTCATACACTTTATAATCATCGCCCCCGGGTATCAACATCGTGCCCTTTTCGCCATAAAAAATCACCCCCCTTCCACTTCCTTCTACACCAAAATTATTGCAACTCCTGCCTTCCCAGGTAATACCCGTATTATTTGCAAACTCATAAGTAATGGTTTGTGTGTCAGGCGTTTCCCAATCATCCTTCCATTGATACCTGCCCCCGGCCGAAACCACTTTTGTGGGAAAATCAACCCCGAGACCCCAACGCATTACATCCAGCTCGTGTGTACCATTGTTTAAAGCCTCCCCTGTTCCCCAATTCCAAAACCAATGCCAATTATAATGTATTAAATTATCCTTGTATGGTTTACGGGGCGCAGGGCCTTGCCACAAATCATAATTCAACCAATCAGGCACTCCTACCGGTTTACCAAAGCCAATCGACTTCCGGTTATTTGCGTACCAGCCTTTTGCAAAATATGGCCTTCCAATTATACCGTCTTTCAAATCCTGTATTGCCTCTTTTACATTTGGAAATGAGCGCCTTTGAGTACCGATTTGAACCTGCTTACCTGTTTTTTGAGAAATTTTAACCAACATTTCTCCTTCAAAAGGGTTATGTGAACACGGTTTTTCAACATACACATGTTTTCCATGTTCACAAGCCATTATGGCTGCCGGTGCGTGCCAGTGATCAGGAGCTGCAATGGCAATAGCATCCATATCTTTTTCTTCAAGCATTTTACGGATATCTGAGTACCCTTTTGGCTTTTTACCTGTTAATTTTTCTGCCTCAGCCAGGGTTTTGTCAAGTACCTTTTTATCGACATCACAAACAAAACCGATTTCAACATTAGGAAGCCCCGCAAAAAGTTTCATCAGGTAAGCACCCCGACTATTGGTGCCCATTATCCCCATTATGATTTTTTCATTCGGCGAACCGGTAAAAGCAAATAACTGAGGGGAAAGTAACAAGCCGGTGCCGGCCATACTTGTGTTGATGATAAAATTTCTACGATCCATGGTTAAAAATAATTATATGGGAGTTTTTTAAAATAATATCCATAAAATGTCAAAAAATTAATGTTGCATTTAATTATTGAATCTAAGTTTTTTTTAGAATTAAAAAAAAGTAAATTAAAACCTGATCCAAAAACACTGTTTTACTCTTCTATATTTGCATAAAACCAAAATCTTCTTTTAAAAGAGTGTCATCTGATATACTTAACATTGGCGAAATAACAAACTTATTATTTCAAAACCAATGATAAATTTACTTTTTATAATTATTTCAATATTTCTTTGTAACCCTATAGAAAGCCAATTAATAAGAAGAAAATAAATAACTGAACAAGCATAAAAATATAATTAAAAAGATTTTTATGGAATTTCTTAATTTCCACATCATGATTGAAACTAAAAATCAAAATCATGAAAATAAACTTCTTATTCGCATTTTTTATCTTTTTAACAGTTTCTTGTAGTGGCCCTTCAAGAAAATCAAAAGAATCAAATTCCGATGATTTGACAATTCAAAAATTAGAAATACCCCCATCTCCATCCTCTGACTTCGAAATGAAAATCGTTGAAGAAAAGGAAAAAAGAAATAATACTGAAGAGTATGATGCTATTCATGAAAGCAGGTATTTGGATGTTACAAAAAATGCACTTTCTACCTTCTCAATTGATGTTGATAAAGCAAGTTATGGAAATATCCGTCGTTTTATCAACGGAGGTCAAATGCCGGATAAAGATGCCGTGAGGATTGAAGAAATGATTAATTATTTTAGTTATGATTACAAAGAACCAAAAGGCGATGATCCCTTTGCTGTAAATACCGAACTCTCTACATGCCCTTGGAATGATGAGCATCGATTATTGCATATTGGCATTCAGGGAAAAAATATTTCTACCGAAAATTTACCCCCATCCAACCTTGTTTTTCTAATTGATGTTTCAGGATCAATGGATGAGCAAAATAAATTACCCTTATTAAAATCGGCTTTCCGATTACTTGTCAATCAATTAAGAAAAAAAGATAAGATCGCAATTGTAGTTTATGCAGGGGCTGCAGGAGTTGTATTGCCTTCAACACCGGGAAACCAAAAAGATATTATATTATCGGCTATTGATAATTTACAGGCAGGTGGAAGCACTGCAGGAGGAGAAGGAATTGAACTGGCTTATAATATTGCTAAAGAGAACTTTAAAGACGATGGAAATAACCGCGTCATATTAGCTACTGATGGAGATTTTAATGTAGGTACCTCGAGCAATGCCGAGATGGAAAGATTAATTGAAAAAAAACGTGAAACCGGAATTTTTCTTACAGTTTTAGGTTTTGGGATGGGAAATTATAAAGACAGTAAGATGGAAATATTGGCAGATAAAGGAAACGGTAACTATGCTTATATTGATAATATATTAGAAGCTGAAAAAGTTTTTGTTAAAGAATTTGGAGGTACATTATTTACCATTGCCAAAGATGTAAAAATTCAGGTTGAATTTAATCCTGCCAAAGTAAAAGCTTACCGTTTAATAGGCTATGAAAACAGAGCTCTGAAAAATGAAGATTTTAACGATGATAAAAAAGATGCCGGTGAACTTGGTTCAGGTCATACAGTAACTGCATTATATGAAATAATACCGGCAAATAGTAGTGAAAACGTTTCGGGAATCGACGAATTAAAATATCAAAAACAACAAATCAATCCTAAAGCTTTTGATTCAAAAGAAATAATTACATTAAAACTAAGATATAAGCTGCCTGCCGGGGATGTAAGTAAATTAATTCAAAAACCTGTAATGGATGATAATACCAATTTCAATGAAACATCAAATAATTTCAGGTTTGCGTGCGCGGTTGCACAATTCGGTTTAATACTTAGAAATTCTGAATTTAAAGGAAAATCAAATTTAGTGGATGTAATTAAGCTGGCAGAATCTTCAAAAGGAAAAGATAAAGAAGGTTATAGGGCAGAATTTATAAAGTTGGTACATTCTTGTGAATTACTGACGAAAAATTAAAATATTGATTTATCAATATTGATATATTGATATTTAATTTCAAAATAAAAAGTGTGTTGTTCTTTTAAGGGACGACACACTTTTTTTATTTTAAAGCCATGCTATCCGGTATGTAAAGCTTTCTTTAATAATCATTCATAAAAATTATTTGCATTCTTTTCGATCTTTCATATTTTAAATATTTGTTTTGTATAATTATGCATTGTTTAAATATTTAATTAATAAATCACGATAAATTCTATAAAATATAACAGTATTGAAAAAATTATTAAATAAATATTTAATAAATAAAAATATATTTTAAAAACATTTTATTTATTATTGTGTTAATAAATAAAATCTATATCAATGTCTCAGTTACCACTCAGTGAAAAACTTAACATTTTAGCAAACGCTGCCAAATACGATGTATCGTGTTCTTCAAGCGGGAGCAAACGCAAAAATCATAATAAAGGCATCGGTAATTCAGATGGAATAGGTATTTGCCACAGTTATACTGAAGATGGCCGCTGTGTATCCCTTCTAAAAATTTTATTGACCAATTATTGCATTTTTGATTGTGCTTATTGCATCAGCAGGGCTAGTAATGACGTTAAGCGAGCTGCATTTACAGTACAGGAAGTGGTGGACCTGACTATTAATTTTTATCGGAGAAATTATATAGAAGGCCTTTTCTTAAGTTCAGGTATTTTTAAAAATGCCGATTATACTATGGAAAGGTTAGTAAGAATTGCCAAGGAACTTAGAACTATTCATAATTTCAATGGTTATATTCATTTAAAGGCTATTCCCGGTGCGAGTGATGAATTACTTAGGGAAGCAGGCTTATATGCCGACAGGTTAAGTGTGAATATTGAACTGCCTACTGAAAAAAGTTTAAAAATATTGGCACCCGAAAAAAATTTTAAAGAAATTTTTACCCCGATGGCATTTATAAAGCAGGAAATCATTGAAAACCGGGAAGATAAAAAAAAGATAAAATCCACTCCTGATTTTGCACGTGCGGGGCAAAGTACTCAACTGATTGTAGGTGCTTCGCCGGAAAAAGATTTAGAAATCCTCCAGCTTGCCACTGATTTATATAAAGAAAAGCAATTAAAACGCGTTTACTACTCCGGGTATGTTCCGGTAAGTGATGATTCGCGGCTCGCTTCAGTACATCAGTCACCCATTCAGCGCGAGAACAGGCTATACCAAGCCGATTGGCTGCTGCGCTTTTATGGCTTTAACGTTAAAGAAATTGTTAATATGCAATTTCCGGATCTTGATATGCAAATTGATCCTAAACTCAGTTACGCGCTTAGAAATATGAATTTATTTCCAATAGAGATAAACCTTGCTGATTATGAATGGATAATGAGAGTGCCGGGTATCGGTGTAAAATCAGCGCAAATGATTGTTAAAGCAAGGCGGTTTTCAAAACTCACTTTCGACAATTTAAATAAAATAGGTGTGGTGCTTAAAAGAGCCAAATATTTCATTACCTGTAACGGGCAGAAAATGGAAAAAAAAGAATTCAACAGTAGCCAGATAAGGCAATTGGTATTAAGCGAAGGTTTTCAAAAACGTCATTTACAAAAATACGCGCAGCTTTCTCTTTTTTGATAATGGATATCTTACTTTACGACCATACTTTTGAAGGTTTAATAACGGCCGTCTTTGAAATTTATTCAGGAAAAAAAATGACGGTAAAAATAATCCCGGAGGAATTATACCAATCTTCAGGTATTTTTGAAAAAACGGAATTCGTTACGACAGATCTTGCAAAAGCCGGCAGGGTTTTATCGGGGATTGAAAAAAAATGCACTCGCGAAACCTGTTTAAAATTATTCAGGTGTTTTTTATCTGAAGTTGATGACAAGGAATATCTTATTACAGAATATATTAAAGGTATTTTTAATTCAAAAATATCCATTGAAGAGAATTATACTCTAAGTTATGTGCTTCGCATGGAGCATATTAATAAACAAATGCGTAGGGAAATACACCGAATGCATGCCTTTGTAAGGTTTCAAAAAACCGAAGATGAAATTTATTTTTCAGGAATTGAACCCGATTTTAACGTACTCCCTCTCATCACCGACCACTTTGAAAGAAGGTATGCAGATCAAAAATGGCTTATTTATGACTTGAAAAGAAAATACGGTTATTTCTATGACCTAAATTCTGTTGCACAGGTAGAAATGGAAATCAATGACGAGCCCTCTGCCGGTTTAATATTTAACTCAGACAGCGAATATTATAGTACCTTATGGCAACACTATTTTGCCGCCACCAACATACCGGAGAGAAAAAACTTAAAACATCACTTAAGGCATGTTCCCAAGCGGTATTGGAAATACCTTCCTGAAAAACAAAAATTTGGTTATTGAAAATTGTAGATATGAATTACTTTTTAAGAAACATTAATTGATTATTTCTTCCCAGCAGGGTCTCCTTTTTCGAGACCCTGCGTTGATATTCAGATCTCCTCCAATAATATTAAATTAAGTGAATTTTGATTCAATATTATTCTCATTAAGATTCTAAAACTATATTTATTATCCATATGTCTTTCAACCAAAACCATTTTCTTCTAAGGTTTCTGGAGGATATAATTCAACTTTTGGCTAATAAATGACTAAAATAAAAATAATAAGCGATGTATAAACTTAAATCAACGCAGGGTCCCTGAAAAAGGATACCCTGCTAGGAAAAGGGTTTTTATTAAGCTAAAACCACAAATTACAAACTTGCGGCATGTGGGGCATCCTGACCTAAAGATAAAAAAGGATTTTCAATCCCCGTTTAATAAACAACGACCCCTTTTTTAAAATGGCAAGATGCCTTATTGATAATTGTCACTTGGCAGAGCCGAGCGACTGCAAGTTTTTGTCTAATCATTGTCATAAGGTTTAATTTGCCCGGCAAGTTTTTTAGGTGCTACTTCGCAATATGCTGTTGTTAGTGCGTCTATGAACAATTTCTTTTTTACTTTAGTCATTTCAATTAATGTCCAACCTTGTTTACCCCATTTGTTGTCAACCGGAAAAATGATTGTCTTGTTGGCAGTTGAGAAAACATTTTGATCAATTTCTGATAACTTAATACATGCTCTTTTCTTTATCTCGTCATAAGTTGCAAAGATCTTCTTATTCACCCTGAATGATGTTTTTTCAAAGTGCGATTCTTCCAATGCTTCAGGAAACGAAAGAGCCAATTGTCTGAAAGTATCTATTGAAACCATTCTTTAAATTATATTTTTACCGGTGTTAAGTGCGTTAATACACAAAGCCACTTGTTATTTTCCCTTTTATAAACGTCAGTGATCCATTCGTCAGCTTCAAGAGGTTGTCCTTGCCAGATTCCAGTATTTTGTCCTCGACCTGTAACTAATGCAATGTCGCCATATACTTTAACTCGTAAAATCTCCTTCGTCATTGTTGAATGTGAAAGTTGTCCTTGTTGTAAAACACTAAAAAAACTATCTTGAGCAATTATTCCGCTCTGACTGTCTACAAGAACCCAGTCGCTGGTTATACATTTTTTAATTTCGTCAATGCTGTTTGATATTACGGCTAAATTAAAGTTGTCTTCAATTTCTTGAAAC
>CBDFKQ010000005.1:0-208609 GCA_965248855.1 Spirosomataceae bacterium | reverse complement strand
GGATTAATGGTTTTTCAGGGGCTTTTACCCGATGAAATCCGGCAATTGGAAGTAAAAGATTTACAACCGGAAAAAGGAAAAATAAGCGTTCCGGCAAGCAAAAGAAGCGAAACAAGGGTTTTAAACTTAGAAATAACACAACTTTTTTTTATTCAAAAATACCTCTCTGAAAGCAAGGTGAAAGAAAATCTTTTTGAAGGCAATGTCACTAACATTGTTTACCGTCTTTTTAAAAGGCATTTAAAACTCATCAATTCATTAGCGTCAAGTGCCATCCAAATTAAAATGAGTTTACTTACAGAAATGCTTAAAACAAAAGACCTGCGTGAAGTACAAACTTTTGCAGGCCACCGTTTTGTAAGTTCAACAGAACGTTATCAGACAAACGATTTACAAAGCCTGCAAAGTGATTTAGAAAAATACCATTTACTCGGATGAAAGACAAATTATGAATATATCAATATCGTTATACTCATAATTTTTTTTTAAAAATAAAATTTAAAAAAAAAATAAAAAAAATAAAAAAAAAATAACGCTCTAATTTTCTTTCTTCAATCGGGCATGCCTTTGAACTTCCGGCATCACCCAGAAGCGGTAGTCGGTGTTCTCGGCCTGCCGTCAGACGCGCATAAAACCCACCCCGCAGCAGTCCTTCACACCTCCAATAGTTCATCCCGCGCGGGCTCATCACCGGAAAAACCTACGGGGCAGGCAGCTCAATCTCGCAGATAGAAACTTTACCTGCTGCCCCTTGCTCATCGGCTGACCCTAAAGCAAAAGCCACGCCAATCACTCCTATCGTCGTGTTTGTCATGGCTTTTGCTTACCCACGCTGCTTCGCACGCCGGTCGCATTCAGCCTTTTTTTGCTTTAACGCTTCGCAGCAAAAAAAGCCTTCATGCTTCCTCCGGCGGGTTTTCCGGTTCGCGCGGGTCCCGGCTCAAGCCCTATTTATAGTTCTGATATTAAAAAGCGCATAAGCCCTTTAAAAAAATAAAATAATTATCGTTTTATTGATATCAGTAAAACGATAATTATTTTTTTAAAAGAAAAAGATTGAAAAAACTTCGAGCGATAAAAAAAACAGAAAAAGTTTTTTTTAGATTTATTTTGATCTCACGTTGATTTAGAAAAAAAATCAACATGAGATCAAAATAAATTCTTGTAGCTGCCAATAGAAGCTTTTTTTTCTTCAATTGAAAAAAAGAGAGCGTTAAGATGAAAAAAAATTATATTTTTATGGCAGGTAAACGTTCTTTGAGATTGACCAAAATACTATCGTTTAGCGTTTTTTTGAGGCAGGCTAAAAACAGGATGGATATTACGATGCTTGGGGGGTAGGGCTTGCCGGAGTTGACAAGAAAGGCGATCCCGCTTACCGCTGGCTGTGGAACGGCGGGAAAACGGAACGCATCGATGACCTTGGTTTATTTTGGGATGAAACCCACTACAGAAGTTATGACATGCAACTGGGCAGGTTCTGGCAGGTGGATCCAAAAGCCGATGAAGCAGGGCAGGATGAGTTAACGCCTTATCACTTCGCTTATAACAATCCGGTATCTCATATTGATTTAATGGGGGATGAACCTGAACCTAAATTTTCACTCGCTGGTGCATTTGAAAGTACGGTAAAAGGTTTGGCCGTGTCTGGATTTAATACATTTATGCAAATAGGGCCGGGTCCTGCTCTTAGTTTGATTAAAACTTTTCAAGACGGTAAACCGGCTGGAGACCCAAGAGCTTCTTTAGATGAAAACGGTAATATTACGGCAGGTTTCAGGCCACCAGCGGCAAGTGTCGGCGAAGGTATAAGGAATTTAGGATCCGATGTTTTGGATAAGGTTAATGTAGCATCAACAGTAGCCAGTGGTGGTGGAAGCAAAGCTTTAACAACTGGAGCAGGATTATTATTTGCAAAAACGGGAGCAAAAACCGCTTTAACAAATCAAGTTGTTAATCAAGGTAAAAGTACCTTAAAACAGCAAGGGGCAGATATTGCAAAAAAGATTAATACTAATTCTGTTACAATTAAAACTGTTAAAGGTCATACGCGTTATGACGTTGCTGGAGCTGCACATAGAAATGTAGAAACTCCACATTCCCAATCTTATAAAAGAAATGTTAATCCAAAAACTGGTGAAACAAATCTTTCAAGTGAAAGTAAACACGCTACACCAATGAACCAACAAGATATGAGAAACGTTAAAAATTACTTAAAAAAGCAAGGAGAATAATGATAGTTATTTCAAATCCAAATCTTTTTGATTTTCTTTTAGAATTTCATTTTGAAGATAAACATATTGATTTACACGGTGAATATAACTGTACAGGATTTAATTATGATGATGAAAAGAAAGAATTAATGTTTTCTTTTTTTAAATATGAGACTGATAAAAAAAATCCTGATGAAGTAAATTTAACTTTTGTAGAAGCTGATTTACTAACAATTAATTTTCCTGTAAATGAAATTATTCATTCATTTACCTTTGATAATTTTCATAGAGGGATATATAATAATATAGACAGTAACTATAATGGAAAAATGTATTTTTATATTGAAACTATCGAAGGTGGAATTTTCAAAATCCTAGCTAAAGAAGTTATTTTGAGTTGGGAAGAAAAGAAAACTACCCAGACAAATCCCCCTCTGGTTTAAGACTTGGGTCTTAAATCGGTTATGAAAGGCAGGACTGTGTCCGTAATAATTTAAAGAATATTGCTTAATAAGGCCCTGTCATGAGAATGGCAGGGCTTAGTTTATTTAAATGGCTTTAAGTTTTACATTATTAATCATGGCATCAAGGGCATAAAGGATATAATCTTTATCTTTTTCAGGAAATCTGGAAATATCATTTAGCCTCTTAAGCATAGAGGGGTCTTTTAAAAGCTCCCTATCTTCGGTTTCTCCTAATAAATATCCTGCAGTGGTGCTCAACACTCCTGCCATTTTTTTTACTACATCGATAGTGGGCTTAACTTCATCCCGTTCATACTTTCCAATAATGGAATGATAAGAACCAATTTGCTTAGCCAATTCAGCTTGCGAAAAACCTTTTGCATCCCTAGCATCCCTTAATTTTTTTCCGAAAGAATCCATGTTTTGAAATATTTATGGCATTAAAAAGCTGTTATTTAATAATAAAAGCAAAAATACAGACAAAATATGGAAACATGAAACCATAAATATTTTGACAATTGAAATACATCTTATACATTTGTACCAAATATTGTCGGAAATAAATTTTCAAACTTTTTTCAAAATGTCAAAATCCACCACCCGCCAGTTAAAAATCTCCAGTCTTTATCGGGACAATAAACAAATCCCCAAACTCCGTTTGTCGGGGATATGGTTAGAAGCATTAGGCTTTAAGCCTGGCGGATTAATAAATATCACAGTCCGTGATAAGTTGATGATTATAGAAGCGGTAGAAAAAGAATGCAAAGAAGAAGCAAACCACTCAGAAATATTAAAAGAAATCCGCCAAACCTTAAAAAAATCAAAGCCATAAATGGAAATCATTGAAATCAAAAACCGCCTCCCTATCTACGAAGTATTAAACCATTACGGTTTAAAAGCGGATAAAAACAACATGCTGCGTTGCCCTTTCCATGAGGACAAAACGCCAAGCATGCAAATCTATCCGGAGACAAATACTTTTACCTGTTTTTCAAGTAACTGCAGTGCAGGCACAGGCGACCAAATCAACTTTATTCAAAAAAAAGAAAAGCTAAGCACCCACCAGGCAATTTTAAAAGCGGGTAGTATGATTGTAACAAAAGATGAGAGACAAGGGACAAGAGAAAAAAATGAAATACAAACCTTTACTAAATCAGCCGTACTCACAAAAGCTTTTAGCATCTTTGAAAAAGCTTTAAAAGGGAGCGTTGCAGCCAAAGAATATTTAGAAAGCAGAAACCTAACAGAGAAAGCCGAAGTAGGATACGTTTCAACAAGCTTTTTGCAATACCACAAACCTTTAATAGAAAGCTTTGAAAAGTACGGCATTATCAGCAAAAACAAATTCGGTGTAGGTTACAGCGTATTTGCAAAAAACAGTCTGGTTTTCCCACTCAAAAGTGCAGATGGTCACATTGCAGGTTTATATTTTAGAAGCATAGAAAACAACGCAGATGGCAAACACTTTTATTTAAAAGAAAGAGCCGGTTTATATCCAGCTTATCCAAAAGCAGAAACAAAAATATTAATCCTCACAGAAAGTGTAATCGATGCAGCCAGTTTAGAAAACTTTATTTTACCACTTGAAAATTATTCAATACTAGCTCTATACGGAACCAACGGCTTAACAGAAGAACATGAAACAGCCATAAGAACTCTAACAAACCTGGAAGAAATCATACTCTTTTTTGATGGCGATGAAGCCGGTAGAAAAGCAGTAGAAAAATATTACAAACAGTTTTTAATATACAATCCTCTTAAAATAACCATTATTGAAACTCCTGATAATGAAGATATCAACAGCTTAAGCCAAGCTTACGGGGCAGATTATTTTGAAAATATTTTCAATAACAGGAAATCTTTTTTTTCTTCAATTGAAACAAGCGAAACAAAAATAAAAGTTGAAGAAGAAAATAAACTTAGCATTATCAGTCCTGAATTACTTATTTACGATAATTGCGTGCTTAAAATATCGGTATTGGGCGGCGTAAAACTTAATGGTTTAGACAGGTTAAGAGTTACTTTAAAAGTAGAACACAAAGAAGAAAACTTCCTGCCCATCCGCCACAATGTAGATTTATACCACAACATAAATACCGAGCAGTTTACAGCAAAAGTAGCCGAGAACATGGAAATAAGTCCCTTGGCAAGCAGCCAAACACTCGAAAAACTTACCCAGGCACTGGAAAAATACCGAGCAGATAAACTCATAGCCTTGCAACCTAAAAAGAAAGAAAAAGTAAAACTCACTGATAAAGAATATAATGAGGCACTCACTTACCTAAAAGCTAAAAACCTAAGTGCCAATACTAAAAAAGATATTGCGATAAGTGGCTTAGTAGGCGAAGAAAACAATGGCTTCATCGCTTTAATGACTTTTACCTCAAGAAAAAGGGAAAAACCAATGCACTTAATGTGCCTTGGAGCAAGCGGAAGCGGGAAAACCTATTTGCAAGATAAAATTGCAGCGCTCATTCCCGAAGAAGATAAACTTGAAATTACTACCTTATCAGAAAATGCCTTTTATTATTTTGATCGGCATGAACTGAGCCACAAACTATTATTAATAGAAGATTTAGACGGCGCAGAAAGCTCCTTATACCCACTTCGTGAGCTACAAAGCAAGAAAAAACTAAGCAAACGAGTAGCTGTAAAAGATACTCAAGGTAATATAAAAACAATAGAAGTAGTGGTAGAAGGCCCTGTTTGCATTAGTGGTTGCACCACCAAAGAAAAAATATATGAAGACAATGCCAACCGCTGTATTTTAATTTATATCGACACTTCAAAAAAGCAAGATGAAGGCGTGATGGATTACCAAAAGAAAGAAAGTGCCGGATTAGTGAATAAAAAGAAAGAAAACGAAAAGATAACGCTGTTTCAAAACTGCCAAAGGATTTTAAAACCAATTGCCGTAAGAAACCCTTATGCCACACAAATCAACCTGCCCGGAAGTGTTTTCAAGCCCAGAAGGACAATTAATTTACTCTTAAGTTTTATCGAAACCATCACCTTTTATTATCAATACCAGCTTGAAACAAAGCAAGATAAAACCACAGGGGAAATATATATTGAAAGCACGGTTGAACACATAGAAATCGCTTTTAAAGTATTAAAAGAAGTGTTATTTAGAAAAGGTGATGAACTAAGTTTTGCCTGCCGGTCTTTTTTCGAAAGATTAAAAAGCCACTTAAAAACAGAAAAGAAAGATGTTTTTTATTCAAAAGAAATCAGGAGTGCTTTCCGTATGCCCCCAACCACACTGGTCAGGTATTTATCTGAACTGGAACGCTACGGTTTAGTAAAATCCAAGGGCAATCGCTTTAAAGGTTTTGAATATAGGATATTAGATGAAAGCGAGTACAAAGTACTCAAAAGCATGATAGAAAGCGATTTAGAAGATATTTTAAGAAAAATACGTAAACCGGTAACCCGGCAGTAAACCACATTTAAAAACGGTTTACTCATAATGTTGGTAATGAGTACCTTATAACACAAAAATGAAAGTAAACCGGTAAACCGCGAAAAAGGCAGGCCGGCAAAAAAATCCCTCCCTGCATATGCAAAACCTGCCGATCGAAAACGAAAGTTTTATCACCTTGGAAAAAGAATTTAAAACCTGGCTCAAAGCCTTAGGTTATGCTGAAATAACTGTCAAATACTCGCCTGTTAATATCCGTGAACTGTTTTTCTTTTTGGAAGCATCTAAAATAAAAGACATCAAAGAAACAGGCAAAGAAGACATAAAAGGCTTTTTTTCTTACCTGTCTGAAAGAGTAAATCAAAATACAGGCGGGAGTTTAAGCACCTGCTACATCGCCAAATACTACAGCTCGGTAAAAAACCTTGACCGCTTTTTAAAAGCCACTCAAGAATGGGGTTTTGATCTTCCTAAAGGGCACATAAAAGCAGAAACCGAAATAAAAACGGTACTGAGTCAAAGCGAAATAAAAAAGATGTATGCTGCCTGCGAAAATGATTACCTGGGGCAAAGGGATAAAGCCATGCTGTCTGTTTTCTATGGTTGCGGGCTGAGAAGAAGTGAAGGCATCGGATTAGACTTAGAAGATATCCTTTGGGATAAAAATCTAATCCGGGTAAAGAACGGCAAGAATTACAAGGAAAGATATGTGCCTATCAATGAACACATTAAAAATGATTTACAACAATACCTGGAGGAAAGCAGAAACTTGATAGTAAGCGAAAGTCCATACAAAACAGAAAAAACCACCCAAGCTTTTTTTCTTTCATTAAGAGGAAAAAGGATCAGCGACAGCAGTTTAAGAACAAGAATACAAAGATTAAAAGGACTGACAGGCGACGGGAAATTAATCGCCAAACAAGTTCATCTTCATACCCTTCGCCACAGCGTAGCCACCCATCTTTTACAAAACGGAATGAAATTAAAGCAGATCGCACTCTTTTTAGGGCATTCCAGTTTGGAAAGCACACAGATTTACACGCATTTAGAAATAGAGAAATGAGTTTTGAAAATTATTTAACGGAAACAAAAAAGTTTTCCGTTTCCACAGTAAAAGAATATGGAAAATATAAAAAACATTTTCTTTTTTGGCTTGATAATGAATGTTTAAGCGTAGAAAGCTTATGCTACAAAGATTTAATCCACTTTATTACCTGCAGGCAAGCATCGGGTTATAAAAAGCGTTATATCAACGCCCAGTTATCAGCCATAAAATATTACCTGGATTATTTAACAGAAAAAGAAATACTGCCTTATAATGTGGCAAGCGGTCTTTTTATGCGTGGCCGTCATACTACTGTTCCTTCAGGGCTTTTAAGCAATGAAGAACGGGTAGCCCTTTATGAAAAATACGAGATTAAAACCGGTAATAAACAACATTACCCGGGCATGGTAAGAAATAAAGTAATTACGGGATTAATGGTTTTTCAGGGGCTTTTACCCGATGAAATCCGGCAATTGGAAGTAAAAGATTTACAACCGGAAAAAGGAAAAATAAGCGTTCCGGCAAGCAAAAGAAGCGAAACAAGGGTTTTAAACTTAGAAATAACACAACTTTTTTTTATTCAAAAATACCTCTCTGAAAGCAAGGTGAAAGAAAATCTTTTTGAAGGCAATGTCACTAACATTGTTTACCGTCTTTTTAAAAGGCATTTAAAACTCATCAATTCATTAGCGTCAAGTGCCATCCAAATTAAAATGAGTTTACTTACAGAAATGCTTAAAACAAAAGACCTGCGTGAAGTACAAACTTTTGCAGGCCACCGTTTTGTAAGTTCAACAGAACGTTATCAGACAAACGATTTACAAAGCCTGCAAAGTGATTTAGAAAAATACCATTTACTCGGATGAAAGACAAATTATGAATATATCAATATCGTTATACTCATAATTTTTTTTTAAAAATAAAATTTAAAAAAAAAATAAAAAAAATAAAAAAAAAATAACGCTCTAATTTTCTTTCTTCAATCGGGCATGCCTTTGAACTTCCGGCATCACCCAGAAGCGGCAGTCGGTGTTCCCGGTCCGCCGTCAGACCCACGAAAAACCCGCCCCGCAGCAGTCCTTCACACCTCCGATTATTCATCCCGCGCGGGCTTATCGCCGGAAAAACCTACGGGGCAGGGCAGTGCTATCTCGTAGATAGAAATTTGTTTTGCTGCCCCTTGCTCATCGGCCGACCCGAAAGCAAAAGCCACGCCAACCACTCCTGTCGTCGTGTTTGTCATGGCTTTTGCTTAGCTCACGCTGCTTCGCACGCCGATCGCATTCGGCATTTTTTGTGGCCTTGCGGGCCCACAAAAAAAGCCTCATGCTTCCTCCGGCGGGTTTTCCGTCTTCGCGCGGGTCCCGGCTCAAGCCCTTTTTATAGTTCCGGCTTTTCTAATGCGCATAAGCCCTTAAAAAAAGCCGAAAATAAAATATCAATATACCGATATCGATAAACTCATATTTTCTTTTTAAAAAAATTTCAAAAAGAAAAAACAAAAAAGAATCGGCGAAATACTTTTTGTAATGCCGGAAGCTTTTTGGGGTTTCACCCCAAGCCCCGATCCTTATCCCGTGATGTGCGCCTGCGGTGCTGCTGCCGCAGCACCCGCAGTCACCCATCCCGCGATAAGGGTTTAAAAACTGCCCCTTCAGCTTTGGAAAGAGTTCAATTTTTTTTTCTTCAATTGAAAAAATAAGGCGTTAATAAAAAAAAATGATATTTTTATGCCGGTAAACGTTCTTTGAGAGAAACATGGAAAAGGGTTTGGATATTACGACGCTTTCGGGTTAGCACTAAGTGGGATTGATAAAATGGGCACGCCGGATGATAAGTTTAAGTTCAATGACATGACCGAAAGGGTCGATGATCTTGGCTTAAACCTGGACATGACCGATTTTAGGTCATATGATCCTGTTTTGGGTAGGTTTCATCAGGTGGATATGCTGGCTGAAATGGCTTATGATTTCAATCCTTATCAATATGCTTATGACAGCCCCATGTATTTCAATGATCCATCAGGGCTGGAACCTGAAGATATTGAATCAGATAACAGTGGTGGCAGAGGAGGGGGTGGTGGTAAAAAACAAATACAAAGGCCTAATAAAGAGCCAAACTTTATTTTACCTAAATCTCAAAGCGAATCTACAGGTATTGCTAATAGAAGACCCACTGATGATTCCTGGAATTATTCTAATTCAATAAATAGAAGCCGAGCTTATAACCTAGACTTTGAAAGAGAAGCAAACGAGAAATACAGAAAGTCTAGGGAGGGCGCCCGTTTTTCATGGAGTCATAAAGATGCAAATGGAAAATGGGATGATACGGAACCCGGGATCGAGGAAAATAATATTATCTTTGATGTAGCTTCTGTTGGCGCCGGGAAATTATTCAAGGCATCTTTGGGACTTTTGCTTAGGAAAGGCGAGAGTAATCTTTGGAGAGTTGGAGCATATAATGAAATAAGGGGCTTGGAAACTGGTTTACATGCACATCATGTCGGACAAAAATCCGTTATGAAACAATTTATTACAAACTATGATCTAAATACCGCTCCATCAATACTAGTTCCAGAAGTAGGTCATACCATAAGAGGTGCATCAGGGATTGTATCAAGGTCTACTACAGGTTTTACAAATGCACGCCAAGTATTGGCCAGAGATATATTTGAGTTAAGAAGGGTTTATACAAGTCAAGGTATTCCAAACACTTCGTTGAAGGCATTAATTGAATTAAATAAAACAATGTATCCAGGAGCATTCATAAAATAATATGGAACCAAGAGAATTTATTCAAGGAGTTAGAGAGTCAATAGTGAAATCTAATCTAAACACATATCAAGCTCTTTTTAATACTAAAGACAATATAACCGATCCATATTGGATAAATGCTTTAAGTTTTTTTTCTAGTTTAAATGATGAACAAAAAGTTGTGTTTTTTAATATAGTTAGACAGGTAGAGGTAGATACTATCTCTAGCTTTTTAGCTATCTTAGATGGTATAAAAATTATTAAAGGGCAAAATAGTGATTTTAAATTAACGACTATCTCTGATGATTTAGTAATTAATGGCGACCTTCAAGATATTTTCTTAGAATTAGAAAATAGTTAACTCCCCCGCTAGCCGTAGTTTTCTGCCGTGCCAGGTGTTATCACCTGGCACACCATGCTGTTCCTAACTCCCGCAAGTTTGTAACTTGTGGTTCTAGCTTAACTTGTCCAGAATAGATGGAATAAAAGTCTTTTATAACACAGTTAAATTGAAGAAGAGTAAAAAGGTTCGATTCTTTATATGATCGAACCTTTTATTTTATAAAATCGAAACCCCCGGTTAACATAAGAAGAAGTTATGTATCTTCTGTTAAAATATATTCCACATAATTTACCTCCCTTCCAAAAATAGTTGATCGTTGGTTTATTGTGATTTTTATTGTCGATATAATTAAGGCTTAGATTAAAATGATATATAATCCTAATGTTTTCATCCATTGGGATAGACTCTTCACATTTATTTTTTTTCAGTAGGGTCTCCTTTTTCAGGGATCCTGCGTTGAATGAAAGCCACCCGCCCCTCTATCCGTAGAGTTTCTCTACGAATAGTTTAATGAATAGAAACGTTTTAAACACGTGTAAATTGAAGAAGCTTAATAACTAAAGGTTCGAGCCCACACGGGCTCAAACCTTTAGTTATATAAACCGACATCATTTAAAAGTTGTTTAAGCTGCGTAACGGATAAGTTTTCCTGTTCCGATTCATCATAAATAGAAAGCAAACTACATGCTTATTTAAGGTCACTATACAGGTAATAACCCTGGCTCCACCCGATTTCCCTTTAGAGGCAACCTGTAACCAGGCAAATTCTTTTCCCATTTTTAAACAGTTAAAAAAAATTTAAAAACTGTTAAGAAATAACATTTAAAATTATAATCCTCCATATTATAATCCAAAAAATTATCTTTACGGATAACATTGAAAGAAAATAGAATGGAAATTTATAAACCGGTCAACCAAATCAGAATAGTAACATCAACCTCTTTATTTGATGGGCATGATGCTGCAATAAATATTATGAGAAGAATTATGCAGGCATCAGGTGCCGAAATAATTCATTTAGGTCATAATAGATCTGTTGCAGAAATAGTTGATTGCGCAATTCAGGAAGATGTACAGGGCATAGCTATAACATCGTATCAAGGTGGACATTTAGAGTTTTTTAAATATATTTTCGATTTATTAAAAGAGAAAGGTGCAGATCATATAAAAATATTTGGAGGCGGCGGTGGAACCATTTTACCATCCGAAGCAGATGAATTGCATAAGTATGGTATAACAAAAATCTATTCGCCTGACGATGGTCGTAATTTAGGTTTGCAGGGAATGATTAATGACTTATTACAAAAATGTGATTTTTCTATTTATAAACATTCAAAAATACTCGTTTCTCCTAATGAGGATGAAAATGAAATTAATAAAACAAATAATTTAGATTTTTTAGTTACAAATCTTCAAAAAAAAGACCCATTGATTATTGGCAGATTAATTTCCATCGCTGAAAATTATCCTGAAGATTTTTCTGTTGTAAAATCGCAAATTTATACTTCCTCAAGTGAAAAAAACATTCCTATTCTTGGTATAACAGGCACAGGAGGGGCCGGTAAATCATCATTGGTCGACGAACTGGTAAGAAGATTTTTATTGGATTTTCCTGAAAAAACAATTGCAATTATTTCTGTCGACCCTTCAAAAAGAAGAACGGGAGGAGCATTGCTGGGTGATAGAATAAGGATGAATGCCATATTTAATTCAAGGGTTTACATGCGATCACTTGCCACAAGGCAATCAAACCTGGCTTTAAGCCAATATGTTCAGGATGCAATTAAAATATGCAAAAGGGCAGAATTTGATTTAATAATTGTTGAAACATCAGGCATTGGCCAATCAGATACTGAAATTGTAGATCATTCCGATTTATCTTTATATGTAATGACTTCTGATTTTGGTGCGGCAACTCAATTAGAAAAAATTGATATGTTGGATTATGCGGATTTAATAGCCATAAATAAATTTGATAAAAGAGGTGCTTTGGATGCCTTAAGGGATGTAAAAAAACAATATCGAAGAAATAAAAATCTATGGGACATCGATGAAGCTTTACTTCCTGTTTATGGAACAATAGCATCTCAATTTAATGATCCGGGTACAAATACCTTGTACAAAAAAACTATTGAAAAAGTAAACGAAAAAACTAAAGGAAAATTTAATTCAGGCCTCCTTTTGCCACAATCAGAGTCAGAAAAAATATACATCATCCCACCTGAAAGAAACCGCTACCTCGCAGAAATTTCTGAAAGCAGCATTGAATACGATCAGTTTGTAAAAGAACAAGCAACAATAGCAAGAAAAATGTACCGGTTAAAGGGTACTATTGATTTGCTTCGCGAAAAAATTGGTGAAAGAAAGATAGAAATTATAAACCGGGGAGATGAGATTGTTAGAGTTATAGATTTTAAAATTGGTGAGCCGGAATATTTAAAAGAATTAATAGATTTATATAATCAACTTGAAAACCAACTTCATTTCGAATCTAAAAAACTTTTAAAAGAATGGCCTGAAACAATTAAGAGATATAAATCGGCGAAATACCAATATAAGGTTAGAGATAAAATATTTGAACAGGATTTATATACAGAAACGCTTTCTAATTTAAAAATTCCTAAAGTAAGTCTTCCAAAATATGAAGAATGGGGTGATGTATTAAAATGGATTTTAACAGAAAATGTTCCCGGAGAGTTTCCTTTTGCATCAGGCGTGTTCCCACTTAAAAGAGAAGGCGAAGACCCTACAAGAATGTTTGCAGGTGAAGGTGGACCGGAAAGAACAAATCGACGTTTTCATTATGTATCGAAAGGAATGCCGGCAAAACGATTATCAACAGCATTTGATTCAGTAACTTTATATGGCGAAAATCCTGACCCGAGGCTGGATATTTATGGCAAAATAGGAATGTCGGGCGTGAGTATTTGTACATTAGATGATGCAAAAAAATTATATTCCGGTTTTGATTTATGCCATCCTGCCACATCTGTTTCAATGACAATTAATGGACCGGCACCCATGTTGCTGGGATTTTTTTTAAATGCAGCCATCGATCAGCAATGTGAAATTTTTATCAAGCAAGCCGGGATTGAAAAAGAAATTGATGAAAAAATAAATAAAATATTTACAAATAAAAAACAAAAACGGCCCCGGTATTACGGTAATTTACCTGAAAGTAATGATGGATTGGGTTTGATGTTGCTGGGGGTAACAGGAGATGATGTATTGGATAATGATATATATCAAAAAATAAAAGCAGAAACGCTTACAAAAGTTCGAGGAACTGTTCAGGCAGACATTCTTAAAGAAGACCAGGCACAAAATACTTGTATTTTCTCAACTGAATTTGCTCTTCGAATGATGGGTGATATTCAACAGTATTTTATTAATAATAGTATTCAAAATTTTTATTCCGTTTCTATTTCAGGTTATCACATTGCCGAGGCGGGAGCAAATCCTATTTCGCAATTGGCTTTTACTTTATCAAATGGCTTTACTTTTGTAGAATATTATTTATCAAGAGGAATGCATATTGATGATTTTGCGCCGAATTTATCATTTTTCTTTTCGAATGGTATGGATCCCGAGTATTCAGTTTTGGGAAGAGTGGCGAGAAGAATTTGGGCGAAAGCGATGAAATATAAATATAAAGGAAATTCTCGTTCACAACGTTTAAAATATCATATTCAAACTTCAGGCAGAAGCTTACATGCACAAGAAATTGCTTTTAACGACATTCGTACAACATTACAAGCCTTGTGCGCTATTTATGATAATTGTAATTCTTTACACACCAATGCATACGACGAAGCAATTACAACTCCTACAGAAGAATCAGTAAGACGGGCAATGGCTATTCAATTAATTATAAATAAAGAATGGGGTTTAGCAAGAAACGAAAATCCTTTACAAGGTTCTTTTATTATTGAAGAGATGACAGATTTAGTCGAAACAGCGGTTTTGACAGAATTTAATAGAATTTCAGAAAGAGGAGGGGTGCTGGGAGCAATGGAAACTATGTATCAGCGATCAAAAATTCAAGAAGAATCACTTTATTATGAAACATTAAAACATGATGGAAAATTACCCATTGTAGGGGTAAATACTTTTTTAGACCCTATGGGTTCACCAACTATTTTACCTGCAGAAGTTTTTCGAAGTTCTGCTGAAGAAAAAGATTTTGCGGTAGAAAGTAAAAATGATTTTGAAAAAATAAATAAAAAAAGGGGTGAATTAGCATTAGTAAATCTTCAAAAAGTGGCCGTTAGCAATGATAATATTTTTGAAAACCTTATGGAAGTATGTAAATATTGCTCACTGGGTCAAATATCAAAAGCTCTGTATGAAGTAGGAGGGCAGTACAGAAGGAATATGTAATATAGAACGAATGAGTCATTATAATATGAGAAAATTATTCGTTTATCAATATACTGATATTGATAAAACGAATAATTAAGCCTAATCAGTTATTTAATATTAATGGAATTTTAATTGGCACTAATATTAAAAGTTACATTCTTAATATTTTCTGAAGGATCCAGAATTTCTTTATTTTTTCCATCCTCAAGTTCTACTATTTTCTCTCCCGATAATTCCTTTGCATTAATTATCCACTGTACTATTACTTTCCCCTCGTGCAAAATTTCTAAAATAACCTTATCATCCCGGTGAAGTGTATAATATTGCGAATAATTACTTTTAAGTTCCTTTTCATTTATAATAAAATCAGGTGAATAATATATAATTGCCTTTTCTGATCTTATTTGCCAATTATACTTACCTAGAACTTGTTTCTTAAATTTTACATTTTTTAAACCAACCACCATCAGTTTTACTTCTGCCTTGTCATACATAAATTTTAAATTGGTTTCAGTATTTCCAATATCAACAGGTTTGGTAGAAGATTTTTGATTAATGAGAATTTTTGTTGTAAAAGGTAAAGGTTCAATATGCTTTTGACCCATAGTGGTATATGGAAGAAATAATGCAAAAGGGCCATTATTTTTTAATAATAAATAAGAAATAGATTTTACATCATTACTGTCAAGTAATAATCTTTTTGCATTATCATTTATAAAAACGCACCTCTTAAGCATATTTACAAATTTTCCTTTATCATCGGGAGAGGTGGGGATTAATTTAAGCGAGATATCTTTTTTTAATACCCTAAAATAGGATTCGGGTAATTTATAAGGGATTGTAATTTTTAAGCCACGTTCTTCTTTATAAATAGTATCTTTTGCAAAAACAACGTTTTCCAAATTTGTATTTCTTACAATCGTAACTTGAAAACCCTGCTTAATTTGTTTTTGGGTGATAACACTTAAATTGTTTTGAAGTTTAGCTTTTATGGCAACAAATTTTGGTGATTGTAATGCTATGTTTGGATCACTTAAAAGTAAACCTGCAAAAGAATAAAAGATTTCAGCTTTACCAACATTTTTTTTCAAAGTAATATTGCCAATAGTATCTAATTCAACATCTCCCGACATAATCTCTCCATTTTGAAAAGCTAATTGTTTAGCACCATCGTTTTTGCCATAGTAAGGTGCAATTTGTAAAGGTGGCAGGTTCGGAGGCATTATTACGTCCCATTCAAAAGATAATGACATTCCCGTAACTCCCTGATGGGTTATGTAAGGTTTTATTTTTGGATAAGTAAGTTTTACTGCCGGAATTTTTTGTTTTTCCAATAATATATTCCATTGCAGGGAGGTATTTTTTAATAATAAACTTTTTTGATTTACATCGAGAGGAAAATCTCCGGAAGGTTTATTATCAAAATTTAATATAAGTTTCCCTGCTAAATCTTTTATGGCAGGTAGTGCGTAATCATTTACTTTTGCAACGTTCTCTGAATTCTTATGTACTTTTAACTCCGAAATATCACCATCCGAATAAATAAAAGAAACCGATTTTTGAAGGTTTACATTACCTGAACCAAAAATTTCAGGATGTTTAACATTTGTTCCTCGTATAATACTTAAATCTTCTTCTACCTGGCTCGTTTCAATTTTTTTATTTGATTTAGAAAAAATTGAAATATTTGTTGGTTTAAGATTGATCCAAAAAGTAGGGGGTTTTATAATTGTTATTTTTTCAATAAAAAAATTCTCGAATTTTTTTTCTGTCTTTTTTGAAAAAGAATTTAAAGTCAAACTTACTGAATGTGTCCCTTCAGGAATATCCAAATGGGCAAATGGTATAAATAATGTAATACCGGTATTTCGCCTGCCTTGCGCTCTTACTTGTGGTGCATAAGCATCTTCAATTGTAAAATGAACGGGTGTTTTTGATTTCTCTCTCGAAAATTCAGAAAATTCGAATGGGTAGTAAACAGGTTCGTTATTTTGATTAAAAATTTGAGCATAAAAAACAAAATAAGTTTTGCGCTCTTTATCGGTCATTTCGGCATACTCATCTTCAGAGAATAAATATTCGCAGCTAAAAGTTATGTTAATCCCTCTTACACCTTCTTTAATAAAGTTAGGGTTAATGGCTGATTTATAAACCGAAAATTTTTTTTGGTTTGCAAAATTTAATTGCTGTGCAGAAATTAACTGACAACTTATAATAAAATATATAAATACTGATATCGTTTTTCTCATAATATTCAATTAACGTTTTTAAAATTAAACTTAATACGTAAAGACAAAAAAAAGCACAAACTCTTTTTGAGTTTGTGCTTTTTTTTGTCTAAGAATAATTTTATGGTTGCGATTTTTTATTATTAGGATGTGATTTCCCCGAACTACTGCCACGTGATTTACTACGTGAAGATCTCCCCCTTTTTATTTTTCTTGGAAAATTTGCATTAGGGACTGTGTTGTATTCCAGTTTTAAAGACAGTAAAAAATATCCGTCTTTTTTGGTTGGGTCTCCCCTTTTTCTTGTAAAGGCATAATCATAATTTATTGTTGCAGGACTACCTGTTTTGGGGTCAATTGATCTGTTTGCGAAATAAGATCTGATAGGGTCAGGCGAATTTACTGCATCCTTATTATAATCCCCACTTACATCATCAAGATAATCTGTTGAAGTAAAATGATAAGAACCTTCTAAGCTGATATCAAAATCCTTATTATAGCGATACCTAACACCTAAGCCCATAGGTACAGTCAATGCTATAGAGCCATATTTTTTGCCTTCTGTTTGTAATGGCCTTAAACTATACCATTTCCCATCTGAATATTGGCCTTGAGGATTAAATGTTGTTATTCCTATTCCGGCAAATAGATAAGGATGAAAACGTGTTATTGCAACCCTTGTAAATCGCCTGGTAAATGGAATAATATCAAACATTCCTCCAACATTTACTTCAAAATTATTTGAGCGGAAGGCAAAATTTCTTTGTGGATTTTTTCCATCGGCATCACTGGCAGCCAAACGATACCAACCTAACTCACCTTTTAAACTCCATCTGCTTGTTAATCTATACTGTGCTCCTAAATAAAGATTAGGCCCCAAAGTATTAATTTTTGAGTTAGGAGGCCCCCCTAAATCACCTTTATAGGTGGCAACACCGGCGCCTGCAGTAAATTTCCATATTCCGTATAGATTATTATTGTACGAATATCGCCTGCTTGCTTTTCTGCGTTGCTGAGCTTCAGCCGAAAATATTCCGGCAACCAAAGCAGAAATAAAGATTAGTATAAATATTTTTTTCATAATATATCCATGAAGGAAGTACAAAAATATACAATTACATTAGAATTCAAAATTGGCTAATATTTTTTTAATGAAATTTTATCTCAACTTATTGATTATTATTTAAATTTCTAATAATTGAAATTTAAAAGCAATTTCATCTAATATTTCAATAATTATCTGTTGGCTTGGTGCTTCTACCAAACCCATTCTAAAATTTTTAAAATGCGGTATATCCCTAAAATAATTGGTATAATGCCTTCTCATTTCAAAAATACCAAGCTTCTCCCCCTTCCAACGTATGGAGAAGGATAAATGTTTTTTACAAACATCAATTCTTTCTTGTAATGTTGGCGGGTTTAATTTTTGACCGGTTTTAAAAAAATATTTTATTTCATTAAAAATCCATGGGTAGCCTATTGATGATCTGCCAATCATTATGCCATCCACTCCGTACCTATTTTTATATTCAAGTGCTTTTTCCGGCGAATCAATATCCCCATTACCAAAAACCGGAATTTTAATTCGTGGATTGTTTTTTATTTTGGCAATTAGGGTCCAGTCTGCCGATCCTTTATACATTTGTACCCTTGTGCGAGCATGAATAGTAAGCGCAGAAGTGCCGATATCCTGTAAGCGTTCTGCAACATCTTCAATATTTTTTGTTGAATCATCCCAACCCAACCTTGTTTTAACAGTTACAGGTAAATGAGTTCCTTCCATTACTGCTTTCGTCATGGCAATCATTTTATCTATATCCTGTAGCAATGCAGCACCGGCACCTTTACATGCAACATTTTTTACGGGGCAGCCATAATTAATATCAATTAAATCCGGATTTGCAGTTGTTGCAATTTCCGATGATTTTCTCATGCTTTCAATATCGCTGCCAAAAAGTTGAATGCCTATCGGCCGTTCGTATTCAAAAATATCTAATTTTTGGCGACTTTTAACCGCATCACGGATCAATCCTTCAGAAGAAATGAATTCAGTATACATTAAATCTGCGCCGTTTTCTTTACAAACCGCCCTAAAAGGAGGGTCTGAAACATCTTCCATTGGTGCAAGCAATAATGGAAACTCTCCTAAATTAATATCTCCGATTTTTATCATGACCGAATAAAAAACTATAATTTTTTTGATTTTGTTTTAAAAAATTCAATTCTGAATTTTGGTTTTAAAGAAATAATAAATTTTAAAATCCGAAATTTGACATAAATTTACAAAAATATGGATGATTCAGTTAATCATTTAGTAACAGGATCAAATTTTAAAATTAAACTTTGGTCTCAATTACTAATTCTTGTTGGTTTTTATTTAATATTTCAAATTATCGGTGGTTTAATCGGTATTTTAATTAATTTCTTGATTTTTCATATCAACATTTATGATGCCAATGATATTTTAAGTTTAATGTCAGGTGCTAATGGTTTTTATAAAATAATTATTTTACAGGCCTCTATTTCATTATTTATCTTCTTAATTGCTCCAATCCTTTATATTAAGGGTATTGAAAAAAGAAAATTAAATTCTTTAAACCCTAATAAAGAATTTTGGTTTGTACCATTGGTTGTTGCAATGGTGTTGGTAGTTGCATTCATCCCGTTTAATAATGGCATGTTATATCAGTGGAATTCTACATTAAGTTTTCCCGACTTCCTTTATAAACTTGATAACTGGATAAAGGAAATGGAAAGAGGAGCCGAACAAATGACAAAGGCTTTTACTCATTTTACTAATCTGAAAGAGTTTTTTATTGCCTTTATTATCATGGCAATTATTCCGGGGATTGGCGAAGAATTATTATTCAGGGGAATACTACAGCCAAAGCTACATCAGTTAACAAAAAATATACACATTGCTATTTGGCTTACTGCTTTTATATTTAGCTTTATCCACTTCCAGTTTTATGGATTTTTGCCCCGAATGGTTTTAGGAGCCATGTTTGGTTACATATATATATGGTCCGGCAATATATATTATCCTATGTTTGCGCATTTTACAAATAATGGCTTTTCAATTTTAATGTTGTATTTATATCAAAATAAAATAATACAAATAAATATTGATAAGCAAGGTTATATTGATTGGTGGGAAGGATTATTGTCTTTATCAATTACCATTTTGCTATTAGTTGTATTTAGAAACTTTTATTATAAGCAGAGTTTTGGAAATAAATCTATAATAAATTTGGGTTAATATAAATTAAAAATTTTAAAATTTATTTAAATTAGTTTTTCGGTTAATGTCAGCAATAACTAAGCTTTCAAATTTACAACAAAGAATTATTGCAGGCTTGAGTGGTGTTGCTGTAATGTTGTTGGCAATTGCTTTAAATGAATGGGGCTTTTTTATTATTTTCTTTCTCATTTGTTTATTCACTCAATGGGAGTTCTATAAATTAGTAGGCCTTGACGGTAATGAACCATTAAAAATTTTTGGAACCGCTTCAGGGTTAATTATTTATACCTTGGTTTTTTTTACAGAAAAGAAAATAATTCCTTTCAATTTCTTTTTTCTAATCCCTCCGATATTGTCTTTTGTATTTTTTATAAAACTTTATAAAAAAACGGATAAAAAACCGTTTACCAATATAGCACTCACTTTTTTGGGTATTATTTACACTGCCGTGCCATTTTCTTTAAACATTCTTATCGCTTTTTATCATGGTAAATACAGTTGGCAAATTGGAATAGGATGCCTTCTTTTATTGTGGGCTAGTGATACAGGAGCATATTTTGCAGGTAAACTTTTTGGTAAGAAGCAATTATTTGCACGGGTTTCTCCAAAAAAAACCTGGGAAGGCACTTTAGGAGGTTTATCATTATCACTTATCATTGCAAGCCTGTTATCTTTTTATTTTAAAGATTTACAAAATTGGCAGTGGTACTGTGTTTGCATACTGGTAGTTGTGGCAGGTACTTATGGAGATTTAGTTGAATCTCTTTTAAAAAGAAGTATTGAAATTAAAGATTCGGGATCGGTTATTCCGGGTCATGGTGGTTTTTTAGATAGATTTGATGGTTTGTTACTTTCTGCACCTTTTGTTTTAGCGTTTTTAAAAATATTTGAATAAACAGTACGTTTTTAAAAATTGGTTCTATAAATTTTATTAATCGATGATTGTTTGTAATTTTATTATTATTTAGCTTTTAGTGCATATGAAGTTTATTTTTAAATATTTCTTTTCTTTTCTTTTTTTATTAACTGTTTACTCGGGCAGTGTTGCTCAGGTAAGCCGTCAGGTGATTCAATTTTCAGGTTTTATAATTGGTGAAGATGAAAATCCTTTAATTGGAGTTCACGTTTATATTCCAAAAGCAGGCAGGGGAACGGCGACTAATAATGTTGGTTTTTTTTCCGTACCCACAGTTACAGGTGATAGTGTAGTGATTAGTGCAGTTGGATTTAAAAAAAGATATATAAGGATACCTAATAATTTAACTGAAAGTGCTTATTCAGTTGTAATTGAATTAAAAGAAGATATTACTCAATTACCTATGGTTGAAGTTTATCCATACCCCACTGAAGAACTTTTTAAACAGGCATTTTTAGCATTAGAGCTGCCTGATGAAAAAGAGCAGAAAGCCATTCAAAGAAATCTGGATCAGGATATGTTAAACAGAATGATGTATGAAAACCCTACTGTTGAACCCGGTGCTGCATTTCGTTATAGCATGAACCAACAGGCATATTATGCTGCAAACAGAAATTTTTTCCCTACCAATCCTCTTTTAAATCCTTTTGCCTGGGCTAATTTTATAAAATCAATAAAAAGAGGTGATTTAAAAAAGAAAAAATGGAAAGAATAAATCATTTCATTCAATGCGTTTGTGTAAATTATTTTAATATATAACCAAAAAAAACTTTGATTTTTTAATCAAAGTTTTTTTGTTTTTAAATCGAAATAAATAATAATAAGTTAGGAGAGCTTTCTGTTCTAATTTAATAATTCTCACGAAAGGGATTTAAATTTTAAGCTCCAATTCAAAAAAATATTAATTTAAAATTCAAAAAAAAATATTAACTGATGTTACGCAAAATTAGTTCTTTGTATAAACCTTTGTTTAATACATATTCTTGTTTAAATAAATTAGTTGCTTGATATGTAGAGATTGTTTTTACTCCATTTAATCCGTGATTCAGACAAAAAATAAGAATCACATATTAAGGAAGATTACAGGATTACACGGAAGTAGGAAAAAAGAAAATTTGTGAAATCCCCGCAATCCATTTAATCCGTGATTCAGACAAAAAATAGGAATAACAGATTAAGGAAGATTACAGGATTACAAGGAAGCAGGAAAAAAGAAAATTTGTAAAATCCCCTCAATCCATTTAAATCTGTGATTCAGACAAAAAATAAGAATCACAGATTAAGGAAGATTGCAGGATTACACGGAAGTAGGAAAAAAGAAAATTTGTGAAATCCCCGCAATCCATTTAATCAGTGATTCAGACAAAAAATAAGAATCACAGATTAAGGAAGATTACAGGATTACACGGAAGTAGGAAAAAAGAAAATTTGTGAAATCCTCGCAATCCATTTAAATCTGTGATTCAGACAAAAAATAAGAATCACAGATTAAGGAAGATTACAGGATTACACGGAAGTAGGAAAAAGGAAAATTTGTGAAATCCTTGCAATCCATTTAAATCTGTGATTCAGACAAAAAATAGGAATCACAGATTAAGGAAGATTACAGGATTATACGGAAGTAGGAAAAAAGAAAATTTGTAAAATCCCCTCAATCCATTTAAATCTGTGATTCAGACAAAAAATAAGAATCACAGATTAAGACGTATAGTTAAACTCAAATATCTTTATGCGTAACATCAATTATTAAATATCAATTTATCAATATCAATATATTCATAAATTTTAAATTTATATTATTTTTTAAGCCATACTTTAAAAACAGATCCTTTTCCTTTTTCGCTCTCAACTTCAATTTTTCCTCCGGTATTTGTAACAATTTTTTTAATAAGAAATAAACCTATACCTGTTCCTTCAATTTCTGATTCAATATCCACTCGCTTATACATATTAAAAATCTTTTCTTGATCCTCCTTACTTATTCCTTTTCCATTATCTTCTACTGAAAGTATAATAAAACTATCTTCCTTTTTAGTGCTGATTTTTATTTCAGGGTCACGCTCCGGCGATTTATATTTTATTGCATTTGTTATTAAATTTAAAAGTATACTCCTTAAATTTTTTTTTGAGTAATAAACTTCGTTTACACTAAAATTTGTTGTGATTTTTGTTTTTGATTTTACCAATGTTTCTTTAATACTTAATTTAATTTCATTTAAAAGCTCATTAATATAAATTGAACCCGGTCTTTCTTCAGTATATTCCTTTTCTATTTTTCTTAAATCTGATAAATCAACAATGGTATCTTTAAGTCTTTTTATACAAACATTCATCAAATCTGCCATTTCTTTTATTTTCTCATTACCGGGGCCAATAATGGTGTTGAATGTAGATATTAATCCTTCGATGTTAGCCACAGGGGCGAGTAAATCGTGTGATACTGCAAAAATAAATGTATTATGGTCTTCATTTATTTTCAATAATTTTTTTTCTGCAATCTTAAGGTCTGTAATATCGTTAAAAGATATTATCGCACCATCAATAATATTATCCTGCTGCCTTATATAGGGTACAACCATCATTTGATACCACTTACTATCTTGGGTTTCTACTTCTTTAATTAATGAATGAGATGATGTAAGAACAGACCTAATATCATCAATCATTCTAGAAAATTTTATATTAGTAGAAATATCACCTAATGGGCGACCGATATCTGAATCTTTAACATTAATTTGTTTAAAAGCGGATGGACTAAATTTGCGGATGATAAAATTCTTATCCAGATAAATATGTCCGTTAACAGTACTTTTAAAATAATTATTTAAATCATCATTAAGTTCGCTTAACTCTTTTATTTTAAGTTGATATAAATTATTTACTGTTTGTAGCTCTTCATTAATCGATTGAACCTCTTCGTTTGTGCTTTGTAACTCTTCATTATTTGAAATTAACTCTTCACTATAAGTTTGGGCATTTATATTACTTGCTTCCAATTGCTCATAACTTTCATTTAATTTAATTTTTGTATTTTTAAGATCTTCTTGCACATCAAACAAATATCGGCTCGCGTGTAAGTCTTTGTTGTAAGTTTCAGTATTTTCTAATTTTTGTTCACCGGCTTGTTCACTAAAGCAGACCAGTAAAATATTTTCAAATAATTTATTTTCAGTTAATGGTTTAATGAAAATATTAATAGATCTGGTTACCTCATTGTGAGTAAAAATTACATCTTTAATTGTTATTTCTTTTTTTTGCCTTGTCACTTGGTTTAATGCTGTAGAAGTAACTAATGAAAGTTCGTGAGGCAACATTTGTAGTAAGGCAAAATTAAACATTTCCGGCAGTAGGTATTTTTTATACTCACCAAATGTTTTTATGATTTTATAATCCTCATCAACGCAAACCCCTGCCATATCTGTTTTTTGAGCAATAGCGGCCATGATAACCTCATTTAAACTTTCCTGAGAATTTGAATGAGTTGAATTTAAAACAGGTATTTTCTTTAATGGTATAGGATTATAAAAATTTGGAGCTGTGTAAATTCCATTTTCTAAAAGGCTGGAAGGTTCATTATTTTTATAAATTTTCCATTTCCTATTTTCCTCCAAAAACTTGGTTTTTAAATCTCCAAGGCCTTCACTTGGCCCAAGAAATAAATATCCGTCCGGATTAAGACAAAAATGTAGTGTTGTTAAAATCTTTTTTTGAAGAACAGGATTAAGATAAATAAGTAAATTTCGGCAACTGATAAAATCCAATTTATAATAAGGTGGATTTTGTGTAATGTCATGATGGGCCACTATAAGCATGTTCCTTATTGATTCTTTTATTCTGTATTTCCCATCCTCATGATAAAAATATTTTGAAAGCCTTTCTTCAGAAACATCGTTTTTAATACTTTCAGCATATATTCCTTTTGAAGCTACTGCTAAGGCATCTTTATCAATATCCGAGGCAAATATTTTTACTTCTATTTGCTTATTTATAGAGATTAAATACTCTTTAATAAGTATTGCTATTGAATATGCTTCTTCCCCGGTAGCACAACCCACTACCCAAACCTTTAAAGTATCAACTAATAATTTATTTTCTATTAAATCAGGGATTAATTTTTGAACGGCGTTAAAGGCATCCTCATCACGAAAAAATTTTGTTACACTTATTAAAAATTCTTTTGAAAGGGTTTCTATTTCAGTAGGATTTGTATTTAAAATTTTAATATAATCTTCAGTAGTTTGTGACTTATTGGCTTGCATCCTTCTTATAATTCTCCTTACGATGGTTGGGGTTTTATATTCCGAAAAATCAAGTGGTGAATGTTCTTTTATTAAATTTATAATTTTTACTAATTCAACTTCGGGTATATCTGCAATAGGATCATTATTATTTACCCATGATTTTCTCTTATCAATATAATTAATTATTTGTTGAGGTATTAACTTTGGAGGCAGTACAAAATCATAATTGCCGGAAGCAATAGCACTGTTAGGCATACTATTATAAGTTGTTGAATTCGGATCTTGAACAATAACCATCCCGCCTTCTTTTTTAACTGCCGCAATTCCTTTTGTGCCATCAGATCCATTACCTGAAAGAATAATTGCAATACCTTTATCCCCTTGGTCTTCTGCCAATGAATTAAAAAAGATATCAATGGCGGTATTAGGGATTAATCCTTTCTGTCTTTTAAAATTAATTTACCTCGGTTGATTGTCATTATTTTCCCTTCCGGCATTACATAAACACAGTTTGCCAGTACTTCCATTTCATTTTCTACAACATAAATTTTAAGTTTAGAGTGTTTTTTTAACAGCTCAGCCATAAAACTTTTATGATCAGGAGAAAGATGTTGAATTATAACATAAGAGACTGAATCACTTGGAGTAAAATCAAAAAGAGTTTGAATGGCTTCCATACCACCTGCTGATGCCCCAATAGCAATAATAAAACATTCCGGCTTTGATTGGACTTTGTTATCTTTTTCAGTCATAAAATTTTTAACGATAAAATTTAACTAAGCGGTTGGAAAGCAAAAGGTAACTAAAAATTAATGAATAAGAATTTATTTAAGATTTAATATTCTTAAAAATTAAATATTTAACAATGAGGATGATAATAAAGAAAAAATTGAAATTAAATTATTGATAAAATTTGGTATTCAAACTTTTTATTTATATTGGCGTTCATAAAATGAATATGAAAAAATTATCTCTCATAATGTTCTCAAGCTTTTATCTAATTGCCTCCTCAGGCATGATAACTTGCGCACATCAGCTTGATAAAATATTTAATCGACATTCATATAGTATTTCTTTAATTGAAAATCATATAAATAAATCTTGTTGTCATCAATCTAAAAAAGAAATAAAAACACCTATTAAAAGTGGATGCCCGGAAGGATGCTGTAAAGATGGTGTTTGTTCTGTTAAGTTTAAGGGTGAACCGAATACTTTATTTTCTTTTTTTTTTAAAGCATTCAAACTTATCACTAACAGTAGTGATTTTATAAATTTTCAAGTTCCTTTGATTGAGAATGTTGTTTTAATTGTACCAAATTACCATTCTCCGCCTCTTATTTATCAATACCCCCTCTACTTACAATACAACGTTTTCAGAATATAATTATTAACTTCCTATTTACCCCCTTTATAAAGTGTAGGGTTTTCTTTGTGTTTAAATTTTCAAACACGATCATCTTTTTGTCTTTCTACCTAAAGAATCAAGCCTAATTATAATACTCTTTTATGAAAATCTATATTAAAAATATGGTTTGTAACCGATGTAAAACGGCGGTTACAAAAGTGTTGGGAAAAATGAATTTAACATGCATTGATATTAAACTTGGAGAAGTTGAAATAGAAGAAAATTTAACTGGTGGGCAGATTGAAAACCTTAGCCTTTCACTTTCCGAGCTTGGTTTTGAAATATTAAATGATAAACAAGCTCAACTCATTGAAAAAATTAAAAGTACTATTATAGAACTCATACATTCAAGTGGGAGTATTTCAAAAAAAATTAACCATTCAGATTTTATATCACATGCAGTTGGTAAGGATTATACTTATTTAAGCAGCTTATTCTCTGTTAATCAGGGTATAACAATTGAACGTTATTTTATTAACCAAAAAATAGAAAGAGTAAAGGAGTTGATAACTTATGGTGAAAGTTCATTTGGTGAAATTGCTTTTGCAACTGACTATAGCAGTACCCAGCATTTATCGAGGCAGTTTAAAGAAGTTACAGGTATGACGCCTTCAGAATTTAGAAATAATAAAGACAGGACAAGAAAAACTTTAGATGAGATTTAAATATTTGCTTACAAGATAATTATGCACATTAATATTATTTTAATATAACAAAAAAGGTTAAATGATGTAGACTTTTACATAGTTAAAAAAATGCAATATGGTTTAAAGATAATTGCTTTTAAATAAGCTTAAAATTAATATTCTATTCGCATGAAATTTAACTTTTTTTAATTCAAACCATTAAACTTTATTAAAATGAAAAACATGAAAGAATGTATTGATGCGTGCCTGGCCTGTGCTATTGCCTGCGAAAACTGTGCAACCGCTTGTTTAAACGAACATGATGTACAAATGATGAAAAATTGCATTTTAATTGACAGAGATTGTGCTGATGTATGCTCTTTAACTGCCCGTTTACTTGCCAGAGAATCCAAACATGGAGAACATTTAGCAAAAGAATGCAGAGAAATTTGCCTTGCATGTGCCGCAGAATGTGACAAACATGATAACGATCATTGTAAAAAATGCGCAGAGGCTTGCAGGAAATGTGCAGAAGCATGTGCCGCGTAATTATTTAAAATTATTTATTTAAACAAAAATTAAAAATTTAAAACAAACAAATCATGAAAAAGACAACACTTATTACCGGATTATTACTGATGTTTTTTAGCATCAGTGGCTTTGCTCAGCAACGTACAGATTTTAAAGGCCATGTTATAGACAGCAAAGGGGATGTTTATCTGGATGGAATTAAAATTGGTGATGTTGCCAAAGGAGGGCAGATAAAGGATGCAAAAGGCGTTAAAATGGCTACTGTAAATGGTGATGGATCTGTTACGGATGCAACCGGGAAAAAGATTGGAAGAGTAGGTAAAGACGGTAAAACATATTATGATACCGGTGATAATATTGTTTTAACAGTTGAACAAAAAGATGACAAACAAACATGCGCTATTAAGGATGCTAAAGGCAATGTAATCGGTAATGTTCATGATAGTTATAAAGGCATGGCCTGTGCAACTCATTGCCTTACAAATAAAATGGATATGAAGGATCATAAAAAAATGGATTCAAAAGCGCATAAACAATAATTAAAAATAAATAATCAAATTTTGGTTGCTCACTCATTTAAAAATGAGTGAGCAACCTTTAACACTAAATCCATAATAAAATTATGAAAACTAACATTTTATTTATTTCTGCGGTAATCACTTTTTTATCTTTCACAAGTTGTGATAACGCCAAGAAAAGTGAAAAGGAAAATTCTAACGACATGTCGACTATGAAAGATTCATCAATGAATGAAAGTTCAGGTATGAAAATGGAAGATACTAAGGATGAAGCTCCGGTTAAAGTTGTTGATTTGGGTGAAGTGGATATTACTGTAAAAAAGGAATTAGCACAATCCCTTTCAGCATATTATGAAATTAAAAATGCTTTGGTTATTGATGACAGTAAGTTGGCAAAACAAAAAGCAGAATCATTTTTAAAAGTTATCAATAAAGTTGAAACAAATAAAATGACAGAAGTGCAAAAGAATTTTTATGAAAAAGAATTTGAAAAGATAAAAAATGATGCTGAACACATCAGCGAAACCGACAAAGTGGATCATCAACGCGATCATTTTTCAACTCTCTCTACCAATGTTTATACTGTTGTGAAAAGTTTTAAAGCATCTGAAGCTAAAGTTTATTACGATCATTGCCCAATGGCACTCAATAGTAAAGGGGCAAATTGGATAAGTGAAAAAGAAGAAATTAAAAATCCATATATGGGCAGTGCAATGCCAACTTGTGGAAGCATGAAAGAAAGTTTTTAAAAAATATAACTCTGCTATGCCGGATTGTCCAAACCCTTAGTAAATTATTAACTTTAAAACCACCCCTAACCCCTCCCAAAAAATAGGAGGGGAACTGCTTGGAAAGGAATTAAATTTAATTTTACAATCTGACATTGTAGAGAATTTATTAAAGAAAATTAGATAAGCAAAGGAAATCAGTTTTTTTTCTCTTGTCTCTTGTCTCTTGTCTTTTGTCTAACGTCTTTCATCTCATATGCAAGAATGGTTGAAAAATTAATTCAAATATCTCTTAAAAACCGGCTCATTGTTCTGCTGTTAGCAATTGCTTTATTTATTTGGGGTTTATATTCTTTACAGCGAAATCCTATTGATGCCATTCCCGATTTGTCAGAAAATCAAGTAATTGTTTTTACGGAGTGGATGGGAAGAAGCCCGCAAATTATAGAAGACCAAATTACTTTTCCATTAATTTCTAACCTGCAAGGCATTCCTAAAATTAAAAATATAAGAGGTTCATCTATGTTTGGGATGAGCTTTGTTTATATAATTTTTGAAGATAAAGTGGATATTTATTGGGCACGCACAAGAGTATTAGAAAGATTAAATTATGCTCAAAGACTTTTGCCTGAAGGAATTACTCCAACATTAGGTCCTGATGGAACAGGGGTTGGCCATATTTATTGGTATACGCTTGATGCAAAAAATATGGATTTGGGTGAACAAAGAGCCTTACAAGATTGGTATATAAAATTTGCTTTACAAACAGTATCAGGTGTGAGTGAAATTGCTTCTTTTGGAGGTTTTCAAAAGCAATATCAAATTACAATCGATCCCGGTAAATTAAATTATGTCAATATTCCATTAACCGATGTCCTTAAAACTGTTAGAGCTAATAATAATGATGTAGGAGGCAGGAAATTTGAAATGAGTGATGTTGGATACATTGTAAGAGGTTTGGGATATATAAAAAACATTCAGGATGTAGAAAATATGCCTTTAGGTAATTATAATTCCATCCCCGTAAGAATGAAAGATGTTGCCACCGTTCAGATGGGAGGTGATTTACGATTAGGTATTTTTGACGAAAATGGTGAAGGAGAAGTTGTAGGCGGTATTGTAGTGATGCGATATGGTGAAAATGCAAACAATGTTATTAAAGGCATAAAAGCCAAAATGAAAGAAGTTGAAAAAGGTTTGCCTGATGGAGTAAAATTTAAAACCGCATATGATAGAAGTGAATTAATTCAACAAGCGATAGATTCTGTAAAACATTCATTAATAGAAGAAATGATTGTTGTTTCTTTTGTAGTATTTATTTTTTTATTACACTGGCGAAGTGCATTAATAATTTTAATTCAAATTCCCATCTCAGTTGCTGCGGGGTTTATTTTACTGGAAGCCTTTGGTTTATCTTCCAATATAATGTCATTAACGGGAATTGCTTTGGCAATAGGCGTGGTGGTAGATGATGGAATTGTGATGGTTGAAAATTCTTATCGGCATTTGGCTGAAAGGCAGTTGGAAGAGAATAAAGAAATTCATTCTTCCATAGTAAAAACGGTATAACTATAAAAAATGCTAAAAGAAGAAAGAAATAAAATAATAGAAAACTCCTGCAAGCAGGTTGGTCCCGGTGTTTTCTATTCTACACTTGTAATAGTTACTTCATTTTTACCTGTTTTTTTATTGACTGGTCAGGAAGGAAAATTATTTTCTCCATTAGCGTGGACAAAAACATTCATTTTGCTTATTGATGCTTTTATTGCCATTACTTTAGTACCGGTTTTAATTTCTTTTTTCTTAAAAGGAAAACTTAAACCGGAAACCGGTAATCCTATAAACAGAGTATTAGAAAAAATTTATTCACCAATTTTAAAATGGTGTTTGGAATGGCGTAAAACTACCATTGCAATAAATCTTGTGGCCTTAGCTATAAGCATACCGATGATGTTGAGCTTAGGTTCTGAATTTATGCCACCGTTGGATGAAGGTTCATTGCTTTTTATGCCGGTTACTCTTCCGGACGTTTCAAATGCTGAAGTAAAAAGGATTTTGCAAGTTCAGGATAAAATAATAAAAACTGTTCCGGAAGTAAAACATGTACTTGGTAAAGCCGGCAGGGCAAATACTGCTACTGATAATTCTCCTATAAGTATGATTGAAACCATTATTTTATTAAAACCGAAATCAGATTGGAGAAAAGGTTTTACTAAAACCGATATTATTAATGAACTGAATGCAAAACTTCAAATACCGGGTGTTACAAATGGGTTCACTCAACCTATTATTAATAGAATAAATATGCTTTCAACCGGAATACGAACTGATGTTGGAATAAAAGTATACGGACAAAATTTGGATTCAATTTATGTATTGGCGCAAAAAATGAAAAGCGCACTTAATGGTATTAAAGGAATAAAAGATTTATATGTGGAGCCTATTACAGGTGGTAAATACCTCGATATTATAATTAAAAAAGATGAAATTGGTAGATATGGATTAAGTGTTGACGATGTAAATATGGTAGTTGAAGCTTCTTTAGGAGGTTTAAGTTTAACAACTACAGTTGAAGGAAGGCAGCGTTTCAGTGTCAATGCGCGTTTTGCTCAGGGTTTTAGAAATAATATTGAAAAAATAAAAAGAACTCAGTTGCAAACTGTCAATTATGGACCAATACCACTTTCAGCAGTTGCAGATATAAAAATATCCGATGGCCCACCAATGATAAATTCTGAAAATGCATTATTAAGAGGAACCGTTTTATTTAATGTAAGAGAAAGAGATTTGGGAAGTACGGTTAACGAAGCAATTGAAAAACTAAATTCCCAAATAAAAAAAATGCCAAAAGGATATTTTATAGAATGGAGTGGGCAATGGGAAAACCAGATAAGAGCCAATCAAACGCTTAAATTTATAATGCCTATAGTGATATTAATTATACTCGGCATTTTGTATTTCACTTATGGCTCAATGAGGGAAGCTTTTTTAAGTTTAATTACTATTCCTTTTGCATTAATTGGTGGAGTTTACATGGTTTATTTTTATGGTGTAAACTTATCAGTTGCTGTTGCGGTTGGTTTTATTGCTCTGTTTGGAATTGCGGTTGAAACAGGAATGCTGATGGTCATTTATCTCAATGCTTCTATGCAAGAATTAGTAGCATTGAAAGGAAATTCGAGGGAGCAAATAAGCAATGCCGATTTAAGAGAATATGTTTTTATGGGTGCAGCAAAAAGATTAAGACCTAAACTTATGACGGTTTCTGTTTCACTTTTTGGTCTTGTTCCAATTCTTTGGGCAACAGGAGTTGGTAGTGATGTAATGCTTCCTATAGTATTGCCATTAATAGGGGGTGTTTTAACTTCTTCAACCCATATTTTATTAGTTACTCCGGTCATTTTTGAAATGACAAAAGAATATGAATTAAATAAATTTGGAAAACTGGAAGTGTTGCCGGCAAATCATTAATCAATTTAAAAATGTTTCGTTTTAAAGTTATTCTAACTCTCTGCATCTTTAATAATATTCAGGGCAAATCTATTGCGCAAAATATTTTAAGTCTTGATTCTATTTTAATTAAAATCGATAAAAATCATCCTGATCTTAAAATGTATGATGCGAAAATAAAAGCTTTTAATACTTATGCAGAAGGTGCAAGAAGTTGGGAACCACCAAAATTTGGTGCCGGATTTTTTATGACACCATATAAAACAAGCGAGTGGAGTAAGCAAACTGATAATAATGGAAATACATACAATGGAATGGGGCAATTTATGCTTTCATTTGAACAAACTATAGCTAACAGAAATAAATTACGATCGAAAGAAAGTTATTTATTAGCGATGTCCGGATCGGAAAAAGAAAACAAAAACTTTGAAAAAAATCGATTATTTAATGAAGCAAAATCTAACTATTATGATTGGATAATAATAAAAAAGAAGCTTACTGTTTTACACGAAAGTGAAGCTTTGGTAAATTTTATCATTCAGTCTTCAAAAATAAGATTCATTTATAATAAAGAAAAATTAGGAAGTATCTATAAAGCAGAAGCCCAGCTTGGAGAACTTAAAAATAGTATTTCTATTTTAGAGAATGAAATCAGAAGAAAAAATATAAGCGTAAATGTTCTTCTCAACCAAGAAAAAAATAAAGTTTTTGATATTGATACTACTTATCATTTAGTTAATTATGATTTAATGATAGTGGATAGTACTGCATTATTAAATGCGAGAAGTGATATAAAATCTTTAGAACAATCATTAATAGTTGCAAGACTGAATCAGGAAGTTGAACGAAATAAAATCCGACCGGATTTTGGAATTAAATACGACCATATGTTTGCTTTTGGCGGGCAAAATAATCTTTTTACTTTAATGGGAATGGTTACTTTACCCATTGCGCCCTGGTCTTCAAGGGAATATAAAGCAAATATTAAAGCTTTAAGTTATGAAATGGCTGCTTTACAAGCTCAAAAACAAACGATACTTAATGAGACATCAGGAAAACTTTTTGAGCTTTCAACAGAGCTTAAAAGCCTTACACAACAACTAAATACATATGAAAAAATTATAATTCCTGCATTAAAAAACAATTATAAAACAACTTTAATTGCTTACGAACAAAATACAGAAGATCTTTTTGTGTTGCTCGATGCCTGGCAAGCTTTAAAAACGACTAGGATAGAATATTTAAACAGACTTCAGCAAATTTTAAAATTGCAAGTTGAATATGAAAAAGAAATTCAAAAATAAGGCCCTGTTACTATTTTTAAAAAGTCATTTTATTTTAATGGCTTGTGTTTTGTTTTCCTTAATTTCTTGTAATAAAAAAAATATTCATAATGAAAATATTTTAATGGAAAATGGCAAGATGCCGGGGCAGGATATTAATATTGATTTATCTACTGTAATAGAACCAACTCAATCTGATATTATAAGTAAGGTTTCAATTATAAAACCTGTACAGAAAGAAAATATTATTTCATATCAGGCTGATGGATTTTTTACTTATGATACCAGACAAATTTCAAGTATTTCAGCACGTTTTGCCGGGAGGATAGAAAAGCTTTATGTAAAATATAATTTTCAAAAAGTGTCCGTTGGTCAAAAGTTAATGGATATTTATAGTCCTGAAATAAATACAGCCCAACAAAATTTAATTTATTTATTAAATAACGATCCTGAAAACAAAGAATTAATTAATGACTCAAAAAAACAATTATTGTTATTAGGTCTTAATTCTTTTCAAATACAGCAAATTATAGTCTCCAAAAAAACAAATAATACAATTTCTGTTTATAGTTCGCTTGCCGGTCATTTACATGATATCAGTAAAGAAATGGAAGACCCGGAAAACATTCCAATGGATAGGAAATTTACAAATCCTGATTTTGCATTGAAAGAAGGTATGTATGTTACCAAAGGTCAGAATTTATTTACAATTTATGATGCAAGTAAAATTTGGGCAATTTTAAATATTTATCCAAATGATATAAATAAAGTTAAACTTGGTCAGGATGTTGAAATTCGTGATGAGAGTGCCGGTGATGAAACAATTTATGGGAAAGTTGATTTTATCGAACCTGTGTATCATGAAAATTCAAAAACTTTAAGGCTGAGGGTTTATCTTAAAAATGATCATCATAAACTTAAAATTAATTCTTTATTAAAAGCAAAAATCAGTGCAGGAAAAGAAAAAGGTTTATGGATACCTAAAACAGCGGTTTACGATTTAGGGAATGATAAAATTGTTTGGCTACTTAAAAACAATAAAAATTTTATTGCTCATAAAATACAAACAGGTATCGAATCAGGGAAATTAGTAAAAATATTTGAAGGGATAAATGAAAATGATTCGATTGCATCAAATGCTCAATATTTAATTGATAGTGAAAGCTTTATAAAAGTTGAACATGAAAACTAATTTTAAAAGGGAATATTTTTTTAATCATACTATTATAAAAATGATTTTACTCATTTTTATAATAGTAATAAGTTGTACCAAAAAAAATGAACAGTATAATCACAAAGGCGATGCCGGATTTTATTATACCTGTTCCATGGATCCGCAGGTAATAGAAAGCAAGCCCGGTAAATGCCCTATTTGTAAAATGGAATTAACAAAAGTAAAAAAGGTAAATTTTAAAGAAGGTACTTTAGAGCTTAGCAATACACAGATTAAATTAGCTAATATTAAAACGGATACCTTAAGATTTGAAGAAATAGGTGAAGATGTTATACTAAACGGTATCATTTCAGTTAATCAAAATAAGGTTGAAAATATTAATTCCAGAACTGATGGAAGGGTTGAAAAACTTTATTTTAAAAACGTTGGTGATGTGATAAAAAAAGGTGAATTGATTTATGAAATATACAGTGAAGAACTCATTTCGTTACAAAAAGAATACACACTTGCTATTAAAAAACAACATTTAATTAAAGATTCTGAAATTGATTACAAAAATATTGTTGATGCATTGAAAAATAAATTATTATTAAAGGGTATCACCGAAAATCAAATTACGGCCCTTGAAAAACAAGGCGATACAAAATTTACAATTTCTGTTATCTGTAAAAGTTCAGGAGTGATTACAAAACTTAATATTAGTGAAGGCGAGTATTTAAAAGAAGGCGAACCTATAATGCAATTAGCGGATTTATCCTCAATATGGGTAGAAGCGCAAGTCTTCTCCGGTGAAGGATCCGATATAGATAATAATTCAAAAGTGATTGTTAATATTCCCGGTTTTCCGGAAAAAAAAATATCAGCAAATGTTGATTTTATAAATCCTGAAATAAATCCTCAATCTAAAATTGGTTTGATACGTGTTGAATTGGAAAATAAAAATGGAGAGTTAAAGCCCGGTATGCAAGCCACAATCGTGTTCAGGAAAAATTTAAAAAAAGCAATGGCCATTCAATCCAATGCTATTCAAACAGATTCTCATGGAAGTACTGTTTGGATACAAAAAGGCGACCATACTTTTGAACTTAAAATGGTTAAAACAGGTATTTCGAATGGAGATAAAATTGAAATAAAGTCAGGCTTGCAAATGGGTGATAAAGTAGTTGTTACCGGTGCGTATCTTTTAGGAAGTGAATATATTTTTAAAAAAGGAGTTAATCCAATGGCCGGGCATAAAATGTAAATTGTTTATATTATTTACTTTATTCTGAATCTTCAATTGCCTTTATTAAATTTCTTGAAAATGTGGCAATAATTGCTTCTATATCTTCTTCTGATAAATATTCATTGTACAGCAAATTTTTATCCGGTAAGATGTTTTTAAAATTTATGTTATAAGCATTATCATGAAAATAAAAGACAATAGAACCCGCATCGAAATCCTTTTGCTTATCAGAGTTTTTTAATAATGAATATTTGCTTGAAAAATGTATTTCATAAACTAGTTCGTTTTGAACAACTCCCCAAGCATTTGTAAGTAAATTATATAATTCAATTCCTTCTATATTATAATTCGGATCAGAGTAACTACCCAAAATAATAGCTAAAAAACATTTTCGGTTGAAGAATAATGCATCAAATTCTCCAAGGGGTTGCTCCCATTTTTTTGTTAATGGCTTTACTGTCTTTTCATATACATTATTTACGTTTTCACTATTATACCGATGATCGATTTTTAAGTTAGTGCTATGACCGAGATTTTTCTTAAAGATTGTTAACTTCTTCCGCCAATCTTCGTCTTCTTCCAAACTCTCACCTTTAGCTGCTTTTATATACAATTCAAGGCTCCATATCAATTGATCGAATATATATTCAATAAATGCCTGTAAGTTACCGGTATCAGCTTGGTTTAAAGCAAATAAATAATTCTTTTTATCAGCAGATTTAATAATAACAGGAGGAAAATTATATTTAATTAAGACATAGTTCATCAGCAGTCTTGAAATTCTTCCGTTACAATCATCAAAAGGATGAATACGTACAAATTTATAGTGAAGCAATGCTGCTAGCGCAACCGGATGCAATTCATTTTTTCGTTCTTCCTCCCTATACCAGGTAAAAAGTTCATTCATTAAAATCGGAGTTTCCTGAGGAGATGCGAAATTAAAAATTTCACCGTTTTGCAACCTTACTGAATTAGGTTCATTTTTATAATCACCGACTTTAATCAGTCGCCTTGTAGGTTGTCCATCATAAGTAATTGCTTCTTTATAAAATGGTTTAACAATTAGAATTTTATGCAAATTTTTTAAATCAGTTTCAGATATTGGCCTTTCATTTTCTTTCGACCTTTCTTTAATCAGATTAAATGCGAAATCATGGAATTTCATTTCCTCATATTCTCTATAATCATGATTGCCTGTGGTTTTATCAAAAATTAGTAATAACTCAGTTTCATTAAAAGTAAGAGTATTGCCTTCTAAATGATTTGAATTATAATTAAATTCAAGCCGTATCTTTTTATCAAGTTTCTTTTGGCTTTCTTCATTTATGGGCAGTAAGGATGATAGTTGTTGAACAAGCCTTTCTATTTTGGTTATTGTATTTTCCATTAAGAGTTATCAAAAATTATTGATAAAGATATGTTAATCAAATTTACATATATACCCAAGCCAATTAAAATTAATTAAACTATTTTCAATAGTTATTTTTAGACAAAAATACTAATCCACATTATGGTTATTATGTCAAACAGAAGTAAATAAAAAAAGGGACATTTGTCCCTTTTTTTATTTATAATCCTACTCTGTTAAAAGACTCGGAATAGTTTAATATTTTTTTTATAATGGTATCGGAAGGATTTAAAATGGCCTTATCCAGTTTTTCTTGTAAAGAAACCAGATCCTGATAAATTCTCTGTAATGAGTCAATTTCAATTAAAGATTGCTCGATAAGGTAATTTTCGTCAAGAGAGGTTTCATTATAAACATATCTTATAATGTCATTTGGGGTAGAAGTTTTTATCATATTGTATATTATATTTACTCATTTGTTTGCGTAAGTTGATCAGTGCATAACGCATTCTGCCTAAAGCTGTATTAATGCTTACTCCGGTAGAATCTGCTATTTCTTGAAAACTCATATCGCCATAGTGCCTCATTAACAAAACTTCACGTTGAGTTTCGGGCAACTGTTGAACCATAGTTCTTAAACGGGAAAAAACTTCGTTTCGTATTTGAACAGATTCAAAACTTTCTTCCGAAAAATCCAAATGATTAAAAACCGGGCTCCCATCTTCTAATATTATAGTAGGATACCGTTTTTCTTTTCGGAAAAAATCAATGGCAATATTATGTGCAATTCGCAATATCCATGGCAAAAACTTCCCTTCTTCGTTATATCGGCCATTTTTAATAGTTTGAATAGCTTTTATAAATGTTTCCTGAAGTAAATCTTCGGCTGTATATGAATCTTTTACAATTAAATATATTGTTGTATATGTACGGGATTTGTAGCGGCGAAGTAACTCTTCAAAGGCCTTTTGGTCACCTTCTTGATACAATGATACAAGCCTTCCATCGCTAATGGTTTTATATTCCATAAAGTAGAACTCATTTTAGTTAGCGTAAAAGTTTGCACCATAGAAAAGAAGTAAGGTTTATTAAAAATAATTTGAGTAAATTATAGCACAATTATATAAAAAAAACATGGAATAAACAAATTTTGTCTGCATAGTTTTCTCAATAATTTATTTAACAAGATATTACATAAAAAATATTAACACTACTGCTATTCGACATGTTCGCTTTTCGCGGCATGTCGAACTATAGATAAAATAGGATTTGCAATCCGTATACAGCTCAAGATAATTAATTGATGGAGTTCAATTAAATAAATTAATTAATTTAAGAAATCCTTTTCTTCCGGCAAAATAATCCTCACGTAAAGTGTTCTGATTTCTATTATGAAAGTGGTTCATTCTTTTTTTTGCAGGATACTCTCAAGAGTGGAAAAAACAATTAATTTAAAATCTCTCTTAAAACAGATAAAGATTTTATTTCGGTAAAATTTTCTATTTGAAACCTATAAAATTGTAAAATTTTCTCTAATATATCTCTCCTGATGCCGGTAGAAATTATAACAATCTCATCATAATTATTTTTAATCAACTCATTTAATGCATTATATTCAATGGGAGATGATGAAGTAATCCTGCCAATTTGATCCAATAAATCTGATGCTGATTGAGGATCAAAACCTAAATATCTGGCAAATTTTAAAAGAAATTGTAAATGAAAGTTTTCATAATTATCGGCAATATTATCCAGCCACTGTACAGAAGAAAATAAAAAATTAAACATTTCCGGATTGGAAGATTCTTCTTTTAAAGTTTTATAAAGGATTTCAGCTAAAAATAAACCAATGGTTGTTTTTTTAAATTGGTATGGAATTGAATGAAGTATAGTGGCCGGCCGAATTTCGGACAATCGCATTATCCCTCCGGTTTCTTTATAATAAACAACCATTTCAAGTAAATTCAATGGTTGAAACAAAGCAATTTTATTTTTGCTTTTGGCATTATGCACTCCGTTTTCAATATAGGTTTGCAAGCCAAAATCTTCAGTATAAATTTTTATAATAATTGAAGTTTCTCCGTATTTAATATTATTAATTACAATCCCCCGGGTTTTGTGCAGCATAATTGGGATCAAATAAAATTATTCAACGATGGCAATCTTTCCTACATAACCTTCTGTACCGTCAGCTGATGAACTAAAAATAATATATATACCACTGTAAACTTTTCTTCCTTTATAATCTTTAGCATCCCATACAGCACTGCCGCCATTGGCTTTGGTTTGAAAAACCAATCTGCCTGAAACATCCGTTATTTTCACAAAAGCATTGGCAGCTAAGCCGGAAATACCAATTAAACCTTCAAAACCGGGGCGAACAGGATTTGGAAAAATTTTTACATTATTATTTGTTCCATCCGAAAAGGTTGCAGTTCCTCTGTATGAAACAATTCCTTTGTCTGTTGCAACAAAAACTTCTCCGGTTACCGGCTCAATAACAATATTAAATATATTATCGGATGGTAAAGGTGCATTTTGTGAATTAAAATGAGAAATTAATTGTGTTCCATCAGGGCTAAAAAGCCATAAGCCGTTTTTGGTGCCCATCCATTTTCTGTTACCGCCATCGATAGCAATTGTGTTTACAACTTCTTCTCGGAGCAATGGCCTTTGATCAAAAATGGGTTGCAAAGCATCAGTATTAACTTTATCAAAAATTTGTGATGCATTATAAAAAACAGCAACTCCCTTATTTGTTCCAACCCATATAGCACCATCCAGATCCATTGCAATAGAGTATACGTTAGATGTAGGTAAATTTCCCTCACCTACGTTTTTTGTTAATAACCTGCCCCTGTTTTTTTTCTCATCATAAACCCATATTCCCTGCCCTTGAGATGGAAGAAGTGTCATCCATTTATAATTATTTTGGTCAATAATAAGTTGAGTAGGGAATAATGCGGAAGGATTGGCAAATTCAAAACTTTTCCAGCTATTATCGTTTTGATAAACGTACAGGCTTGGATTCCCAAAATTTACTCCGGCATTTGTAAACCATACATTTTCATCGGAATCAGTTGTAGCAGAAGTAATTTTAGCTTGCGCAGGTAAAGGGGAATTATTTTGATCAAAAACCGCAAATTTTCCATTAGGCTTGCTTATTAAAATACCATTCCCAAACGATCCGAGATATAAGTTTTTATCTTTTGGATTGTATGCAGCAGAGTTAAAATCATATAACAATGGTATATGACGGTCGCTGTCCATTTCATTGTTATTATAATTTTTCCATGTATTTTGAGAGAAAATGTAATACCCGGATGAATCTTTATTTACGAATCCATCCGAATTATACCCGCCACTTAATGCAATTATTTTTTCATCATAATTATAAATCCGGAAGGCTTGTTTTCTAAACGGCCCGTTTGGCAAAATGGATTGTAGATTATTACCGTATAAATTAAATAAACCATTAAATGCATCTCCTATCCATAATTTCCCATCTGTATCAAATATTGCAGCTTGAGGGTTTGGCAAAGAAGCATTTTCAATTTTATTAAACTGCCCGTTTGAATATTTAATTATTTTTTTTGGAAGAGAGATGAGCAGTTGATTGGCCGAGTATTCTATATTATTTATTTGGTAGATGGAGTCTTGCAGAATTATTTTATTCCATTTACCTGTTTTATAGGAATATATACCTTTGTTTTCAATTCCTGCATAAACATAATTTCCATCAGTGTTTATAGCTTTTACCGGTGAAGCACCGGGCAAACCGTTTGAAGAAATTTTCCAACTGTTAAAGTCCTGTAGATTTTTACCTTGAGAACTTGCAATTATTCCTTGAGATGTGGCTAAAAAAACGCTGTCGCCAATAAAAGCACTCCCGTAAATAGAAATTTTTGCTCCGTTGGTACCTAAGTTTAACCAGGTCTCTTTTATTTCTTGTTTTTGAATATCCAATACAACAATTCCAAAATCAAAAGCGAGGTAAGCAATGTTGCTTTTAATATTAATTTGATTTATGTTCTTGTTTTGAATGGCATTTGATTGTCGGATTAAATTAAGGTTTTTTATTTTATTATTTTGAAGCAAATCAATATTACCATCCCCATAAATGATTATTAAGGTTTGAGATTTTAAATCATAATTAATTTTTTTAACATCTGTTTCACTTAAGCCGTCAAGTTTTGTAATAGGCGCAGTATTGTTGTACTGCTTGTCGAAATAAAAAAGACCGCCTGATGTGCCTGCATAAATTTTGTCGGGTGAGATGGCTATAGAAAGTACATTATTATAAGCAGCATGCGTGCGCCAGGTTCCGATAGGTATATTTTGTGAAAATAATTTTGAAGGGAATAAAGTTGTAATAAAAATGAAAAAATATATACATGAATATGCCCTGTAAAATATTTTTTTTAAATGTTTTTTAATTTGCATTGTAAATCATTGTTAAACTAAAAAAACTCAATCCACATTATTTTTCATCCCGGCCAAGAAACATTTCCTGCAGCGAGCCTGATAATTTTCCGTTTCGCCAATTAATATTTTTGAATTATTTGGGTTCAGTCGAAAAGAATAATTGGCAGGGTTGCCGCACACTACACATATCGCATGTACTTTTGTAACAAACTCGGCTATGGCCATTATTTGCGGCATACATCCAAAAGGATTTCCTAAAAAATCCATATCCAAACCGGCAACTATAACTCTCTTACCATTGTTTGCCAATTGGTTTATTACATTTATAATCCCCTCATCAAAAAATTGAATTTCATCGATTGCTATAACGTCAAAATTTTCGGATAAAGATAAAATTTGGGAAGCTGCAGCCACCGGTATACCCGGCAAAAAATTAGAATTGTGCGACACAACATTTTCATCATGGTATCGGGTATCCATTTCAGGTTTAAAAATTTGAAATTTTTGCCCTGCTATTTTAGCTCTGTTAATTCGTCTTATCAATTCTTCGGTCTTACCGGAAAACATTGAACCGCATATTACTTCCACCCAACCTCTTCGTATTAAGTTTAGATATGAAATATTTTGAAAATTGGGCTCAACAAACATTTTTAATTTATTTATAAGTATAATATCCTCTTAAGGTTTAAACTCAATTTTTACTGTTAACAGATTTAACATACAAAACATTAAGAAAATCGATTTGAAAAGAAAAATCAACTCATAAAAATTAATTTTATAATTATCAGTTTATCAATATCAATATATTCATAATTTATAAACAATCTTAAAATTAAATACATCATCTCTTCAGTAATAAGCCTTATGCCTTTTTTTATTCCGAATAATTCAAATGCGGTAATTTACATGAATCAGGTATTGATATAACAATATTATTTTTCAATAAAAAGCTTTGGCACATTAATCTTTCATTATTCTTTAACCTGTCTTCCAATTTGAAACGTCTTTCAGGAATCGATAATTCGCTTAAATTTTCCATACCGCTAATTATTTTCCCCCTGCAAGTTGTACATCTACCCTTTTCACCACAGGCAAACATCCAATCCTGACCGAATAATTGAATGTTTTTTAAAATGGAAATAGAAGTATCGGCAATAGGAATAATTTTATGATTTAAATTAATAACTTCTACGAAAGGCATATAATTTTATTGATTTTTTCGTTTCTAATCTTTTATCCTTAAAAAAATTAGGGACTTCGTTTACCATCTCTAAAGTTTATTGGGAATGAAACGAAAAAAGATAAGCATTTTTGTATTATAAGCCTGAAAAACATAATTTTACAAAACAAACTATTTTTGTTATGAATACCAAGTTAAAACCGATTGCCGTAGAGGAATATAGCAAGGCATTCGCCAAAAAACTATGCACTGCTTTTTTTGAAGGGAATGAATTTATTAACGGCAAACAAATCCTTTCATTTACGAATATATACCAGGTAAATTTATTTATTCTGTATAAACTTTTTGATCGTTGGCAGCAGGAAACAACGAAATTAAAAAGCCCTTATTTTAATTACACAAAACCTGAAGTAATGCAGGCATTAACTGTATTTATGAATACGCTGTCTCAACATATTTCTATCAGTTTGGAAGATTTTGAACCATTGGTTATCCGTTCAGTAACTGATACCTTGCGCCTTGTGCTTTCTCCTTTCGAATTTTTTAAAACCCAACTTACTCACCATCCTGTCGTTAAAATTACCCGCCTGCGGGAAATGAGTAAGTATATCCATTTAAATAATTTATTATATAAAGAGTTTACCGATAAGCTTGAAAATACTTTTGGTGAGGAAATGGATTGGGATCAGGCATTACCTTTATGGACCGAAATGTTTCCTGCTCTTCAACATAAAGCTGATGACCCTGCCCCGATAATTGAAATGTTTTCAAAAAGGCTTCCAATTTTTATTGAAGACCTTTATGAAAATATGAAAGGACCTGCCGGCCAACCTATTTCATTGGAAACAGAAAATATTTTTGATCAGGCGAGTTTAAACAGATTTGTAAGCGCTGCCAATAATGATGCACCTCAACCAATCTATAATAATAATAATAACCTCGACTATAAAGTCGAAACTGAAATTAAATCAAATACTGATGTAAATAAAAATGGAATGAGTTTGTATGAGCAATATAAGAATGGCTCATCTACACTTAATGACAGGTTTGGCGAAAACTCTGCAGATAATTTTCTGAAAAAGCACATGAAGCAAAAAGTTGAAAATATTTTAAATGCGATTTCATTAAATCAAAAATTTATTTTCACGGGTGATCTTTTTGGTGGAGATGCCAATAAATTTCAATATGTAGTTGAAGAACTGGATAAAAGCAGAGATTTAAATGAGGCATTGGGCTTAACACAAAAATACAGCTCGCAATACCATTGGGAAATGGAAAGTGAGCCCGTACAAGAATTTATGGATTTGGTAGAGAGACGATTTTTATAAGATTTATAATTCAGACAATTTTTTTTAAAAGGCATGCTAAGAGAAATTTCTAAGCATGCCTTTTTTATTGGTGCCCTCTAAATCAGAATTTCATTAGTTCAATTTTTATTAAAAAATAAAAATCTATTTTATTTTCAAAAAAGAAAATAAATCATATTTGTAAAATTTATTTTTTAAAAAAATCAATTATCAAAAAAACGATATTGATATATTCATAAAATATAAAATGCTCTTTAGTGAAATTTCGGGTTTATCAGCAATAAAAAATATTTTACTGCAATCGGTTAAAAATAAGCACATCGCTCATTCACAATTGTTTTTAGGGAACGAAGGCTCTGCTAATTTAGCTCTTGCACTGGCTTATGCTCAATTTATTAATTGTGAAAACCCATTGGAAAATGATTCTTGTGGGGTTTGTGCTTCCTGTGGTAAAATTCAAAAATTTATTCATCCTGATATTCATTTTGTTTTTCCGGTTACAACCACCAAAAAAATAACAAAAGAAGCATTAAGTGAAGATTTTTTATCAGAGTGGAGAAAGTTTTTACTAATTAATCCATACGCCAGCATCAGCGATTGGCTCAATGTCATTGGGGCTGAAAACAAACAACCTAATATATCGGCTGAAGAGGCAAGAAATGTTATTAAATCACTTGCATTAAAATCATTTGAAGCAACTTATAAAGTTATGCTCATTTGGCTGCCGGAATATTTTAACATTACTGCTGCCAATATTCTATTAAAAATATTGGAAGAACCTCCCCGTAATACTATATTCTTATTGGTTGGCAATAAGGCCGATAATATTTTAACAACCATTTTATCTCGTACTCAATTAATAAAAATCCCGGAATTTACAGAAAGTGAAATTAATGAAGAGCTCGAAAAGAAATTTCCTCATTCTGATAAAATAAAAAGTGCGGCTATTATTAGTAATGGAAATTTAAATTTGGCTTTTCAAATGGTGGAAGGTCAGGTTGACGAGAGTCACGAAATTTTCGGACAGTGGATGCGATTATGTTTTGATTGTTTCAGTAAAAATAAAATTATCGATTTGCTCGAACTGGCTGAACGTTTTCAAAAAATGAGTAAAGATTCGCAAAAAAGTTTATTGGTTTACAGCCTTCAAATGTTTAGAGAGTCGTTAATGAATATTTCGGAGAAAACCGAATTAATAAGAATGCCTGAAGAAATTAAAACTTTTATAAGTAATTTTTCAAAAGTGATGAGCTTTGAAAAAATCGAATTTTTATACGAAAAATTTAATGCCGCTATCTACCATTTAGAAAGAAATGCAAACCCGAAAATAACTTTTTTTAATATTTCATTAGTAGTTGCCGATATGATTAAAAAGTAAAAATGATATTTAAATTTACTTTTTAGTTTCTTGTAAAAGGGGTTTAATTTTTTTAAATAGGCATTTAAGTATTTACCATATAATGAAAAGAACAAAAAAGAAAGCAAGAGTTAAAAGGTGTAAGCCTGAAATTCCGGCGGGCGTGTGGCGGGTATGTGCGCAGATAGCATTCGGAATTTCTTGATTTTTTTGGTTACTTTTTTCATCAAGTATCTAAACATTTGAAATTCTAAATCCCCTGAAGTAACTTGTCAAGCTAGCAGTGCCAAAGCAAAACCGTCTTTTTCAATGGTGTTATACGAACCCGCCATCAAGTTTGGTTATGTTCTTTTAATAGAAATCCATTTGGTGGCCAATAAATCAGGACCCCGTTTAAGAGCTTATAGGAATCTGGAAAGAACAAATGCACTGCTTTTTATACTTTAAATTTTAAAAGCATGACACACAAAAAAGCATTTCCCATTATTTCTCCTAATGCTGCCGGGATTGACATTTCCAGTAAAGAGCATTTTGTAGCTGTAAACCCTGATTTATCAGAACCTATAAAAGCTTTTGGTGCTTTTACAGAAGATTTGGAAACCCTTGTAGCATGGTTAAAAGAATGCAAGGTAGATACAGTAGCCATGGAAGCCACTGGAATTTACTGGGTGAGTCTGTTTCTCATGATTCAGGAAGCAGGGATAGATGTATTGCTAGTTACAGCCAAACATGTAAAAAATGTAAAAGGTAAAAAGACTGACATTAGCGATGCAGAATGGATCAGGCAATTACATAGCTGCGGTTTATTGTCTTCCGGCTTTCAACCCGATGGCTTTACCAGAAAACTAAGAACCTATGTTCGTCATAGGAAAAATTTAATAGAAATGTCGGCTACTCATGTGCGCATGATGCAGAAAGCTTTTGAACAAATGAATGTAAAACTTCAACATGTCATCGCAGACATTACCGGAAAATCAGGTAGAGAAATAATAGAAAGCATTCTAAAAGGCGAACGGGATGTGGAAAAACTAACAGCCTTGTGTGATAACCGCATCCGAAGAGAAAAGAAAGAATCAATAAAAAAATCGCTGAATGGAATTTGGAAGGAAGAACATCTTTTTGAACTGGAACAAAGTTATAATATGTATAAAACATACTGTGCAAGCATTATAGATTGCGATAAAAAGATAGAAGAACACTTAAAAACCTTAGTTAATGAAGAAGAATTAGAAGAAAAGAAACAAAATGGAAAGAGGAATAAAAATGACATAAATTTGGGAAATATCAATCTGGCTACGATAACAAGCGTGGATTTAACGGAGATATTTGGCATTACCGATTCAAATGCGATAGGGATTATTAGTGAGATTGGACTTGATATGAGTAAGTGGCCCACGGTGAAACATTTTACATCCTGGCTCAACCTAGCCCCCAATAATAAAATTTCAGGGGGAAAAATATTAAGCAGCAAAATCCCAAAAAAGAAGAATAGAGCTGGTCAGGTATTTAAATTGGCAGCTTATTCTATTCAAAGAAGTAATAACTGGCTATCACATTTCTATAAAAAAATAAAAAGCAAGAAAGGAACACCAAAAGCAATAGTAGCAACAGCAAGAAAAATAGCAGTAATCTTTTATAAGATGTTGAAAGATAAAGTTAAATTTGAACCAATGCGAAATGAAGTATATGAAAAACAGTTTAAAGAAAAGCAAATTAACAGATTGAACAAGCAAGCAAAGGCACTTGGCTTACAGCTAGTTAGAGTCTAGTTACTTAAGAGGAAAAAAGTAACAAATCATGAGAGCGAAAATATTGATTTTGTTATAAACGGCAAATTACCAAAATGAATTAAGTGTCTCTTTCAACGATTTTTAATCTATTTTGATTTCTGTAATTATGAATTTATCGATATTGATAATTCATAATTACAGAAAAATAATTTTAACTGAATAAAGAGTAACTAAAATTTAAAAACTCTTTATTACATTCGTGGCACATTTACTTAGTTTTAAGAAACGCAATTATTCGTAACTTAAATTTATCTAAGGTTAAAACTAAAATTAATTTATCTTTCTATGAACATACACGAATATCAGGGAAAAGAAATCCTGAAAAATTACGGAGTGCGGATACAGGAAGGCATTTTGGCTCACTCTCCGGAAGAAGCAGTTGAAGCAGCCCGTCAATTGCAAGCGCAAACCAACACTCCGGTATTTGTAATTAAAGCTCAAATTCATGCAGGTGGCCGTGGAAAAGGTGGCGGAGTTAAAATTGCCAAAAACTTTGAGGAGGTTCGTGAAAAAGCAAAAAACATGTTGGGAATGCAATTAATTACCCATCAAACAGGTCCTGAAGGAAAATTAGTTAATAAAATTTTGATTGCTCAGGATGTTTATTATCCCGGTGCTTCAGAACCAAAAGAATATTATATATCTATTTTACTTGATCGTGGTACAAGCCGTAATGTAATAATGGCAAGTACAGAAGGTGGAATGGATATTGAAGAAGTTGCCGAACACCATCCGGATAAAATAATTAAAGAATGGATCGACCCAACTGTTGGTCTACAAGGTTTTCAGGCACGTAAAATTGCTTTTGCATTTGGTTTGGAAGGTGAGGCATTTAAAGAAATGGTTAATTTTATACAGGCACTTTATAAAGCTTATGTAGAATCCGATGCATCAATGTTTGAAATTAATCCGGTTTTAAAAACATCTGACAATAAAATTTTAGCAGTTGATGCTAAAGTAAACCTTGATGATAATGCTTTATTCCGCCATAAAAAATATGCAGAAATGCGTGATATAATGGAAGAAGATCCTTTGGAAGTAGAAGCAAGTAAATCCGGTTTGAATTATGTAAAACTAGATGGAAATGTAGGTTGCATGGTAAATGGTGCAGGTTTGGCAATGGCAACTATGGATATTATAAAAATTGTAGGCGGAGAACCTGCAAATTTTTTAGATGTTGGTGGTGGAGCTAATGCACAAACTGTTGAGGCCGGTTTCAGAATTATTTTAAAAGACCCGAATGTAAAAGCTATCTTAATAAATATTTTTGGTGGTATTGTTCGCTGCGATCGTGTGGCTACAGGAGTTGTAGAAGCTTATAAAGCAATAGGTGATATTAAAGTGCCGATTGTTGTTCGTTTGCAAGGTACAAATGCCGAAGAAGGTGCCAAAATAATTGATGAATCCGGTTTAAAAGTTTTTTCTGCAGTACAATTTAAAGATGCTGCCGAAAGAGTGAAAGAAGTTTTAGCAAAATAAAAAAGTTACAATTTTTAAATTATTTAATAAAAACTTCCGGAAGTTAATTTTCGGAAGTTTTTTATTGTACAACCAAATCTCTATTTTCGTCGGTAAAATTAAACATTACATGAGAATGAATAAATTATTTTTAAGTTTATCAGTTATTTTACTTCCATATATATTGCTTTCTGCGCAAACAGAGACCTATTTTGTTACTCATATTAAAGGAAAAATAATAAATAAAACCACGAATAAGAATTTAAAACTGGGAGATAAATTAAAAGCGACAGATAAAATTTTATATAACCCCAACAATTCTGCAGCCGTGTTAATGAGTAATCAAAAAGGAAGATTTGTGTTGGGTAAGCCGGCTGATGCAAAATCATCACCCACCGGAGATTTTTTAGCATTTGTTAAAAGTACTGTTGTGCCTGTTAAAAGCAATGGTTATTTAAGTTCGAGAGGCACCGGTGATGAATTAATTACAGATTTAAAAGGTACTATAGGAAATGAAAATTTTGTGTTTCCGGGTAATTCAGGTAAACTGGTTTTGAGTGATAAAATATATCCAATGAATACGAATAAATTTTTTATTTTCAGATATATGTATGAATCAAAAGCAGTTAATAAAAAAATAAGTTTTATAAAAGACACACTGACAATTGATAAAAAAGCCTTATTTGTTGTAAATGGCCAGCCTGTTAATCCCGAACAAATCGAAAATACAGGTGTAATTGATCTTTATTATTACGACCAGACTACAAAAGCGAGTTTGAAAGTTACTTCTTTCAAACCCGTTTTTACAGATGAAGAAACATTAAAAGACGAATTTAAAAACCTCATAAAAATTTACAAAACTCAAAAAATTACTGATGAAGTTATTTTGGAAAATTTAACTGAGCACCTTCAAACTGTTTATAATGGCAAATCTGATAAACACATGGTTGCGCAATGGATGAAAGAAAAAATAAAACTATAAAAAGTTTTTTCTTGAAAAAAAGGTTTATTCGGATTTTAATGTGGAGCATTTTGCATGCTCTATTCCTTATTATCTTAACTTTTATTGAATTAAAATTTCCATTCACAACTGATGAGGAAATGAAAATGATTCAATGGACATCCGGCATAAAACATAAATTATTAAGGCAGCAAGCCCCCGATACCAATAAGTTTTTATTTGTTTGCCTCTCTTGGGATAAAATGATGGTTCCCAAAATTGATAACAATGGTTTTGAGATTGGTAATGAAATTATAACCGACCGTTCTAAACTTGCAAAGTTTCTTCAACTGATTAATAATAATCCAAATAATCATAAATTTTTAATTTTAGATGTTCGTTTTGAAGAGAAATTTAAAAATCTCCGGCAAAACGACGATTCTCTGATTAATTTGAAATACAAGCAATTAATTTTTAATGATGAATTGCTTGAAAACCAATTGGGTAAAACAAAAAACTACCTCGTATCTTATCATAAAGACAATAAAGACAGCCTAATGCTGCCCGCATTAAAAGCCAAAACCGGTTTATCCGATTATGAAACTACAGATGATGGAACAATAGTAAAATTTGCTGTCGTTCAGGCTGATACAGCACGTACAACACCTTTAATAATGTACCAGAGTTTATATAAAAAAGAATTTTCAAAGGGAATTTTATTTGATAGAATGGATGGAAAACCTATTTTTAATTCTTTTATTCTTGATTACCGAATTATTGTTGATCAGAATAATTATAAAAATTTTCACCATGCATATTTAGGTGAAATGGTTAATTACCCACAAGAACTATTTGATGAATTAACGAAAAATAGAATAATAATTGTGGGCGATTTTGAAGATAGGGATATTCATCAAACCATATACGGTGATATGCCCGGTTCTGTAATTTTATTAAACGCTTTTTTGGCTTTGGAAAAAATGGATAATAAAATTACAATCGGTTTTATTATTTGGTTACTAATAGGTTATACTTTTGTTTCTTACCAATGCTTTTCAGATCAAAATTTAGTTAAAAAATTTATTGTTTCCCATTTACCCTTTGGTGAAGAAATAAAATCTGTAGTAGGGGAATTTTTGGATTATTTATTGATATTCATTGTATTATCAGTAATTTCATATTACTTATTTAACATTCATTTAACAATTTTACTTCTTGCCATTTATATGCAAGTGCTCGATTGGATTATTGGATTTATTAGAAAAAGAAAAGAAGGAAGAGGTGAGATAAAAATTGGAGAGTAAAAAATCAGTGAAGAGCCACAAGGATAAGCCGGAAAATACAATTTTTAAAAACTTTTCTTTAAAAGAAAGGTTATATAGCTTTTCTTTTGCCTTTAAAGGACTAAAATTCTTTTTCACCACCCAACATAATACTTGGATTCACACTTTTTCAACATTAATAGTTATTGTTTTAGCGATTTATTTTAAAATTTCTCCTACTGAATGGTGTTTGATAATTTTCGCAATCGGCTTTGTATTCGTTTCTGAATTGTTTAATTCTTCAATCGAACTATTAACAGATCTTGTATCTCCTGAATTTAACACAAAAGCAGGCTTAATCAAAGACCTTGCAGCAGCAGCTGTTTTATTTTCTGCAATAACAGCTTTGATTATTGGGTTGATAATTTTTTGGCCTAAAATATTTTAAAATAATACTTATTTAAGAAAAAGCTCTAATAAATTTCCATAACTTCCCATTCCAACACTTCACCGGAAGGTACTTTAATTTTAACAACATCACCTGCCTTTTTACCCATTAATTGTTTGCCAATAGGAGAATCTGTGGCAATTTTATTTTTTTTCATATTACCTTCACTCGGTGAAACTATAGTATAATAAGTGGTGGTTCTTTTTGTTTTATCCCGAATTTTTAAAGAAGATTCTTCAATAATTACTTTTATTACCGGTTTTATCGGTTTATCAATATCGTTTTTTTGATTTTTTTCTTTTTTGGATGTGTGATTTTTTTCTTTTTCAGTTACGTTAGTTATTGATTTTGGATCCAACGGTTCTGAAATAATTGATGAAGATAAATTTTTAACTTCTTCGCCTATTATTTTTCCGTTTTCATCCCACTCATTTACCACAAGCATTTCTGTTTCAGTATCTAAAGGATCATTTGGATATTGCATTTCTTTTTTTCTAAATCGATTAGGATAAAATTCCATCCATTTTCCAACCTTTACATCATGATCGTATTTGCCTTCAACCGATACATTCCCATTTTCATAAAATGAATAATAAGTACCCCGCTTTCTGCCATGATGGATAGGTATAATTTCTTTAATTTTTGTTCCTGCATTATCATAATAAGTCATTTCAGAATGTTTGAGCCAACCTTTATTATAATAAAATTTATTTGAAAGATATCCGTTGTTTGCATAATGCTCCCATCTGTTATGTTTTGAGCCGAGGTAATATGCACCGCTATCGAGAATTACATGACCAATTTTTCTATAATACGGCCCATGTAAAAGCCTCATTGAAGATTTGTCGATCATATTGGTGTTCGCAGTTTTTACAATCATACCCTTTCGCTTATCATACCAATATATTTCTTTCAAATAAGGGTTGGGCTCTGTATAAACTTTAGCATAACTGAATATTTCAAATTGATCTTGTTGATATATTATCTTTTTTGTATATGTTTTTTTTGTTTTTATTCCAAAATGGAAATTTTTTTTCTTTTTTAATTTTTTTATTTCTTTTTCCTCTTTTTTTGCAGCATCGAGTTCCGGGATAACACTCGTTTTAAGGTTAAGAGAATCTTCTTCAAGCAAGTCGTCGTCTATTTGAGCGAAGGACGATGAAAACGTTAAACAAAAAACAGGTATCAGAATTTTAAATAAACGATTCATTAAAAAAAATTTTACTGTAAAATCACACTTAGTACAAAACTAATTATTGAACGAACAAATAAATATCTTTATTTTTGGAATGTTAAATTTTAAATAAATTATATATACATATAATTCGTCTGTACTTCAAAGTTTTAACTACAAATATTACCAATTTTGGAAAAAGAAGCAAAAATTTATGTGGCAGGTCATAACGGAATGGTGGGATCTGCAATAGTAAGAAGATTAAAAATTGAAGGGTATAAAAATTTTATTTTAAAATCATCAAAAGAAATTGATTTACGGAACCAACAACAGGTAATTGATTTCTTTGAAAAAGAAAAACCTGAATATGTTTTTTTAGCAGCTGCAAAAGTAGGTGGTATTCAAGCAAATAATACTTTTCGTGCAGATTTTTTATATGAAAATTTGATGATTCAGAATAATGTGATTCATCAATCCTACGTTAATAATGTTAAAAAATTAATTTTTCTTGGTTCCTCCTGCATCTATCCAAAACTTGCACCTCAACCGTTAAAGGAAGATTATTTATTGACAGGGACATTAGAATACACCAATGAACCTTATGCGATTGCAAAAATTGCAGGGATAAAAATGTGTGAAAATTATCGTAGTCAATACGGCTGTAATTTTATTTCGGTAATGCCAACCAATTTATATGGCCCAAATGATAATTATGATTTAAATAATTCTCACGTACTACCGGCATTAATCAGAAAATTTTATGAAGCCAAAGTTGAAAATAAACCATTTGTAGAAATATGGGGATCGGGATTACCCAGAAGAGAATTTTTACATGTAGATGACCTGGCTGATGCATGCTATAATTTAATGTTGAATTATAACGAACCATCTTTGATTAATATTGGCTCGGGAGTTGATGTTACAATTAAGGAGTTGGCTGAATTAATAAAAAGAATTGCAAATTATAATGGTGACTTAAAATGGAACACAGATAAACCGGATGGTACGCAACGAAAGTTAATGGATGTTTCAAAACTTAATTCATTTGGTTGGCGATATAAAATTGCTTTGGAAGAAGGTTTAAAAAGAACTTACGATTTATATTCTAAAAATTTAGTGTCAGTTAAATAATATTGGACAAAATATAGATGAGTAATATTGTAATTAAAGCCGAAAATATATCTAAAGCATATCAAATTGGAGAGTTTTCTACAGGTACTTTAAGCAACGATATTGAACGCTGGTGGACACTTTTGCGTGGTAAAGAAGACCCTTATTTGAAAATTGGTGAAGTTAATGACAGAGCCACAAAAGGAGAAAGCAATGTTGTTTGGAGTTTGAAAGATATAAATTTTGAAATACAAAGAGGAGATGCAGTAGGCATAATTGGTAAAAATGGCGCCGGTAAAAGTACTCTTTTAAAATTACTTAGCCGTGTTACTTCCCCAACTAATGGTTCAATAAAAGTAAAAGGAAAGATAGCCAGTTTACTTGAAGTCGGAACAGGATTTCACCCTGAATTGACGGGAAGAGAAAATATTTATTTAAATGGTGCAATTCTCGGAATGCGGAGAAATGAAATAACCAGAAAATTTGAAGAAATTGCAGATTTTTCAGGTGTTGAACGTTACATTGATACTCCTGTAAAGCGATATAGTAGCGGAATGTATGTTAGGTTAGCCTTTGCAGTGGCTGCTTATTTAGAAAGTGAAATATTGATTGTGGATGAAGTGCTGGCAGTCGGTGATGCAGAATTTCAGAAAAAGTGCCTTGGCAAAATGAACGATGTAAGTAAAAATGAAGGCAGAACGGTATTATTTGTAAGTCATAGTATGGGATCTATTGCACAATTATGTAATAACTGCATAGTATTAGACCGGGGAAAAATAATTATTCAATCAAATGTAAATGAAGCGATAGATAAATATCTTTCGATAGGCCAGAATGAAAAATTATCCGTTTTCATACATAAGGAATCAAACAAGGCTAAAGATGCATTTATAGCAAAAATGAGGATGATCTCCAACGATGGAAATAACACCAATTTAATATCTCATGAACATAAAATTTTAATTGAGATAGATATCCATATAAATAAATGGGATGATAATCTAGAACTTGGTTTAAGTTTGCAGGATATTAATAAAAAAAGAATTTTTACCATACACAGAAGATTAAATGAATTCATAAAAGAAGGTGAAATCATAAAAAGAATATTGATAGAAATACCTGAAAATATAATAGTTCCGGGAAAATTTTCCTGGATCACAGCCATACATATTCCGGGCAATGACTTAATTGATGTTAATTGGGATATTTGTGCATTTTCAATAGTAGATACAGGCTCTGAATTTGCAAAATATGAAAATTCAGATTATGGTTACTTTTTTTTAAATAATTATAGTATTAAAACAATTGTATAAAAAGTAAAACATGTTAAAAAAGATTATTAAAAAAGCATTTAATATTTTAGGATTTGAAATCAGATCATTTACAAAACAAACATTTAATCCGGAAGAACAATACTTAAAAAATATAAATGGGAATATTAGCTATTATGAGACCCCAATAGGTAATTATTATTTACCTAATGATAATTATAATGACTTGGTTGTTAATATAATGAAGAAAGGAGAGTTTTTTGAATCAATAATCATTGAAACAGCATCAGAGTTTATAAAACCTAATACAGCAGTGCTAGACGTTGGGGCTCATTTTGGCCAAATGAGTTTAGAGTTTTCAAAATTTACAGGTGACGAAGGGAAAGTATATTCTTTTGAAGCCGAGCCGTTTATATATAGTATTCTGGAAAAAAATATTATAGCAAATAATATTAAAAATATAAAACCAATTTTTGGAGCAGTGTTTGACAAAATAGGAGTTGATATTTCTTATCCTAAACCCGATTTTAAACGTTTTTCTGCTTATGGTTCTTATGGAGTAGATTTAAACTCTCAATCAGGCCGAAAAATACAATCAATAACAATTGATAGTTTACAGATACAAGAACCTATTAGTTTTATGAAAGTTGACATACAAGGCAGTGATTTATTTGCACTTATAGGCGCAGTTGAAACAATTAAAAAGAATAAGATGCCAATCATTTTTGAATTTGAACAGCAATTTCAAGATGAATTTAAAACATCATTTCAAGATTATATTGATTTTGTAATTTCTATCGATTATAAATTTGAAAAGTCAATTAATGATATTAATTTTTTAATAGTTCCTAAAAACTGAAGGCATGTATTCGGAAATTAATAAGTGCAGAATTAGCGGAAGCACTAATTTAATTACTGTACTTTCTCTTGGTGAACAATATTTGACAGGTGTTTTTCCTAAAAGCAAAGATGAACAAATAACGAAAGGGCCATTAGATTTAGTTTGGTGCCCGGATAGTGGATTGCTTCAAATGAAGCAATCTTACAATTTAGATGAAATGTATGGCGATAACTATGGTTATCGTTCAGGCTTAAATTCATCTATGGTTAAACACCTTACAAATAAAATTAAAACATTAGAGAGGTTAATACATTTAACTGAAAATGATTTAGTAATTGATATTGGCAGTAATGATGCAACATCATTAAAAGCCTATTCGGGAAAACACAAAAAAGTTGGAATTGATCCAACAGGAAAAAAATTTCAAGAATTTTATACAAATGAAATTTCTTTAATTCCTGATTTTTTTTCAGCTTCTATTTTCAAAAGTCATTTTGGGGAAAAAAAGGCAAAAATTATTACTTCCATTGCTATGTTTTATGATTTGGAAAACCCCGGGAATTTTGTAGACGATATATTTTCTGTACTTGATAATAATGGTTTATGGCACTTTGAACAAAGCTATATGCCATCAATGTTAAGAACTAACTCTTACGATACTATATGCCACGAACATTTGGAATTTTATTCTTTTAAGGTAGTTAAAAATCTTTTAGAGAGTAAAAAAATGCGTGTAGTGGATGTTCAAATGAATGCCGTAAATGGTGGAAGTTTTGCAATCACGTCCTGTAAAGAAAATTCGATTATTAAATCAAATATGCCAATTATAAATTGGATGTTAAAACAAGAGAATGATATGGGCTTGGATACACCTAAGCCATATCAAGAATTTAAAGAAAGGGTATTTAAGCATAGACAAAATTTAACGGACTTAATAGAAGCACTTGTAAACGACGGAAAGAAAATTATAGGATATGGTGCATCAACCAAAGGAAATGTTTTACTCCAATTTTGTGGATTTACAACTAATCAAATTCCATTTATTGCAGAAGTAAATGAACAAAAATTTGGTTCATTTACACCCGGTACATATATTCCAATTATTTCAGAAAATGAAGCCAGAGCCATGAAACCTGATTATTTTTTAGTTTTACCATGGCATTTTAAACATTCTATATTGGAGAGGGAAAAGGAATTTATGGAACAAGGCGGCAAATTTATTTTCCCCCTTCCTGAAATTGAAATTGTATGATTACTATAATTAAAAATTTAATAAAAAAAGCAGTGTTTAGTTTTATAACTGTACCTGTAAAACTAAAATACAACTCTTATTCTCAAGCGGGTGAAGATGGTATTTTAAAATTTTTATTTTATGATAAAAAAATTGAAATCATCACATATTTGGATTTAGGAACAAATGTTCCGGATTATGGAAATAATACTTTTTTGTTCTATTTAGGTGGAAGTAGAGGAGTTTGTGTAGAAGCTGATAGCACACTCATTGAAAAAATAAAACAAATAAGACCCGAAGATAAGATATTAAATATTGGAGTAAATATTGGGAATGACGAAGAGGCAGATTTTTATATATTCAACGAACCTTCATTAAATACTTTTGATAAAGAAGAAGCATATAAAAGAGAAAATCACGGTACTTACAAAATTGTTAAAATTGAAAAAGTAAAACTGAAAACCCTTGAAAATTTAATAAGGGAAAATTTTGCAACTTATCCGGATTTTCTTTCAATAGATATCGAGGGTTTGGATTTGGCAGTGCTAAAATCTCTGGATTTTGAAAAATTTCCAATTCCAATAATATGCGCCGAAACATGTACCTACAGCGAAAATCATATCAGACCAAAAAATCATGAAATATCTAATTTTATGATTTCAAAAGGATATATGATATATGCGGATACTTATGTAAATACAATTTTTGTTAATAAAAAATGGTTTATAAATATTAATTAGTTGACAGCTTTAATTTTTGGAATAAACGGACAAGACGGTCATTATTTAAGTAAATTATTAATCGAGAATAATGTTAAGGTTATTGGCATTTCCAGATCTAATAAAAATTGGATAATAGGAGATATCAAAGATTATAATTTTGTAACTAAAATTATTAAAGAATCATTACCCGATTATATCTTTCACCTTGCTGCTAACTCTACTACCAGCCACGAAGCCCTTTTTGAAAATCATGATTCTATTACAACTGGCACACTAAATATTTTAGAAGCGAGCTATAAACTTTCACCTAATTCTAAAATTTTCCTATCCGGCAGTGGTTTGCAATTTCAAAATAATGGAGAACCAATAAAAGAAAATGATCCGTTTGAAGCCAATAGCCCTTATTCACTTTCAAGAATATCTTCTGTATATGCAGGCAGGTATTATAGAGGCTTAGGGTTAAAAATTTATATTGGTTATTTTTTTAATCATGACAGCCCATTAAGATCTGAAAGGCATGTAAATCAAAAAATTGTTCAATCGTTAAAAAGAATAGCAAATGGGAGTCAAGAAATATTGAATTTATTTGATATTTCAGTTAAAAAAGAATTTGGTTATGCAGGTGATATAGTTAAAGCTATATGGTTATTTATTCAAAATGAATCTATATTTGAAACGGTTATCGGTACAGGAATAGATTATAATATAGAAGATTGGTTATGCATTTGTGGTTTTCAATTAAATATTAAATGGGAAAATCATGTAGTTGTAAATGGAGATTTTAAAAAAGAATATAATCGATTAGTTTCTAAACCAGATACAATTTTTTCCTTAGGATGGTCTCCTCAGGTTAGTATTAACAATTTAGCAACTTTAATGATTAACGAAACAAGTGCAGATTAATGAAAAATGTTCTTATTATCTTCCCGGATTTACACCTTCCTTTTTCACCTACAACACTAAATCTTTTTTATAGCTTAAAAAAAACATTTAATGTTAAATTAATTAGTTTAGAGCCCTCGCAACATTACTCATCTCAAAAAATTAATGATCCGCATGTTATTTATATTAAAATTGAGTCAATTAAAATAAGCATTTTTGAAAGGATATGGATAAAATTATTTAAAATAATATTGGGCAAAAAGCATCAAAAAGTAAAAGATCATTACTTAAACGAGAAACTAAAGAATTACAAAGCAAACTCTTTTATAGAGGTAATTAAAAAATTTGAAGGTGAAATTATAGCAGTTGATTTTTTTTCTTTGTGGTGTGCACAAAATGCAGGCAAATTTGCACATCTGGTTTCCTTAGAAATCCCGGATCATGATATTTATAGAGATAATATTGATTATAATAAAATTAAATCTGTAATAATTCAAAGTGAAGAACGATTTATACATCTTTTTAAGGATAAGGAATATCCTAAATTTTTTGTTCAAAATTCACCACCATATATTGAATTTGATATTGAGATAGAGAATCGGGCAAAAAAAAATTTAATATTTTGTGGAAGTGCGTTGCCCGAATTTGGAATTTTCTCCTGCCTGGATTTTTTAAAAGATTATCCGGAATATTGCTTAACCCTTAAGGGTGCAATTCCTAAATCAATTAAGGAGGCAATTAAAAAGTTTTATAATGATTTATTAGAAAATGGTAATTTAATTTTTAATGAAGAGTACATGGATCATGAAGAACTTACAAAATATATTTCAAGCTTCCGAATTGGTTTTGTGTTTTATGACTTTTATCGATTTGAACACTTAAGAACATTTAATTATTTTACTGCACCATCCGGTAAAATGTTTCAATATATTAATTCCGGAGTTCCAATTATTGGAAATAAGCTTTCCGGATTATCTATAATTGAGGAAAATAATATTGGAAATTTAATAACCTGTTTAAGTTCAAATCAAATTAAAGCAGCAGTTGATGATGTAGAATTAGATTATCAAAATTCTGCTTATAATGCAAGGGCATTAGCCAAAAATTTTGATTTTAACGCTAATATTATACCCTTTCTTACTTTTTTAAATAATTGTTAAAAGTAATTTTCATACTTATATTATGATAATAGCGGAGCTTTTTGCAGGACTGGGAAATCAATTATTTCAATATTCTGCAGGATATGCCCTATCTAAAAAACTCAACGTCCCATTAAAATTGAATATTCAAAATTTTAATAACAGTGAGATTTATAAATTTGATTTAGAGCCATTCAACATTTCAGCTACAATTGCAACCGACAAGGAAATAAGTAGAGCTGTAGATTTTCCATCAAATATTATTTCAAAAAGTATTTTAAAAATTTCCGAAAAATTAAAACCTAAAATATTAAAAAGGTCTATCATTAGAGAAAAAACATTTCATTATGATAAGGTCTTCAATCAAGCTACAAAAAACTGCTATTTATTTGGTCATTGGCAGAGTGAAAAATATTTTAATAATTATTCACATTTATTAAAATATGAGTTTTCGTTAAAAGATTATTGCAAAGATTTAAGGCATGATTTATTAAATAATATTTTCGGCACCACCTCAATAAGCCTTATAATAAGAAGAGGTGATTATTTAAAATATCCCGAATTAAATTTATATGGCGAAGATTTGTCCTTCTATTATATAGCAATGGATTATATTAATTCTAAAATTGAAAAACCTCATTATTTTATTTTTTCTGATGACATTGACTGGGTAAAATTAAATCTAAAATTAAGTAAACCTCATACTTTTGTTTCGGAAACATATGCAGGAGAGCAGTATAAAATAAACCCGCAACGTCATCAGGATTTAATTTTAATAAGTAATTGTAAGCATCACATTATTACTAACAGTACATTTGCCTGGTGGGGTGCATGGTTAAGCAATTATTCAAATAAAATCGTAGTAGCTCCAAAAAAATGGTTTGCCAAAGATAAAATATGGTACGATGGTAATATTGCTAATACTGATGATATCATACCAGATTCCTGGATTACATTATGAAAGATAAAATCCATATTGTAACAACAATTGATATAAGTTATATTCAACATTTAGGAGTGATGTTGTGCTCCTTATTTGAGAATAATTTAGAAAATAAATTTACTGTTTATGTTTTAGTAGATTTTGAAGATACAGCTTTAAGCAAATTAAAAATAATTTTTAATAAATATAAACAAGAACTTAAGGTTATCTCTATTGATCTTGCCCTACTTAAAAATGTGAAGGTGGACGGACATATTAGCAAAGCAACATATTTCAGATTAATAATGCCTGATTACCTGATTAAATACACAGAAAAAATAATTTATCTGGATACTGATATTATAATAAAAGATAATTTAATGCCATTATGGCAAACTGATTTAGGAAAATATCCTTTAGCTGCAGTAAATGAAGAAATCGAAGAAAGCAAGAACATCTTTTTTAATGCAGGAGTTTTATTGATCGATTTAAAGTATTGGATAGAAAATAATATTACACAAAAGTGCCTTGAATATGCCGCCGATAATCATGAAAAGATTATTTTTTGGGATCAGGATGTTTTGAATGAAATTTTTAAAGGAAATTGGAAACAATTAGATCAGAAATGGAATATGACTTCCAATTTTTTAAATCAAAGTTCTACGAAAGTTTTTAATTCGTCTCAAATTGGTATTATTCACTTTACAGGTGCTTTAAAACCATGGCATTTTCATTGTGAAAATCAATTTAAAGAGGAGTATTTCATATATTTAAAAAAAACACCTTGGAAAAAATTTCATTTTAAGGAAAATACTCTTTACCATCATTACAAGCAATTGATAAAAAAAGTTGTTAACAGGCTTACCGGAAAAAAAATCTTTGAAATCTATGTTTGAAACACCGGTATTGTTTTTAATTTTTAATCGCATTGAAACAACTAAAAAAGTATTCGAGGCAATAAGGGAGATTAGGCCAAAATATTTTTATATCGCAGCAGACGGACCAAGAAACGGCAAGCCTGATGATATTACAAAGTGCATAGATGTTCGAAATTATGTAATAAATAATATTGATTGGGATTGCGAAGTCAAAACATTGTTTAGAGAAGAAAATTTAGGTTGTGGAGTTGCACCGTCCTTAGCAATTTCATGGTTTTTTGAAAATATAGATATGGGAATTATTTTGGAAGATGATTGCCTTCCCAATAAAAGTTTTTTCAAATTCTGTGATACTTTGTTAAACTATTATAAAGGTGAAGAGAGAATAATGCATATAAATGGCAGCAACTTTCAAAATGGAAAACTAAGAGGTGAAGCAAGTTATTTTTTCTCCTATTACTCTCCTGTCTGGGGTTGGGCTACCTGGAAAAGAGCTTGGAATAAATATGATTTTGAACTGAAAAATATTGAATTTAACTCCTTGAATAATATATTTAAAAATATAAAGTTTAATAACCGTGAAATTAAATTCTGGGAAAATATATTTTTAACTGTTAAGGGTGGCGAAAGAAAAGATATTTGGGATTTGCAGTGGGCTTTTACAATATGGCAAAATAATGGATTTTCTATAAGCCCCAATAAAAACTTAATTTCAAATATTGGTTTTGGCAACGATGCTACTCATACCGTTCAAACAGATTCAAATGTTTCTAACCTACCTACACAAGATTTGCTATCAATAATCCATCCACAAAATTTAGATATAAATTTTAAGGCTGATCTATATACATTTAATCATCATGTTTTTCCTCCTGCTAATTGCATTTCGATTATTAAAGGTCGATTGATTAACTTACTAAAAAGGGTTTTATGATTTTAATTTTTAGAAGATTAATATTTTCAGTTTTCAAAAAAATAATTCCAACAAGCTGGATAGCTGAAGATATTGAAAATATTAAAATTAAAAACTGTTTTAATAATGTTACAGCTTCCCATCTCTCTCGTTTTTACGCCGAGGCGAAAGTATTTAATTTACAAAATGATTCTACTAAAATTATTATCGGTAAAAATTCACACACTAGAGGAGAGTTATTAATTTTTGCTTTTGGTGGCAAAATTTCAATTGGTGATAATTGTTATATTGGTGAAGGGACTAAAATTTGGTCGGCAGAGAATGTAATTATTGGTAATAATGTATTAATATCTCATCAAGTAAACATTATCGATACAGATTCTCATGAGATTAATTTTTTGGAGAGAGAATTAAGTTTTAATGAACTTACCTCAAACTTACACATTTTAAAAAAAGGAAATATTAAAACGGCACCCATCTATTTGGATGATAACGTTTGGATTAGTTATAATGTAAGTATTTTAAAAGGAGTTACTATTGGAAGAGGAGCAATTGTTGGTGCGGGTTCTGTTGTAACTCATGATGTAGCTCCATTTACAATAGTTGGGGGTAATCCTGCAAAATTTATAAGTAAAATAAATAATGAAGAGAATTTTAAAACATCTAATTAAAAAAATAATTAAGAAAAGAGATTCAAAAATTAATGATGGCAAAGTTCTATCCTTTATTAATAATGGTATGGAGCCATGGTCCATCGGTTATCATGAATATAAGACACAACAAATTATTGAAAATACAAATGATAAGGCTATAATAAATAATTTTAAAACGAATTCAATTGAAAAAAAGTATGGCTTCCGCCTTGATGAAAGAATTGTAGAATATCCATGGATATTATCCCAATTGAATGATGAAAAGAAATTATTTCTTGATGCAGGCTCAACATTTAATTTTGATTATTTATTGGCAAATCCGATAATTGCTGAAAAGAATGTTAGTATTTTTACCTATTACCCCGAAACACCTTTTTATAATGAACTACGGATTTCTTATAACTATGGTGATTTAAGAGATTTACCATACAAAGATAATTTATTTGAGGAAGTTGTTTGTCAATCTACGCTTGAGCATATTGATATGGATAACTCTTTATATGGCTATGATATAAAATTTAATAAAAATACAGATCAGAAAAGCTATGAGTATTTAAAAGTTATTGATGAATTATTAAGAGTTTTAAAAAATAACGGTGTTTTACTGTTAACTTTTCCATTTGGGAAGTTTGAAAATCATGGTTTTTTTCAACAATTTGATGAGGAAATGCTTGATAAAATTTTAAAAAATATGGATATTTTTGGCTATTACAATCTTACATTCTTTAAATATATGCCGGATGGATGGATATTTTCAAGCCTAGAAGATTGCAAAGATTCATATTCATATAACCCACATACTTTAATAGGGAAATCGAATGATTTTGCTGCTCATTCCAGAGCGATTTGTTGCATAAAGTTTTATAAAAATAAATGAAAATATTAGTTATCGGTAGTGAGGGATTTATCGGCAAAAACTGTTGTTCTTTTTTCCAAAAACATGGTAATTTAGTATGGAGGGCAGATGTAAAAGAGCAGAAAGAAGAAAAATACTTTCAACTTAAGGCGTTTGAAACAGATTTTGAAAATATATTTAAAAATGATTCATTCGATGTGTGTATAAATGCCTCAGGGGCAGCAGAGGTAAATTTTTCATTTGAAAACCCTGCAAAAGACTTTGAACTTAACGTATGGAATGTTATTAAACTTCTTAACGCTTTAAGGTTATATAATCCCAAATGTAAATTTATTAATTTTTCAAGTGCTGCCGTTTATGGAAACCCCTTACACCTTCCCATCCATGAAAAAATGATTCCAAAACCGCTTTCACCTTATGGTTTTCATAAATTACAAAGCGAATATTTACTTCATGAGTATCATAAATTTTTTAATATTCCTACTTGCAGTATGAGAGTTTTTTCAGCTTATGGGCCGGGATTAAAAAAACAATTGTTTTGGGACTTATTAAAAAAAATAAATCAAAACCAAACAATAGAGTTATTTGGAACAGGAGAGGAATCAAGAGATTTTATTTTTATTGAAGATATATTAATAGCATTAGATTTAATTATTAAAAAATCTAATTTTGAAGGTGATATTATAAATGTTGCCACAGGGGTTGAAATAAACATCAAAGAGGCTGTTTCAACTTTTTACAAAATTATTAATCCGGAGATAAAATTTTCGTTCACAGGTAAAATTAAACTTGGTGACCCGAATAATTGGCAGGCTGATATTTCTAAATTAAAAGAATTTGGTTTTATACCACTGTATACTTTGTCGGAAGGACTTGAAAAATACGTAGAATGGTTAAAAGAAAGCGAATTGCTTTAATATTTAGTTATAATGAGAATTGGATTGGAGGATCTTATTATATCCTTAATTTAATTTATGCTTTAAATACATTAAATGATAAGTTAAAACCCGAATTAGTCATCTTAACTGATAAAGATGATTTTAAAAAAGTTGTCGAAACAAATTATCCTTACTTAATTTATCGCCCTCTCGCACCGGCCTTCAATTTACCGGCAAAAATTATTAATAAATTTTCTATGCTTATCATGCGCAGAAACTTTATTGAAAAAAGAGTTTTAAATTCTGATTTTGATATTATTTTTCCTGCAAGCCATGAATATATTTTTGACTTAATCCCCGATTCAAAAAAACTTTTTTGGATTACTGATTTTCAAAGTTATTATTTCCCGCATCTCTTTACAAGTTCACGATTAGATAGAATCAAACATCTTGAAAAAGAACTCATAATTAAAAATAATAATATAGTTTTTAGCAGTAATGATTGTAAAAATGATTTTTTTAAATTTCATCCGGAAGCTACCAATACAACCTATGTGTTGCCTTTCGCAGTTACACATCCTGATTATCAATATTTAAATATTGATATGCTTAAGGAAAAATATAAAATTGATAAACCTTATTTCTTTTCTCCAAACCAATTCTGGAAACATAAAAATCATATTATAATTTTAAAGGCTCTTGTTTTATTGAAAGATAAAAACTTTCCTTTTTGCATTGTATTTTCCGGGAAAGAGAATGATTATAGAAATCCGGATTATTTTATTGAATTAAAAAAGTTTGTTTCGGAAAATAATATTGAGGATAAGGTTAAATTTTTAGGTTTTATTGATCGAATCGACCAATTAAAGTTAATGAAAGAGGCAGTGGCTGTAATTCAACCTTCATTGTTTGAAGGGTGGAGTACAGTTGTGGAAGATTCTAAGGCAATGAATCAAAATATTTTACTTTCTGATATTAAGGTTCATAAAGAACAGATGACCGGAAATGCAATTTTTTTTAATCCATTAGATGAATTTGACCTTTCCGAAAAATTACGTTCTTATATATCAAAAAGCACAACATTAGATTACACTAAAAATATAGAAAACTTTGCCGGTGAATTTTTAAATATTGTTAATCAATTGACATCAGATCAATTTGATTAACATTTAAGTGATTAGTTATTGACAAAGAAATAATATGGTATTATGGGAAATTAAGAATCAAACACGAAACTAGAGTAAATTTTAAAATTTTCATTTCAATCCCGTGTTAATCTCTGCTAAAGCCTCTCTGGCTTCGTCCATATCGGGGTCAAGTTCCAATGCTGAATTTAAATCTTTTGTAGCTTCTTTGCTGTTTTCTAAACCCCAATAGGCCATTCCTCTTTGGTAAAAAGCTTCTGCATTATCATTTACTTTTTTAATTACGGTATTACAGTCATTGAGTGCTTTTTGAAATTCGTTATTGCTATTATATAAATAAGCACGAATTACTAAATAAAAATCTTCTTCCGTTTTCATGGTCAATATTGTTGAAATTTCTTCGATAGCCTTATTTATTTCTCCTTTTCCTGCATAAATCATAGCTTTAAAATAGTGGGCGTCTTTAAAAGTATGATCAAGTTTGTTTACCTCAATAAAATCTGCCAGAGCCGCACTTGTGTCACCTGCATTTAATTCATACAAAGCTTTGCTATTAAGGTAACTGCTATTGGCAGCAGGTTGTTGTAAATTAATTGCTTTATTGATACAATTGATTGCCGAAATGTGGTTTTTTAATTGATTTTCGTTTTCGCTTTTTAAATAATAAGTATATGAGTTTAAAGAGTCTAATTTTAGGGCATTGATAATAACCTCATCAGAAAGCTCATATTCGCCATTTTGAGTTAGGGCTCTTGCTCTTTCCTGCCAGCCAAGCACTTTTAAACTGTCAATTTTTTGTCGGTTAAATTTTAATAATTTAGCCGCATCACCTATTAAATTTAATGTATCTCCAAAAATATTTTTTTTATTAAAAATTTCTGGAGATAAGTAAACTGCGCGATAAAAATTATCATTTGCTGTATTTTTATCTCCAAACCGACTCTCTAAAATGGATTTGTTGTAAAAGAAAACAGCATTTTCTTCATCATCCACATTAGCAAAGCCTGCCGCCTTTCGCATGGCTTGTAAGGCTGGGAGATAATTATTCTTTTTATAATAACATAAACCTGTATAATAGTATAGGTCAGCATTTCTGGCATGCTTCGGTGCCTGAAAATATTGCAAAGCCCGATCGTATTTTTGTTGATGATAATAAGCCAATCCCCAATTAAAAAAATCATCCTGATTAATGTTTCCTGTCGGTAGAATTTGTTCGTATATTTTTATTCCGGCTGCAAATTTTTGGAGGTTAATTAAGCAAATGGCTTTCATTCTTAATGCATTTACATTTTTCTTGTTAAGTTTAAGAGAGGCTTCGAAAGCTTTTAAGGCTTCCGGATAATTGGTTTCGTTGTAAAAAACATAACCAAGGTGGTACCAATCAGCCGAAGTTTGTTTTTTAATTAAAGCTTTTTGAAAATATTTTTTTGATTTAGTGTTTTCGCCGGTCATAGAGTAAGCATAACCAAGGTCGCTGTAAAAACTTATATCGTTGGAGTCCAGCGACAAACATTTATTAATATATTTTTCGGTATCTTCTTCATCACCCGTATAAATTTTAAGCAGCGTTTTTAATTGTAAGGCATTGGTATCGGATGGAAATCGGTATAAAATTTTATTACAATCTTTTAATGCGGCCTTATAATTATCGATATCAAAAAAGTAATAAGCCCTGAGTTGTAGGGTTTTTTTAAAATACGGGCTGATTACTAAAGATTTATTCATTTCAACCAAAGCTTTTTCACCTTTGTCTTTTTTGAGTAAATCCAATGCTTTTTTGTACGCTTGTTCTTCAAGGGATTGACTATAAGAGAAAACCGGGCCGGTAATTAAAAGAATAAAAAGAATAATTTTTTTCATAGCTTTTTGCTTACTAATTTTTTTATAAATCAGATTTTGTAAAAATAAATAATATAATCTTTTAATTAAGAAAAAAAGCTGTGCTTCAACTCTATTTAGGAAGAATTAATTATCATTTCAAAACACCATTTACAGTTTCAAATAAATCCAATTGTTTTATCCAATCAAAACCTAATTTATGATAAATGAGTTTTTATAATCGGTGATCAATTTTCCATTTGTAATTTTGTAAATAAAATTATATCAATAAAATTATGGATATTTGTTATATTTTAGATAAAATAAAAACTGAGTGAACAAAATTAAGCTGCTAATACTATTTTCTTTTATATATACTGCCTGTGTTACCGCACAGGGGCTTAAATTTGAACAAATAAATACAGATCAAGGCCTAAGCAATAGTTTAGTAAATACTATTATTCAGGATAAACAGGGCTTTATATGGCTTGGAACTGAATCCGGACTTAATAAGTATGACGGGTGTAACTTTAAAGTATTTAATTCGGATCCCGATAATTTATTCAGCATTCGTGCGAGTGGTGTTAAAAATATTTTTGAGGATCATACGGGTCTCTTATGGTTAAGCTTTTCAACAGGTGGGTTGAGTTATTACAACCCTAAGACAGAAAAGTTTTATAATTTCATAGAAAAAACTAATATATCATCCGGTCTTAGTGATAATACAGTCAATGTTATTTTTGAAGACAAAAAGGGTAATGTATGGATTGGTACAAACAAGGGCTTGAACAGATTTGTAAGAGAAAACAATAGTTTCCACTACTATTTTACATCAAAGGGTAAAAAACAACACACAGGCGATCAGGTAAATGCAATTTATCAGGACAAACAAAACAACCTTTGGATTGGATCTGACCATGGGTTATTCACTTACGATTATAAAAAGGATAATTTTAAAACTTATTCCTTTCCCAAGGGATTAAGTAATGAAACCTTGGTAATCTCTACCATTTTGCAAGATTACCGTGGTACTTATTGGTTTGGTACTAAAGGCCACGGTTTATTTTACGCTAATTCTTTACCTCAAAAACCGGTCTATTTTAAATTATTTCCCGAAAAATCTATTTTCGATGTTGACCATGTTTTAACATGCAGTAATGGAGATATATGGATAGCCCATTCTCATGGACTCAGTGTGATTAAGCAGTTAGATACACCTGCATTTAAAGTGATAAATTTTTTCGACTCGCCGGGATATAAGGATTTAAATGGACACTTACATATTCATTTTCTAAAGGAAGACAGACAGGGTAATATCTGGGTCACTTTAGATGGAATTAATTCCGATTTATTTAAAATAAATAAAAATTTAAAATTAGAATCTCTTTCAGACTATCAATCATACTATTCAATAGCAAAAAATAAAAAAGCCACTTGTATCCTGCAAGATAAATTTGATGTTATATGGATAGGGCTTGCTAAAGGTGGAATAGCCAAATGTGATCTGCATGGCAAACCTTTTGAAAAAATAAGTTTAACTTCCCTTAATGGAAGCAATGCGCATAGTGATGTAGTATATTCTATCTTTGAAGACCCTGTATCCGGGGTTTGGTTAGGCACTTCACAAGGCCTTGTTAATTTAAGTGCTAAGGGTGATTATTTAAAAACTTATACTTACGCTTATGGTTGTAAAAACTGCCCGCCCGGAATGGAGGTGGCTACTATTTCTCGCGACAAGTCAGGTTATTTATGGTTGGGCTTTTACGATTCACAAATAAGCCGCTTCAATCCTCGAACAGGAGAGTTTAAAAATTATCTTTATAACCCCACTAAAAAGTTTAGCAATGTAGGATGGGCTGTCAGGCAAATTATCCCCGATTACCGGGGTTATTTATGGTTTGCTTCATTCAGTGCCGGTTTAAGTAAAGTAAAATCGGCAGCCGATACCTTTTTTAATTATTCCAATGGCACTTTACCTTGGAAAAACGCCTACGTAAAGAATAATCCCGGTAGTAATATCAGCAGCAATAAAATTAACTGTATGCTGCCCGAGAAGGACGGAGTTATATGGATTGGTACCATTAATGAAGGGCTGGATAAGTTTGACATAAAATCATCCACGTTTGAAAATTTTAAAATGCAGGTGGGCAAGGCCGGCTCTATTTCCAGTAATGAAATTAATTTTTTGTATCGTGATAGTAAAAAGCAACTTTGGATCGGCACAGGTGGAGGCTTATGTCTGATGGATGAAAAAGCAAAAATGTTTAAGCATTTTTCAACCAATAATGGGCTTTGCAATAATGAGGTTGTAGGAATTACAGAAGACAGTAAAGGTTTATTGTGGATCAGTACCATGCATGGCATAAGTTGCTTTAACTCAATAACAAATACCTTCAAAAATTTTTATAAAGAAGACGGCCTGCAATCCAATGAGTTTAATATAGGTGCTGTGATGAAGGCCGTTAACGGGAAACTGTATTTTGGCGGTAATAACGGAGTATCTGTTATTACACCTGATAGTATTGTAAATAATCCATATAAACCTGATGTTGTGATAAGGGAAATGAGGATATTCAATCGCGTAATTCATGCCTCAGATACAATTAATAAAAGAGTTATTCTCCCCCTTGCCATCAATTATACTGATAAATTATCTTTGAAAAATTATGAAAATGATTTTGTACTGGAGTTTTCTGCGCTTCATTATTCATCTCCCTTAAAGAATGAATTGAAATATAAGCTGGAAGGGTATGACAATGAATGGAAAACTACACGATTTCCTAATAATAATGCCACTTACACGGGTCTTCCACCGGGGAATTATAGATTCAAAGTGATTGGAAGCAATAACGATGGCCTTTGGAATGATAAAGGGGCATCCCTTGAAATAATTATTTTGCCACCTTGGTATAATACATGGTGGTTTAGATTGTTGTGTATCTTCTTTTTAACGTCAATCATTTTAACGGCTTACATACTAAGGATTAGAAATTTAAAGAAATGGCAAAAATTATTGGAAAAGAAAATTGAAATACGAACCAACCATCTTGAAAAAGCCAATAAAATTTTAGAAAAACAAAAACATGAAATCAGTTTACAAAATACCGAAATAAATGCTCAGAAATATGAGATAATGGATATCTCAGAAAGGCTTCACAAAGCAGACAGCCTGAAAATAAATTTCTTTACTAATGTATCGCACGAGTTCAGGACGCCTTTAACAATTATTTCAGGAGTTTTAAGTAAAATTAAACAGGCCGCATTACCCGGTACGTTTTTCACTCCTGATGACTATGGAATGATTGAACGCAATACCTCACGTTTACTTAAACTCATTAATCAATTACTTGATTTTAGGAAGATAGACCAATCTGCTTACAGACTAAAATTAGAAATGACAGACATTACGGAATTCGCAGGCAATATTATAGCGGAGTTTTCTCCAATGTCAATTAAAGCAAGTATTAAATTAATTTATCAAAAACCGGAAGGCCCGGTAGTTGGATTTATTGATAGGGACATAGTTGAAAAGATATTATTTAACCTGCTATCAAACGCAATAAAATATACTCCGGATGGAGGAGAAATTAATTGTTTAATGTCGTTTGACCATAATACGATCTCAATTGCTATAAATGATACCGGCATAGGCATTTCACCTGAAGATATATCAAATTTATTTAATCGTTTTTTTGAAGCGGGGAAAAAGAAATTTCAACGTTACGAATCATCAGGTCTTGGTCTTGCCTTCGTAAAAGAACTTGCAAATATTCATCAGGGAGATATAAGCGTTGCCAGTGTAGAGGGTAAGGGTTCTACATTTACTGTCACTCTTCCTATTATGCAGCAAAGCATCGAATTAAACGGAATATACAATGATGAAATATTAATAGATAATCATTATTCTTCATCTCTATTGGAAGGCGTAGAAAATAACTTTAATGAAATAACCGGTGTAATAAAAAAGAATGGTAAACCTTTATTAATTATTGCTGAAGACAGTGCAGATCTTCGTTTTTTAATAAAGCAAGAGATGGAACATGAATACAATGTTATTGCATGCTCTGATGGGCTTTTAGCTTGGGAACAAATATGTTCAACTCCTCCCGATGCAGTATTAAGCGACGTAATGATGCCGGGAATGAGCGGTATAGAATTATGCTGTAATATTAAAACCTTAGAAACAACAAGCCACGTACCTGTTATATTGCTTACGGCCCGTACCTCAGAAGAAAACATAATTGAAGGCCTTGAACAAGGAGCCGATGATTATATTTCTAAGCCATTTAATATAAATATTTTAAAAGCACGTTTACGAAACATTATAACACAACGTAAAAAACTTAGGGCACAATTTATTGAAGAGCCCGAAAAAGATATACTTAAGCTGGCTACTAATAATACAGATAAAGAATTTATCGAAAGGCTCGTAAATGTAATAGAATCGGAAATCGACAATCAAGATTTGAACAGCAATTATTTGGTTAAAGCCTTGGGTATGAGTAAAAGCAGCTTATATAAAAAAGTCAATGCCCTGGCAGGTGTTTCAATAAATATTTTTGTTCGCAATTACAGGCTTAAAAAATCATTGGAAATGATAAAAACCGGCAATTCCAATATTGCTGAAACTGCTTATCAACTTGGCTTTAGCAGTCCTAATTACTTCTCAACATGCTTCTCAGAATATTTTGGGTTCCCACCCAGCAAAATCAATAAATAAGCAATATTCCTATAAAAACTGGAATCTATTAAAAGTAATAAATAATCTAACGAAGATCCAATTCCAATATTTGGAATCTGGCAAAAGTAATATACAATCTATTGAAGATCCAATTCTATTAATAGATCTAATATTGCATATACAGAATCTCTGTACTTTTACTTACACATTAACTATTATTTAAATGAAAAAAAATGTCCTAATAATGTATTGGTCACGAGCCTTGCTGTTTTTATGAGTACGCCTTTTCATTACTCATAAACTATACTTAATACCGGCTAAATAATCATTTATGTAATATAAACTCAACAAGAAATCCGTATAAAAATTTTTTTACATTAAAATTTTAAATTAAATGAAAATTGTTAAAAGAAAACAATTGATTGTCAAAAAATGGAAAATTTTTGCAATCTCGTTATTTATTCTTTCAAGCTTTTGCTCCATGGCTCAGCAGGCCGTTCCGGGTAAAATAGAAGCTGAAAGTTTTACAAGTGGCGGAAGTGGAACAGGTACGGGCTCTATATCAGGAGGTGGTACAAAAGTAAATAATTTTGGACCGGGTAATTCATTGGTATATAATGTTAATGCATCTTCGACCGGGGTGTTTAGTATTAACTTACGCGTTGCGGGGCCTAACTACGGCACTGCAAAAATTACATTTTCAGGTAATGGAGCCAACAAAACCATTAACCTGACTCCTACAGGCGGTTATGACTCCTTTTCCACATTTTCTGTAAGCGGGATAAATTTAGTTGCCGGAATTCAGACGATGACATTGGAAAACTCTCAAAACTATTGGGATGTTGATAATATTGACATTGCATGTACGTCGGGCTGCGGTACTGATACCCAAACACCTACATCGCCAACGTCTTTAGTAGCCAGTGAAATTACACAAACAAACTTTACTTTAAATTGGACTGCTTCTACTGATAATGTAGGGGTTACAGGTTATGATGTTTATCAAGGTTCAACCTTAATAGGTAATAATGTGTCGACAACAAGCTTTAATGTAACAGGCTTGGTAGCCGGAACCACTTATTCTTACACTGTCAAAGCAAAAGATGCTGCCGGGAATGTTTCTGCGGCTTCTTCGCCCTTAAGTGTTACAACTACATCCGATAATGGAGGAGGCAGTTTAAAAGTAGAAGCTGAGAGCTTTACAAGCGGTGGTAGTGGTACGTTTATAGCCAATTCAAGTAATGCAAGTGGAGGCAAAAAAGTAAGCAACTTTTCGCCGGGTAATTCCTTAGAATTTGTGTTAAATATTCCATCGTCAGGTACTTACAAGATCGAACTTCGTGCTGCAGGCCCAAATTATGGCGCAGCTAAAGTAACATTTTCCGGAAACAATGCTTCAAGCGCGATATCCCTTACTCCAACATCAGGGTACGATGATTTTGCTACGTATACTGTTGAAGGGCTTAATTTAACAGCCGGTTCTCAAACGATGACCTTATTAAATCAACAAAATTATTGGGATGTTGATTATATAAATGTAACCTCAGGTACATCTTCTGTGGTAAAAGTAAGTGGTGTTTCAGTAACTCCCGCCTCGGCAAGTATTGCTGTAAACGGAAATCTGCAATTAACAGCTGCTATATCACCGTCAAATGCATCAAACACTTCTGTAACATGGAGTTCCGGTAATACTTCAGTAGCTACTGTAAATGGATCAGGGCTTGTAATAGGGGTTTCAGCTGGTACTGCTACAATCACTGCTACTACTGCAGATGGTGGAAAAACGGCTACTTCAACTGTTACTGTAAGCAATAATTCTGTTTCAGTAAGCAGTGTGGCTATCAGTCCTACCTCTGTAACGCTTACAACTGTAGGAGCTACACAGCAGTTATCAGCTAGTATTTCTCCATCAAATGCAACCAATCAAAATGTAAGTTGGAGCTCTGATAATAATAATGTAGCTACTGTTTCCTCAAGTGGCTTAGTAACTGCAATTGCCGCAGGTACTGCCAACATTACTGTTACAACTTCTGATGGTGGGAAAAAAGCTACTTCAGTAACTACTGTAAGTATTACTACAGGTGGTGGTGGTGAAAAATATTCCGATTTGAAAAATGTGATTCTTAATCCTGGTTTTGAAACAGGAGATTTATCAAACTGGAATACTACCTTAAGTTTCAACTCTATTACTAACGTTGCCGCTGATGTTCATTCAGGTAGCTATGCTGAAGTAACAGTTGATTCCGGTGGTATTAACTATAGCAGTAATATCCCTGCAGGGCCAAACCGTTTTATTGAATACTCTGTTTATGCTAAAACAACCTCTAATTTATGGGCAGGATGTGGTGTAGATTATCATAGTGCAGATGGAACAAGAATTGGAGGATTTCAATTTCAGGTTTTAACATCTTCTTACGCACAATACCTTAGATCAGAAGTAACACCTGCTAATACAGCTTATGTTACTCTTTGGACATATAAGAATGGAAAACTAGGATCTGTATGGTTTGATGACTTCTCTGTTAAGATTTCGACAAACCCGGATACTCAATCACCGTCAACTCCAACGAGTGTTTCAAGTTCAAATGTTGGATGTTATGATGCTACAATATCATGGGCTGCAAGTTCAGATAACTTTAGTGTTACGTCCTACGAAATCTATAACGGTAGCACATTATTAAAAACAGTTGGCGTGGCGACAAGTACTAGTTTAACCGGTTTAAATTCGAATACAACTTACAGTATTACGGTTAAAGCAGTAGATCAATCAGGAAATAAGTCTGGTAACAGCAGTTCCACTAGCTTTACTACCACAAGTTCCAAATGCTCCACAGCATTCTCTGGTACCGGTGTAGATATAGGAGGCCCTGAAATAGCCGGTTCTGATGAACTTAATACAGCCAGTGGTACTAATTATGTAACAGGCAGTGGCTCGGGTACAGAAGGTACTTTCGATAAATTTCGTTTTTATTATGTAAAAATGACCGGTGATTTTGAAATTATTGCGAGGGTAAATGACCTTGATCAAACCAATTATCATGCTGATGCTGGTGTGATGGTGCGTCAATCTTTAGATCCGGGTTCACCTATGGCTTATGCACTTATAGCAAAAGGACAGCCGTATGCACAAATGATATACAGGAATGGTCCTAATAAAAGTTCTAATGTGCGCCAATCTTATCCTGTAATTTTACCTTACTGGGTACGTATTATTAAAACTGAAAGCAGTGTATCCTGTTGGATTTCTTATGATACACTTCAGTGGGTAAGCCTTGGCAATGCAGAAAGCATTGGCTTAGGTAATGAAGTATATGTGGGTTTAGCTGTTTGTTCAAAAAATACAACTACTGCTACCCGTGCATCATTTACAAATGTAGTAGCACGCAAATGGGGTTGGGCACCAGTTTCGCCTGCACCGGATGTGAACAGGGTAAGGACACTTGGTACTAACTTGTGGTATGTATATTCAGTTGATTCGCAAACAAATCCTGGTGTATGGACAGGGGCACACGTGTGGAAAACAGAAAATCAAGATTTTACCCAAGCAAACCCTTGGAACCAATACTTCCTTAATAACATCAAAATTTACCAGTCTATAAGGTTTATGGATTGGGCAGCTACTAATGGAAGTAGCAATAAGGATTGGACTAACAGAACCCAGAAAACAGATAAATATCAGGGATCTTGGACTTCTGGCAGTGGATTTGATAGTAAAACCGGAGGTGGTGTTGCCTGGGAATGGATGGTAGATTTAAGTAACCGCAATAAATCGGATATGTGGGTGAATATCCCTCACTTAACCGTAGATCCTGCTGATTTCCCTAACGGAGATGATTTCAATAATGAATACATGCACAAAATGGCTATTCTGTTAAAAACAGGTGTAGATATGGGTAATGTATCATTGAAAAATTATGTCGGTGGAAAAGGTAATCTAAACCAATTGGTTAATAAAAGTGCTGCTGACTATATTTCAATGGGAGGAAAGCAAACTGGTGATCCGCTCAATAACACTTTGAAAATTTATATAGAATATTCAAATGAATTATGGTTGAGAGAGCAAACAACTTATGCTTATAACAAGGCCCCGGCGGTAGGCTTGGATGGTGCCGCGCAATTTGGTGCATGGGCCGAAGTGAGAATGTGGAGAGCTTTTGAAGATGTATTCGGTGCCAATAGTAACAGGCTTATTAAAGTAGCAGGTCCTCTTGTTCAGGCTTTGGCTAATTTTGTAGACCCACTCTTCACTACGGTTTATAACAATCCTGCTAAAAATCCATGGAATGTAAAGCCAACCTCTTGGAAGACTCCTACATATATCAATCCAGGTTATGAATTAAATGCAACTTATGGACCGGCATGGTTTGGTAATGATCCAAATTTAGTAGCAGATTGGGGTGCAGCATTAGCCAGTGTAACAGGTCATTTACGTGATTTTAAAACCCACATGAATTCTACTTATGGAATAAGTTTAGTTAGTTATGAAGGAGGTCAGGCATTTGATCGTTATCAAGGGGAATTTAACGTCAACCCTATATCATACAAACTATATTATAATTGGGCAACTGAAGTAAGTAAATATGTAGACATAGCGATGCACTATACTCATTATGGAAATTGGACAATGGGCGCACAATCTATCTTTACTAATTGGGGTGCTATGAAGTATGATGAACAACCTATTGATTCAGCACATAAATACCGTGCATTTAGGGATTATGTAATTGGTGTAGGAGCTGCATCTAAAGTAGCTAGTGTTAATGCTAAATTTGAAAAAGGAAAGTCTTCTAATCAATCTAAAATTGGCTTAGCACCAAATCCTGCTGAAGGCATTGTGACAGTTTCTTTTAAATCTGCAGACGCACAATCTCCTACATTTATACAAATTATGGATATGAGTGGAAATGTTGTAAGTTCAACTAATGCTGTAGGCAGCTCAGCAGTAGTAAATATTTCTAATCTTAAATCAGGGATGTATATGGTAAGGGTAAGTAATTCATTGACGTTAAGTGTAGAGAAACTTATTGTCCTTTAGTTATTATTAAATTATAAAGCAACAGCAACTACTCATTGTAGCTTGCTGTTGCTTTTTTTAATTCTAATAATTCAATTTAAAAAAGTGTTGAGTATCTATATCTGTTAAGTAAATATTACATTTTGAGCAGAAAAAATAATGCGGCCCGTAATATTAAATTATTCATTGCAAGGCGAAATATAATCCTATTATTTTACCAATTTCAAAGCAAAATAACCTTTTGGTAAGTTTCCCGTATCAAAAGATGCCACGAAAGTAAAAAAAGGATTTAAAATTAATCATACCGCAATAATTGGACTTATTATTAAAAAAGGCTACCGTAAAAAAGCAGCCTTTTGTTTTTAGTAATTAGGGGAAAAGTCATTATAAACATTTACCTTTCTTTTATTAAGGTTTATAAGTCATAAAAAATTGCTCCTGAATACAGTCCAAAACTAATTATTGCCGGAAAAACCCGAAGGGCATGAAACCTTACCCACCTGTCACGGATATCCTCCCAATCTGAAGGTATGTTTTCAACCGTCCAAAGTTTATTTTATTTACAATTGGCAGTTCCACCATCATTGTAACAAATAATGTAATAATTATAAAACCGAATGAAGCCAAGGTTGTATAAAAAGCCGGAGAATTCTTATGTGGATAAATCAAAACAGATATTAACATAAATAAAATGCACAAAGGCATTAATATCTGCATGGGCCGCCCCAAATTTGCTCCCATTGTTTTTGTAATTTTAATATATTCCTCTTTAGTAAAGACGTTTAATGTGCGATGAAGGGCAAGCCAAGGGCCCCAAAAGACACCTGTCACCAAAAGCAACAAAAAAAGTGCGATGAATTGAATAATGTGAAATAACATAGTTGCAATTAATTAAAAATTAACTACACAAAATTACTACTTCGAATGATGAAATCGAACAAATCGGTCGTTTTTATGTTAATAATTTTTTAAGGTATTAAAACCACAAATTTTTTTACTTCAAGACCAATTAAAGCGTTCTGCATAATCCGAATTGAACCGGAATATGAGATCATTGTTAATTTTAAAAAAACGACGTAAATGATAAATTTAATTTACCACATTGAATTTTTTCAATAAAATAATGGATATTTGTAATATAATCTTAGAAATTAATTTTAATGTTCAGAATTAAATTAATAATACTTTTTTTTATAATACAAATTGATTTAGCATTTACACAGGAACTAAACTTTGAACAAATAAGTACAGAGCAAGGGCTAAGCAATAGCCTTGTCACTACAATAATCCAAGATAAACAGGGCTTTATTTGGGTAGGTACTGAGGCCGGCCTAAATAGATATGACGGGTATCGATTTAAAACATTTAATACTGATCCTGATGACATTTATAGTATTCAGGGACGTACCATCGGTATTTTATTTGAGGATCATGAAGGGCTTTTGTGGATGACCTTTTCTACCGGTGGGCTGAGTTACTTTAATCCTAAAACAGAGAAGTTTTATAATTTTCAAGCGAACAAAAATATTGCCAATGGCCTGTCAGACAATAGTGTCAACACTATTTTTGAAGATAAAAAAGGAAATATATGGGTTGCCACCAATAACGGTTTAAATAAATTTATAAGGGAAAGCAATTTATTTCAACAATTTTATCAGTCAGATAAAAGTAAGCAGGGCCTGATCAATAATGTAATCTTGAGTATTTATGAAGATGGTAAAGGTAATTTATTGATTGGTACTGCAGGTGGCCTAAATATATTTCAAGAAAAAACTCAAAACTTTTCCTCTTTTATTTTTAAAAAAACTATTGAATATGAGCCTATTAGCATTGGCAATGCTGTACAAACAATAATACAAGATAAAAGTGGCACCTATTGGTTTGGCACAAAAGGCAATGGAGTGTTTTATTGTACAACATTTCCATCTAAACTAAGTGATTTTAAACACTTAGATGAAAAACTTATCAATGATGTTAACAGTATTTTGCCGGCAAGCAATGGGTCTCTTTGGATATCTCATTCAAATGGTCTTAGCTCATTAAAATTTTCAAATCCGGCATTTAAAACAACCAATTTCTTTAATTCAAAAGAATATATAAATGCAAAGGGCCTTTCGACAGTGAATACACTAAAAGAAGATTCTGATGGAAACCTTTGGGTGGCAATTAATGGAAATAAGAGTGATTTATTCAAAATTGATAAAAACCTTCAAATTACTTCAATCTCTACCAATAAAACGTATTTAAATTTTGCCAAAAATAAAATGGTTTCATCTATTTATGAAGATAAATTTGGAATTCTATGGTTTGGGCTATTTAAAGCAGGTATCGCTAAATGCGACCTTCATGGTAAACGTTTTGAGAAAATAAATCTACTTTCAAAAAATGAGTTTCAAAATGAAATAGTATATTCTATTTTTATTGATAAAAACGACACCCGGTGGATTGGCACTTCCAATGGTTTGGTCAAAACTGATAATAACGGGAATATTCTTAAGCGTTATATCCATACTACTGATTGCAAAAACTGCCCGGCAGGTATTGAAGTTGCCGGTATTACACAAGATAAAAATGGATTTTTGTGGTTGGGTTTTTATGATTCTCAAATAAGTAGATTTGATCCTAAAACAGAGATATTTGAAAACTATCTTTACAATCCTCTAAAAGAGTTTAGTAATATAGGCTGGGTGGTCAGAAAAATTATTTCAGACTTTAAGGGAAGATTATGGTTTAGTTCTTTTACCTCAGGTTTGACATATATTAAACCTACAACAGATACCTTTTTTAACTATTCCACCGGTGCTTTGCCCTGGAAGAATTCATATGTTTTTTATGATATCAATAATCATATTAGCAGTAATAAAATTACTACTATGCTTGCAGAGAGCGACAATATTATTTGGATAGGAACGATAGATGAGGGTTTGGATAAATTTAATTTAATAACCGGGCGATTTGATCATTTTAAAAAACAAGTTAATAATCCTAATTCGATTTCCAGCAATGAAATAAACACAATTTATCGAGACAGTAAGGGCCGACTTTGGATTGGAACGGGCGGTGGCGGCTTGAGTTTAATGCACGAAAAAACTAAAACCTTCACTCACTACTCAACAATTAACGGGCTTAGTAATAATACTGTTGTAGGTATCACCGAAGATAATAAAGGCAGTTTGTGGCTCAGTACAGTAAATGGAATAAGTTGTTTTAATCCGGAACTTAGAAATTTTAAAAATTTTTATAAAGAAGATGGCTTTCAATCTAATGAATTTAATATAGGGGCTGTGTTTAAATCAAGCGATGGTAAATTATATTTTGGGAGTAATAAGGGGATAACTGCTTTCTTTCCTAAAAATATTTCTGATAATCCATTTAAACCTATACTCCACATTACAGGCTTGAGGGTTTATAATAAACCTATTTTAGCAGGGGATACGCTTCACAAAAGAATTGTTTTAAATCAAGCCATCAATTATACAAAACGGCTCGTTCTAAATCATAATGAAAATGATTTCACCCTTGAATTTACTTCCCTACATTATGCTGCGCCCTTAAAAAATGAATTGCGGTACAAATTAATAGGATATGATAAAGATTGGAAAATAGTTACCTATCCAAACCAAACGGCAACCTACACCGGCTTACGGGCAGGTGATTACATTTTTAAAATCATTGGCAGTAATAACGATGGAGTTTGGAACGATGTGGGTACTTCAATGGAAATTATCATTTTACCGCCGTGGTATCAAACTTGGTGGGCAAATCTTTTGTTTATTATTTTCATTTGCAGTTCACTTTTAGTTATTTATAGGATCAGGACAAAAAGTTTACGCAGACAGAAGAAAATATTAGAAGAAAAAGTACAATTACGCACACAAGATTTATTAGTTTCCAAAGATAAACTTTTTTTGCAAAAGGGTTTGCTTGAAAATAAAAATTTAGAGATTGAACAAATAGCCCAACAATTGCATGAAGTTGATGAGGCCAAATTGCGTTTTTTTACCAATATCTCTCATGAATTACGCACACCGCTTACCTTAATTCACGGGCCGCTCGAAAAACTATTGTCACTTTCTTCTTCCACTCCCCTTCTGGAAATAATGCCGTATTTACAAATTATGCAAAAGCATACTGGGGTCTTAATTAAACTGGTAAATCAATTGCTTGATTTAAGGCGGATAGATAGTGAGGTTATCAGGTTGAGGGTCGAAAAGGATGATTTAATAACATTTGTCAGTAACCTTACCGGATCTTTTCAATCCCTGGCAGAAAAATACAACCTCAAACTAACTTTTAACAGCAATTACTCTGAATTGTTTGTGTTTTTTGATAAAGATATTATTGAAAAAAGTTTATATAATTTAATTTCAAACGCACTAAAATTTACCCCTGACGGGGGAAGAATAGAGGTTATATGTGAAAAAAAAGAATTAGAAGATTATGTTACAATTAGCATAATAGACTCGGGAGTAGGAATAACTGAATCCGAAAAACAGAAAATATTTCAACGCTTTTTTACTTCCGGTAATTCCGGTACCCGTTATCAAGGCTCAGGAATTGGATTAGCATTAACTAAAGAATTATTAGACATTCATAAGGCCGAAATTACAGTATCGAGTATGGTTGGCAAGGGAGCCGTTTTTATAATAAAACTTTCATCCAATGACGATTTTTATGAGCCTTCCGCCATTATTATTAATAATCAACAAAATTTAAAGCTTCCTGTTTTTTATTCAAAAGAAAATAATTTTGAAAATGTTAATACTTATGAAATAAATAAAAAAAAAATAAATGGTGAAAAAGGTAAATATGTGATTTTAATAGTAGAAGATAATGTTGAGCTACTGCATTTTATCAGCAATGAATTTTCTCAAAGCTATGAAGTTGAAACAGCCAAAAATGGCGAAGAAGGATTCGAAAAGGCCTTACACTTGCTACCGGATCTTATAATTACTGATTTAATGATGCCTGTAAAAGATGGTTTACAATTATGTACTGAAATTAGAAATAATGAAACCACAGCTCACATCCCTGTGATAATGCTGACAGCAAAAACCCACGAAGATCAACAAATTGATGGTTTACAAACAGGAGCAAACGATTATATTACAAAGCCTTTTAGTATCAATATTCTTCACTTAAAAGTTCGGAACCTGCTTGAAAATAGAAAAAAACTGCACGAAAAATTTATTAAAAGTCCTTTAACAGGCTATAACGAAACTTTTCACAATACTGAAGATGAAAAATTCCTACAGAAGCTTCTGGATATAATCCAAAAAGATTTAACCGATCCAAACTTTGATGGCGAAACGCTGTATACCCAAATGAATATGAGCAGGTCAACTTTTTATAGGAAATTAAAAGCAGTTTCGGGCCTTACAGTTAATATTTTCATTCGTAATGTAAGGATAAAACAAGCAGCTATCTTACTAAAGGAAACCAACAAAACTATTCAGGAAATATTGTATGACGTTGGATTTTCAAATCATTCATATTTTACCAAAAGTTTTACGGAAGTTTTTGGTATGTCACCGTCGAAATTTAAAAAGAATTTAGATAACTGAATTCAAAATTAGATTAAATCATCTTTTTTAGTTGTAACAGATATTAGTTCGACTGAAAGTCCGGAATTGTGAATAATACTTAAGAAAGTCATTTCTAAGCGCCTTTAAAATTGTTCGATAATTTCTTAATTCACCCTGACTTCTACATTTAAGAAAAGTATTACTATGAAATTAATAGTAATGACTTTTTTGCATTTAAGATGGTATGACTTATAAAATAGAAATTTTAACTCAATCATAACTTAAATACAGAAATATAACTAATAATAATATCTCAATATTTAATAGTATTATTTCATCATTCTTTTACGGAACTATGTTATTAGTTATTGAGACTTTATGTCAAGTATATAAAATATTGCTTTCATAAGTTTACCCCACTTAAACACAAGAGGATCACAAACCGATTCTAATAATTAATTTTTTTTTTATAACATCTAAAATTTATATGTATGAGTACATCACCGCCATTAATTAAAAAAAAATTGAATAGTCTTTGGACTTATTGCTTTATATTAGTTTTGTACTTTTTTTGTATTTCCGGATTGAAGGCCCAACTGAAAGTTAACAATGGCAAGCTTTATGATAACAGCGGAAATCAATTAATTATCCGTGGTGCAAATGTTTTGACTTTATTTTGGGATGCAACCGGATGGAAATCTGATACTGACGCTTCAGGAGACTGGAGCAAAACAGGTGACTATACTTTCTCACAATTAACTCAAACAGGTGCCAATACCGCCCGAATAATGTGGAGGCGTTCCAATGGCTACATTACAGTACCTGCCATTGCATTAGATTATACCATTGCAAACTGTATCAAAAATAATATGGTGCCGATGATCATGATGTATGATGTGACCGGCCCCGCCTCAGTTGCTGACTTCAATAAGGAAATTGATTATCTGGTAAGTCCAGATGTTGCAAGTGTCCTGAAAAAGTATCAAACCAACATTATTGTCAATCTTGCTAACGAATGGGAAGTTCCTAACTCTGCTACAGGGACAGGCGTGGCATCTGATGCAGACATTCGCAATGCTTATGGTCCGGCTATCATCCGTATGCGTAATGCAGGCATTAACTGTCCGCTAGTCATTGATGCTATGGCAGGTTATGCTTCTGAAGAAAGTACGATGGAGGATAATGCAAGCTACTTAAAAAGCCAAGATGTAAAAGACAATCTTATTTTTTCCATTCATTGTTATGATCCCATAAATACAACTAAAGGCTCTCAAGCAAGCATGAAAGCGGTGATGGATTGGGCTATTAGCAATAGCATTTGTTTTATATGGGGAGAATTTAATTATTATGGTAGCGGAGGAAACGTGGATTGGCAATATCTTATTCAATATGCACAAACAACAGGCACTGGATGGTTAGAGTGGGCTTGGTGGGATACTACTGATAAATTTAGTCTCGCCTTTAATAAGCAGTTTCGTGCTTGGGATAACGATGTAAATTGGACAAAAGGTGTTAGTTTGGATAATCCCAATAGTATTCAGCAAACAGCTATCAAATCGCTCGCTCTTCCTCAACAAGATTTAAGTGCTTCAATAGGTGTGTCCTCAGGAACACTACCTCCAAACCCTGTTACAATTAATTTTCCAAATGATGCACTGGTTTTTGCTATAGATCCCGCCGTGGATGTAAATCGTCAAGGGGCTTCACTTATCCAAACCGCCTATGTAGGTGGAAAAAATTCACAATTGTGGAATCTCAAACCAGATGGCAACGGTTATTATAAAATTGTAAACGTAGCCAGCGGGAAAGTAATGGAAGTTGCCGGTGGATCTACCGCAAAACTTGCCAATATTCAGCAAGGAACCGACTATGGTCGCAACTTTCAACTTTGGAGCATTCAGAGTGACGGAGCTGGTAAATTTAAAATCAGATCAAAACATGCGGATCTTTCTCCAATTATTGAAAGTGACCAGACTACAGATGGCCTTCCTATTGAAACTTACAGCTATACTGGTCAAACCTTCACAATTCTAGGAAGAGGCGGACCAAACGTTCCGGTAACAAGTGTGAGTGTGAGTCCAACCTTAGCAAGCATTACAATAAATGGAACTCAACAACTTTCTGCAAGCTTATCACCTCTTGATGCTTCTAATCAAAGCGTTACATGGTCATCCAGCGACAACACAGTGGCTACTGTAAGCTCAATTGGTGTGGTTACGGGTGTGAAAACTGGAACAGCCACTATTACTGTAACTACTGCTGATGGCTCTAAGACAGCTACTGTTGCCATTACAGTTACTCCTGATGTTAATATAGTTGATTTTGACGATATAGTTCCTACGGTGCAGGCCGTTGTAGCAGGTAAAGTTCAGTTTTTCTCCCCTACAGGTGGTACGGTTTCTATTGTTAGCAATCCACAAATAAATGCTATTAATGGAAGTGCCAACGTTGGTAAATATGATAAACCAGCTTCTAATTACTCATTGTTTGGTTTTTTTCTACCTATCAAGCAACCATTAAGCGGATATAACCAATTGCAGTTTCAACTGTATGGTGATGGTCTAACTCAGGTGTACGTTAAACTTTTGAATGCAGCAGGAAACGTAATCAATGAAGGAACGTTTGCCGTTACCTCCAATAACAATTGGGTTACTATTGCCTTTAACTTCCCGGCTGCCACCAATGATTCTGTAGCAACCATCGATATATTTCCTAATCCAAATGAAGCGACTGCAAAAACCTTCTATGTGGATAATATAGTTTTGAGAAACAACAGTATTTCCACAGATACTCAGGCACCTACAGCTCCTACTGCTTTGGCTTCGTCAAACATCACTTCTACTTCATTTACATTAACTTGGACGGCTTCTACAGATAATGTTGGTGTTACAGGTTATGATGTTTATAATGGGTCGAGCAAAGTTAATTCGAGCGATGTAACCACTACTTCTTTGACAGTAACTGGTTTGACGGCAGCTACTAGCTATTCATTTACAGTAAGGGCAAAAGATGCCGCTGGAAATGTATCGCTTACTAGCGCGGCCTTATCTGTTACCACTAGTTCTACTGCAGATACCCAAGCTCCTACAGCTCCTACTACTTTGGCTTCGTCAAACATCACTTCCACTTCATTTACATTAACATGGGTTGCTTCTACAGATAATGTTAGTGTTACCGGCTATGATGTTTATAATGGGTCGAGCAAAGTTAATTCAAGCGATGTAACCACTACATCCTTCCCTGTTACTGGTTTGATGGCGGCGACTACCTATTCATTTACAGTCAAGGCCAAAGATGCTGCTGGAAATGTATCGAATGCTAGTGCTGCTTTATCTGTAACCACTACTTCAGTTGTTTCAACTTCAGGTTCATTAGTTTATGACGATACCTTACAAAACGGATGGACAGTTTCAAGTAACAGTATTTATAATCTCAGTAATACAACTCAGGTAAAAAACGGCAGCAGTTCTATATCGATAGAATTCGGAGCTTACGGTTCATTAGATTTCATCCACAGTCCGAGTTTCAGCAGCAGTGGTTACAACAATTTAACCTTTTGGGGATATGGAGGAATTGGAGCCGCTAATAAAGTACAATTCTTTTTTTATAATGCAAGTGGCACTCAAATTGGTGTGAAGCAGTTTATTCTTACTGCCGGTCAATGGGTGCTATACACCATTAACTTGAGCGAAGTAGGTAATCCAGCTTCAATAAGTAAAATTGCTTTACAAGACTATGCAGGCATCTATGGAAGCCCTCAACCTGCTTTTTATATTGATGATTTGTCTTTCAGTGGATCAGCATCTGCAAATAATATCCAAGCTCCTTCAGGCCCAACGAGTTTGACATCTTCCAACATTACACAAACCTCCTTTACCTTGTCGTGGACACCTTCTGCTGATAATGTGGGGGTTACAGGTTATGATGTGTATAATGGTTCTACAAAGGTGAACTCCGGTAATATTACCTCTACATCTTACCAGATTACAGGTTTATCAGGAGCCACTACTTATTCATTTACAGTGAAAGCCAAAGACACTTACGGAAATATGTCTCCTTCAAGTAATGCCTTGTCAGTAACTACTGCTTCCGCTTCTACCGGTTCTTACGTATATGATGATGCACTTGAAAACAGTTGGACTGTTTCCGGAGCAGCTGCGTATAACCTAAATGCAACTGCACAGGTAAAAAACGGGAGCAAAGCTATTTCTGTGATAAATAATGCCTATACTTCCATAGATTTCAGCCACAGTTCTAATTTTAGCACTGTCGGTTACACCAACATAACTTTCTGGGGGTATGGTGGCACAGGAGATTCAAAAGTGCAGGTAATTTTTTATGGCTCAACAGGTAGTGAAACAGGGCGCAAGCAATTTATAATCACTGCCGGAGCATGGAACCAATATACAGTAAACCTGAGTGAATTAGGCAATCCGGCAACCTTGAGTAAGATAGTTTTTCAGGATTATGCAGGCATATATGGAAGTAGCCAACCCGTTTTTTATATTGATGATTTGGTTTTCAACACTACGGGCGGAGCGAGAATGGCAACTAATGTAAAAGTTTTAAAAACTAATAATGAGGCCGTATCTTCCAAATTAACTTTGGCACCAAATCCCGCAGAAAATGAAGTAACCGTATACTTTGAAACACTGCAAGGATCTACTTCATTTATAAGCATTACAGACATGAATGGTAGATTAGTACATTCTTCAACTACAGTTGGAAACACTTCTTTAATTAACGTTTCCGATTTGAAAAGGGGAATTTATATCCTTAGAGTAAATAACAATAAGGGTTCAATGGTTGAAAAACTTATTGTACAATAAATAAATATCTTAATACAAAAAGGGTTTGACTGCTACAGTCAAACCCTTTTTTGTGTTATGATATTATATGAAAAAAATAGAATGGATAGCCTAAAAGATTCTTTTCTTGCAAACAATTTAGAAATCTTTAATTCTTTTCAATTTCATCAGCATTAAGAAAATCAAATTCTGTTTCAGCTAAAGATTAGTTTTGAAAAGTTGTATTGCCCCACATAAAATTATCAGTTCTTTCATTTTTTAATCTGTAGGGTGAATTTACTTACATTAATTGAAAAATAAATAACAAACTTGCTTCTGTCAAAAGTTATGCAATAAAACGGTTTTTTAGAATTCAAATCGCATCAGAAAATATCAATATTTCGATATCAAGATATTGATATTTTCATTGCCTTTTGAAAATAAATGACGAAATTACTTTGTAAGATTAGAGAAAAAAGACATTAGACAAAAGAAAAAAAATATAAATTATGATCAATCAACTTAACTCCATCGCGGCATTTGAAACTGTTTTGATGAGATTATCTATTAGGCATAAGCAATTTATTTATCAAATAGCCAGGCTTGATTACAGGATATTTAAAAAACTGGTGATGCTCGAAACAGTGAATAATTTAATACTTAATGAGGAACAAAATGTCAAATCCTTGAATGCGGCAATTATTGCAGCCGGGAAAGGAAAGATATCGGATAAATTAACAATCTGGAAAGTAAAAGCAGAGTATAAATTATTTAAACTCCATATCAGAAAAAGTAAGATTGACGTGGTAAAGTTAATTATCAATCAATCAAAATTGGAACAACTGAAACAGGCATTGGCAAGCCTGGAGGAAGACATATTAAGTATTGAATCACAAAAACAAAGTATCTTGCCCCTTGTTAATGAAGCCGAAAATGAAATTAAGGTTGAAAATATGTTTACTTTTTGGGAAAAAGCACGACATTTAAAGGAACAAAACCCTGTAAACAAATCTATAAAAACATATTTAAAAGAAGTTTACCCAATGGCCTCTTAATTTACCCCAAACTATTTGTTTTTGGATTAAAAGTAGTGAAACCTGTTTGTCATTATAAAAAAAGGCTTTTAGAAATTTATCTAAAAGCCAATTCATAACTATTTGTGGAGAATATCGGAGTCGAACCGATGACCTCTTGCATGCCATGCAAGCACTCTAGCCAGCTGAGCTAATCCCCCAAGCCACAAATATATTTAATTCAATCCTTATTTCAAAAACTATTGATAATGTATACCTATATATCATTTCAGAATTATTAAATTTTCTTCCTGCCAATAAATTAAATTAAAACTAAATAGAAATTTTTAAAGATTTTATTATATATCACTAGGGTATACGTAAAGTTGCAAGTCTACTATATATGAGTTGTAAAGGTAAACTACAAAATCTTGAACAACTTCCACCATTAATACTTATAAAGATGAAAACATTTACAGGCTTATAGAAGTATATATCAATTTGATATTTAACTTTTATCAATACCTATCACCTTTTTGTAAAACCAATTATTTAAAATTTATTAATTAAAAAAACAAATGAAAAAGTTATTTTACATTAAACTGGGATTATTTCTAAGTTTTTTTTGTGCTTCAATATATGCGGCACCTATCCTGCCTGATGAAAGTAAAGTGCAGGTAACCTTATATGTTAGTCCCGGCGGGAATGACAGCAATGCCGGCACCCAAAACTCCCCTTTTCAAACAATTGGAAAAGCATGGAACATTGCCATGGATAATCTTAAAGCTGCAAGAGGGGTTAAAATCAGCATTGCAGACGGTACTTACGATCAGGGAGGTGGCCAACTGAAAATTGGTGATATAGCTCAACGCTCTGCTGCTCAAAACGTGGACTTTAACAATGCTTATGACATTAATGTGGCAGGTATTTCAGACAGTAATCTCAAAAATACTGTATTTGTTGTTGAAGGCCAAAATGCAGGAAAAGCAATTATTACAGGTTCGGCCGATCAGGTAATCTGGATAAATGGCAAGTATAATTTTGTAATGCGAAATATTACCATGAAAGGTTGTGCCAAAACAACTATTCAGGCAGGTTCTTGGGAACCTATTTCCGATACTCGATATTGGTTATTGGATAACTGCAGCTTTATAGAAAATGCAAAGGGGCATTCTGATTTTATCGCGAGTATTCAAACGGTGCGAGATATAACTATAAGAAACTGTAAGTTTAATGATAATTACGGCAACGGTGTTTATCTTGTATTGATTGATGCGCAAGTTGATAATTGCGAGTTTAATAATAACTTAAGAAGCCTTGGTGAACCGGCTTTTGGAGTATTGAATGGATACGCAGGAGGCCTAAATTTTAGTGGATTAAATGTAGTTTTCAATAATTGCAAAATTAATGATAATGGAGGCATTGGTTTCCATAATGACCTGACAGGAAAAAATATAACTTTTACCGGTTGCGAATTTAATAATAATGGTCATAGCGCATACCGAGACGGGTTGGATCCTGGTTTTAAATGGGAAATAGCAGAAGGGCCGGTGTATATTAATAATTGCAAAATAAACGGAAATGCTACCGGAGTGCAATTAGAAACTGCTCAAAACTTCTATTTTGATAAATCTCAGATTCAAGACAATACAATTACTCAAATAAAAATCACCTGGAAAAACAGAACTGTAATTGACAATAACAATTCAGACAAATGGGGTAATGGAGGAACAGGTGATTTATCGCTGGCGCCCGGTAAAATTTTTCAATATCGCAAAGTCCTTAACGGAACACTAAACTCCAACTTTACCAATAATTGTATATCAACAACAAAGGGCTCAAGTTCTTATATTTATCTAAGAAGAGATGATACTTCATGGGATTTGTATACAAATTGGTTTACCAAGGAGCTTCATGCTAATAACAATACTTATTACAGCAGCAGCAATACAAATGTATTTAATACAAATCAAGTATTTACAGATTTGGCAGGATGGAAAAGTGCCACCGGGCAAGATGGATCATCTACCTGGCAGAACACCTGTAGTGGAGGTACCTGTACCCCTCCCTCAGTTCCCGGCAGTTTAACGGCAAGTGCCGGATCAACGAGCCAGATTAACTTAAGCTGGGTAAATAATGACAACAATGCAACAGGCTTTATAATAGAACGCAAACAAGGAACCGGTTCTTATTCAACCATAGCTACCTTAGGTGCAGGAGTAAAAAGTTATAGCAACACAGGCTTAAGTGCTGCTACTGCTTATACTTTCAGGGTGACGGCAACAAGTGCCGGTTGTAATTCTGCTGCTTCCAATGAGGCCACAGCTACAACTAACGGTAGTACCGGTGCAGTATCTTACGCCATTAACTCAGGTGGAGGAGCAACAGGAACATATGCAGTTGATGCTTATGTATCAGGAGGCAATACTTCCACTACTACCTCAACAATAGATGTGAGTGGGGTAACTAATCCGGCACCTGCAGCTGTTTATCAAAGTGAAAGATGGGGATCTTTTACCTACACTTTCCCCTCTTTAATTACCGGCAAATCTTATACTGTCCGTTTACATTTTGCTGAAATATATTGGGATGCAGCAAGCAAACGTAAATTTAATATTGACATTAATGGAACCAGACAAATAACTGAATTTGATATATTCACTGTAGCAGGAGCAAAAAACAAGGCTATAGTAAAAGAGTTTACTATTACTCCTAACTCAAGTAATCAGATAATCATTTCATTTATAAACGGTTCATTGGATAACGCAAAAGTAAGCGCAATAGAAGTTACAACTGATAGTAGTATCGGCGGGTCATCATATCCTCTGTCAAGATCGGGCTGGATAGCAAGCGGCTTCGGGTATTCAGGAAGCGATACTCCCGATAAAGCCATAGATGGAAATACAAGCACTAAATGGTCTTCAGGTACCTTTTTAAACCCGAGCCAGTGGTTTATAGTAAATATGGGCTCGGCACAAACTTTTAATAAAATAGATTTTGATGCCGGAGCAGGTAACGTGAATGATTATGCCAGAGGATACAATATTTACGTGTCTAATGACGGCAGCAACTGGGGCAGCCCCGTAGCTTCAGGCACAGGCAGTAACAGGGATATTACGGTAAGTTTTCCGGCGCAAACTGCTCAGTATATTAAAATAGAACAAACCGGTCAAAGTGGACTATTCTGGTGGGCGATTAATGAATTTAATGTTTACAATACGGGAACCGGCAGCAGATTATCATCAGAAGAAACCGGGAATAAAAAATCTTCACTGTCCTTAAATAGAGAAGATCACATTAATGTATCAATATTTCCAAATCCTGCTGTGGAAGGTGTTAATGTTGAGTTTTATTCTTCAAAAAGTGGTTTGGGATCCATTGATTTAAAATCTATAGACGGAAGAACAGAAAAGTTGTTGAAAATAAGCGTTCAGGAAGGTTACAATAAAGTTTATATTCATGTAAATGAATTACAGGACGGGATTCATATTCTTTATTTAAATACCCTTAATAACGTAAAAGTTTATAAACTGATTATTGCCAAATAAATATTTTAAAAAGGTGGGTATAAAGCCCACCTTTTTATATTGAAGTAAAATTAGCAAGCCGCTCAATCTGTTTTATAAATTGAAACAATGCTTAATGAATAACGATTTTTAGATGTTTCCAAGATGTTATCCGGTGAATTCTCTATTTTAAAAAGTATTTTAGCCCACTATTATTTCAACCAATACTTGTTTATTCATTTACTTAGTGTTTACTTTTTAAATATTTCTTTTGATATTCTTTGGGAGTTAAATTTTTAATCTTTTTGAAATAACGATTAAAATTAGAAAAACAATTAAATCCACTTTCATAACATACTCGAGAAATACTTAACTCGCTGTCAATTAATAATTTGCATGCCTGACCAACCCTAATTTCAAGTAAAAATTGAGAAAATGTTTTTTTTGTCCGTAATTTAAAATACCTGCAAAAAGAAGGAGGGCTCATATTTGCAATTGATGAAATCTCTTCTAATGAAATATCGTTTGTATAGTTTTCTAACGAATAGTTATATATTCTATCCAATCGTTTTGCATCTACTTCATTAAGTTGCCCATCAAATCCTACACTTGATAAGTAAATTCTTTCGTCACTCTTTGATAATATGTTAAGAACCTGAAGAACCATAATCAATTTTTCCATATCATCACTTATCAACATCTTTTCCATTAATGATATAACAGTTTCTTTTGTAGCCCCCGTAAATTTTATTCCGCGCCCTGAATGTTTAATTAATTCATTTATCTTTTTCATTTCAGGTAAACTTAGAAATTCACTTCCTAAAAAATTTTCCACAAAATGTATTACAATTGCCTGGCAAGCTCCTCTATCCAAACCGCTTTCATTACTTCTCAATACATGAGGTACATTTTTGCCATGAAGTATTAACTCACCCCCCACAAACGGCTCAATATTATTACCCGCAAAGTGAGTACCGGATCCATTTTTTATATACAACAATTCTAATTCAGGATGATAATGCCATTGATTATAAAAATTGGGCATAACATCCAATCTAACTCCAAATGAAAACAAAGGTTCAGAAGAAACCTTAAGTAAGTGTGGTTTCATTGTTACGTAATTTGCATGATTTTAATTTTTAATCAACAAATATGTTAAAATAATCGCAATGTTGGATAATTAAATCATTTTTTTTTGCCTAAGTATTCATTTAGTTTGTCCTACTTTTTATTTTAAATGTACTGATTGAATATGGAATCAAATAATAAATATTTATTTCCTGTTTATACTTATTTCCGTTTTGTTTTTGTAAAAATTTGCAAATAGATATGGTTATACTTTTGAATAAATTTTTTCATATTTCGTCTCTATAAACGTGAGTTGGTTTAAATTTAATTGTTGTATTTATAATATATTTTCTTTTAATATTGCAAGAGGCTTTCTAATATGAAAAATTTAGATATAAATTAGTATTATAGAAAGGTTGGGAATAAGAACTTTTTTACAAATTATGTTAATTACCAAGTAGTGAATATATTATACGAAGAAACAATACAACATTAAAAGTGAAACACATATCAGAAATTCTAAATAATAAATAATACAAATACAATATGAAATATTTTTTTTTCTGTTTTATTCTCTTTTCAAATGTGCTGTTTGCTCAGCAAAAATATGAAGCTGACTGGAAATCTATTGACAGCAGGCCTAATCCTGCCTGGTTTGAAGATGCGAAGTTCGGCATTTTTATCCATTGGGGATTGTTTTCAGTACCGGCCTGGGGGCCAACGGACAGAGACTTTAAAGGTCTTGCAGGTAATGATTGGGGAAACCGAATAGGTATGAAATATGCCGAATGGTATTGGCAAAGAATAAATACACCCGAAAACAAAAATAAATTTGGGTATAAAGAGTTTCTTGAGCACCATGAAAAAACTTATGGAAAAGATTTCAAGTATCAGGACTTTACCAAAAATTTTAATGCCGAATATTTTGATCCCGAACAATGGGCTGAAATACTCAATAATTCAGGTGCCAAATATGTTGTATTAACATCCAAGCACCATGAAGGTTTTACACTTTGGCCATCCGCACAGTCATGGAACTGGAACGCGGTTGATGTCGGTCCTCATCGTGATTTATTGGGCGATTTAACAAAATCGGTTAAAAATAAAGGACTTAAAATGGGATATTATTATTCTCTTTATGAATGGTTCAACCCACTTTATAAGCCTGAAACTATTGACAGATATGTGAATGAACATATGCTGCCGCAAATGAAAGATCTTGTTAACAGTTATAAACCCGATATTCTTTGGGGCGACGGTCAATGGGATTACTCTTCAAGCGTATGGAAAATGCCCGAATTTATGGCATGGCTCTATAATGAATCACCGGTAAAGGAAACAATAGTTATTAATGACAGATGGGGGAAAGATACCTGGGGTGAACATGGCGGTTATTCAACTGTAGAGTACGGCAACCTAAAAGATAAAATGGTAGACATGAAAACAATACAAAAACCATGGGAAGAATCTAAAGGTATCGGGTTTTCATTTGGTTACAATAAAAATGAAAATTTAGAAGATTATGCAAGTTCACAACAACTGGTTCATGACCTTATCGGCAAAGTAGCGATGGGAGGTAATCTTTTACTTAATATCGGGCCTACAGCCGACGGCCACATACCGGTGATTATGCAACAAAGGTTATCGGATATAGGTAAATGGTTAAATATTAATGGAGAAGCTATTTATGGTACCCGCAAATGGACAGATGCTCCCCCAATTACCAAAACAACGAATATATATTATACCAAAAAAGGAAAGGATTTATATCTGATATCAACAAAATTCCCGGAGAGAGATATTGTAATTGATCACATTAAGAAACCCGGTAACGTAAAAATGTTGGGATTAAAATTCAATGTTACAACGTCATATAAAAATGGCAGTCTTAATATTGTGATTCCAAAAGTTACCCCTTTAACTAATCCCTGTGATTATGCATGGGTTTTTAAAATAGAAAATGCATTATAAATGAAAGTATTAAACCATGCGCAGGCTTCTGAAAAATTTATCGGTGACGAAACCTTTGGTTTGTAAAGGTATGCCTACAATTTTAAGCAATATGCACGAGGCCTGACAGTTTATATTTTAAATTAAGTGTTAATTATGATGTCAATAAATAGAACCTGTCTCAAAATCCATCCGAAAGATAATGTTTTAGTTGCTTTACAGGATTTGAAAAAAGGTGAAACCGTAAGCTATGATAATGATACTTTCACCCTTAATGATGATATCGCGGCAAAGCATAAGTTTGTGATCAAAGCATTTGAGACGGGAGATGCAATTATCATGTATGGCATATTGGTCGGCAAGGCCGTAAATCCCATTCCTGCAGGCGGCTTGATAACTACCTTTAATGTAAAGCATGCCACAAACCCTTATTTTTTTCGTGAATTTCATTATAACTGGATTCCACCCGATACCGACCGATTTAAAAACAGGACATTTAAAGGCTTTGTAAGAGAAGACGGCCGGGTCGGCACAGCCAATTACTGGTTATTTATACCCACGGTATTCTGCGAAAACCGTAATATGGATATAATTAAAGAAGCCTTGGAAAGTGAATTGGGTTACGGCACTTCAGAAAAATATAAGTTCTTAACGCGTAATCTTATCAATCTTTACCAATCCGGGAGGGAGGCAATCAATTCCGATTTTTCGGTGAGTGAAACAATAATACACACGGGAAAAATATTTAAAAATGTTGATGGAATCAAATTTCTCAATCATCAGGGCGGATGCGGAGGCACCCGTCAGGATTCTTCGACCCTGAGTACTCTTTTGGCAGCGTATGCAAATCATCCAAATGTGGGGGGAGTAACTTTACTGAGTCTGGGTTGCCAACATTTACAAATCGACGATTTTAAAAAGGATTTATATAATCTTAACCCCGGGTTTAATAAACCCTTATTGATCTTTGAACAGCAGGGTTCAGAAAGTGAGGAAAGCATGCTTTCGGAAGCAATTCAAAAAACTTTTTCGGGTCTTATCGGGATAAATAAACAGGAAAGGCAGGAAGCCCCTCTGGATAAACTGACAATAGGGGTAAAATGTGGAGGAAGTGACGGCTTTTCGGGCATCTCTGCAAATCCCGCAGTCGGTTATGCGGCCGATTTACTTGTCGGTTTGGGAGGAAAAGTTTTGCTGGCCGAATTTCCCGAATTGTGCGGTGTCGAACAAGAAATTGTAGACCGCTGTATTGAAAAAGAAAAGGCAGAAAAATTTATTCATCTTATGCAAACCTATGATGAACTGGCACATAAAGTTGGTTCGGGATTCAGCATGAATCCTTCGCCGGGAAATATAAAAGACGGACTGATAACCGATGCGATAAAATCTGCAGGTGCCGCAAAAAAAGGGGGGACATCTCCGATTGTCGATGTTTTAAACTATACGGAAACGGTTACCAAAGCCGGCTTAAGTTTGGTTTGTACACCCGGAAATGATGTAGAAGCAACAACAGGGCAGACAGCTTCCGGAGCAAATATTATTTTATTTACAACAGGTCTGGGAACCCCTACAGGAAACCCAATCTGCCCTGTAATCAAGGTGTCATCCAATTCCAACCTGTCAAATCGCATGTCAGACATTATTGATTTTAATACGGGTGATATAATTGACGGTAAAAAGACGATTGAAGAAGTAGGAGAAGAAATACTTGAATATTGCATAAAAGTGGCAAGCGGCGAAATTATCCCTAAAGCTGTAGCCAAGCATCAGGATGATTTTATACCTTGGAAAAGAGGGGTAAGTCTCTAATTGAATTAATCTTATTAACAAAAAGATAATGGGAACCTATATAAAAAAGGCAATAATAATCTTATTCCATTTCATTTTATTTCCAATTTTTTCACAAGAGGCAAACCTTGAAAATCCCGGAAATTCCAAAAAACTTATTTGGAATTTTCCAATCAATAGAACTCATGCAGGAATATTAATGGGGAATGGAAAACAAGGATTAATGATATGGGGAAAAGACAACATTCTTAATATTACTATTGCCAGAACAGGGTTTTGGGATCATAGAAGCGATAATTATTCTTCTATCAAAACAACATATAAAGAAGTAAAGAAATTATTAGAAGTAAAAGACGAAGTTGGACTTAAAAAGCTTTTTGCAACACCCATAAGTCCAAATAGCCAACCCAAAGAACCTCATCAAATAGGAGGTGGGGTATTAGAAATAAAATTACCTGAAGGATGGAAATTACTTCGAGGTGATTTATTATTACAATCCGGAGAAATTCTGCTTTTTGTATCTGATAAAATAGGGACAGTTAAGTTTTTTACACTTAACCAATCGCCTTATTTAGAGTTGACCTGGCTAAAAATACCTAATGAACTCATTGGAAAGATAACCACAAGGCTTATACCGGCAGGAGAAAATTTAAATATGAGAAAGGAATTTGAAAAAACAGGAGTAAAACCCCCTAAAAATTGGATAAAAGGCAATATTATAGGGTTCACTCAATCTTTACCTGACGATGTACCTTTGGCTGTTGCCTGTCAAAACACTTCAAAGTATCTTTTAATTACTACTATTTTAGGCGAAAAAATAATTGATGATAAAATAATCGATAAAGCAGAAAAAATATTTACCGGGTTTAATGCAGATTCACTTATAAACAAAAAAAATGAATGGTGGTTTAATTACTGGTCTGAAGTGCCAAAAATCATTTTGCAGGATACTGTTTTGCAGGAGATTGTAGACTATGGTTTGTATAAACAAGCGTGTTTAACACCTCCTCAAGGCCTTCCGGCAACACTGCAGGGACCTTTTATGGAAGAATATCAATTACCACCCTGGAGCAACGATTATCATTTCAATATCAACCTTGAAATGATTTATACACCGGCGTTGGCTACGAATCGCCTTTCACATTTTTCACCTTTATGGAAAATGATTCAAAATTGGATGCCACAATTACGGAAAAACGGAGAAACTTTTTTCGGTACAAAGGATGCCATGATGTTGTCCGCTGCCACAGATGACCGTTGTCAGATAATAGGAACATATTGGACAGGAACTATTGATCACGCTTGTACAGCTTGGATGGCAATGCTGGCTTGGCAGCACTATCGGTATGGTATGGATGAAAAAATATTACAAGAAACCGCTTATCCCCTTTTGGTAGGGGCTTTTGAAGGGTATTGGGGTATGTTAGAAGAAATAACTGATAATAATGGTGTAAAAAGTTTGGCCTTACCGGTTTCGGTAAGTCCTGAATATGGAGGAGCCGGTATTTTGGGATGGGGGAAGAATGCTTCTTTTCAATTGGCTGCATTGCATATGATAGCATCCATATTGCCAAAGGCGGCACAAGTAATGGGAAAGCCAATTGACCCTCGATGGATTTCTGTTTCACAACAATTACCCATTTATACATTGGTTGACAAACAAATATTTGAGGCTGACCCATGGATGAGTTCCTATTCTAAAAAACCCCATATCGGCTTATGGGAAGGGAAAGAATTGATAGACAGCCATCGCCATCATTCACATTTAGCCGGCATATATCCTTTCGCAACATTTAATTTAAAAGAAATAAATCAAAGAAAAATAATTGATGCCTCTATTAATTATTGGGTTCACAAAGGAACAGGCGCTTGGACAGGTTGGTGTATACCTTGGGCCTCTATTATCCATTCTCGTGTTGGCAACACGAGTGCAGCAATAAGCTTACTTCATTTTTGGAGAGAGAACTTTGTAAATGAAGGGAGAGGGACTCTGCATAACGCAAATAAAAACGGAATTTCTGTTCCTTTTGGTTCCTTGGATTATAGTCAAGTACCTGCTATTGAAAATCATGAGGTTATGCAAATGGATGCGGGGCTTGGTGCACTGAGTGCTGTAATTGAACTTCTGGTACAAAATATAAATGACGAGATATATATATTACCGGGACTGAATGCTCAATTAAAAAATCTGCAATTTTATAATATTTTAACTGAGGGTGCTTTTTTGGTAAGCGGAGAAGTAAGTAATGGACGAGTAAAGTTAATAAAAATTAAAAGTAAGATGGGTGGTAAACTAAAGTTGTATCATGGGCTTGGTGAAGCTTTCTTATTAGACAAAAAAGAAATAAAAGGCTCCTTTTTAGAAAAAGAATTTATTGCCGGAGAAGAAGTTATGTTAAAATCTATATATAATAAATAACAGCATATTTGACTTACTAACTCAAATTATGCCATCTGGTTTCGGTAAAGCCTTATCTTTTTTCCATTGTTAACCTACTTTGTAAAAAAAACATCAAATATCTGATTTATATATGATTATAAATATTAATATACCGATATTGATAAACTGATAATTATAATTTATTTTTTATACATGAAAGTTTAAAATAAAATTCAATGAAAAATTTCATGTTTAAATATTTTGTGCCCAAGGTTGTTTAGTTAGGTAAAAAATTATTCTATTTGAAAAAACGTGCAGATTTTTATAATCAAAATTATCAAAATATCAATATTGATAAAACGATATTTAAATTTCAAATAATTATCTTGAAAAAGGATTTTTATTTTAAAAAATAAAGATTACTTGTAAGAAAAAATAAGTAGAAAAAAAGATACTATATAAATTATAATATTTTAACTAAACAACATTGATTTTGTGCCTACCACCAGAAAAGTTATTATTAATTTGAAGTAAGTAGAATAATCTTTAATTGAGCATCTACTTAGGCGGCCTTATATCTGGTAAGTACACCTAACGAATAATATTTAACCCTTCAATCTACACATATAAACAGTTTTTTTCATAATGAACGAATTGGTTATTTCTAATTTCTGAAAACTTCCTCACAAATTGAGTCAAAGTCCAATAAATTAAAAGTTGACATTATATCTAAATCAAATGACAGTAAAAGTTTTATTGTCTCCGGCAGTGTTGCATAATTGCTACATGGTTTGCATACTTTTAATTAAATTATAATAATAGGGTTAAAATAATACCAATACTTGATAATTCGATAAAATTCTTTTTAAAAAACATGTATTAAATTTGTTATAAATTTTATAATAAAAGTACTAATATATGTATCAACGTGCTAATTGGAAAGTGAGTGTTTTTCACTCAAATTATAAAACAAGCAACAAAGAATTATTGGAAGCTCTTAAGAAAGGCGACGAAGTTGCATTTTCATATATCTATAATCATTATTGGAAGGGAATTTTTAGAGTTGCATACAATAAAACTAAATCCAAAGAAACAGCAGAAGAATTAGTACAAGAGCTATTTATCGAATTATGGAGAAAGAGAGAGGTGCTTAGTATTAATCAATTGGAAAATTATCTTTTCACTGCTATAAAAAATGCCATTTTAGACTTTTATAGATCTCAAAATGTAATGCAGCGATATGTTGATTATAAAAAAAACATTTCAATACCACAAATAAACTTTACCGACGAAACTCTGTCACATAATGAACTATCCTTTGCCTTATATGAAGGAATAACAAAACTCCCGCTAAAATCGCAGAAAATTTTTAGAATGAGTCGCTTTGAAAATTTTTCTATTAAACAGATTGCAAAGACACTTAAAATTTCCGAAAAAACTGTTGAATATCACATCACCAAAGCCCTTAAGTATCTTAAAATCATTTTAAAGGATTTTATATAAACCTTTTTTGTACTATTCTCTCTAAATATAATTAAATTATAATTTTTTTATAAGTATGATTTACGGCACGATTTATATTTAAATTAAAACTTAACCTGAAGGATAAGTTGATGTTAAAAATAAACTCAGTTGGTCTAAATTAAGTTTTATAAAATTGCCGTTTTGTTTTTCGTGTTCTAGCAACTTGTTAAAAACCTTGTAAATATTAATTGAATTTGCTTTTTAAGCCGCTTAAAAATGCAGCTCTTAGTTTCCTGCCATCAGTATAAAATGTTTATAAATTCTTATTCACATTTGGTGAACGTTTTATTAAAATACTTATGTATTGTTACATAATTAGCATAATTTTTATCTATAATTAAAAAAAATGTTAAAATTATATCAATATTGGATAATTCAATAAAAATTCTTTCGAAAAAAAATGCATTTAATTTGTTATAATTTATACTACTAAAGTACTATTATATCAACCTATATCGTGCGTACTTGTTTTTTTTTAAATATTCTTTATCTGACCAATGCCATAAGGAATAATTATACATTCACAAACGAATAAAGCATTTTTTTATGAAGCAAAATTTAACTCTGTCAAAATTTATTTACATTATGAAAGTCACTTTTATACAGACTTTCATTGTCTTTACATGCGCCGGAATAGCGTTTGCAAACGGCGTTAATGCTAAGGATAAAATTCTTTCAGCTTTTACTGTAACAGGTAAGGTTACGGATGAAAAGGGTCAAGGTCTGCCCGGTGTAAACATTACATCAAAAGGATCCGCTAACGGAACAGCATCAGATGGTGAAGGAAACTATGTATTAAATGTTTCGAATGGGTCAGAAATACTTTTATTTTCTTTTATCGGCTATGCAACACAGGAAATACCTGTTGGTACTCAAACAATTATAAATGTAACAATGGTACCTGACCTTAAAAGTTTAAATGAGGTTGTTGTTGTAGGGTATGGATCCCAACATAGGAGAGAGATAACCGGAGCAATTGGCTCAGTAACTACTAAAGATATTAATTCTGTAGCAGTTACCGGTTTAGATCAGGCGATGCAGGGGCGATTAGCAGGTGTACAGGTAACACAAAATTCAGGAGAGCCGGGTGGAGGAGTTTCTATAAGGATCAGGGGTGTTGGCTCCATAAACAATTCAAGTGAACCTTTATTTGTAATTGACGGAGTGCCTTATGATGCACGTAATACCGGTACCGGCTCCAGCCCCCTTAATAATATTAATCCAAATGATATTGAAAGGATTGATGTTTTGAAAGATGCGGCTTCGGCGGCTATCTATGGATCTAGAGGCACTAATGGAGTAGTTTTAGTAACTACTAAGCGAGGGAAAGCAGGTAAAATCACAGTAAATTTAGATGCATACGTGGGTTCACAGAGTGTTATTAAAAAAATAGGTCTCTTAAATGGTTCACAGTTTGCTCAATTAGCCAATGAAAACTTAGCTAATGCCGGTAACGCAACTAATCCGGCTTGGAGTAATCCTGCCACAGTGCCTAATAGTGATTGGCAAAGTGCAATTTTTCAAAAGGCTACTGTTCAAAGTTATAATGTTTCTGTATCCGGCGGCGGAGAAAAATCACGTACTGCATTTTCTGTTGGCTATTTTGATCAGGGAGGCATTCTTGTTTCTTCAGGATTCAAACGATATACTGCACGGTTAAATAGCGATTTTGATATAACATCAAGAATTAAGATTGGTGTAACACTGAATGGCGCAATTCAGGAAAAACAATTTGTGGTTACACAAGAACCAAATCGTGCAGGGTTTGATGGTGCGCTTATAAACGCAGTACGGATGCAACCTACGTCTCCTATTACAACCGATCAAAATGGTTATTTTGGTTATAAAGCTGATGGAACTATTGATCCGACCGATAAAACATTTTATGGATGGAACGGTTACGCTTTTACTTCGCTCAATGCGAATGGTAACTTTATCCCAAAAGGTTTAAATAACCCGGTATATGCATTAAAAAACTATTTGACTAATCCTCAAAAAAGTCAACAATTGATGGCAGCAACTTACATCGATTATGAAATTATTAAAGGATTGAAGTTTCGTTCTACAATAAACCTTATTTTGGATAACGCTTTTAATACCGCTGGTATTAAGCAAGCCCCTGAGGCAATTAATGGAGTTGGGCAGTTCCGTAATTCTCAATATAATGAAGGTTGGAATAGGGGGTTTCAATGGAATTGGATAAATACACTTACTTATTTTAAAAATTTCGGAAATCATAATTTTACACTTATAGCCGGTACAGATGCATTAAAAAACACCTCACAGTTTATTTACGCTCAAGTAGCTAACGTACCGGATGATGTACAGGTGATAGCTAACGGAGATTTGGCTACTCGAACAGTTCAGGGATTCCCAGGCGTTAATGATTATTCCTTAGCATCTTATATTGGACGACTATCGTATGATTATGCAGGTAAATACCTTCTTACGGCCAATATTCGTAGAGATGGTTCTTCCAATTTTGGGCCTCAATATAAATATGGAGTTTTTCCTTCTGTTTCAGTAGGTTGGAGAATTTCAGAAGAAGCGTTTCTTAAAAATCTTACTTTCATAAGTGATTTAAAATTAAGAGCCAGCTACGGAGTAGTTGGAAACCAAAATATTCCTCCTTATTTATATCTTAGTACTTATTCTACTAATGGGGGTACGTTTCAATATGTTGTTGGTGGTGTCTCTTTACCTGCTTATTATGCAAATAACACTGCAGATAAAAATATTCGCTGGGAAAGCTCATCTCAAAATAACTTCGGTTTAGATGCTTCTTTTCTCAATGGAAAATTCACTTTCACAACGGATTATTATATAAAAAAGCTTTACAACATGCTAGGCCAGGTTGATGTGCCATTTTATACAGGTGTTAATGGTTATGCTATTACGAAAAATGGATTTTCTATGGAAAATAGTGGAATAGAAGCTGCTTTAGGTTATAACGAACACTTGGGAGATTTTAAATTTTCTCTCAATGCTAATTTCTCTACTTTAAATAATAAAGTTACTGATCTGGCAGGTAAGCAATATATTGGCCAGAACACTCAATTAAATGACGGAAACAACTATAACGATGGAGGTTCACAAACGCGAACTAAAGTAGGTGAAAGAATTGGGAATTTTTGGGGATATGTAACAGACGGTATAGCCCAAAATGCAGCAGATGCAGCCAAGGGGGTTGCTATGGGGCTGGACGTTAAACCCGGTGACCGACTTTATAAAGATTTAAATGGCCCAACAGCGGATGGTAAAGGACTAACAGGTACACCCGATGGGAAAGTTACTTCTGAAGACAAAACAATTATAGGCAATGGTTTGCCAAAATATATTTTTGGTTTGAATGTGAAAGCTGAATATAAAGGATTCGATTTTTCTGTATTCTTTAATGGACAATCGGGGGTTCAGATTGCAAACATGACTAAGTTTTATACCTATCATATGCATAATGGTGCGAATGGTGGTTTAAATAATGTTTCTTCTGACCTTCTAAACAGTTGGCATGGGGAAGGAACTAGTAATACATTGCCTCGCAACTCTTATAACATTCCTACCAGTAATCTTTATTTCTCAACTTTTAATATTGAAAACGGAGCATTTGTTCGGATACGTAATCTTCAACTTGGTTACACCATACCGGAAGCCATAGCTAAAAAGGTAGCTATGAGCAGAGCCAGAATTTACATAATGGCTCAAAACTTACACACGTTTACGAAATATACCGGTTTTGACCCGGAAGTAGGTAGCCAGACCCAAAATGTTCTGACTTCAGGAGTAGACTTTGGTCGATATCCAACCCCCAGGATATTTACAATGGGGCTAAATGTACAATTTTAGTTCATAAGAAGCCTAGATATACATGAATTTCAATTTATTTTTTTAAGAATTTAATAATTTACAAATGAAAAAAGTAATAATATTTATCACTTCTATATTGACCTTGGTTATTTTATGGTCATGCAAGGAAAGCTTCCTTGAATTGGAGCCTAAAACAGGAGTAATATCCGATGTTCAGGCTTTTAAAACAAAGGCATTTTTTGACGGTGCCATGTTTGGCGCATACACTGAAATGCAAGGCGCTAACGAAGGTACAGGAGGTCTTCAATGGAGTATCCTGCCCGGTTATATATCTCAGGATTTGATTGCTCAAGGAGCACCTAAAAACCTTTCAACATTTCTTTCAAATAGTAATAGTGAATTTTTACAATACTGGAGCACACTTTACAGGATTATAGGAAGGACTAATACAATTTTAGATAGGTTATCGGGCGCCCCTTCCACCATTATTGATGATGATAAAAAACAAATAGAAGGTGAAGCTAAATTTTTAAGAGGGTTTGCCTATTTTATGCTAGCACGTGCATATGGAGATGTACCATTGATAACTAAACCTTATGATATATCTCAGAATAGTTTATCATGTACTCCGGAACCTCAAATTTGGGATCAGGTAATAAGCGATTTAGGCACAGCATCAAAAAATCTTCCAAATCTCGCCGGATGGGGTCCGGCCAATGCCGGGCGAGCTACGAAATGGGCTGCAACTGCATATCTTGCGAACGCTTATATGTATAAAAAAGACTGGGCAGGTGCCGATTCGGCATCACAGTCACTTGTCGCTTCCGGAGAGTTTAGCCTTTTACCTGATGTGAGGCAAGTTTTTACAGAACAAACCAGAAATACTGCTGAATCTATATTTGAAATACAATATCGAGATGTTCCGGATAATAATGCAATATGGAGTGGAGCTCCCAACCAGGGAAACGAAGCTAATGAATTTACCGCTCCCAGAAACATAGGTGATAAATATGCTCCTAATGGGGGATGGGGAGAAACTGTTGTCAATCTCAAAGTTGCTTCATCTTATGAGCCGGGTGATGACAGGCGTAAAAAATTAATGTTAATAGTTGGAGAAAAATATAAAGGTGAGAGAATGACTGACACTGTTACTATTCCAAATGGTCCTCTTTATATTAATCGCGCTTTCTCTACTAAATATTGGCTTGGGCCTGCTATTGACAATAAAACTACTTATTACAATGGTCAAAGTATTATAACAATGAGATATGCAGAATTTTTATTAAACTATTCTGAAGTTCTTTTTGAAGAAGGTAAATTTTCCGAAGCCTACACTCAATTGAATATGGTGAGAACTCGTGCAAAACTGCTTAATAAAGTTGTTTCGAGTGATAGGGAAACGTTTTTTACTGATTTAATGAACGAAAGGCGTTGGGAGTTAATACTAGAGCCTAATCTTTGGTTTCATTATACACGTACAGGCAGAGCTGCAAAGTTCTTGAATGATAATTATGGCATCGCTTTTCAACCACAATGGGCTAAGTTTCCAATCCCACTGTCAGAAAGAGATAGAGACCCTAAAATTTGCAACAATGGGTATTAAAAAATATTCTTAATTACATTTATCGATAAGCTATGAAAAAGCTATTTAATATTAAATTAGGATTATTTTTAAGCCTTTTTTGTACTTCATTATATGCGACACCAACCTTACCTGATGAAAGTAAAGTGCAGGTAACCTTTTTTGTAAGCCCGGGAGGAAATGATAATAATCCCGGGACTCAAAACTCTCCTTTACAAACGATCGGAAAAGCATGGAACCTAGCTATGAATAATCTTAAAGCATCGAGAGGTGTTAAAATAAGCCTTGCAGATGGTACATATGATCAGGGAGGTGGCCAACTTAAAATTGGTGATATAACTCAACGCTCTGCAGCACAAGACAAAGATTTTAATAATGCTTATGACATAAATGTGGCGGGTATTTCCGATAATAACCTTAAAAATACTGTATTTGTTATTGAAGGACAAAATGCAGGAAAAGCAATTATTACAGGCTCAGCTGATCAGGTAATCTGGATCAATGGCAAGTATAATTTTGTAATGCGAAATATTACCATGAAAGGCTGTACTAAAACTGCTATTTACGCAGGGAGTTGGGAGCCGATGTCTGATACACGTTACTGGTTATTAGAAAATTGTAATTTTGTAGAAAATGGAAATGGTCATAAGGATTTTATAGTCTATCTTCAAACCATCAGAGATATTTCAATGATAAATTGCCACTTTAATGATAATTATGGCAACGGTGCATTTCTTACTTTAATTGATGCACAGTTGGATAATTGTGAGTTCAATAATAATCTTCGGAGTCTGGGAGAGCCATCATTTGGTACACTTGATGCATACGCAGGAGGCATCAACTTTAGTGGGTTAAATGTAATTTTCAATAGTTGCAAATTTAATGATAACGGAGGCGTTGGTTTCCATAATGACCTTGCAGGAAAGAATATAACTTTTACCGGCTGCGAATTTAATAATAATGGTCATAGTATACACCGTGACGGATTGGATCCGGGTTTTAAATGGGAAATAGCAGAAGGGCCGGTATATATAAATAATTGCAAAATAAATGATAATGCTACCGGAGTGCAATTAGAAACAGCTCAGAACTTTTATTTCGATAAATGTCAGATTCAAAACAATACAATCACTCAAGTAAAAATTACCTGGAAGAATCGGACCGTAATTGACAATAACAACAGTGATAAATATGGTAATGGTGGAACAGGAGACTTATCTGTAGCCCCCGGAAAAATATGGATTTATCGCAAAGCCCTAAATGGGACATTAAACTCTAACTTTACCAATAATTGTATATCTACAACAAAAGGTTCGAGTTCTAATATTTATTTAAGAAGAGATGATACTTCATGGGATTTGTATACTAATTGGTTGACCAATGAATTTCATGGCAATAACAACACTTATTACAGCAGTACAAATACAAATGTATTTAATACAAATCAGGTCTTTACGGATCTGGCCGGATGGAAAAGTGCCACAGGGAAAGATGCGGCATCTACTTGGGATAATTTATGCAGTTTACTTCCTCCTCCGGGAACCGGTTCAGGTTTGAGAGGTAATTATTATAATACTAATGATTTATCGGGAAATATTGTTTTAACCGAAATAGACACAAGTATAAATAATAATTGGGGTGTAGGCAATTCTCCATCTCCACTTATCCATCCTACTGATTTTTCTATTAGGTGGATGGGTAAAATTCAGTCCCGGTATTCGCAACGCTATACTTTTTATACCATCTCCGAGGGCGGTATAAGATTATGGGTAAATGGAAAGCTATTAATTAATAATTGGATTGATCATATCTCAACTGAAAATAGCGATACTATTTCATTAACAGCAGGAAGCATGAATAGTATTAAGGTGGAGTATTCTCAGAAAAATGGAAGCCCATCAGTAAAGCTTGAATGGTCCGGTAAAAATCAAACAAGACAAGTAGTTCCGAAATTGCAACTCTATCCTGCTACAGAGATAACACTTACGGCCCTACCAAGATCAGGCTGGACAGCAAGTGCATTCGCCTCTTCCGGAACAGACACGCCCGATAAAGCCATAGATGGAGATACAATTACCAAATGGTCTTCAGGCAACAACCTAAATTCAGGTCAATGGTTCATTGTAAATATGATATCGCCCCAAACTTTTAATAAAATAGACTTTGATGCAGGTGCAGAAAATATAACTGATTATGCAAGGGAATATAATATTTATGTTTCCAATGATGGAAGCACTTGGGGTAATCCCATAGCTTCCGGTACAGGCACCGGCAGGTATATCGCAGCAACCTTTCTTTCAAAAACCGCTCAATATATTAAAATAGAACAAACGGGTCAAAGTAAGCTATATTGGTGGGCGATAAATGAATTTAATGTATACAATACAGGAACAATATTGGGGTTAAGTGATCCGGTCATGAGTCCAGAACAAATATCTTTATATCCAAATCCCACAAATGAAGGCCTAAATCTTGATTTCTTTTCTTCAAAAAATGGATCCGGTATTATTGATTTAAAAGCTTTAGACGCGAAAACAGAAAAAACAATAAAAATAAACGTACAACAGGGATTAAATAAAGTTTATTTTCGCATAGATGAAATTAAAGAGGGTATACATTTACTTTATTTAAATGTAATGGGAAATACAAGAGTTTATAAAGTAATAATTGCTAAATAATTGATAGTTATAACATTTATGATAAGGATGTATACATTCTTATCATAAATATTTTGTGGTAATATGAAAAACTTTCTCTCGATAAGCCTAATTTCTCTATTCTATTGTGTTATTATTAGTTCGTGTAAGGATTGGAAAGATAAAGAAATTAAAAGCACTCTTTTCGAAAGCATACCTGTTGAAAAAACCGGTATTACTTTTGAAAATATATTGAAACCCAATTTTGAAAATAATATTTTAGAATACGATTATTTCTACAATGGAAGTGGTGTAGGAGCTGCCGATTTTAATAATGATGGTTTATGTGATTTATTCTTTACCGGTAACCAGGTACAAGGAAAACTATATATCAATAAGGGAAATTTTAAGTTTCTGGATCAAACTGAGCAAGCAGGCATTTTAACTAAAGGATGGGGTACGGGTGTGAGTATTGCTGATGTAAACCAAGATGGTTGGGAGGATATTTATGTTTGTAACGCAGGCTTGAACCATTCGCATAATCAACTTTTTATTAATTTAGGAAAGCAAGCTGACGGGAGCATAAAATTTATTGAAAAGGCAAAAGAATATGGTATTGATTACAAGGGTTTTAGTACCCAGGCAGCTTTTTTCGATTACGACAAAGATGGTGATTTGGATTTATATTTATTAATTCATTTTCACAGTAAATTAAACCCAAATTATCCTAAGGATAAAGCTTTAGATGGCTCCGGACCCAGTAATGGAAAATTATTTAAAAACGAAAACGGGAAATTTATTGAAGTTTCTAAGCAGGCGGGTATTAATACAGAAGGTTTTGGACTTGGTATAGCAATTGCCGATCTTAATTCAGATGGCTGGCAGGATATTTACATATCTAACGATTTTGCTTATGATGATCTAATCTATATTAATAACAAAAACGGGACATTTACAGAAAGTGTAAAAAAACTCCTAAGCCATACTTCCCGTTTCTCGATGGGTTGTGATGTTGCTGATTTTAATAACGATATGCTGCCGGATATTTTCGTGGCCGACATGCTGCCATATGAAAATAAACGCCAGAAATTAATGAGCATGGGTGTTACAAATAATGTTTTTAAATTTTCTCTCTTACAAGGCTATTTACCTCAATACTCAAGAAACGTTTTACAGCTTAATAATGGAATGCAAAATGGCAATATTTCTTTTTCTGAAATTGGACAATTGGCAGGCGTAAGTAAAACCGATTGGAGTTGGTCAGCCTTGTTTGCCGATTTAGATAATGATGGCTGGAAAGATCTTTTTATATCGAATGGTATACCTAAAGACATTACCAACTCAGATTTTACAAGTTATAGAAGTAACGAATTCAGCAAGCAAAACTACGATTACATTACAATTAAAAAACAGCTTTTAGAAAAATTAGAAGGCCTTGAGAGCGTTGACAAACCAAACTTTGTTTACAAAAATAATTCGGATTTAACTTTTTCTGACCAGAGTAAAAATTGGGGGCTTGACCGGGAAGGTTTTTCTAATGGAACCGTTTTAGTTGATTTAGATAATGATGGTGATTTAGATTTAGTGACCAATAACCTAAACTCAAAACCTTTTGTATTTAAAAACAATAGTGATAAGCTTCTTAAAAATCACTTTTTGAATATTAAACTAAAAGGCTATATTTCTGAAGGTGCAAAAATTAAAATTTCCCATAATAAAAAATTACAATTCTTAGAGCATAATCTATATCGGGGTTTTCAATCTACTCAACAATATCTGGTACATTTTGGATTAGGTAAAGATAGCCTTATTGATATTATAGAAGTTTTATGGCCGGATGGAAAATATCAAAAACTGATGAATACTTCAGCAAATCAAACACTTACCATTGAACATAAAAATGCATGCAGGCCACCACAAAATTTCACATTTTTAGATGATAACTCTTCCGGAAACCCTCTTTTTTACGATGCCACAGAGGAATTAAAAATTGATTTTGATCATAAAGAAATTGATTTTGAAGATTTTGATTTCGAACCTTTATTGCCACATAAATTTTCAAGGAACGGGCCTTTCATTGCAGTAGGAGATGTAGATGGAAACGGTCGTGAAGATTTTTGGATTGGTGGGCCAGCTAAAATTTCAGGAAAATTATTTTTACAACAAGCTAACGGATCATTCATTTCTAAAGAAATGCAGGATGCAGGATTTGAAGATATGGGAGGGCTTTTTTTTGATGCTGATAATGATGGTGACCTTGATTTATATATAGTTTCGGGTGGAAATGAATACAATGCTCTCTCGGAGCCATATCAGGACAGGCTCTATTTAAATGACGGCAAAGGTAATTTTGAAAGAAAAATACATGAAGTTCCTATAGAATATTCCAGTGGAAGTTGTGTGAAAGCTATTGACTTTGACAAAGATGGTGACTTGGATTTATTTGTAGGGGGCAGAGTGATTCCGGCAAAATATCCTTATGCGCCGGAAAGTTTTATTTTGGAAAATGATGGTAAGGGTAATTTCAGCAATTCTACTCTAAAATTATGTAAGGAAATTAGTAAAATTGGCATGGTGACCGATGCATTATGGTCTGATTTTGATAATGATGGTTATACTGACCTTGTCATCACCGGAGAGTGGATGCCTGTTTTATTTTTTAAAAATATAAAGGGTAAGGCTTTTGTTAATTTAAATACCGGTATAGAAAAGCAGGCAGGTTGGTATTTTAGTCTGGCAACAGGTGATTTTGATAAAGATGGTGACTTGGATTATTTGGCCGGAAACCTGAGTCTTAACTCCAAATTTAAAGCGACTTATAGTGAGCCTCTGACTGTATATGCTAAAGATCTGGATGGTAATAACAAAACAGAAATTCTATTAAGCTATTACTTAAATGGTAAAGAATGCATGGTTGTAGATAGAGACAGGCTTGCACTTCAATATCCGCTAATTAAAAAAAAATTTAACTCGTATACTGCTTTTGCAGAAGCAGATTTTAATAATATATTAACCGAAGCCGATAGAAAAGACGCATTGATATTAAAAGCAACATGCCTAAGCTCTCTTTACATTGAAAATAAGGGTAAGGGAAAATTTGTTAATCATATTCTACCTATAAAGGCTCAATTTTCTACTATACAAACGATGGTTGTTCAGGATTTTGATAAAGATGGCAACTTAGATGTATTAACAGCAGGTAATTTTTACAGTCCTGATTTTGTTACCGGTAGATACGACGCTTCAATAGGTCTTCTCTTAAATGGCGATGGGAGAGGAAATTTCAAACCCGTCGCTGCCTCTCAAAGTGGAATTTTTCTTCCGGGAGATATACGTGCTATGGCCGGATTAAAAGTGAACAGACAAGCTGTGTGGCTGGTTGCTGCAAATTCAGGTAAACTTAAAGCTATTAAATCTAAATAATAACATTATGCTAAAAAAGATAATTTTACAATTCTTTTTTTTAATTGTATATATTTCATCCATCGCCCAAAATGGTAAACCTGCCTCAAAAAGTTCTTTTATAATAAGACTCAGAAATAACCAATATGTTAAAATACAGGTTTGTAATGCTTCTACAGTCCGAATACGACAAAGAAGAGACAGTATTTTTAAGGAATCTTTAATGGAGCGATATGAAATACTCAAAAAGGATTGGGATGAGATTGCTTTTAAGCGTGTAGACAGCACCGGAAACATTACAATAACGACAGATAAAGTTATTCTTCAAATTAATTACATGGATGGCAGCCTTCTTTTAAAAAATATCGACGGAAAAGTATTAATAAATAAAATTAATATAGCACTTCAAATTGAAAATGATCAATTCCAAGAATTAAAAAAATCGGTAAGTTCTTATATGCCTGACGAAAAAAGTAGCGACAACATTATTGGTGATACTATTAATACTAATAAAAATTCAGCATATAGAGATGATGCTATAAAAAATTACAAACAAGCTGATGTTCTTTCCTTATCCTTAGATCAAAACGAAAGATTGTATGGAATGGGTGCTGCAAGCAGGCAACACATTCAGCACAGAAATGAAGTTCTTCGCATTTGGGCTAAATATCAAAAGGCAGAATCACCTTCTCCATTCTTAATGAGTACCAAAGGGTGGGGTATTTTAAACAATACAACTAAAAAACATTATTTTGATATCGGTAACTTTCATAAAGACTCACTTCATATAATTCAAAACTCACAAGAGGCTGATTTTTATCTGTTTGCAGGGAAGAGTATGTTTGATATTCTTGATTATTATACTACTTTAACAGGCAAGCCTTATCTTCTTCCTAAATGGGCATATGGCCTAACATTTAACAGTAATACCATGGAAGATCAATTTAAGGTATTAGAAAATGCTTTACACTTTCGCCAAGAAAAAATACCTTGTGATATTTATTGTTTAGAACCGCAATGGATGAAGAAATATTATGATTTTTCATCCAAACAAGATTGGGATGATAAAAAATTTGCTGCGGAACTGCCTTGGACATGGAATAATGCCGATACAAAACGTACGCTTTTTATTCAACGTTTAAAGGATATGGGTTTTAAGTTGGCATTATGGCTTTGTATAGACCAGGATTTAAGCGTGGAAGAGGAAGATAGAATTGCAAAAAGGGATAACAAACCCTTATCAGGCCTTGAACATTGGTTTCCGCATTTAACTAAGTTTATAGATCAGGGTGTGCAAGGTTTCAAACTTGATCCTTCCCGCATTATAGATGAACATCCAGATCGTAAATATTATAATGGCCATACAGATGAAGATATGCACAACTTAACACAAGTGTTATCTCCTAAGCAACTTGCAACGATGTTTAAAAATCACACAGGTCAACGTTCTTTTCAACATTATTGTGGTGGTTATACGGGGATTCAGCACTGGAGTGCCGCTACTACAGGAGATATTGGTGCAACTAAAGAATCATTGTTTGATATAATGAATCAGGCTATGACCGGCCACATGAATCTTTCATGCGATATGCTCGAACAGGTATATCCTTTAGCAGAAGGGATACATATGGGACTTTTTTTGCCATGGTCCCAACTCAATAGTTGGGCTTACGTATTCCATCCATGGTTTTTTAAAACATCTGACAAAGAAATGTTTAAATATTATACCCAACTAAGGTATAGCCTTAGTCCATATATTTATTCTACTGCTTTAAATGGGGCTTTAACGGGTATACCTATTGCCAGGCCCCTGCCATTGATCTATCCTGATGATCTAAATGTGGCGGATAATACTTCAGAATATATGTTTGGAGATAATTTACTTGTAGGTTTTTATACAAACGAAATATATTTGCCTAAAGGTAAATGGATAGACTATTGGACAGGTAAAATTTATAGAGGGGGGCAAAATATATTTTATTCTATTCCTGAAAATAGAGGTGGGGCATTATTTATAAAATCAGGTGCTATTATTCCTTTTCAATTACCTATGCAGTATATCGACGAAAAAAAGAACGACACACTTTTATTAAAAGTTTTTCCCGATAAGTCTTCTGAATATACCTTATTAGAAGATGATGGAATAAGTTTCAATTATCTAAAAGGAGATATATTTAAAACGTCATTCCGGTGCAAGGCAGAAGCTGACAAAATAATTTTTACTATTGAGAATATTAATGGGAATATAAAGAAAGCCCAACGTAAACGAGTATATAAATTAGAGATTGCTTCAAAGCGGCCAAAGATAATTAAAGTGGATGGAATATTATTGAAAAATAACCAATGGAAATACGATGTAACAAATAATGTTATAAGGTTTGTTACTAAAAATGAAACTCCCCTATCGGTTATTTCAATTATTTATCAATGACCATTTAATTAGTCGAACTTTAAGAACTCAAAATTCAACACCAATGATAAAAATTTCTTATAGGTGTTGAATTTTGAAAAAAAAGTAAGCCAAAAATAAAGGCAATTTTTTATTTCATTTAATTCACGCTATTCCGGATGTTCGCTTTTCGCGGCATCGGGAATGACAGATAAAATAAGGTTTTGCATCCGAAGAAGTTGAAAGAGAAATGATTTTGAGTAAATGAAGCCTTGTCTCGTCCTAAAATCACACGAATATGACATCTTTGATTAATGAAATGTCCTATTATTTTCGTTCCATTATTTTCTGAAGAACCACTTTACAAATAGCCTATCGCTTTGTTGGATATATTACGTTATTTTAATTATTTCTATCAACAGAAATAATTAAAGCAATAGAAGAAAATGAAGACTACGCCAAGCGGGGGGAAACTATTTTTCGCTAATAATCACTCTCAATTTATTTTTAATTATTACATGCCCATTGCTTTTTATAAATTGCTGAATTGATTTTAAAACGGTTTCTCGTGCTTTTTCATTTCCCACAAGGTCTATAGCTTTGACTGCAGGACCTGCCGATAAAAGACCTTGTAATGCAATTTCAGTATTTGGATAATCCCAAATACATGGTATATCAGATGAATTAATTATTTTAAAACCTGCCTCTTCAATGGTTTTTTCCAGCAATTTATTTTCTGAAAGAGCGAATGGACCTGCGGAACCTGTTGGAGGTGGAGGTAAAAGGCTTCCTATCGCTTTGATATAAACAAACATTTCGCAATCTTCTTTATTTCCCCAAATCATAGTTACTATTTTGCCATTTTTTTTAAGCACCCTTCCTGCTTCTACTAATGCATTTTTAATATTTGCCGCATATTGAAAAGAATTAAAACCGGTTACTACATCAAAACTTTCGTTATCAAATGGCAAGTCTTCCATTTCGCCTGTTAAAAACTTTACCGGATTAGTTCTTTTCTTAGCTTCTGTAATTAAATTTTCACTTGCATCAATTCCTGTTACATTTGCACCTTTTTCGGTGGCTATCTTACAAAATAAACCGGAGCCACACCCGACGTCTAATAAATGATTGCTTTGATTTAATTTAAGAAAATCAAGTGCATAGTTGTAGCCGGGCAGTGCAGTGTTTTCTTGGTATTCTGCCCAATCTTGTGAGCGCTTGCCCCATAGTTCGCCTTGTACTTTTTGTGATCCCATTGTTCTCTTTGGTTTGTTTTGTGAAGATGGTCGCTAATTATTGTGTAAACGCTTGCTCAAAAAATAATCAACTAAATATTACTGAAAGTAATAAAATTTTCATTTTCATATCGTAGTGATTTTTTTTCAAATAAATGATAATTTACTGATTTACAAACTTTTATATTAATTCCTCCGCAGTCGTTCGGCTCTGCCTAGTGACAATTATCATTAAGGCATTGTGCCTCGTCCTAAAAAAGTTTACAGTTTAATTTATTTACATTTCAAATATAATTTTAAAAATTGATAACATTTATTTTGGTGTAATTATCTTTTCGCCATGTCACATGTTTTATTTTAAATACAATAACACTCATAATCAACAAATATTTTTTATTAGTGTAAAAAATACAATAAGATTTGCTTTATTGATTTTTTGTCATTTATCTTTGTGTAAAATTTACACTAATGATAGTCGCTACTATTTTTACAACATTATTCTTACTTACAGGCCAGGTTACAGATAAAAGCACCGGTAAACCAATTCCCAATGCTACAATTCAAATTATAGAATTAAAAAAAGGAATATCTGCTGACGAAAACGGAAAATTTCTTTTAAATAATATTCCTAATGGCATGTACACCATCCAAATTAGTCATGTAAATTACAAAACCTACCAAACCAAAATCGATTTTAATGAAAATCAAAACCTTATATTTTCATTAGACCCGCAAAATTTTATTTCTGAAGAGGTTATAATCAGTGCCATCCGGGTAAATGAAATTGCACCGGTTTCCCAAAAAACAATTGATAAAACAGAAATTGCAAAAATTTATTCAGGACAAGAAATGCCTGTGTTGCTTGCGCAAACTCCTTCTGTAAATTTTTATTCGGATGGTGGAAATCATTTTGGTTACTCTTACATGCGTTTGAGAGGAATTGATCAAAGCAGAATTAATTTTACCTTAAATGGTTTGCCACTTAATGAACCGGAAGATCAGGGCGTATACTTTGCAAATTTTGCAGATTTTGCAAATAATTTGCAATCATTACAAATTCAACGGGGTGTTGGTTCAAGCACCAACGGAACAGCTTCTTATGCAGGTTCTGTTAATTTCGAATCAGTTAATCTTGCAGATTCTTCTTCATCATCCGATCTTCAAATTGGTAAAGGTTCGTATAATTCTTATAGAATTAGTTCGGGATTTTATACGGGATTAATGAAAAACGGATTTTCTTTTTATGGAAGATATTCTTTAATTAATTCTGAAGGTTATAAATATCACTCCGGCACTCATGCCAATTCTTTTTTTATGAGCGGAGCTTATTTTGCAAAAAAATATTTAATAAAATTTACAGCTTTTTCAGGAAGGACAAAAAACGATTTGGCTTATAATCCGGTTTCGATAGACAGCATAAAAATAGATCCCAGAATAAATAGCATTTCAAATGATGAAAAGGATAATTTTATGCAAGATTTAGCTCAACTACAATATGTTAGGAGCTTAAATAAAAATACTACCCTTACTGCATCAACTTATTATACCCATCTGGATGGTGGCTATGATATAAAATTTTCTCCTACCCTTATTCAAAATTTTGCAGTGGCTTCACATTTCTCCGGAGCAGTAATTAATTTAAATTTCTCGAAAAATAATTGGCAAGTTTATGCAGGAGTACATGCAAATACGTATAAACGCGACCACTTTTCGGCCATTCAACCTTTTATTTCAAATCATGTTTATTTTAATTCGGGTTATAAAAAGGAGATATCAGCATTTACTAAACTCAATTACTCAATTAATAAATTTATCTTTTTTATTGATTTACAAGTAAGACAAAGTTCTTTCAATTACCGGCCTGATAAAAATTATCATTTAAATAATAATAAAACTAATTGGACATTCTTCAATCCTAAAGCAGGAATAAACTATCAATTAAATGATATTATAAATATGTATGCATCCGTTGGTAAAACATCTCGAGAACCTACTAGAAATGATATATTTGCAGGATTTGATGATTTGGATACCAATAATATAAAATTGATTGGTGATTTTACTAAAGTAAAACCCGAAAACGTTACTGATTATGAATTTGGTACTCATATCACACTCTCAAACTTTTCAGTGCAGGCAAATATTTTTGAAATGCGATTTAAAAATGAAATTGCACCCATTGGTAAATTAAGTTATATAGGTTTACCGCTTAGAAAAAATGTGGCTGAAAGTTTCAGACGAGGGATTGAATGGAGTTTGACCTGGAAAGTTCTACCTCAACTTACTTTTACACAAAATTCAGCCTATTTATATTCGCTAATAAAAACATATTTGCCTGAAACCGATTCGGCAAATATTAATTATCAAAATATTACTCCTTTGCTTTCACCGAATTGGATTTTAAATAATACCTTGGAATATAAAATTAAAAATATTGCAGTTTTCCGAATTTCAGGGAAATATGTTAGTGAATCATTTTTAGCGAACGATAATAATAAAAAATTTATAACACCTTCGTTTTTTATTATGGATTTTGCAGCCACAATTAATTTTTACAAAAAACATTCTGTTTCTTTCCGGGTAAATAATTTTACTGACAGGCAATATTTTACTTCAGGGCAGGTGCAAGCCAATGTTCCGTATTATTTTGTACAAGCTCCCCGTAATTATTTTATCACACTTCATTTAAAATTTTAATGAATAAAGTTGGTTTCACGTTGGGTAAGTTTATGCCGCCACATAACGGGCATTTGCATTTAATAAGAGAAGGCGCAAAGCAAGTAGAGAAAATGTATGTATTGATGTGCTCTATCGAAAAAGAAAGCATACCCGGATATCTGCGATATAATTGGTTAAAAAATATTTTTAAACTAGATAAAAACATTGAAATAATCCATATAACTGACGAAAACCCTCAAGAACCGATTGAACACCCGGGTTTTTGGAATATATGGAAAGGTACTTTTGCCAGGAACTTGCCTGAAAAACCCGGTATATTTTTCAGTTCCGAACAATATGGTTTTGATTTGGAAAACAAGCTTGGCATAAAACATATTTTAATAGATTTAAAACGTGAAAGCTATCCGGTTTCAGCGCGTTTTATTAGAGAAAATCCATTTCAATACTGGGATTTTATTCCTGATGTAGTAAAACCATTTTATAAAAAGAAAATTGTTTTAACCGGTCCGGAGTCTGTTGGGAAATCCGTATTGGCAGAAAAATTAGCAAAGCATTTTAATACAACATGGATGCCGGAATATGGCCGTGAATATTATGAAAAAGCTATGCCTCACTTTGATGAAATGGGAATTTCGCACATTGCAGGCGGTCATTTGGCATTAGAAGAAAAAGCATTATTGGAAGCAAATAAAATTCTTTTTTTGGATACAGATTTAATAGTAACAGAAATATGGAGTGAAATTTATTTTAATACCTGTCCGGAGTGGATAATAGAAGCCAACCATCAAGCCCGCCAGAAAGCAGATTTATATTTATTGCTTTCCCCGGATATTGAATGGGTCGACGACGGAACAAGAAATTATAAAAACATCCGCGAAAAGCAATTTGAAATTATTAAAAGCGAATTAATAAAACGAAGATTAAATTTTGAAATCATTTCAGGAGATTTCGAAAAAAGATTTAATGATGCACTGAAATGTGTTGAAAAGATTTATTCAAAATTGAATTAAACAGATCTTTCAATCATTTTTTTAAGAAGCCATTTTGAGATGCTCTTTCAAAAAAGCTTTTATGGATTGATTGACAGGGTTCTCGTCTTTTATCTGCCTGAACCTTTCCCACGATTCGAAAATACTGTCTTTATGTGGTTCAATTTTATTTATCTCAATTACCGCAAAACCTTGTTTTTGCATTTTAATTTTTTCAATATCTGTTTCTATGGCAATGAGTGCCTGTTTTAATTGTTCCAGTTTAGATTGATTTAATATCAGTTTGATAATATCAATTTTATTTTTCCGCAGCTTAAGTTTAAAAAGTTTGTATTCTGCTTTTATCTTCCAGGTTATTAATTTTTCTGCCACTTTTCCTTCTCCGACTGCTTTAATGGCCGCATTCCACGATATTATATTTTTCTCTTCTTCATCAATAAGCACATTCACTTCATTTAATTTTATTAAACTTTTATAAATTCTGTATTCTAATCTTGCGATCCGGTATATGAAATTCTTTTGCTTAAGAGTTAATTTCATTAAAGCATTTTCGATGGCAGCAAATTGATTAAGCATGATTTTTATCGTTTTTTGTATAATCAAATTTCGTCATTTTCATTCAAATAAACTAAATTATTGATAAGTAGATATCGGTATATTGATAATTTATAAATTTAAAACTGTTCTAAATCTACTTCCGTACTAAATTAAATATTTACTTCATTATGAACATTAGATTTTTAGAATTCGTATTTCTATATAATATAAAATCATACACATCCTATTCATCAACAATAAATCCTATTAAAAAAAAATAACAACGATTTTTTTTACCTTTGCGCCTCTGTTATAAAATTTTAAAAATGTTTTTATATAAAATTATTTTTTAATTTCTATAAAAACAATGTGCGCTGATATGAAATACCCTGAATTTAAAGGTTTAGACTATAACCAAATTGCCGAAAAACAACTTTCATTTTGGAAAGAAAATAATGTTTTTGAAAAATCTATAAGTACCCGCGAAGGAAAGCCAAGTTAACCAAATTACTTTTTTTGAAGGTCCGCCTTCTGCCAATGGAACTCCCGGTATTCACCACGTAATGGCACGCACTATTAAAGATATTTTTTGCAGGTATAAAACATTAAAAGGTTTCCGGGTAAAAAGAAAAGGAGGATGGGATACGCACGGCTTGCCTATTGAATTGCAGGTTGAAAAAGAATTAGGGATTACAAAAGAGGATATTGGTAAAAAAATAAGTATTGCTGAATATAATCAAAAATGCCGTGAAGCAGTAATGAAATTTACTGATCAATGGCAAGAAATGACAGAACAAATGGGTTATTGGGTGGATTTGGAAAACCCTTATGTAACCTATCATAATGAATACATCGAAACACTTTGGTGGTTGCTAAAACAACTTTACGAAAAAGGTTTACTATACAAAGGATATACTATTCAACCTTATTCACCTGCAGCAGGCACAGGTTTGAGTTCGCATGAACTTAATCAACCCGGCACTTATAAAGATGTAAGAGATACATCCATCGTCGCTCAATTTAAAGTAATAAAAAATTCAAAATCCGGTTTTTTATTTAAAGGAATTGACTCGCACGAAGGTGTTTATATTTTAGCGTGGACAACCACACCATGGACGTTGCCGGCAAACTCTGCTTTAACAGTAGGTAAAAATATTACTTATGTATCTGTTAAAACCTTTAACCCATACACATTTATCCCCGGCCATGTAATTTTAGCTAAAGATTTATTGGGTAAATATTTTTCGGAAAAAGCAAAGGAAATTAAATTTGAAAATTATAAAGGAGGAGATAAACTTATTCCATGGGAAATAGTTGCCGAATTTAAAGGGAGCGATCTTTTAGATGTGGAATATGAACAATTAATGCCGTACATAAAACCGGATAAATCAGCTTTCAGAGTTATTCCCGGTGATTTTGTTAGTACGGAAGATGGAACAGGAATTGTGCATACTTCACCAACATTTGGAGCAGACGATTTTCGCGTTGCTTCTGATGCAGGAATACCTGCCATAATGGTTAAAGATGAGTTCGGTAAAGATGTACCTATTGTAAATAAACAAGGCAGGTTTGTAAATGAGATTACTGATTTTGCAGGGAAATTTGTAAAAGCAGAATATGAAAGTGATGAAGTACAAAGTGCTGAAGGTTTTAAATCAACAGATGTATTAATTTCTATTAAACTAAAAGAAGAGAACAAAGCATTTAAAGTAGAAAAATACGAACATACTTATCCGCATTGCTGGAGAACAGATAAACCGATTTTATATTATCCGCTTGATAGTTGGTTTATCAGGACAACTGCAATGAAAGATCATTTAGTTGAAAATAATAAAAAAATAAATTGGAAACCTGAAAGCACTGGTACTAAAAGATTTGGTAATTGGCTTGAAAATATGGTGGATTGGAATTTATCCAGAAGCCGATATTGGGGAACGCCATTGCCTATTTGGAGAACAGAAGCCGGAACGGAAGAAATTTGCATTGGTTCAATTCAGGAATTGGAAGATAAAATTATATTTGCTTTAGGAAAAAATATTTTATCGGAAGATAAAGCAACAAAAAATAAAGAATATTTAAATCTTTTAAAGCAAGGCAAGGAAGATCTTCACAGGCCATATGTGGATGAAACTTATTTAATTTCTGAAACCGGAAAAGTGATGACGCGCGAAGCAGATTTAATCGATGTTTGGTTTGACTCAGGTGCAATGCCGTATGCACAATGGCATTATCCATTTGAAAATAAAGAAATATTTGAACAAAATTTTCCGGCAGATTTTATTTCGGAAGGGGTAGATCAAACACGTGGATGGTTTTATACCCTGCATGCCATTTCAGGATTACTATTTGATAATGTTGCATTTAAAAATGTGGTATCGACAGGCCTTGTGCTTGATAAAAACGGAGAAAAAATGTCGAAAAGAAAGGGAAACGTAATTAACCCTTTCGAAACATTAAAAAAATACGGTCCTGATGCTACACGTTGGTACATGGTTGAAAATGCAAACCCGTGGGATAATTTAAAATTTGATTTAGAAGGTATTGTAGAAGTTCAAAGAAAGTTTTTCGGAACGCTTTATAATACCTATCAGTTTTTTGTGCTTTATGCCAATTTGGATAGTTTTGAAATGGATCCCGGTAAAGTTGTTCCTGTAAAGGAAAGAACAGAATTAGATCAGTGGATTATTTCTAAACTTCAATCATTGATAATAGAAGTTGAATCGGCTTATGAAGATTATGAACCTACAAAAGCTGCGCGTGCCATTCAGGATTTTGTAACCGACCAACTTTCAAACTGGTATGTTCGCTTATCTCGCAGGCGTTTTTGGAAAGGAACAATGACGGAAGATAAAAAAGCCGCTTACGAAACATTATATGAATGCTTGTTTACTGTTTCACAATTAATCAGCCCTATTGCACCGTTTTTTGGAGATTGGTTATATAAAAATTTAACGGTTAATAATCCTTTAAATCATAAGATTTCTATCCACTTAACAGATTGGATAGAAGCGGATAAAGATTGCATTAATATAGAATTAGAAAAATCGATGGAGTTGGCTCAAAGAACATCTTCTTTGGTTCATTCCCTTCGTAAAAAACATAATTTAAGAGTTCGTCAACCTTTGAGCAGGATATTAATACCGGCCTTAAATGATGAAATTAAAAGACAACTTGAACCTGTAAAAGAATTAATTTTAGCTGAAGTAAATATTAAAAAACTTGAATATTTGGATGATGCATCCGGGATATTGGTTAAAAAAATAAAACCTAATTTTAAAAGTTTAGGAAAAAAGGCAGGAGCACAAATGAAAGATGTGGCCGCAGCCATTAATTCTTTTACAAAAGATCAAATTGCTGAACTGGAAAAAACAGGAAGTGCTACCATCTCAATACAAAATACAAATTTCTCAATACTGTTAGAAGATGTTGAAATTTCCTCAGAAGACATTCCGGGCTGGGTTTCTGCTAATGAAAACGGATTAACTGTTGCACTTGATATTTCATTAACCGACGAATTAAAACAGGAAGGAATTGCCAGAGATGTGGTAAATAGAATTCAAAATTTAAGAAAAGACAGTGGCTTGGATGTACAGGATAAAATTAAATTAACTTTTGAAGAATTTGATCCTTTTATAAGTGGTGCCTTATTTAACAATCTTGAATATATCTGTAATGAAACGCAGGCATTAAATTTAGAAGTTCAACCTAAATTAGATAAATCTGTAGATTTAGAAATGGATGAATTTGTTTTAAAAGTAAAATTGGAAGTAGTTTAAAATATAAATTTTGATTAAAAATGGGTAAAACAAATTAAATTCGTTTTACCCATTTTTGATAATTCTACTTTTTTTTCAAATACATATCAAGTTCATCAGTATCTCTAAATATGTCTATTTGCTGATTGAAATGTTTTAATACAGATTTTAACTCTCTTTTTTCTTTTTTAAACTTAGTATCCATTTCCTTTCTGGTTCCGCAATAGCGATCATAAAAGCTTAATTTATAATAAGTACTTGGTTCTCCAATTAATTCTGAAAATTCTGATTGAAGGTTTTTTATTTGATCTTTCAACACATGATTAAAGTATTTTATTTTTTCTTCAGCCAGTTCAGCCAGTTTACTCATGCTGTTGCTGTTGATTTGCAGGTAATCCAACTGAAGTTTTAATAATTCAAACAAATCCTTTTTTTCGTAAGCAAGGGTTATGTTCTTCATAATTTCAGTTTTTCTTTTTCTTTCCTCTTCATCAGTTTCAAGGTCCGGGTGAAATTCTTTTACAAGTTCTAAATAAACAGATCTTGCTGTTTGATGTATATTTTTTTCTTTTTCTTTTTTCTTTTCCTCCCTGTCTATTTGTGCCTTAGACTTGGTACTGATTTTTTTTCGGCTTTGTTGTTCAAACTTTTCTTTTATTTTTTCTTCCAAATGTTCTGCCATATCTTCCGATGAATCAATGTCATCTAAATTTATTTTGTGTTGTTTGGCATAAAATTTTAAAAATTCTTTTTCATCAACTTCCGCTTGTTTGGCAATTTCTTCAAAACTTTCATCATTGTATTTATCAAAATATTTTATTGCATCTTTATTATTACGATCTAAAACTAAGTGCGTTGCAATGTCAAGGATCATTCCGGCAATTATTTTCTTTTGAGGCTTCTTAAAATTATTGCTGTCGTGTTGCCTGTCCAGTATTTCAAGCATGTTCAAATTACCTTGAATAATTTGATTATCTATTGGCAACAATTCTTTTACAATCCGCGCATTTGCTTCGTCTAGTTGGTGTTTGGTTTCAACAATTTCTGATTTTAAATTTTCAATTTTTGCAGTATAGGTATTAAATTGTTGTTGTTGCTTATTTAAGCTTTTGCCTGAAGCAGTATCTATTTTTATTACTGATGTGTTTTGGGAACTCATATTTATAAAAATCTATTATACTTAAAAATTAAACTATAGTTAATATTTAAGATTTAAACATTTTTAGTTGAAAATTATTTTTTCAAATTATATTTTTTCAGAAATTGATGAAGAACAATTATTAACCAAATTTTATTAAAAATAAAATTATCGCCATTCAAAAAAGCTTCTTTTAAAATTTTTACCTTTTCGTATTTAATTATTCCTGCCTTGTTAATTAATTTTTCATCGAGGAATTCATCAATCAAAAACTTAAAATCACTCCTTAACCATTGCGCCAGAGGGATGGCAAAACCTTTTTTAGGTCGATCAAAAAGTTTTTCGGGTACGTATTGATACAACACTTTTTTAAGTAAATATTTTCTGTCATTATTTTTATATTTTAAATCCGGTGAAAGATTTAATGCCCATTCCACAACATTATGATCCAATAACGGAACACGCACTTCCAAACCAAATTTCATACTTGCACGATCAACTTTTACCAACAAATCATCCTGCAAATAATAATTTAAATCGAAAAGCGCCTGCCTTTCCATTTCGTTTAGCTTTCTATTTCTAGGATCTTTAAAGTAATAGTCGTGAGGGGGCAGTTCATCTTTTTTAATCAAAAGACCATTAATTTCTTTTTGCGAAAAAAAACCTTGCTCCTGAGAGAAAATGTGGCTTGCAATATCGCCTTTGGGTGAATTAAACATATTTCCTGCTTTTTTAAATTTATCTTTCTTTCCTAAACTAAAAAGCGAAGAAATTTCTTTATCGAAAAAATGTAGAAAAGGATTGTTAAGTCTTTTGGCCCAGTTGTAAGTGCCATAACCAAAAAATAATTCATCTCCACCATCCCCACTCAAAGCTACTTTTACTTCTTTACCGGCCATTTGAGAAACAAGCATGGTAGGTATTGCTGAAGAATCTGCAAAGGGTTCATCAAAAATATCGATAAGGTCTGTTATATATTTTTGAGCATCTTTTTTAGTAATTATTAATTCATGATGATCCGTTTTTAAATGTTCCGAGACTTGTTTCGCAAAAGGTGCTTCATTAAAATTCTCTTCTTCAAAACCAATAGAAAATGTTTTAATTTTATTTTCTAATGTTTGAGATGCCAAGGCTGCAACCGTACTTGAATCAATTCCACCACTTAAAAAAATACCCAGTGGCACATCAGCAACCATTTGTTGTTTTACAGCACTTTTAAGTAAAATATCTAATTCCGAAATAGCTTTTACCTCATCCGCTAAAACGTTTGTTAAAATATTATCTGCAGCATTCCAATATTGATTTAACGATATTTCTTTTTCTGAAATTTCCAGATAATGACCGGAAGGTAATTTATAAATATTATTAAAAACAGTATCAGGTGCCGGGATATAACCTAAATGAAGGAAATCTGCAATCGCTTCATGATTTATTTCTTTAGGAATATTAAGAGTTAAAAGAGATTTTAATTCAGATGCAAAGGCAATATTTTTTTTATCGGAATAATAGAATAATGGTTTAATACCCAACCTATCCCTAAAAATAAAAAGTTTTTTATCTTTTGTATCATAAATAGCAATGGCAAAAATGCCATTTAATTCTTTTACAAAATCCACGCCTTTAGTAACAAATAATTCCAATAAAACTTCTGTATCAGAAGAAGTTTTAAATGAAATTCCTTTCTTTTCTAATTCAGATTTTATTTTTTGAAAATTATAAATTTCACCATTGTAAACGCAAACAAATCTTTTATTTGCAGACAACATAGGTTGGTTGGCCTCAACAGATAAATCGATAATACTTAACCTTCTGTGCCCTAAACCACAAATGCCTTTATAAAAAATGCCTTCTGCATCAGGCCCACGATGGCTTAAGCAACTCGTCATTTTCCGAAGATCTGTTTCTGAGAAAAGTTGTTTTGGAGAAAAGAGACCGGTTATTCCACACATTAAAATATTTGATTATTCTAATTCAAAGGTAATATTTAGAATTACAATCCTGCAGCTATTTTTTCGAGCTCCTTGTGCCAGTTCACATTTTTACCTGTTTCTTTACCTAAGCGCACTATGATTATCTTTTTTGAAGGATTAACATAAATAAATTGACCATGTAAGCCACTCGCGGCAAAATTTTGTTGTTTTTTGTTGGTTATCCACCATTGATATTGATAGTACCAAACACTTCCGGCTTCGGTATCTATTTTCGTTGATTCTTTAACCCAGCTTTCAGGTATTAATTGCTTACCATTCCAATTGCCTTTATTCAAATATAATCTTCCAAATTTGGCATAATCTCTTGCCCTTGCATTAATACAACAAAATGCTTTTTCGAGACCGTTATTTTTTTTGTCAATGCTCCAGCTTGCATCATACTCCATACCTAAAGGTTGCCAGATTTTTGCATTTAAATAGTCCGTCACATTCTTTTTTGTCGATCTTTCTAAAATTAAACCTAACAATTGAGTATTCATGCTCCGATAGGCAAATTTTGTTCCCGGTTCGTAATCGGTTTTTAAATGAGTTATAATATTTCTTAAATGCCTCCCATAATACATCCTTGCAGCTAAACCAAATGGCGAATAATAACTTTCAGAACTTTTAATACCTGAAGTCATTTGTAATAAGTGCCTTATTGTTATTTTATTAAAACCTTTTTTATTTGAAAGTTCAGGGATGTATTTTGTGATGGTATCATTTACATTTGTTATAAAGCCTTCATTAACAGCTATACCAATTAAGGCCGAAATATATGATTTAGCCATTGAAAAAGAAGCAACTGTTGAGCTTCTATTATAGTTTTTAAAATAATTTTCATACAGTATAGAATCATTTCTTATAATTAAAAATGCAACCGTAGGCGTATTATCAAGCAAACTGTCTAATGGGAAGTGCCTTATTTTAAAAGGTTCCTTTTTTATTGAGGATTCAGTTTCAATAAAATGAAAAGGAGTTTTATTTGCCGGAAGCGGCCTCGACGGAAAAATTTTATAATCGGTTATTCCTGAAAAATTATACCATGCATATCTGGCAGGTAAGCATGATAAAAAAGTTAATGAAATTGTAAAGAATATAAAAATGTTTTTAATTAATCTCATTATGCAAATTGCAAAATAATTTTTTAATAAACATTTTGCATTTAGTAAAATTTAACTATTGTAAACCGATGCAGGTTTTCTTTTATTTCTCCTATATTATTGTCGACTTAATTTTTGCTATTTTTATCGCAATTTCGACCTTTATAAGTCGCTTTTCAATAATACAGAAATAGTATATCTTTGCTTCAGGCTGTATGTTTTATTTACAACTTACTTTAGCGAGTTAGGTAATGTACAATATTCATTCAGGAAAAGAGCAGTTTTCTGATCTCCCTCATTTAAAAAAATATTTTAACATTTCTAAATTTGCATTTATTTATTGAATGCAAGGTTATAAAATATCCTCCTTTTGAAAAATATTGCTAAAATTATATCGGTATTATTGCATCCTCTGCTCATTCCAACCATAATGTGTATTGTTTTAATATTTTACGCCCCGGCTGCTTTGCCTATTATTTCAATTAAAGGTCAAATAGAATTTACTTTATTTATTTTTCTTATCACATTTTTAGTACCTGTGTGTGCTATTTTTATTTATTTTTTATTGAATAAAGGTTATAAAAGTTTTGATAATGAAAATCAAGGTTTTTTTATAAAAGATATGTTTATGGAGGGTCGTGAAGAGAGAATAATTCCATTTACAATAACTACTGCACTTTATGCATGTATAACATATTTTTTAATTTTTCAGGCGCCATATTCGTTAAGGATTTTATCTGTCATATTTGGAAGTATAACTATGTGTCTGGCAATTGTCACCTTTATTTCTCGCTTTTGGAAAATTTCGGCACACAGTGCGGGTATCGCAGGAGGTTTGGGATTTTTAATAGGAATTTATATTAAAGAAGTTGAAATTTTATTGTTTTATCCCATACTTACTTTTTTAATTTTAGTCGGAATTTTAATGAGTTCGAGGTTGTATTTAAACTGTCATACACCCTTACAGGTAACGATGGGCGCATTAACAGGATTTTGTATTTGTTTAGGGAGTATGCTTTTTTTTGGATAAAAAAAAGCTAAATCTAAAAGATTTAGCTTTTCGTCTTACTTAACTTATTTAACCTAAATTCTTTTTTGCTTGCGCTAAAAAAAACTACGCGTTTTAGACAAAATTATTTTTTAAAGGTTTAATAAATAAAAATTATTTTTTGAGAATTAAAATTTCTACACGTCGGTTTGCATGCCTTTCCGATTCATTTTCTTTTTTTATAATCGGGAGCGAACCTCCAAATGCTTTTGTTTGTATTCTTTTTTCCGGTATTTCCTTTCCAACTAAATATTCTTTTACTGATTTTACCCTGTTTTTGGATAAATTCATATTGTCATTAGGGTTTCCCGCATAGTCTGTATGGCCTTCCAATAAAATTTCCATGGTAGGATTTTCTTTCATTAAAGCAACTATCCTATCCAGCTCTGCAAATGAGGCATCTAATAATTTGTATTCACCTATTGCAAAAAAAATATTATTTAAAGTTACTTTTTGTCCTTCTTCAATAGGTACAAGTAAAAGATTATGAGTAAGCTCCTGATATTTATCATTTTTAGAGAGGTCAATGTTTTGATGAACAGATAAAAAACCTTTTGCATAGGCCCAATAACCGTATTTTGTGCCAACGGGAAGTGTTATTTTATAATCACCTGTTAAGCCATTAGAACGCGCAATACCAACTTGCTTGCCATCAGGAAAAGTTTCGTAGTATACTTCTGCCGAAATTGGTTTTCTTGTTTTTGCATTTAGAACTTTTCCGGCAAGTAAAACAACAGGTTTTGGTTGAATACCTTGTGGCAAAATTATTTTATAAAGGTCGCTACCGCCTAAAGATTTATTTGAAGAAACGAAATAAGCATATTCACCCGACGCAGGTACAGTATAATAAGCATCCCAACCGGATGTGTTGATAATATTTCCAAGATTTTGTGGTGTCGACCATTTTTTCCATGTCTCATCTAATCTTCGCGTTATATAAATGTCATTTTCGCCATAACCGGGATAGCCGTTTGAAGAAAAATATAAAGTAACGCCGTCTGAGGCAAGAAACGGAGTATAATCTTCACCTAAAGTATTCACATCCGGGCCTAAATTTTTAGGTTCCGACCAACTTCCGTCTTTTTTCCTAAAGCTTACATATAAATCCTGCCTGCCAAAGGAGTCATCTCTTTCCAAACCCATTAATAAAACTTTTCCATTATTGGCCATGCAAAAGCTACTAATCAGGTTATTATTGTAGTAATTATCAATCTCAATACCTTTGGGCTTGCTCCAGGTATTTCCATTTTTGAATGAAAGTGAAACCCCTTCTATTATCCTGCCATCTGATAAATACTTATTGCCGACTAATAATGTATTGCCATCCGGCAAAGCTGACGCTACATAATTATTTAACAATCCATTACCGTCATTTAAGGGCAAACCCATATTTTTTGCAGGGTTCCAAATGTTATTATATAAAGTAGAATACCAAATATCCATTCCACCTTGAACCCCACCTGTATTACCCGGATGATTGAAACGAGCAAAGTATAAGGTTTTTCCATCGGGAGAAATTACCGGATAAACATCATTAGAGGTACTGTTTATTTGTGCACCCATGTTAACCGGTTTTTTAACAAACTTTATATCGGGTGCCAAGTTAATTTCAATTGAATAAGGTTTATCAGAGTCGCTAATGCCAATGGCATCTATTTGAGGTAAAAATTTTCCTAAAGAAGCATCTATTTCGACATAAACAGCAGTAACAGAATAAGATGTAAGAGGGAAATTAACTTGAAAAAGTTTGCTATTGATTACTGGTAACTTTGGAGCGTTGTTGGTAAAAATAATGTGTTCCGTTAACCTGTTATCAAATAAACTTATTTTTTTTATACTGCCTGCAGCCAAGTTTTCTGCAATTATTACTGAACTTATTGGGATATTTTCTTTAAAACCCACTTTAATAAATTCTTGTTTGCTGTTTTTTTGTGGGCTCCACGCTAAAACACTTCCACCACCGCTCGGCATAGTAGTTGGCGCGCCTAATATATTATTGGCAGCGTAATCTTTTTCACCATATTGTGACGAGAAAGCCAAAACTTTATTTGCCCATTGTACCTGACAAAGCGTGGGTAAACAAAATAAAATGAATACAACAGCTATTGAAATCCTATTTATCATCAATATTTTTTATCAATAAAATAGTTTTGAATCAATATTGCGAAATTAATTAAAAATAAAAAATGAAACCCAATTAGATTTAAATATTATCTCTACGATAAAGAATTAGATTATTAATGAAATTTTAATGATTATTACCTTTAATATTAACAAAGTTTTAAATAATTATAAATACCTTACGATTGTATCAAAAAAATAATTTACTTTATTTTTTTGATGATTCTAATCTAAAAATATTTATTAGCCTTACATTAATAAATTATGGAAAATATTAGCCGACGAGATTTTTTTAAGTCATCAGTTTTAACCCTTGCTTCTATTCAAAGTTTAAACATCCCATTTATAAATATAAAAAATCCAATTGGAGCACACGTATGGGTTTATTCGGCAAACAAGCCAAACTTTGATTGTTTTGAAGTATTAGATACCGTTTTTTCTGATCTTAAAAACGCAGGTATCAGTGGAGTAGAGTTGATGGAGCGTAATCTTAGGCACGAAAAATCCCTGGTTTCCATTCACCACCTTATTCAAAAATATAATTTACCGGTATGGGGTGCATCATATAATGGGGAATTTTGGGACAAAAATGAAATTAATAAAACCCTTGAAGATTTAGAATCTATTGTTTCAAAATTAAATAAACTTAAAGCCAATATGATTGGCATTTCAGTCGGGCACCCTTCAAACAGGCCCAAAACTGAAAACGAATTCGACACTCAGGCAGATGCCTTAAAAAAAGTAATTAAATTTTGTGAAGGTTATAAAATAACCCCAAACCTTCATAACCATACTTATGAAGTAGAAAATAATTGTTTTGACCTTCGAAATACCTTGTCAAGGGTGCCGGAAATAAAACTCGGTCCTGATATTAATTGGTTGATTAGGGCCGGCATTAACCCTGTTGATTTTATTAATGAATTTGGCGAAAAAATTGTATATCTCCATTTTAGAGACCAAGACAAAAATGGAAAATGGACAGAAACTGTCGGTGAGGGAACTACAGATTTTAATATGATTATGAAAGCATTAAAAAATAAAAAATTCGAAGGAAAAATTACTTTAGAGCTCGCTTATGAGCAAGGTTTTCATCCCTTAAGAGCATTAAAAAACGATTGGAAATTGAGTAGGGAATTTGTTGAAAAACTATCCATGTAATATTTTAGATTGTGCTATATCTTTAATATCACCAATTTAAATCGGCTCCATTGTTATTTTTGAGTTGAAAATCTAAAATAATTGAATAGTAGTTCAATATTGTAAGGCAAAAGTTGGATTTTATTCCAATTAAATTTTATTTTAAATCAGGTTCTGCTTAATTTAAAATAAATCACAAGCTGCAAGCGTACGGTAGGTGAGAGGAAACCATACCAAAGCAGGGATTGAAAATATGAGTTTCAATCCCCGTGTTAAAATAAAGCCTACTTACAATTATATTCAAATTTACTGCCATCGGTAGTCGTTTTTACAACATTACCTTTTGCATCATATTCTTTTATAGTTTCTGTAAAATGAGTAATAAGGCCCTGAGGGTTATATTCATAATCAGCTGTGGTTTCATTTATTATAACTCCTGAAGAATTATATTCTTTAATACCAACAGGGTTATTGGAAAAACCATTTGAAGACAGGTCGTCATTAATGGTGAAAAGAACAGCCGAATTATTAAAGTAAATTAAAGAATATTTCTTATCATCAAATTTTGCATATTCGAAATGCAAATATTCTTTTGAATAATCTTTCTTATATTCTTTTACAACATTGTTTCCGTTAGCGTCGTATTCATAACGTATATATGCTCCACTACCTTTGGTTTCTTTCAGTGGTTTATTATTGCCGTTATGTTCAAATGTGGTATATACTGCTATTATCTGTAGTTACTGCCTTTACCATATTGCCTTTACTGTCATAAGTAAATGTATAATTAATAATATAGTTCTGATCAGGGTCAGTGTAAACAGAGCTTATCACCTGCCCATTGGCATTGTAAGCAAATTCGGACGTTATTACGCTTCCCGAAAGTGTCCGTATGTATTTTGATACATTGTTTTTACTGTCATATAATATTACATCCGAGTCTGAAGAATTATCAATTGTTACTTTGGTTTGCAAGCAGCTAAGGGCAGGGGTTTCACTGCTTTTTTTACAGGCACTGAATACGCTAATAAAAAATATTAACAATAAGGTAAATTTTTTAATCATAGTTTTTATTATATTTTGAGGGGTTATGAAATGCTAGACGCAAATGTGGAGTTATTTTTTAAATATCTCTTCAAATTAATTTTTAAATTCTGGCCTTTGTTGTTATTTTCATTCATCAGCAAGATTGTATACTTCACTATTTATTATCGGTTCATACTTTCCGACAGGTGAGATTCAAAAATAAGATTTTTTATCATTCCAAAACCAACAATTCTAAATTCACATTCTCTTACTACCTTTGCTTTTTAATTTTTTAATTATGTCAGTTTTAATTACTGAACTTACAAAACTATATGGTTCCCAACGTGCGGTCGATTCAATTTCTTTTGAAGCAAAACCTGGAGAAATTGTTGGTTTTTTAGGCCCAAATGGTGCCGGTAAATCCACAACCATGAAGATGATAACCGGTTATATTCCTCCAGATACAGGTTCAATTAAGGTATGTGGATATGATATTTTGAAAGATTCAATGAAAGTGCGAAACTTAATAGGTTATTTGCCGGAACATAACCCTCTTTATTTGGATATGTATGTGCACGAATACCTACAGTTTATTGCATCGTTACATAAAATTAAAGGTGTTGAAAAAAAGAAAAAAACTCAGGAAGCAATAGATAAGGTAGGTTTACAGGCCGAACAAAAAAAGAAAATAGGTGCACTATCCAAAGGGTATAGACAAAGGGTTGGACTTGCGTCTGCACTTATTCATAACCCTTCTGTATTAATTTTAGATGAACCCACCACAGGCCTTGACCCTAATCAAATCGTTGAAATAAGAAACCTGATTAAAAATATTGGAAAAGAAAAAACAGTTATTTTTTCCTCTCATTTAATGCAGGAAGTTGAAGCTGTTTGCGATAGGGTATTGATTATTAATAAAGGTAAATTAGTTGCAGATAGTACTGTAAGTCAATTGCAAAGCATTCAAAAAACTGAAATTATAATCTTTGCAGAGTTTAGCCATATAATTAATACCGATATATTAAAAAATATTAAGAATATTAAAGAAGTAATAACCGAAGGCGATAATATTTATAAAATTTTAAGTGATGGTGAAGCAGACGTAAGAGGTGATATTTTTAAAATTGCGAGTGAAAATAACTGGACTTTAATAGGTTTGAAACAACAGGAAAATTCGCTTGAAACCATTTTCAGGCAATTAACTAAATAAACTAACCAAAATATTTAATTAACTCAGACGTAAAAGAAGAAAATACTACTGCATGTTTACAATTCTTAAAAAAGAAATAAATAGTTTTCTCAATTCATTAATTGCTTATATAATTATTTCGGTTTATTTAATTATAACCGGGCTTTTCGTATGGGTTTTTCCGGATTATAATGTGCTTGACTATGGGTATGCAGACATAACGACCTTATTTTCACTCTCGCCTTATTTTTTTATGTTTCTGATTCCTGCTGTAACCATGCGTACTTTCGCAGAAGAAAAAAGAGCAGGTACACTTGAATTGCTTTTTACAAGGCCATTAACAGATTGGGATATTATATTGGGTAAATACTTTGCCTGCTTACTTTTAATATTATTTACCTTACTGCCAACTTTATTATATTATTATTCTGTTTATCAAATTGGTAATCCGATAGGAAATATTGATTCTGCAGGTGTTGGAGGTTCATATATAGGCTTAATTTTGCTTGCAGCTGTGTTTACGGCAATAGGTGTTTTTGCTTCAGGCATTACAGATAATCAAATTACAGCATTTATAATTGCTGTTTTTATGTGCTTTATACTGTTTTTAGGCTTTTCTTCGTTAGCCGGTGCTGATGCATGGGGTAATTTCTCTTATTTTATTCAACATTTAGGTATCGATTTTCATTATCAAACTTTAAGCAAGGGTTTAATAGATTCGTCGGATGTTTTATATTTTTTAAGTATCATTGCACTAATGCTTTTAGCAACTAAATTAAAGCTGGAAAGCAGAAAGTGGTAAATAAAAATTCTTATGAAAAAATATTTCTTAGGTTTATTAGTAATTACATTTTCTATCTGTACTTCTGCACAAACAAAACGCAATCCAAAACATAAAAAAGCACTTGTGCACACAGTTTATTTTTATTTAAAAAATAAAGAAAGCCAATCTGCAAAAGATTCTTTATATCAAGGCATTTTAACGTTATTGGATATAAAAGAAATTCAGGAAGCTTATGTAGGCACACCTGCCGGTACAAGAAGGGATGTAATTGATTATTCTTACAATTATTCAACAACATTTATTTTCAAAAACAAAGCAGAACAGGATACTTACCAAAATCATCCCATACATTTAAAATTTGTAAAAAATTATTCTCATTTATGGAATAGAGTACAGGTTTATGATGCAGAAGGGCGTTAATAAAAATTAAAATATTCTATAATATTTACTTTGGCATCTTCTATAAATGGTGCCATTTTTTTAAACTTAACTATCCCAATTTTACATTATTAGTTTTAAAAAGCTGATAAATATTATTTAAAATTTCACTTTTAATAGATTGGCTATTGTGAATGTTTATAATCCAAAAGATAATATTTAATTCAATAACATTTTCTGTAATGGATTCGATTAAAATCTCAGGGTCTGATTCATGTAAAACATTTGCATTATTTTTTAATTCCTGTAATATCAAATCTTTAGCCTGTTGCAAATATTCGGCGTTAACTTTAATGGTTTGTACCATACGCACATGGTTGTTGCTTAATGTCCAGTTAACAACATGGCCGGAAAGCAAATCACCATTGGGGACAATAATTTCAGCACCTTCATTGGTAATTAATTTTGTTGATCGGATTCCAATATTCCTTACCCTTCCTTTTTGAGCACCTACTTCTATAAAATCTCCAATATGAAACGGCCTTTCAAAAACAAGAATAAAACCTGAAACAAGATTTGTTACTATATTTTGTAATCCTAAGCCAATTCCAACACCTAATGCACCAATTATAATTGTTATTTTATCGAGTTGCACGCCGGAGGCTAAAATAGCCAGAGTAAAACCAATTAATAAAAGTACTAACCTTAATAGAATAAGTTTTGAAGCCTTGCTGGCAGATATAAACTCATCATCAGTTTCTCCAAAAAAGTATCCGATATATTTTTGGAGAAAATTGGAGAAATAAATTATTGTACAAAATAATAAAACGTTGCCATACGTAAATGAGGTATTTCCAATTGTTTTTGGAGTAATAAGAAATTGGTAGAGGATTTTATACAGATAATTATAAATATTTAAATTAGCGGCTAAAACCATTACCCAAAGCATAATCACTAAAAATTTAAAAATAGGATTAATGCCTTTTTGGATTTTTTCAAAATTGGCTTTGGTAGCAATTTCCCCGGCTAAATGATTACTCCTTACCTGTAAAAAAATTGACTCTGTAAGTATTTGATAAAAAACAGATAAGGCTATTACTTGTGTTAAACAAAATATTGCACTTGTTGTAAAAATTTTAGCTAGGCTTACTCGACCAAATGTATTTAAAAGTATGGCTACTATATTTAACACAATAAAAATGAGTAAAACAAAATTTATAAAAGAAAATAAGGGGATGGAAATTTTTACTTTTTTTAAAAAATGATATCCAAAAAAGATAGATATTCCATTTAAAGTGATCAGCCACAATCTCCCACTCAAATTAGGTATTATCGAAATGTTGGTGAAATAAACAAGGAAAAACAAACAAACAATTGCTAACCAATATATAAATAATTGCTTAGGCCATAGCTTACCAAAAAGAATAGTAAGTACAAAAAGCAAGAGTAAATGAATAATATCTATATATACAGAAGGAGAATCAAGATCGAAAAATGGAGCTAAAATGAATATTAAAATAAGGGTTGCAAGAAAAGGAAACATTTTTAAATATTCCATTTGAATACTCGCATTCAACCAGGCATCTTTTGTTTTATTTATTTGTTTAAAATTTTTATTTATCCACCAAAAAAACAAGGCACCAATGGCAATTATTATGAACCAGTCGGTCCAACTTCTACCTAAATAATAATTCAGAATTTTTCTTTGGCCTTCGTATGTTTTTTTTGCAAGCGAAAAAGCTGTTTCGTTTTCTTCTATGTTTTTTGGTTTGGACCAAATGTAATTATACTCGTTTGTGAAATCTTGGGTGCCGTATTTTTTAAGTAAATCGTTAACCATGTCCTGAAGTTCAAGGGCATCGAAATAACTTTTAGAAACGGAGGAGCTTAATTTATTTATTTTAAATGCATTGTCGATAATAAGTTTGGAGGCTTGTAATCGTTTTTCATTTAAATCTTTTAATTCATCGATATATAAATTTACATAACTACTATCTGATGCTGACAAATGCGGTATTGAATCTGCAACATAAGTCTTAACTTCCTTTTGCATCAACATTAAATCACGATTATAGGTGGACAAGGAACACCTAAATTTATCCAGATCATTTTCAATATCGGTTAGTAAAACCTGAAATATTGTGAGGCTTTTTACATTGAGTACATCTTTATACAAAGAGAGATTATCACGAATGTTTTGAAGGTTTGACCGAATGTTAGCCATTTCAACTTCAATATCCTTTGTATCATACCCTTTTTTAGTTATATTATTTATTTTGCTTAAGCTGCTGTAAATCTTTTCTGTTTTTCTTACAATGCTATCTGAAGTAATATCATCAACTTTTTTATTATTTTTTTTAATACGCTGCGCCTTGGCGTAACTAAAAATAAATAAAATTATGATTACAGTATAGGATATTTTTTTGATCATTAATTATATTATTAATATTGTAAAAATAATTATAGAATTGATAAATTAAATTTTTTTGCAGCATTTATATAAAAAAATACGGGACCTATAAAGCCCCGTATTTTTATTAGTCTTATTATTAAATTATTTGATTGACAAATTAATTACCATAAAGATTATATAAAGCATTTTGATCTTCTCCGGTAAAAGGGCGGTCTCCTCCGTTCGAACAAGCCAACATCCATGAACCGTAAGACGGACCGGTAGGTGTGCCGTCGATATGAATAGCTCCAACACCTCCACTTCCTTCATTACCACCTTGACCGCAACTAAACGACCTTCTTGCAAAATCAGTATGTCGGAAACCTATCGCATGGCCAATTTCATGAGCGATTACTGTTGTTGCATCTCCTCTTTGTGAAGAATCGTTATAATATTTAGTATTAAGTTGGATTGGGCTGGCCGGGTTTCCATTACTGTCAGGGAAACCGGCGCTAAATCCTAACAGGCCACTATCTTCAAAAAATGAAAATATACTGATATCGGCATTATCCGAATTGTCTACTCTTTGGAATGAAATTGATAAGCCTAAATCGTTGTAACGCTGTAATGCATTATCGAATGAATTTTGCATATAATCCCCAAAGCCCGAGTCCATAAATACATACAGTGTTCTGGGCGTACCCCAAACTATATTATTGGTTCGGTAATGATCAATCCTGCCTGTTATGGCGCCAACAGGTTTTCTAACTGACAGATTATCAATTTGTTTTTCAGTAAGGTGAATATCATATTCAACTATGTATGCACCATCTTTGTTTTTGTAAAAGCCTTCACTGGTATCAAAACCGGCAGCCTTTAATTTTAATGCTATTTCATTTAATTTTTTTGCACTTAAATCAGGACTTTGATCCTGATCTTTTTTACATCCTGAAAATGATAATAAAGATACAAACAGAATAGCAACAATAGTCGCCGGGAGAAAAAGGTTTTTCATAAATAGGGGTTAAAATAAAAGTAAGATTGAATTTACTATTATATTTTATAAATATCAAAATATACGTATAAAAAATTCTGTATTTTTTACAAATTTCGAAATAAACAACAATTTTTAAACCTTTAAACAATATTATATAAATCCTTATCCTATAGGTTTCATTATAAGGCGAGTTTTTTGGAAAACTAAAATCTTTAAAAACTAAAATTTGAATCATTAAATTAAAATTTTATAAAATTTAGATTTAATAGATAGATGTGATAATTTTTTTTTGTTATAAAAAAAAGGAGGGGCTTATAGAGCCCCTCTTTTTAAAATATTTTGTTTAATTATATAATTCTAAAAACTAATATCCATAAAGGTTAAATAATGCAGTTTGATCAGCAGATGTAAAAGGTCGGTCTCTTCCGCTTGAACATGCCAACATCCATGAACCGCTTGATGGCGCAGTAGGTGTGCCCGGGATGTGTACAGCTCCTATACCTGCACTTCCTTCATTGCCACCGGAACCGCCGCAACTAAATGACCTTCTTGCAAAATCAGTATGTCGGAAACCTATCGCATGGCCAATTTCATGCGCAATTACAGTTGGTGCATCTGCCCTGTGTGATGACCCATTATAGTAATAGGTATTAAGGTTAATTGGGCTTGCCGGATTTCCGTTATTATCGGGGAAACCTGCACTGTAACCAAGTGTACTACTTTGTTCATAAAAAGAAAATATACTGATATCAGCATCTGAAGAATTGTAGACTCTTTGAAATGAAAGTTTTAAGCCTAAATTATTATAGCGACTTAGTGCTATATCAAATGAACTCTGCATATAACTGTCAAAACCGGAATCCATATATACATACAGCGTTCTGGGTGTACCCGAAACTAAGTTATTGGTCCGATAATGATCAATCCTGCCGGTTATGGCGCCAACCGGTTTTCTTACCGATAAATTATCAATTTGCTTTTCAGTAAGATGGATATCATATTCTACAATATATCCGCCATCTTTAAACTTGTAAAAGCCTTCACTGGTGTCAAAACCGGCATCTTTTAATTTTAATGCAATGTCATTTAACTTTTTTGCACTTAAATCAGGACTTTGATCTTGATCTTTTTTACATCCTGAAAATGACAATAAAAATACAACCAGCATAGCAACTACAGTTGTAGGGAGAAAAAGGTTTTTCATAAATAATGTGGGTTAAAATGAAAGTAAGAATTGAACTTATTAATATATTTTGTAAAAATCAAAATTTACCGATAAAAAATTTTGCTTTTTTTACAATTTTCGAAATAAACAGCAATTAAAATGAAACTAGAGATATTAAAAAAAAATAGAGTGGTTAAAAAAAAAATATTCTTTAACATTCTTGGATTTAATAATTTTTATTATATGGATCGAAGCGGTATTACCATTTTTTTAACCTTTTTCTTTTACTTAAATTTTCAAAACTATTATAAATTTTAATGAGCTATTGGTGGTATAAAACATAATATAGTTAGATTAATCTGGAGGCAAGATCGTGGATATATTTTAACAGGAGGGGATTTTAATTCAATACATACTGAATCATTTGGATAATTTTAAAATAGTTATCAGCTTATGTAAAAAAATCTTTGAATAAAGTAAAGAATTGTTCTCAGTCGTAACTTTTATCTTTTAAGGCGTTATCAAAACTAATATCTTGTTAGTTACATTTTAGAATTGATTTTAAGGTTAATATTTATCAAAAAATCGATATCAATATATTGATATCGGTTTTTTGATAAATAAATGTATAAGGAATTATTATTTATTAACAGGCTGAAGCTTTAAAACTTCTTCTGCAAATTTAAAAGTTTCACTTCGTACACTATTAAGGTCTAAAGATTTATATTTTGATGCGATAACATGGTGGCCAACATTAGCAAAGGCTACTTTTCTTTTAAATGGCTCTTTCGTTCCCAAATGATCATACATTTTTAACATTGCTTTTACTGAAACCACTTTATCCTGATGTTCTTCATCTTTATAATAATATCCCAAAAAAACCGGTATTTTTATTTTTTCATAAACAGATGTTTCTGTTATTTCATCAATCATATTTTTTAATGCTACGGCACCCTCAAGCCTATATCTGGTAGTCCAATATCTTTTATTTATTTTTGAAGTATCCATTCCTTGAAATGATTCATCGCCGGTTACTTTTCTGGCAATTTGCAATCCCCATGGTTTATCTAAAAGTTTGGTTGCAGGATCAAAAAAATCAATCAGTGGCGAGTAAATGATTAACCCCTTAATTTCCGGATGGCCTGAAGCAATGTATAATGCCATTGCGCCACCATTTGATGTGGCAATTACAATTAATGAATCTCCTAATTGCTTACCTATTGCAATCGCTTTTTTTGCAGAAGATAAAAGTTTTTCGGCTGTGAGATGAATAAAAATTTCATTATTATCAATACCATGTTGCTCAAGCCTTGACAAATATAAATTGCAACCATATCGTTTTGCAAACTCTAAATGTACAGGATCGCCCTCCCCACGGCTTGCAGAAAAACCATGCAGATAAACAACCGAAAATTTTGTTTTTTGTTTATTTAGGCTATCCGCCCAAACTATTCTTGCTTCATTATCCGGTTTAATGCCACGAGTGTTAGATTCGGATTTCTTTATTGAGAGTTCTAATTGATTTAAATTATTAGTTACAGTTGGTAAATTGGTGTCCAATTTAATTTTCTCAGGCCTTGGCCCGATACCATACAGGATAATTATGAAGGTAATTATTGCAGAAAAAATATATCCTTTTTTAATTTTAGCCATCGTTACGTAATAATGGTGAATGCAATTATAAAGAATTTTATATTATTTATAATTAACCTGCCGGTTATAATATTTTTTTGATTTGAAAATTAGTAAATAAGTATTATTTTTTATTTATCTTTGCGCCCAAAAAGGTTTAAATAAAAATATTATTCCAGTTAAAATTTTTCCATATGATATTGCAAATGAAAAAAGATGAAATATTACGTTATTCAGATGATGAATTAAAAGAGTTTGAAGTTTTGATTTCTCAAAAACTTGAACAGGCACGCAAGGAACTTAATTACCTTAAAGGTGCAATGAGCAAGAAAGATGATAGCGGAACCGATAATACTGCAGGTACTTCAAAATTATTGGAAGATGGTGCAGAAACATCTGAAAAGGAAAATTTGAGTCAAATGGCCGGCCGTTTGCAAAAATTTACACAACAACTTGATTATGCATTAATGCGGATCAAAAATAAAACATACGGAATATGTGTTGATACCGGTAAATTAATTCCTAAAGAAAGGTTAAGAGCAGTACCACACACTCAGCATTCTATCGAGGCGAAATTAAAAAAACAATAATATCAATATCTGATTTTACTAGTATTTAATGAATGGATTATTTACAAAATCATATAGAGGCATTAATATTTTGTTCTACTCATGCTGTTACTGTTGAAGAAATTCATGCATGTTTAAATGAAATGCTTGATACCGATATCAATATTGATGATATTAATGCTTCAACTATGATATTATTGGATAAATATAATGACGATATTTATCCATTTAAAATTGAAAAAATAGCTAATGGTTATCAATTTTTAACCAAACCTGCTTACCAGCCGGGTATTTCAATATTACTAAAACAAAAATCCAGAAAACGGCTTTCAACATCCTCTATGGAAACTTTAGCTGTTATTGCATATAAGCAACCTATTACAAAAACAAGCTTAGAGCAAATTCGCGGTGTAAATTGCGATCATGCCGTTCAAAAACTATTAGAAAAGGATCTTGTCGAAATTATTGGAAAGTCAGATTCTGTAGGAAGGCCATTATTATATGGAACGAGCCCAAAATTTATGGAATATTTTGGAATTAACTCAATTAAAGATTTACCGCAACCAAAAGATATTGCAGAAGTTGTAAATCAAATTGGTGAAGAATTATAATGAAATTATTTTGGTTTGATTTTTGTTAATTGTTTTTACTCATTTAAAAAAAACTACAGTAGTGATACTGCAAATTTATGGAAGATAATAAATTCTCCTCTCGTGGTAAAAGAGTTGCCAAACCTTTTACTAAATCATCCACCGGCTTTAAGAAAAAAGCAGTATCAGAAAACAGATTTTCCGATAAACCCAAATCAAACAGAATAAATGGTTCTGTATCTCGTGAAGGCGAAAGCAACTTTGCAAAAAAGAAACCTGCATTTTCGGATACAGGATTTTCTCAAAAAGCTAAACCGGAAAAAAAAGGTTATTATACCCAAGGTACTAAAGGGTCTTACCAAAAGAAAAAAACATATTCTGATAATAACAATCCGCCCAAATCAACCGGCGAGGGTTTTGTAAATAAAAAAACAGAAGGAGGTTTTAAAAAGAAACGCGCTTTTTCTGATACCGGGTTTTCACAAAAGCCTAAGCCTGTTAAAAGTGGTTATTACACTCAGGGAACTGAAAATACACCTAAAAAGAAAGCTTACGACGATACTGAAGGCAGTACTCCAAGGCCTAAGCGTGAATCGGAAGAGTTTACAAATAAAACTTCAATAGGAGGATATAAGAAAAAAAGAGCATTTTCTGATATAGGTTTTTCACAAAAAGCCAAACCTGTTAAAAGCGGTTATTATACTCAGGGAACAGAAAGTAAATATAAAAAGAAAACATTTTCAGATAAAGAAGGATATACTCAAAAGCCAAAACCCACCGGCGAAGAACCTTCAAATAAACCACTTGAAGGATCTTATCAAAAGAAAAGAGCATTTTCAAATATAGGTTTTTCTCAAAAGTCAAAACCAAAAAGCGAAGGAACGTTTAATAAAGACACTGAAAGAAAAACATTCAGGAGAAAAACATCTAATATTCAATTAACTGAAAGACCTTCTTTCAGGAATAACAGTAATGGAAGAACCAGCATAAATTCATCTGAAGAAGCTTCATCAAAGTTTGTCAAAAAGACTTTCAAGGTGAGAGAAGATGAACCAAGGGAAGAAAATACAGAAAAAAAAACTTTTTCTTTCAATAAGGAGTCTATCGTAAGGCGTGAGAATCATGCGTTTGGCAAAAATAGGTCGGCTCAGCCCGATTATAACCTGGAGAAATACGAAAGGCGTGCAAAAAAAAGAAAGAAGAATGAAGAGCAGGAAGGAGATATGCAAGGCCTCATCCGTTTGAACAGGTATATTTCAAATGCCGGCATATGTTCACGCCGTGATGCAGATACATTGATAGAAGCAGGTGAAATAAAAGTTAACGGAATAATAATTACTGAATTTGGCTTTAAAGTAAAACCTACCGATGTTGTAAAATATGGGAGTAAATCTCTAAACAGAGAGAAACTTATATATGTTTTACTTAACAAACCTAAAGATTATATTACAACTACTGACGACCCTGAAGGAAGAAAAACGGTTATGGATTTAATCAGAACCGCAGGTTCACAAAGGTTATATCCTGTGGGAAGATTAGATAGAAACACTACCGGTTTATTATTACTGACCAACGATGGTGAGCTTGCCGAAAAACTTACCCACCCATCCAATGAAATTAAAAAATTGTATGAAGTTGAACTGGATAAACCCATACTCAACGAGCATTTTCAACAAATTTTAAAAGGTGTGGATTTAGAAGATGGAAATGTAAAAGTGGACGAAATGGCAACAGTTTCTGCTGATATGACAATGCTGGGCGTACAAATTCACAGTGGGAAGAATAGAGTGGTTCGCAGGATTTTTGAAAGCTTTGGATATGAGGTAATAAAATTAGACAGGGTAATGTATGCCGGACTCACTAAAAAAGAAACACCCCGTGGCAATTGGAGATATTTAAGTGAAAAAGAGGTAATTACTTTAAAGTATCTGTTGTAATAATTAGTTAATAATATAAAAAAAGTCGGTAAATTTTCAATTTGAGAATTTACCGACTTTTTTTTGTTTAAAAAAATATGGAAATACAACTTATCAATGCAGATATTACAGAAGTTAAAGTGGATGCAATAGTAAATGCTGCAAACTCTTCCCTTTTAGGTGGTGGAGGAGTGGATGGCGCAATACATAGAAAAGGTGGGAAAATTATTTTAGAAGAGTGTGTAAAAATAAGAAATAAACAAGGCGGTTGCAATGTAGGAGAGGCCGTTTATACTTCCGGTGGAAATTTACCTTCAAAATTTGTAATACATACAGTAGGGCCGGTTTGGAGTGGAGGGAATAAAAATGAAGAAGAATTATTAAACGATTGTTATACCAATTCTTTAAAACTTGCAGAAGAATTAAAAGTTGAAACCATTGCTTTCCCTAATATAAGTACCGGTATATATAGTTTCCCAAAAGATAAAGCTGCGATTATTGCTATTAAGGCAGTTCGAAATTTTTATAAAGAACAGATAAGTATTAAAAAAGTAATTTTTGTTTGTTTTGATGAGGAGAATTTTAAAATTTATGAGGAATTATTAGGAGAAAAATAAATACATACATAAATATTCTATTATAAAGAATACCTTACATTTCTATAAAATATTTTTTTTAGATTTTTATTATCCTTTATATACCATTTAATTTAGGAGTATAAAAATTAGCTCTAACCGGGTTAATAAATCAAACCACATGAAAATCAGCTTTTTTCTTTTCTTTATTTCTTTAGCAGCAGCAGCACAAAAACCGGCAACTGTCTTTTCACCATTAGAGGATAAAAAAAAAATAGAAGCGGGTGAAATAAAAAATAATTTAAAAATTGATGGAAAGCTTGACGAAGCTGAATGGAAAAATCAAAAAGCTACAAGTAATTTTATTCAGGTTGAACCAAATCAAGGCGATAAAGCAAATTTCGACTCTTGGGTTAAAATGTTATATAATAGACGTTATCTGTATATAGGTGTTTTTAACAAAGATACGTTGGGAAAAAAAGGTATAAGAGTTCCAAATTTTAAAAGAGATTTCGATCCATTATCTCATGATTTTTTCGGTATTTCCATTGATGGTTTTAATGACAAGCGAAATGCAATGTCCCTCGCAACAAATCCTTATGGCACTCAGCGCGATTTACTTTCCTTCGATGATGCCTTATATGATTCGGAATGGGAAGGGCTTTGGAAAGTGCGAACTTTTATATCAGATTCAGGATGGGTTGCCGAATATAGCATTCCATGGCAAACATTAAGATATCCCAAAAGTAAAGACTCAGTGCAGTCATGGGGTATAAACTTTTTTCGTAACAGGAGATTTTCTAACGAAATTTCCGCGTGGAACCCTTTTCCAAGAGCTTTTTCTGCTTATAGGATGGACTATGCAGGCATTTTAAGTGGTATTAAACCTCCTCCACCGTCGCCAAATATACGTGTGCAACCTTATTTATTATTTTCCGATGATAAAAAGGCAGGGGATGACATTGGTTATACCGGTAATACAAATTTAAAATTAGGTGGTGATATAAAATGGGCAATAAATCCAAGTGCCGTACTTGATATTACAGCGAATACCGATTTCGCTCAGGCAGATGTGGATAGACAAGTAAATAATGTAACTCGGTTTGAAGTCTTTTTTCCGGAACGCCGCCAATTCTTTTTAGAAAATGCAAGTTTGTTTGGTGTAGGAATCGCTCCAATAGATGAAACTATAGGAGGTCAAATGGTTATACAACCTTTCTTTAGTCGAAAAATAGGATTAGACGATTTTGGAAAGCCCATTCCTATTGATGTAGGTGGCAGGTTTGTTTACAGGTCATTAAAAAGAAATTTTGGAGGTATTTTAATGCGCCAGAGAAATTATAAGGATAGCCCTCTTACTTACTATGCTATAGCAAGGTTTTCAGAAAACATTGGTGAACAAAATAGAATTGGTGGATTGATTACCGCAAAAAACCAGGCAAGCCTTAATGATACAACGCCAAGTTACACTAATTTAACAGGTTCTTTTGATGGTTTTTTTAGAATAAGCGAATCATTATCATTTAACTTTATGGGAATAACTTCTACTTCAGGTAAATATAAAGGCAATGGATACTCCGGCTATGCACAATTCATGCATAAAAATAATCAATGGGTTGGTTGGTGGACGGAATCTATAGTTTCTAAAGATTTTTCGCCAGAGGTTGGTTTTGTGTCAAGGCAGGATGTTATAGCAACCACTCCGGGTATGTTTTTAGTAAATAGAGCAAAATGGCTGCCAAAATGGATTAGAAATTTTGAACCCGGCGTTTTTATGGAGGTCTTTCATAAACTTTCTACCGGTTATGTTCAGGAATATCAATTAAACTTTAATCCTCTTTGGTTTACTTTCCAAAACGGCGGGCTTTTTGGTGTTTTTGTAAATCCGGTATTTGAAAGATTGGATGATGGAGATTTAAGGCCTTTAGATTTAAATATAAGTTCAGGAAAGTTTAATTATAACAGATACGAAGTACTTTTAAGTACAGATCAATCAAAAAAGTTTTATATATCAACGGATTTTCAAACGGGTAGATATTATGATGGTAAATTAACTTATTTTCTTTCTCATTTAAGGTATTCACCTATACCGCATTTTTCCTTAGGATTAAACTATGAAATAAATAAATTAAAAAATGTAGGTGAAGATTTATTTACGAAAGACATACAATTGTGGAGTATTGAAAATAGAACAGCTTTAAACCCGCGTGTGCAATTAATAAGTTTTTACCAAAAAAACACTTTTAATAACAGGGATGTTTGGAACATAAGGTTAGCATGGGAATTTAAACCATTGAGTTTTATTTATTTGGTTTACAACCAAAATTTCTACGATTATCAATATACTGCTCCTGTTTACAATAAAAATAACATCACTATTGATAGGTCGCATGTCAATATGCTTACCCAAAGGCAACAGGAAAGTAATTTTATCGCCAAAATTTCTTTTTTAAAACAATTCTAAAAAGAATTAATGCTTCTTTTTGCATTATCTAAAAAACGATATTGATATATTCATAAAGTTCTTTAATAAAAACTATTGAAAGATTCACAATTGTTTTCACCAATTGATACCACACCAAAATATTTAAGATTAATAATATAAAAATTAATTCTGTTTAAATATTGAATTATTTATGATTTTATTTTAAACTTATTCAGTTATAAAATAGATTAAAATAAATGCCTGAAGCTTGCCTGAGGCTCGCGCCTTACTTTCCAATCCCTAGGCCAAAATAAAACTGATTAAATAATCAGTTTATCAATATCAGTTTATTCATATTTAAACAATCCCTTAAATGATTTGAATTACCCAAAATTAAAGATTATGCAGTAATGACTATTGCAAAAATAATTTACATAACATCAGCTAATAATAATAATAATAAAAATTTGAAATAAATTAAAATTCAATTGTAAAATAAAATTTTAATTTAGACATTTGTCTAAATATATAATTAATGAACGAAGTTTTTAAAGCTTTAAATGATGGAACACGCAGGCAAATATTAGATTTTTTGAAAGAAAAAGATATGACAGCCGGTGAAATAGCTGATAAGTTTAATATTTCGAAACCAAGTATTTCTCATCATCTCGATTTATTAAAGCAGGCAGACCTTGTTACGAGCATTAAGAAAGGGCAGTTTATATATTATTCAATAAATACAACGGTTTTGAATGAATTAATGATATGGCTTATTGAATTACAAAAGAAAACTTAATGATATGAAACAACGATTTATAATAGAAGGATTAATTTGGATTGTGATATTTACGCCCTTCGTATACGTTATTTATTTTTGGAAAGAAATACCTTCAGAAATAGCAATACATTTTGATATTTCCGGCCGGCCTAACGGATATGCTGATAAAAAAGAAGCATTATTAATTTTTATAGTATTGAACATGGTGGTTAATATCACAATGTTTTTCACGCAAAGTATTTCCTCTAAAAAGTATTTGATAAATAATTTAAATTACAATAAACTAAGGTTGCTTGTGAGTATATTTTTAAGTTTTATTACAGCTATCATATTTATTGGTGCTGTAAATAAAAACTTTAATGGCTTAATAATATCTTCGATTGCTATTGGCATATGTTTATTAATATCCGGCTTAGGCAATTTCATGTTCAGTATCAAGCCTAATTATTATTTTGGGATAAGAACACCATGGACTTTAAACAATGAAACAGTATGGCGTAAAACCCATCAATGGGCTTCTAAAATTTGGTTTTGGGGCGGCTTAATTACTACGGTAATTATTTTATTCACTCCTGAAAAATACAAGTTTGTTTTAATTACAATATTATCTGTTGTTTTATCAATTATTTCAATCATCTATTCCTATATGATTTTCAAAAAGGAAAAAATTAATTCTAATTTATCTTAATTTCTTATGAAAAAAATAACATGTTTATTATTTGTTTTATTGTTTTTTCACTCCATTTCTGCCCAAAAATATTTAAATAAAGATTCCCTGAATGTATTTATACCAACATTTTCCGGAAAATTATTTGGCACCTTAATCTTTCCTACAATAAATAAAAAAATGCCATTATTAATAATAATCGCAGGTTCAGGACCAACAGATAGAAATGGAAACCAGCCGGGAATGATTACAAATACTTATAACCTAATAGCAGATGACTTATCAATACAAAATATTGCCACATTTAGATACGATAAAAGAATGGTAGGTGAAAGCAAGGGTTTTAATGCAAAAGAAGAAAATTTACGTTTTGACGATTATATTGACGATGTTGTGACCATTATAGATTTTTTTAAAAATGATAAGAGATTTAGTAAAATAATAGTTGCAGGCCATAGCGAAGGATCACTTTTAGGAATGGTTGCAATTCGAAAATCGTCTGTAAATGGATATATTTCTTTGGCAGGAGCAGGGCAATCAGCCGATAAAATTTTAAAAGCGCAATTAAAAAGTCAGCCTGAACCTTTTAAATCCGAAGCTTTTAGTGTAATAGATAGTTTGGTTGAAGGAAAATTAGTGAAAAACATAAAATATTCTTCAATGCTTTTTCGTAATAGCGTACAACCATAAATGATATCATGGTTTAAATTTGACCCTCAAAAAGAAATTAAAAATATACAAATTCCAATTCTGATTATTCAAGGAACAACCGATATTCAAGTAAGTTTAAACGATGCTCAAAATTTAAATAAAGCCCAACCCAAAGCCGAGTTATGTATAATAGATGGAATGAATCATATTTTAAAAAATGCGGAAGCAGATAGACAAAAAAATATTTTAACTTATAATAATCCTTCTCTTCCCCTTTCCCCCACTTTGATCAATAAAATTTCTACATTTATTAATCAATTAAAATAGATTTAATGATAAATAAAAAGAATGTCAATTTTTGAAATACTTAAAAGATATTGGGGCTATGACAACTTTCGTGCCTTGCAAGAGGAAATTATTGAATCTGTTCTAAAAAAGGAAGATACATTAGCCTTATTGCCAACAGGTGGTGGGAAATCAATTTGCTTTCAGGTTCCTGCAATGGCAATGGATGGAATATGCCTTGTTATTTCCCCTTTAATTGCTTTAATGAAGGATCAGGTTGAAAATTTATTGAAAAAAGGTATTAAAGCAGTTTCCGTTCACTCAGGGATGTCGAGAAAAGAAATTGATATTATTTTGGAAAATTGTGTGAATGACCCCGATATTAAATTTCTTTATGTATCACCGGAGAGATTACAAACCGATATTTTTACTGACCGGGTTGCAAGGATGAACATTTGCTTATTGGCTGTTGATGAAGCGCATTGTATTTCACATTGGGGTTACGATTTTCGGCCTGCTTATTTGCACATTGCCGATATTCGCCAAATAATTCCGGATATTCCTGTTCTCGCCCTCACGGCTACCGCCACTCCCGAAGTGCAAAAGGATATCATGGAAAAACTTCTCTTCAGGAAAAATAAAAAATTTCAAAAAAGTTTTTCAAGACCTAATTTGTCGTACTCGGTTGTATTTGAAGAAGACAAGGAGAAAAAAATATTACAAATTCTTGAGAGTATTAAAGGCCAGGCAATTATTTATGTAAGAAGTAGAAAAAAAACGCAATCAATTGCGTTGTTCTTACAAAAAAATAAAATTTCTGCTACTTTTTATCATGCGGGTTTGGATTATAAACAAAGATCGGAAAGCCAGAAAAAATGGATCGAAAATAACTATAGAGTAATAGTTGCTACTAATGCATTCGGAATGGGTATCGATAAGCCGGATGTAAGGGTAGTTATTCATTTCGATCTCCCCGACAATATAGAATCATATTATCAGGAAGCCGGACGTGCAGGGCGAGACGAACAGAAAAGTTATGCTGTTTTGCTTTTTCAAAAAGCAGACGCACTTACCTTAATTAAAAGGGTTGAAGAGCAATACCCCGAAATAGAATTTGTAAGAAATGTTTATCAGGCTTTAGGCAATTACTTTCAATTGGCAGTTAACAGTGGAGAATTTAGTAGCTTTGATTTTAATTCGGAAACCTTTTGCGAAGCCTTTAATTTACCTAATATCCCAGCATTCTATGCTGTAAAAGGATTGGAAGAAATTGGTTTAATTCAACTGAACGAGGCTTTTTACCAACCATCGCAATTACATATTACAATTGACCATAATAAACTCTACGATTTTCAAATCGCAAATGCACAATTTGATTTCTTTTTAAAAGTTGTTTTAAGGCTTTATGGAGGGGAATTATTTAGTGATTTTAAAAATATCTCTGAAGCTGATATTGCCGTAAAAACTCATTCAACAAAAGATTTAGTAATAAAAACCTTAGAAGTTTTAAATAAGAACGGCATTATAAATTATGTAAAACAAAAAGATAAACCACAAATTGTTTTTCTTACCCCACGTTTAGATCCTCAGAAATCTAATTCAGCCTTTAATCTATTAATATCCCGTAAAGAAATAAAAATGAAAAGGGCAACCTCTATGGTTGCCTTTGTGGAAGCCAACCATAGATGCAGAAATATTATGTTATTGGAATATTTTGGTGAAATGACAGACAAAGAATGTGGGGTTTGCGATGTGTGCGTTCAAAAAAGAAAAAAAACAGAAACACAAAGAATATTTAATCATTATAGGGAACAGATTTTAATGATCTTAAATGAAAAATCATATAATTTGGAAATGCTTTTTTTGAAAATACCAAATGCAGAAAGAAATACATTTGTACATATTATTAAAGAAATGCTTGGCAGGCAAGAATTAATGTATGAAAAAGATGGTAACATTACAAGTTTAAAGAAATTAATTAAATAATATTATATTTTATAATCACTTTGGCTTAATTTTTCCCTGCCTGTCAATTTATTTCCTTATCAACTTTTTTAAATCCAAACTAATAAAGTTCAAGCCAAAATATAACACCCCTTGCACATAATTTCCTTTATAATGGTGTGGGGCGGCATCATTTTTTTATTGCTTTTAACATAATCAACTCTAACTAATTTTATTATGTATCATCACATTAAACAACTAATGTACACCGTTCATATTGGCACTCCTGATCCAAGATTCGGAAAAATGTTACTAGAACAATTCGGCGGAGCAAACGGCGAACTGGCTGCTGCCATGCAATATTCTATTCAGGGTTTAAATTGTGATGACCCGGCCAGAAAAGATTTATTGATGGATATCGGAACTGAAGAATTAAGCCATCTTGAAATAATCGGAACACTTGCAAGAATGCATCTGAAACCGATGAAAACAAATAGAGATGCCGCTGACGCAGATCCACTAATTGCTATCGCAGGCGGTGGTGGAGTAGGATTATTTAATTCTCAAGGCAACCCATGGACGGCCGATTATTTAAAAGTAACAGGTGAACTTGATGTTGATTTGCGAAGTAATATTGCTGCGGAAGCACGTGCAAAAATTGTTTATGAAAGATTAATAAACTTTTGTGATGACCCGGGTACGAAAGATGCTTTACAATTTTTAATGACTCGCGAAATTACCCACCTAAAAGCTTTTATGGCTGCTTTGGACAGTATGGGTAAGGATCCATTAGTAATCGGTTTAATTCCACCAACTCCGGGAATTGTTGATCAGTTTTATAATGATTCAACCGGTGAAGGCGATAAAGGTGAAAAAGATTTTCGCGGACCGTGGAATGAAGGAAAAGGAATTCATTTTATCGAATCTCCAATTAAAATGGAGGCTCAGGTAACTATGGATCAAATTACTAAAGAAATTCATAAAGCAATTAAAAAATAATTAAATTGGGTACAGAAATTTTTCTGTACCCAATTTAAAATCAATAAAATAGAAATGAGTATAGGTTTACAAATTATCTGGCTTTTTATTTTATCTATTCCTATTGCCTGTATTGCCTGGACTGTAACTCACGAAGAAGTTTTTAGAGAACCACGCGAGTATTGCATAGATAAAAGTAAATTGGGTAAGAAACTTCTAACCCGAAAACTTTTTTATCTTTTCACCTGCGAGTATTGTTTTAGTCATTATGTGACGATAGCCATGCTTTTGTTGACTGACTACAAATTATTATTTGAAGATTGGAGAGGATATTTAATAGCCGGTTTTTCTTTAGTTTGGATTGCGAATATCTATATGAATCTTTTCGCTCTCATACGAATCGATCTTAAATCTGAAAAAGTTGAAGTTTCTATTAAAGAGGAAGAATTAAAAAAAAACATTGAAGACGAAAAGGATGTTTCTTTGAGGAAAGTTTAGAGGTTTAATCTACCTTATCTAAATAGTAAATTTCATTATAAATGAAATAAAGTGAATCCGTTTTATAACCCACTTTATTTCTTCTAAAACTATTTTCTTTTGATAGGCACCACCACTTCGGTTTCATCCCAATTAAGTGTCATATCTACACCATCAGATTGGGGAGAAAGATTAATTAAAAATTGTTCACTTTGTGTTTTACTTTTTTGTGAAGGAACTTGTACTTTTAAAACATCTTTTGATCCATCATAATTTGTACCCCACTGGCCCGTTTCTTTATTAAAAATAATAGTCCATTCAGTTTCTGTTGGTATGGTCCATAAAGAATATTCTCCTTTTCCCAAAGCTTTGCCTCTAATTACCACATCTTCATTAAAATCGATTACCGTTGCTTCATTTGCTCCTGTTCTCCATACTTTTCCATATGGCAAAATACCTCCAAAAATTTTTCTTCCTTTTTTGTAAGGCCTGCAGTAGTCGACGGAAACTTTTAAACCCCCGTTTTCTATTTTTACTTTTTCTGAAGGGCTGTGTGATTTTGTATAATGATAAAAACCAAAAATAGCAATAGCGACTATAACAACAACTATTAAAATAATCCTTACTACTTTATTCATAAAAATTGGGTGGTTAAGTGTTAAATTTTTTAAGCTATGCAGTAAATATGATGTTTTAAAAAAAATAATACTAATAATTTATTTAAATATCATAAAAAAGGAATAAATGAATTGATCATTATTCCTTATCACAAAAGAGGTTTGAAATCTAAACGCTTTTCTTTTTTGTAACCGGCCTATTGGTTGTTTTTACCTTTCTTGCAGGTGTTTTTTTAGCTTTAATAATAGTTTTTGTTTTTATTTTGGGTGCAGCTGCTTCTTTTGTTTTTGAGGCAAACCTTCCTTTTCCTCCTTTCTTCTCCGGAGTTGCTTCAGCTAATTTTAAACATTCCTCTAAGGTTAACAAAAGCGGGTCTTTACCTTTCGGTATTTTAACATTTTTTTTCTCTACTACAATGTAAGCGCCAAACCTTCCATTCAATATTTTTACTTCCGGGTTTTCAGGAAAATCCTTAATGAATTTTTCAATATCCGCTTTTCTTTTCGCTTCAATTATTTCTATTCCTCTTTCTGCATTTACGTCATAAGGGTCATCTGTTTTCGCCAAAGAATAAAATTTGCTGTTATGTTGAATATACGGGCCGAACCTGCCTATTGCAGCTTTCATTGGCTTCTCTTCGTAGAGACCAATTTCCCTTGGTAATTTAAATAATTCCAAGGCATCTTCAAGGCTGATATTTTCCATCCTCTGGCCTTTTTTCAGACTTGCATACAAAGGTTTTTTTTCATCATCTGTTTCACCAATCTGAACAAAAGGTCCAAATTTTCCAAGCCTTGTATAAATATTTTCTCCCGTTTCCGGATGCACACCAATAGTGCGCGAAGTGGCAAGATCTGTTCTTTTAACTTCTTGCGATTCTTCTACTTTTTTGTGAAAACCATGATAGAAATCGTCAATCATTTCAACCCATTCCCTCTTTCCACCTGCTATTTCATCAAATTCCTTTTCAACAGTAGCAGTAAAAGAGTAATCAATTACATCCGGAAAATGTTGCACTAAAAAATCGTTTACAATAGTAGCAATATCAGTTGGGAAAAGTTTAGATTTTTCGGTACCGACTGTTTCGGTTTCATTTTTTTCCGAAATTTCATTTTTTTGTAATACCAAATATTTGTACGTCCTTGGTTTTCCTTCTCTATCTTCCTTTTCTACATAACCTCTTTTTTGAATAGTTGAAATGGTTGGTGCATAGGTTGAAGGACGGCCAATACCAAGTTCTTCTAATTTTTTAACCAAACTTGCTTCCGTATACCTTGCCGACGGCCTGCTGAAACGTTGCGTAGCTTTCATTTGATTTAAATCCAATATTTGACCAATCTTAATTGGAGGCAACATTCCTTTATTTTCTTCATCTTCATCATCTGATGATTCCAAATAAACTTTTAGAAATCCATCAAATTTAATCACCTCACCGGTTGCTGTCAGCTGCTCTTTTAAATCACCATTTGAATTTAAAAAATCTTTAGGCACATTTTGAGCAGGCTTAATTGCAATTGTAGCTGTTGTTCTTTCTATTTGTGCATCTGCCATTTGCGATGCGATAGCACGCTTCCAAATTAATTCGTAAAGCCTTTGTTCATTTCTATCTGTACCTGCAGATGAAACAGAAAAATCTGTTGGCCTTATTGCCTCATGCGCTTCCTGAGCAGATTCTAATTTTGTTTTATATTGCCTGGTATTCGAGTATTGTTTTCCATAATTTTGCTCAATCGTTCCTTTTGCATTGTTTAAAGCATCTTGCGAAAGACTGGTAGAGTCAGTTCGCATGTATGTTATCTTACCGGCTTCATACAATCGCTGCGCCAATGTCATGGTTTGAGCTACAGAAAAATATAGTTTTCTGCTTGCCTCTTGTTGAAGGGTTGATGTTGTAAAAGGTGCTGCCGGAGATTTTTTGGCAGGTTTTGTTTCAATATTTTTAATTGAAAATGTTGCATTTATACATCTTTCTAAAAACGAACGTGCTGCATCTTCTTTCTCTATTGATGAAGAAAGCTCTGCCGGCAATGATTTGCCTTTCTCTAAATCAAATAAAGCGGAAACTTTATATGATGATTTTGGAACGAAGCCATCTATTTCTCTTTCCCTTTCAACAATTAAACGCACCGCTACTGATTGCACTCTACCTGCAGACAGTCCCATTTTTACTTTCTTCCAAAGCACCGGTGAGAGCTCAAACCCCACTAACCTATCTAATATTCTCCTTGCCTGTTGTGCATTTACCAAATCCATATCAATCGTCCGCGGATTTTTTATGGCATTGAGAATAGCATTTTTGGTAATTTCCCTAAACACTATTCTTTTAATATTTTCGTCTTTTAAGTTTAATGCTTCTTTTAAATGCCATGATATTGCTTCCCCTTCGCGGTCATCATCAGTAGCCAGCCACACAATATCTGCCTCTTTAACTAACTTTTTTAATTGAGAAACTACTTCCTTTTTATCGTCAGTAATTTCGTAATGTGGTTTAAAATTATTTTTGATATCAATAGCCTTATCATCTTTAGGTAAATCCCTAACATGCCCAAAACTGGATTTTACAGTATAGTCGCTCCCTAAATATCCTTCAATTGTTTTTGCCTTGGCAGGCGACTCAACTATGACTAAATTTTTTGACATTTTATAAAAGTTAATACGTTATTCTACTATTTATTTTAATCTCTTATAGATACTTTCTTACATTTTTTCGGCAATTAGTATAATTTTTTATTAAAAGCCGAGTTTTTGATATTATTTAATTGGAGAAATATTTTTAATACGATTTTAAAATTCTTTCTTTAACTTATATTTATAATTAAAAAATCTTAATTATACTTTAATATGTTGTTGTGCAATTATGTAAACCATTTATATATATAAACGTTGGGTTTAATCGAGAAGAGCATTAAAAGAAGAAAAAAATCATGAATAAAAAAATTTTACTTGTAAGGCATGCAAAAGCTGAGGCGGAGTCTCAAGGTCAAAGTGATTTTGACAGGGAATTAACATCTACAGGTTTGTCTCAAAGTTACGAAATGGGAAAAATATTGGCTGCAGAAAACATTTCACTTCAATTAATTATTTCAAGTTCATCAAGCAGGACAAAATCCACAGCAGAAACTCTTGCACAATTAACATCCTACCCCCTGGATAAAGTTCTTTTTTCGGAAGAAGCATATAATGGTTCGATGAGAAATCTGATGGAAATAATTAATAACTTAAGTAATGAGATAGAAAGTGTAATGCTGGTAGGGCATAACCCCGGTATTAGTTATTTATCGGAATATTTAACTCACGAAAGCATTGGGGATATGCCAACATGTGGAATTGTAAATGTGAAATTTGAAAATATCCGGTGGAAAGAGATATCTGCCGGCAGTGGAAAATTAGTATGGTTTAAATACCCGGTTTAAACCGTGGAGAGTTACGAATTAAAAATTTTTAGAAAAAAACTTAATTCGTAACATCTAACACTTGTGATTACCCTTTGTGTTTTCTTTCATCAGAAACAGTCAGTTTTTTTCTACCTTTAGCTCTGCGACTGGCAATTACTCTTCTGCCGCTAGCAGAACTCATTCTTAAGCGAAAGCCATGCTTGTTGCTTCTTTTTCGTTGCGAGGGTTGGTATGTTCTTTTCATCGCGTTTGCTTTTTATTTTGAGGGTGCAAATATATCAGTTTTAATTTAATTACAAAAAATATTTTTTAATAACTAAAAAACTGAACGTTACATTATTTATTTATCTCATCATCCTTTAAACCGGGCACTTTTAGTTGAACCGGTTCTTCATTTTTATTTTTATCGGACCTGATATTTAAAAGTTCCACAAGTATACTAAAGCCCATTGCAAAATAAATGTATCCTTTATTAACATGCTGGTCAAAACCTTCTGCTACCAACAAAACACCTATTAATAAAAGAAAGCAAAGCGCCAACATTTTTAAAGTAGGGTGTTTTATTACTAAATCTCCCAATGGTTTGGCAAAGTAAAACATACCTACCATAGCAAGCACAACTGCAATAGACATAATATATAAATTGTCGGCAATACCGATGGCGGTTATAATAGAATCAATAGAGAAAATCAAATCAACCAAAACTATTTGAATGACTGCGTCCCTGAAATTATTTTTTAATGTTTTAACGTCAGTTTCTTCCTCACCTTCTAATTTTTCATGTATTTCTTTAACGCTTTTAAATATCAAGAAAATACCACCTGCCAAAAGAATAAAATCTTTCCCACTAAAGTCAAACTTTAAGTCACCAATGCTAAATTTTAAAAGGGACCCATGTAATTCTTCAATTAGCAAAATCAAAATGGCTAATAAAGAAATTCTGACTATTATACCAAACAACATCCAGTAACGCCTTGCTTTTCCTTGCTGATGCTCCGGTAATTTGCTGGCCAGAATGGTAACAAATATAATATTATCAATTCCTAACGCTACTTCCATTACTATTAACGTAATCAAACTGATCAGATACGAAATTATCATTTTATATTTTGAGGTTTATAAAACAAATGAATAAGAAAAAATATTCATTTGCAAAATAAGTTTTCTGCCACCCATTTATTTCTGCTTTTGCCTTGTTTAAAACCATAATTAATATTTTTTTCTTTAGAACTTGTAATTTTAAAATATACACTTACCTTTGCCGAACCTTTTACGAAAACGATTGCAAAAGGGGAAATAGCTCAGCTGGTTCAGAGCATCTGCCTTACAAGCAGAGGGTCGGGGGTTCGAACCCCTCTTTCCCCACATTAAAAATAAAAACCCCATTAAATCATTTGATTTAGTGGGGTTTTTATTTTTTTAAAATTATTCTAAAAACTCGTACTTCATAAACAAATGAAAAAAACAAATAGTAACTTAACCGGGATTAGTTTCAAATAATAAATTGACACTCAGATTCTTTAAATCAAAACAGATTTAAACATAAAACTTCTTCCTAATTATTAAATCCTCTACCGGCTTGGGCAATAGATACTGAACAGATTTATTTTCTTTAATACATTGGCGGATAAAAGTTGCGGAAATATCTAATAATGGAGCTTCAACCATTTTAATATTGGGATGGTTTTCTAAATCACTTTTTACGATATTTGGTCTTGGATAAACATACAATCCATAAAATTCTAAAATCCGGTCAAAGTTTTTCCATTTTTTAAATTGGGTCAGGTTATCGCTGCCTATGATTAATTTAAATTGATGCCGGGGGTGCTTTGATTGAATGTATGTGAGTGTATCTATTGTATAACTTGGCTTGGGTAAATGAAATTCAATGTCTGTAGCCTTAAATTTATGATTATCACTAATGGCCATTTCAACCATATCCAACCTGTCAAATTCGTGGAGTAATGTAGATGATTTTTTAAAAGGATTTTGAGGAGAAACAACAAACCAAACTTGATCCAAGTCGGTATTTTCTGCCATTGTATTGGCAATTATTAAATGGCCAATGTGAATTGGATTAAATGAGCCAAAAAATAAACCTATTTTCATTAGTTTAAAAATTCGTCTACCATTTTCTGCGCTTCTACAAATGCAATATCCAGATCATTATTTAAAAGTACTTTATCAAACTTATATTCATAATTCATCTCTTCACGCACTTTTGCCAACCTAAGTTCCATATTTGCATCCGATTCCGTTCCCCGGTTTTTTAAGCGTGCTTCCAATATCTCATATGAAGGTACTTTTACAAAAATGGATAATGCTTTCTCGTTATACAGTTTTTTTAAATTTAAAGCCCCTTTTACATCTACATCAAAAATTACATGTTTTCCCAAGCTCCACAATCTATCAATTTCTGATTCCAAAGTACCATAAAATCCATTTTCATATACTTCTTCCCATTCCACAAATTCCCCCCTTTTTACTTTTTCCTGAAAGTCATATGGTGTTAAAAAATAATAATCGGAACCATCTATTTCATTACTTCTTTGTGGGCGCGTGCATGCTGAAATAGAAAAACCCAATATGGGGTTTTTCTCTACCAAATACTTTACAATAGTGGTTTTTCCCGAACCGGATGGAGCAGAGAAAATTATAAGTTTACCTGAAAACATGTAAAAAAATTTCTGATTAATAGGATCAGGCCTTTGCATTATTTGCCAAATATATACAGTTTATCCTAAAATTAGCAATAGGGGCTCAAAATCAGAATTCTAATCAAAGAATAATAAATTTATAAACAGAAATGTTTTTTTGAAAAATTGTAAAATATCTATACTAAAAACATAAAACTTTTTAAGTAAAAACAGATGACTTATTTATATACTACAAAAAATATTAAGCTATGCTTCAGGCAGATATTTGATATTCCGGATTATAATCTATCACTGCTTTTATAAATTTACGAATTCTTACTTAATATAAATGGTGTAAAACAAACTTTTTAAAATGCTTATCCGACAATTTAAAATGACTTTTAATTTTTTAGTAAAAAATATGATATTTATATCCGGTACTCACATTTCTATAAAGTTTTATTTAATTCTTTGTCTTGTTTATAGTTTGATAACCACTTCGATCGCACAAGAAAATACTCATTATTGCAAAGAAGAAATTCGTTTAAAGAAAGCGGGTTTAACAGATATTCAGGAAATGGATTCCAAAATATTGGTAGATTTAAAATATTCAACAACAGATAATTTTGTTGGCAAAGATGTGTATGGATGTATTACCCATTGTTTTTTGCAAAAAATAACTGCAACGCATTTAATTGAAGCCAATACTTTTTTAAAAGCGAAGAACCCTGATTTAAGATTGTTAATTTATGATGGGGTAAGATCAAAACGAGCACAACAGATATTGTGGGATGTACTTCAAAAACCTTTAAGCGAAAAACATAAATATGTTGCTAACCCACAAAAGGGCTCTATTCATAATTTTGGGTGTGCAGTTGATTTAACAATTGCTGATAAAAACGGGATACCGCTTGATATGGGTACACCTTTTGATTATTTTGGAGAATTGGCATATCCCATAAAGGAAAAAGAATTCTTAACAGAAGGGAAACTTAACCAAAAACAAATAAATAACCGCAAACTTTTGCGCGAAGTAATGCAAAAAGCAGGTTTCGAACCCATTAAATATGAGTGGTGGCATTTTAATTATATGACTTTAGAAAAAGCAAAAGTTAATTTTAAAATAGTTGAATAGCATTATAATTTATTTTTTTTAATCATATTATCTATCTTTTTTGCAAATTCATTTTTAATTTTTGCCTATTCCTTTTATTTATTTACCTCAACATACTCTTTTGCTACACTTTCCGCAAAAGATGCATGTAAGCCAACAACTTCACCAATTACCATCACAGCCGGATTGTTAATATTTGCCCTTTTTACTTTTTCTAAAATGGTATCAACATTGCCTATTATTGTTTTTTGATTATCCGTCCAACCATCTTGCACAATCATCATTGGTGTTTGTCCTTTATTATAAGTTTTAAAAATTTCCACAATAAATTCAATTTTACTCATCGCCATTAATATTATTATAGTTGCAGAAGATTGAGGTGCTAAAAATATATCTTTAGATATTTCTCCGGTTTTAGTTGTTCCGGTTATCACCCAAAAACTTTCACTAATACCTCTTGATGTTACAGGTATCATTTCGGAAGCAGGTACTGCAATGCAACTACTCACACCCGGTACAACTTCTATATCAATTCCAAATTCTCGAGCTGCATCTATTTCTTCAGTGGCCCTTCCAAACACAAACGAATCTCCTCCTTTTAATCGAACAACATGACCATGTTGAAGAGCATTTTCAATAATCAAATTATTTATTTCTTGCTGAGAAAGAATGCTGCAACCAAATTTTTTGCCTGCAAATATTTTGATGCAACCCTTTTTGGCATATTTTAATAAATTTTCATCTGCCAGAGCATCATATAAAATCACATCAGCTGCAGCAATTGCATTAATACCTCTTAAAGTTATCAAATCTGCACTTCCGGGTCCTGCGCCAACTAAGGTTAATTTTGCATTTTTCATAATAAAATCAAGTTAATATTTAATAAGTATTTATACTTATTTTTAAAAAATTCTTACGCAATGAACTAAAGATTAACAAAAATATAATTTTACAAATAAAATGTGATACGATTTTATGAATTTGATAAATAAAAGTATATAATTCTTTTATTTATCAAATATAAAAAATATTTTTACATCATTACCAAATAAAACAAATTAAAATTCTGTTTAGAATTTTTCATTTTTAAGATTTTCCGGACAGATTTTAATACAAAGAATTAAAATTTAGATAAGTAATTATACCGGGTAAAGTATTATAATGTTTAAAAAAATAATCATATTTAGTTAACTGATTTCAATTATGGAAAACCAATCATTAATTAAAATAATAGTAATTGGAAATGGAATGGTTGGATATAAATTTTGTGAAAAACTTATATCTAAAGAGTTTTCAAAAAACTTTGAAATAACTGTTTTTGGTGAAGAGCCACGCCATGCCTACGACCGGGTACATTTAAGTGAATATTTTTCGGGTAAAACAAGTGACGACTTAAGTCTATCTACTCTGGCCTGGTATAACGAAAATAATATTAAAATACAATTATCAGATCCTGTTCAAAATATTGATAGGGAAAACAAAACCATCCATTCATATCATGGTATTACTAAACAATACGATTATTTAATATTGGCAACCGGGTCGGCACCCTTTGTTCCTGATATCCCCGGTATTGAGAAAGATGGAGTTTTTGTATACAGAACAATTGAAGACCTTGAAATGATGCTTGATTATTCAAAAAAAGCAACAAAAGGAGCAGTAATTGGTGGTGGATTGCTTGGGCTTGAAGCAGCCAAAGCATTAATTGACCTTGGTTTGAAAGAAAATCATGTAATAGAATTTTCACCCAGGTTAATGCCAAGGCAAATTGATGAAGCCGGTTCTAATATCTTAAAAGCTAAACTTTCAACTTTAGGTATTAATATTCACACCAATACAAATACAACAGAAATAATAGGGAATGATAAAATAAGTTCTTTGCAATTTGAAGATGGAAGTTTACTAGAAATTGATATGCTTGTGATATCGGCAGGTATTAAACCGCGTGATGAATTAGCAAAATTATCAGGCTTGGAGGTAGGTACGAGAGGCGGAATACTTGTAAATGAAAAAATGCAAACATCTGACGAGTCTATTTTTGCCATCGGTGAATGTGCATTAATTAATAATATGATTTATGGCTTGGTAGCACCGGGTTATGAAATGGCAGAAGTTGTTGCAACTAATATTACCGGTGGTGATAAAAGTTTTAAAAATTTCGATATGAGTACGAAATTAAAACTTATTGGTGTTGATGTCGCCAGCTTTGGAAATCCATTCATTAATACTCCCGATTGCCGCACAATAGTATTTGAAGATACAAATAAAACTATTTATAAAAGGATAAATGTTTCGAATGATGGTAAAACATTATTGGGCGGAATTTTAGTTGGTGAAGCGGAAGCTTATAATATGCTTTTGCAAACGACAAACAATAAAATTATCCTTCCTCCCAACCCGGAAGATTTAATTTTAGGAAATAGAGGTGGGGAAAGCGAAGGGGCCGGAGTGATGAGCTTACCTGATGAAGCATTAATTTGCTCCTGTGAATCAATAAATAAAAAAGAAATTTGCGATTCTGTAATCGTCCAAAATTGTGAAACTGTAGACCAAATAAAAAAATGTACCAAAGCAGGAACAGGATGTGGTGGATGTATACCAATGGTAAAGGACATACTCAATGGAACATTAAAAGCACAGGGTAAGTATGTGAAAAATGTTATTTGCGAGCATTTAAATTATTCAAGACAAGAATTATTCGATTTGATTAAAATACATGAAATAAAAAAATATGATGATGCATTGGATCAATTCGGGAAAGGAGATGGTTGTGAAGTTTGTAAACCTTTAGTTGCTTCAATATTGGCAAGTTTGTGGAATGATTTAATTTTAAAACAACCTACCATTCAGGATAGCAATGACAGATTTTTAGCGAATATTCAAAAAGGAGGTACCTATTCTGTAGTACCCAGAATAGCAGGAGGGGAAATAACACCCGAAAAATTAATAGTAATAGGAGAAGTTGCAAAAAAATACGGATTATATACAAAAATAACGGGCGGACAACGCATAGATATGTTCGGTGCGCACGTGTCCGACCTTCCGGATATTTGGGAAGAGCTTATTAATGCAGGTTTTGAAAGTGGTCATGCATATGGGAAAGGTTTACGAACCGTTAAAAGTTGCGTTGGTTCTACTTGGTGCAGGTTTGGCTTACATGATTCTGTAACTTTTGCTATTCAAATTGAAGATCGCTACAAAGGATTGAGAGCTCCACATAAATTAAAATCTGCGGTATCCGGTTGCATTAGGGAATGTGCAGAAGCGCAGAGTAAAGATTTTGGAATTATAGCAACCGAAAAAGGTTGGAATTTATTTGTATGTGGCAATGGTGGATCGAAACCAAGGCATGCAGAGTTACTTGCTACTGATTTAAGCAGTGAGCAATGTGTACAATATATTGATCGCTTTTTAATGTTTTATATCAAAACGGCCGATCCATTAACTCGTACTGCTCCATGGTTAGATAAAATGGAAGGTGGTATAAATTATTTAAGAAATGTGGTAGTTAATGATAGTCTTGGTATGGCTGAACAATGGGAAAAAGAAATGCAATTATTGGTAGATACTTATAGTTGTGAATGGAAAGAAGTAGTTGAAAATCCAATTTTGCGTAAAAGATTTGCTCATTTTGTTAATGCTCCGAAAGAAAAAGACCCAACAATAAAATTTGAGCAAATGAGAGAACAAATAAAAGCTGTTGAATGGAAGTGAATCTAGTATTGAGTAGGTAGTAGGTAAGTATTAATTAATACATATTATTAATTTCACTATGTTAAATACCAAATTCTACCCAATATTAAAATACTCATTACTTAATACTAATAATTCATTACAAATAAAATGCTTATGCAAACTGTATCAGTTATAAAATGGTTTTTAGCATGCTCGGTTGATGACATACCGGAGAACGGTGGAGCATGTATAAAATATGAAAACGAACAAATAGCGGTTTTTAATTTCACACGCAGAGGTGAATGGTATGCAACTCAAAATCTTTGTCCGCATCGACAACAAATGGCTTTGAGCAGAGGAATGATTGGCTCTGCAAATGACGAACCCAAAGTAGCATGTCCGTTTCATAAAAAAAGTTTTTCTTTGCAAAGCGGGGAATGTTTAAATGGAGACGAAGGATCCATAAAAACATATCCTGTGAAAGTAGAAGCCGGATTTGTATTTATTGGAATCGAATAAGCATGATATTACGCAAAAAAACATTTAAAAAGCTTTTCTCCCAATAAAAAAGCAGAATAAAAACCTGCCTGAAAAACACATTTCCGTCAGCAAAATCAATTAGGCATTTATTGCAGATATATTTAAATTATGAATATATTGATATCGGTAAACTAATAATTAAAAATTATTTTTTGTAATAAGTTTTATTTTTGGGGTAAAGATTGCGGTGGAGATCCTTTTTTATGAGATACGAACAAAAAGATTGCAACGAAAAGCCCACCCGGAGGGGGTCCTCAATAATTTTTGATGTTTATATTTTAAACTCACTATCATTTTTAAAATATAAATCCCGGTAAAATAATTTATATTAAAAAAGATAATCTGAAATGATCGAATTAAGATTGGAATATATTTGTGCTTAATGTAAAATAAAATGATACCATTTATAGAAGCACAGAAAATTATTAATCTTCATGCAAATAGCTTTGGTGAAGAGGTAATTGAAATTGATAATTGCTTTGGAAGGGTATTAGCTGAAAACATTTATGCAGATAGGGATTACCCGCCTTTTAACAGAAGTGCAATGGATGGTTTCGCCATCGACATTGTTGATTTTGAAAATGGAGTAACAGATTTCAAAATCGCAGAAGACGTTTATGCCGGTCAAGTTTCAAATTATATATTAAAAGAAAAGGAATGCTATAAAATTATGACAGGTGCTCCTGTGCCTGAAAGTGCAAACGTTGTGATTAAACGTGAAGACACGGAAGAAACTTCTACTTCCATAATTATAAAAATTCAATCACTCAGAAAATACCAAAATATCTCCATAAAGGGTGAAGATATTAAAGCAAATGAAATCATTTTAAAAACCGGTCAAATTTGTAACCATTCGCTACTTACTGCTCTCGCATCAATTGGAAAACGATTAATCAAAGTTCAAAAATTACCTGCTGTTGCTATTTTTTCTACCGGAAACGAAATAAAACCTTTAAACCGGGATGTTTTATCTTATCAAATCCATGATTCAAACAGTTATACCATTGAAGCCATGTTAAGGCAATTTTTAATTAAACCTACAATTAAAAACATTTTACCTGATGATGAGGAAATTTTATTCCAACATTTAAAAAATGCCCTTGATTATAATATTATCATCATATCAGGGGGAGTATCTGCAGGTGATGCAGATTTTATTCCGAATGTGTTGGAAAAAATAGGTGTAAAAAAATTGTTTCATAAGGTAGCGATTAAACCCGGAAAACCATTTTGGTGTGGTAAAATGCCAAACGGTGGTTTGGTTTTTGCACTTCCCGGAAATCCTATGTCTTGTCAGGTTTGTTTTAAATTATTTGTAGAACCTTACTTACTTTCATGTTTTGGTTTAGGTCAAAAACCCATATTAAAAATTCCATTACTTGAGCAGAAATTAAAAAAAGTAAAGTTAGATGAATTTTTCCCTTGTACTATTCAAAGCAATCCTTACGGTCTTTTACAAAACAAATTCAATGGATCGGGTGATATTACTTCAACAGTAGGCTCTCATGGGCTTGCTATTCATAAAACAGAAGAAGAGAATTTAGAAGCAGGGTCTAATGTTGATTTTTTGCTTTGGTAGATATTAAATGATGTTAAATTTAAAATAATAAAGTTCTGTCCATTATAAAACAGTTTAATATATAATGAGCATTAGAGCAAACCTTGTAAAGTTATCCAAGCGACTTTAGGAATAAATTAAAATTTAGTTGATAGAATGCTTAACAATCTATCAACTAGATTAATCATAAACCTTTAATAATGGCCTAAAAGTATAGCACATTTACCGATTGCAGAACAAATGTTACTACTCCGATTTTTCATTTAATAGGTTTAATATAACTTTAATCAGTTATTAGCTACTTTCATTGTTACATAAATTATTATTTATGTAACAATGAATTTTAAAAATTAAAATGAAATCCTAATTTACTTTTTTATAACCTGAAACCCAGGTGCCCCTGTTTGCCATAGACCAAAAGAAAAAAGGTCGGCAAATTGTTCCCATTGTTTTTGCTTTGCATTTCCTATTCCATGGCCGGCTTCATAATCAGTAAAAAATAAAATCGGTTTGTCCGATTTGTTTACAACAAGCAGGCGTGCAGCGAATTTAGCCGGCTGCCAGGCAATTATTCGGGGATCATTAAAGCCTGCTGTTATTAAAGTGGCAGGATACTTATCATCCTTCTTTAAATGCAGGTAAGCATCCATTTCAATAAGTGCTTTACATTCTTGTTCTATTTTCACAGTTCCGAATTCCGGGGTATTCACCGGTCCATTAGGTGAATTTTCAAATCTAAGTGCATTCATACAACCTACTTCAGGTATTGCAGCAGCAAAGAGGTCTGGCCGCTCTGTCATGGCCCTTCCTATTAAAATGCCCCCAGCACTTCCACCGTTTATGGCAAGGTGTTGGGAGGAGGTATATTTATTCTTAATAAGATACTCCGCACTTGCTATTAAATCTTTCCATGTATTGGGTTTGGTTGTTTTTTGACCGGCTTTATGCCAGGCTTCTCCCAACTCTCCACCACCCCTTACATGCGCCGTTGCCAAAATACCATTATTTAAAGTCCATAATAAATATCCGGCAGAAAAAACCGGATCTAACAATACAGAATAAGCTCCATACCCATCCAATAATAAAGGTGCAGTGCCGTTCTTAAGTGTCCCCTTTTTATACATAACTGATAACGGTACCATCACACCGTCGTGCGAAGGTATCATAAGCTCTTCAACAATCAGGTCGTAATATTCAGGGTATTTGGGTACTTTTGATAAAGGCTGCTGGGTAAAAATTTTAGACTTAATATCGTATAGATATCGTGTGGAGGGAGTTGACCAACCGGCAATAGATACCCATAATTCTGATTCACTTACGTCTTTTTCTAGCAAGTTTAGCGCGCCGGCAGGCTTCGGAAGAGAAATAGCAACCAATTCTTTATTTTCACTTACCATATATAAAAATGCCTCTACTCCGTTTTTTGTTCTGGAGAAATATACCCCGTCCTTAGTAATAACCAGACTTTTATCGTTTATTGATTCATTTGGGCTTTCTTCTACTACTGTTTCCGCTGATTTTGCATCGATATTACTCAATAGAGTTCGCATCAATTTTTGGCGCGAAGTATTTTTAGAGGTGGTGAAATATATATATTTTGCATTGCTTTTAAAGTTAGTCACTTCCATGTCGGTTGTAAATAAAGGCTTCCAGTTTATTTTTGGCTTTGTCAATTCAGCAATCGGTGCATAATACATTTTAAGGGATCTGTCATCAGTATATAAAATGCCAAAAATTAATTTTGAATCTTTATCATATACTACCATGGGTAGTTCTTCGCCTTTTATTCCCATTTCAGGGTTTATTTTTGATGAAAAGATCACTTTGTCACCACTTACAGATGTTCCTAATGTATGGAGTTTGGCCTGAGTATAGGTCACTGACTCCATTGATTGGATATTGTTAGAGTTATAAGGTGTATAGGTAAAACTATTACCATCAGGCATCCAAAACCCTAAATCAAATGAATTTTTTATCCTATCGGGAAAAAGTTTTTTTGATTTAACATCGATAACTAATAATTCTCCAAGTTCAGCACCTTTTTCTGCTATTACCAAGTTAACCTTGCTTCCATCTTCACTTGCGGAAAATTTACTTATTGTGTAAACCTTACCCTTTGCAACAGTTTCAGGGTCAAAAAGCAAAGTTTCTTCACCTTTATAGCCATTTCTATAATATAGTTTGGCTTGTTGGTCTTCAGGGCGTATTTTTAAATAAAAATACATATCATTTTTTAGCACTTTTACGTCGCTTATACGGGCTGCTCTTCTTGAATCGAATTCTTTCATTTTATCAATCAGACCTTGCCTTCCCGGAATATTATTTAGAGTTTTCCTTGCGTATTCTGAATGCGCCTTCATCCAGGCTTTAACTTCCGGATCTTCCAGGTTTTCAATATTCCGGTAAGGATCTTCTATTTTAATACCGAAGTAATCATCAATGACAGGTTTGGGGGTAATAACCGGCAAGTTCTGTGCTTTTACACAAATCGAAATTGTTAAAAATATTATTGTAAATATTTCTATTTTTTTGTATAAACTAAAGGTGAGCATATTGATAGGTTTAAGGTGAACATATTTGAATTCGACTCGTAATTATTATGACCGGTTAAATACCAATATGAGAGTTCATCTGTAATATGTGTATATTAGGCATGAGCAGAAGTTAATAACTTTAAAATAGTCGATAGTTTAAAAATCTATCGACTATTTTAATTGACTTTTTATTAAAACCCCAATACTATTGATAATGCCACGGCATCATTACCCGGATCGCTGAGTAATGATGCTGCTCCATTTTTCCAAATTTTAGCAACAGTGTGAATCCCAATAGACTCATTACCTACTACATACACATCATTGCCAAAAACTGCAATGGATAAGGCTTTAGCTCTGTTTTTTCCATCTGTAAGATTTACCGCTGTTCCATTTTTCCAATATTTGGCTGTATTTCCATCATAACCTGCTATAAAAATATCATTTCCGGAAATAGTAATAGAAATTGCATAAGCATTAATACTTCCATCTGAAAGGTCAACAGACGTTCCGTTTTTCCAATATTTAGCAATAGCGTATTTACCACCAATATATTCATACCCTGTTACATATACATCATTGCCTGAAACAGCAATTGATGTTGTCGAAGATGGATACTTTCCATCAGTAAGATTGACAATAGTGCCATTCTTCCAATATGTAGCAACATCATGTTTCCCGTTATTAATAGTCCCTGCCACATAAACATCGCTACCCAAAAGAAAAATAGAGTTGGCAAAACAATCGGTGCTTCCATCTGTAAGATTAACAGAAGTACCATTCTTCCAATATTTAGCTACAAAATGTGATTTATTTTCAGTTCCTGCTACATATACATCATTATCAGAAACTGCAATAGAAGAAACGGAAGCTTGTTTACTTCCATCAGTTAGGTTTACAGAAGTGCTGTTCTTCCAATATTTTGTTGTTTCACCCTCATTTACTGCTACATACACATCATTCCCGGAGGTTTTTATAGAACTGGCTGAAGAAAACTTGCTTCCGTCAGTAAGTGGAACCGCCACTCCGTCCTTCCAATACTTAGCAGTATTGGCTTCAAACCCTGCTACATATACATGCTTAACAGTAATTTCAGGATCATTTTTTTTACATCCAAGTATGCTAAATGATAATGCTATGATTGCAATAGCAACGTTAATTTTTGTTTTCATTTTCATTGGTTTGATAATAATAGGTCTTTATATATATATTAAGTATGATGAAACATAAATGTTTGTTATAAATAAATCAAACATTCAATTTCTTATTGTTCCACATAGGGAACTTTGAATTTACCACCGGTAACTTTGACTGCTTTTTTGAGTGAATTATTGTAAGTTGAATAATAAAAAGTACCCTCCACTGTCTTTCCATCAAAAAGCGAAATGCTCAGTACACCTTTTTCACTTTTATCATTTACATAAACAACAGGATTTAAAGGACTTTTTGTATCAAAGTAACTGGCAGCATTGCCAGAGAGGGTAAGATCATAATCACCGGCCTTCTTAGGAAAACTACTTACCTGCATATTTAAGTCTGCCTGCGGAAAAGCTCCAACAATATAAAGGCTGTTATTACTTTTTTGAAATATACATGAGACCCCGTTCATATTACTTAAATTCCCTTGGCCGGTAATACTTAATGATTGATTGTCGGCAGTGGCACTCATATAAATATCATTTGCAGGTGTTGGGGCAGGATCAGATTTTTTTCCACAAGCAACTGACAGCAATGCCAGAATAAAAAGAATAGCAATTTTTTTCATTTTTTAAATTTTAATAGTTTTTAAAAATAATTAAGATGATTTTGGAATAGTATAATAATTTAGAATTATAGCTGCTGAAGGATAAAAAGCGCTTTTTATAAAAAATTTTCATCGTTTATTACCTAAAGGCTGCGTTAATATTTTTTTACAAAGCTCAATAAATAAACAATGTCCGTCAATCGGATAAATATATGGTTTTGAACGACCGTGAGGAGGGGAATAGATGGCAGCTTAGAAAAGGATTAAGGTTTTGGAATAACAATTTTATCCCTCAAGGCCTTAACTACCGCTTCCGACTTTGAATTTACCTGAAGCTTTTTATAAATATTATTTATATGGCTGCGTACGGTGCCCATGCTTATAAAACAATTAGCAGCAATCATTTTATAACTGTCACCGTTTACAAGGCATTTAAGTATATCCATCTCTCTGTCAGAAAGATTATCAACTGAATTTTTAATTGATTTCGGATGGGTAAAAAATTCCAAAACTTTGCGCGCTATAACCGGTGTCATAGGCGAACCGCCTTTATGAATTTCATGTATGGCTTCAATAATTTCTGTTATTTTAGATTTTTTTAAAAGATAACCTGAAGCTCCTGCCTGCAAGGCATTAAATAACTTATCCCTATCTTCAAAAACAGTTAAAATTAAAATATTAATTTCAGGAAAATATTCCTTTACAAGAATAGTAGCTTCTATTCCATTAACCGCAGGCATATCGATATCCATTAATATGACGTTGGGTGTAATATTTTTACAATTGTCTATGATATTTACCGGGCTTGAAAACGAACCTGCAAATTCAAATTCTTCAGTGCTCTGTAGTAAATGTGACAGGCTTGTCCTGAGGGTATCGTTATCTTCATAAATGGCTATCTTAATCACATTTTCATTCATTATATTATTCCCTTGCAAATTGTCTGTTTTTTTATTTTTTGTCAATCGGATAAATATATGGTTTGAAAAATCTTGTTTAAACTATAACTTAACAATTAAAACTATTTCGGTGCCCATATCCTGTTTACTTATGATAGATAGTGTTGCATTGATTTTATCTGCCCTGGCCTGCATATTTTTCAATCCGTTTCTATGGCTTTCTTTTGAAGTATCAAAGCCTATCCCGTCATCGCTTATTTTTAATGTTAATATTCCATCTTTCACCCAACCCTTTATTTCTGCGTTTTTACATTTACTATATTTTATCAGGTTGTTGATTGCTTCTTTCATAATTAAATAAATATCCCTGCGCTGGCTCATGTCTATGCTCACTGATTCATGTATATCAGGAAAGTTTATTTTAAAAACAATATTTTTAAATTCAAATAAAGGAATTGCAAATGTTTTTATACGCGTTTCGAGGTTGTAAAAAGCATCATTTTGAGGGTTAACAGTCCAAATAATTTCATCAATTTTTTCGATTACCTCTCTGGCATCGTTGCTGATTTGGGCCATTACTTCAGGTTTGTATTCACTATGTTCTTTTTGATATGAAACAATTTCAGATAAAATTGAAATACTGCTTAAAGTACTTCCTATTTCATCATGAAGATCAGAAGCTATTTTATTTCTAATGCGTTGCGAATCTTCCAAACGTTTAATTTTATTTCGGTTCATTATCATAATAATTGTAATGGCACTAAGTAATACCAATAAAAACCCACCTATAATAAGTCCAATAATTTTTAAGCGGCTAATTTCTGCTTCTTCATCCAGCAATTTAATGTGCTGTTCTTTTTTCTCGGTTTCATATTTTGCCAGTAGTTCCTTAGTATGTAAATCCGATTCAATTGTATAAGCAGAATCGCGAGATGAATTGGCTTTTATAAGGTATTGATAAGCCTTTAAGAAATTCTTATTTTCAAAATAAAAATCAGCTAATGAGGTTCTTATTGATTGCCTGTCTTTAGGATTTTCACTTTTTTCAGATATGGGCAATGCCTTAAAGAAATATGATTCAGCTAAAGCATATTTTTTTTGTTTTTGATAAAGTTGACCCAAATTTATGTATACTGTGCTTAAAGCCTTTTCTGATTCAAGGCTTTTGCACAATGTTTCATTGCGCTTCATGTATACTTCCGCCTCTTTAAATTTATTTTGATCCATATACATCCTGCCCAGGTTGGTTATTAAATCGGTTTGTAAGAGGAGGTATTTTCCTTCTTCAGCATATTTCAACCCTAACTGAAAGTGTTTGATCGCCTCATTAGGTTTTTCAAGGTCATCATATACATTTCCTATATTGTTTTCTATAATAGCCATTGCATTGTAATCCTTCTTACCGGAAGCAATATGTAATGCCTTATTAAAATATTTTAATGCTTCATCATATTTTTTATAAAATTTGAGAACCTTGCCAACTGTTATATAAGGAGAGCAATCAATATTCTTAAGTTTATTATCTTCCTGTACTTTAATTGCCAAAAGGCTGTATTTCATACTACTATCCTTATTGCCAAGGCCGTCATGAGCTACTGCTATATTATTAAGCGTAGCTTCATGCAGGTATTTGTTAAGCTTGTATTTAATTACAGTTTCGTAGCATTTGAAAAAATTTTTCAACATTTCCCTTTTTTCTGTTCTTTGTTGGTTTACAATAGCTTTAATTAAATAGCTGAAGTATATACCTCTTCCATAATTTAATTTTTCCGATAATATTTTAATTTCGTTTGCAATGGAATCGCCTTTTGTCTGGTTGCCTTTTTCATAAATTTGGATTAGGGCATAAGGCCGCATGGCCCAAACATAAAGGGTGTCTTTGGGATGATTGTGCAAAAAAGTGGTTAACGAGTCTTCCGTAGCCGGTACTTGGGAATAAGTTGATAGGAATGGAACAAATATGAGTAGCAGTAATATTCTTTTTATCATTTTTAAACTTAATGTTTAGGCATCACCATAAATTATATTCATGTAAGGTTAAATAAAATTTACTTTAACTAAAAATTTCGCAATTCATCTTTAATTGACATTAAAAGGCATAATTGATTTTGGAAAACTATTACAGGCAGGGTCCTACTTTTTATAAGAATAAAGGTCTGAAGGATTATCAACGAAGTGTGGGAAGAAATAAAAATTGCTTTTACTTTTGGCTTACCTTTTTTCAAAGTAAGCAATTTTATAAAAAGTAAATTACTTTTTAGTTCCTTAGAGATGATTACTTAACAAATCCTTCAAAGCATCTTCCGGTTTAATAAATTTATATTTAAAACCAGACTTAACAATTTTTTCGTTCGAGACATTATTATTACTCAAAATGGCTATTGACATTTCACCAAAAAGTAATTGAATCGCTTTAGCAGGTACATTAAAAGGAAGTTTCCATCGGTGTAAAACTTTAGCAGCTAGTTTTGTAAATATTTCGTTGCTCACAGGTGTGGGTGATACAGCATTGTAAGCACCATTCATTTCTTCATTTTTTAAAGCGTGAATGAACATATTGCAAACATCATCAATATGTATCCACGACATTATTTGTTTTCCCGATCCCAAAGCAGATCCTGCACCTAATTTAATAGGTTCTATTAACTTGGGTAATGCTCCACCTTTTTCACTTAACACAATTCCAATTCTAATACTTACTCTTCTTAAACCTAAAATTTCAAATTGTTCTACAGATTTTTCCCATGCTTTACAAGTTTCTGCTAAAAAATCGCTTCCATAAGTGGAATCTTCTTTCATTAAGAATGAGCCACTATCACCACCATAAATTCCTATACCTGAGGCTGATATAATTGCTTTAACAGTATTAGTATTTGCTTTTAAATTGTCAAATAAAAGTTGAGAAGATTCTGTACGGCTATTGATAATGTCTTTTTTTCTTTCATCAGTCCATTTTTCATCAGCAATACCCGATCCGGCTAAATGTATAATGTAATCTGTATTTTTAAATGCTTCATTATCAATAATAGATTTTTCAATATCCCATTGATAAACTTCAACATTTGGTATTTTCTTTTTATTCCTACTCAGCAATTTTACTTTATAACCTTGTTCAATTAACAATTCTGTTAATCGGGTACCAATTAAACCTGACCCTCCTGTTATTAAAACTGCATTTTGCATAAATGATTTTTATTTATTTAACATTATAAACAGAAAATAGTTTTAAACAAATTGTTTGATGTTAATTAACCTTATTTAGTCGCTCGGAAGCTAAGTGACTGTAGGGTTTTTAAGTCTGAATAAAGGTTTAAAGTATTAATAATTGAAATTAATAAAAAATTTTAAAAAGATTTCCTAAATACATCTATAATTTAGAAGGTTTCAATTTTTTTCTTTTAATTGAATATTTAATTATTTCAATAAATTTTAAATGAAAAAAAATATTAACCTTATTGTTTTCTTTTTATTCATCTTTATTTCAACTCGGGCACAGCAAATAGCCAAAGATCTTTATTTAAAACCATGGAATGCTTCATGGATTGCTTTTTCAAAAGGTTCGCATACTTATAGCGTTACTCATTTTAGGAAAATAATCGATCTCCAATCCAAACCCGGTTCATTCATTATTCATATTTCTGCCGACCCACGTTACCGTTTATTTGTCAATGGAAAAAGTTGCTGTAGCGGTCCTGCAAAAGGTGATACAAGCCATTGGCAATTTGAAACAATCGATATTGCCCAATATGTAACTACGGGTAAAAATATATTGGCGGCTGTGGTTTGGAACGATGGCGAAAATGCATCATGGTCGCAAATAACTTATCAAACAGGATTTTTGATTCAAGGAAATTCAGAAAATGAAGCGATAGCAAATACAAATAAATCTTGGAAAGTAATTGAAAATTATTCTTATTCGCCGGTTGCCACCATCTCCCACATAACCGGCTCAGGTGAACAAATATTTGGAGAAAAATTTCCTTGGGGATGGGAAAAATTAAAATATGATGATAGCAACTGGCCTTCAGCAACCGAAACAGAAAAGCCTGTTTTAAATGAAGAAATAATAATGGCTTATCTTTCTAAGCCCGGTACTATAAAAAAGGATTATGTCCCGAGCCAACAGGCAGGTTCCTTAAGAAAATTAATTCCCCGTACTATTCCTTTACCGATAGAGCAAGAACAGGTATTTAAAAATGTAAGAAAAGCAGAAGGGATTGAGAAAAATGAAAATTTTATAACAGGAAATGGCGACCTGATAATTCCGACATGGCGTAAAGTTAAAATACTGGTTGATCAAGGAGCACTTACTACTGCTTATCCCCAATTATTATTGAGTGGAGGGAGAGGAGCGAGGATAACCTTAACTTATGCAGAAGCACTTTTCGATAAAAATGGTGAAAAAGGAAATAGAAATGATATAAATGAGAAAAAAATAGCAGGTAATGAAGATGTTTTCTTGCCGGATGGTGGAGAAAACAGATTGTTTACTACTCATTGGTTCAGGGCTTTTAGATATATAGAGTTAAATATAGAAAATCACCAACAGGAATTAAAGATTCATAATTTTAAAAGTGTATATACTGCCTACCCCTTTCAAGAGAAGGCATTATTTAAAAGTAATGATGAAAGTATCAAAAAAATATGGGATGTTGGCTGGAGAACTGCAAGGCTTTGTGCTTATGATACATATATGGATTGCCCATATTATGAGCAGCTCCAATATATTGGAGATACCCGTATTCAGGCATTAATCTCTCTTTACGTAACAGGCGATGACAAATTAATGAGAAATGCGATTATTCAGTTTCGCCAATCCATGATAAAAGAAGGCCTTACACAAAGCCGCTACCCAAGTAATATGAAACAAGTTATAGCACCTTTTTCATTATTTTGGGTACACATGATACATGATTATTGGATGATTCGACAAGATAATGAGTTTGTTAAGCAATTTTTACCGGATGTAAAAAAGGTATTGGAATGGCACAAAAAATATATTAATGAAAAGGGAATGCTTGGAAAAATGCCTTTTTGGAATTTTGTTGATTGGACAGAGCAATGGACATGGAAAGGAAGTGATGAAGTAAGCGGGGTGCCGGCCGGTGCCTTAGAAGGGAACTCATCAATACTTACCCTTCAATATGTATGGGCTCTTCAAAAAGCATCGGAGCTTTATAACTTTTTTGAATTTAAATCTGAAAGTCAACAATATTGGTTATTATCAGAAAAACTTAAAAAGAAAACATTAGAGATGTGTTGGGATAGTCATCTAAATTTTATTGCCGATACCCCCGATAAAAAAGAATTTAGTCAACACGCACAGGCACTTGCCGTATTAACAGAAACTTTTCCAAAAAATGCATGGAAGAATATAATTAACGAAGCAGTAAAATCTACAAAAATAATCCAATGCAGTTTTTATTATAGATTTTATCTACTTCAGGCTATGAAAAAGGCCGGTCTTGGCAATAATTATATAAAAAACTTAGAGCCATGGAAAAATATGATCACTATGGGATTAAGCACATTTGCTGAAAAACCTGAACCTACCAGATCTGATTGCCATGCCTGGAGTGCAAGCCCTAATTATGATTTATTGGCCACCGTTTGCGGGATAAACCCCGGTACTAATGGTTTCAAAACAGTAATTATTGAACCAAATTTAGGTGAATTAATTTCTGTTGAAGGAAGAATACCCCACCCTAACGGAGAAATATCGGTAAAGTATATTTTTTCCAAAGGCTGGACTGCCGAAATAATATTGCCAAAGCAAATCATAGGGAAATTTATTTGGAAAGGGAAAAGCTTTAGCTTGAGGGGTGGGAGAAATTATTTTAAATTATAAAAAAAATTTCCCATATAATATATACCCACTATGTCAAGATAGAATGTATGGGAAAACTTGTCCAAAATCAAATAACTTGAAAGAAGTCCTTAAGAATTGATGAATCAAAGTTGATTGGAATGTTTGTTTAGAACTATTTAATATTGAGATCTTGCATAAAAACGAAACCTGTCCAACCAGTGATTAAAATATTTTGGGGCATAAAAAAAGCTAATAAATTTTTTTATAAACTTATTAGCTGAAAGATAGTGTTAAAAAATAGTAATTTACTTTTTTTGTTTAGGGTAAGGAAGTGAGTAGTACTTTTTGTTAATCAATTCCAATCTTATCATTTTATTTTTTATAACTGAATCGGCAGGTGCAAAAACCTTAAATTCCGACTTGCCAATATCAGGTGGACTTTGGGTAGTCCCTTGCTCTTCACGCTCAACTGAAGAAACGAATTTACCCTTATCGAAATAATACTTTTTCTCAGTCATACATTCTTTACCATTGCCGCATTTTTTATTATAAAAATAATCATGGATAAGGATAAGTGTATCATGTAGAAAATGATATTGGATCACATCAAGTGTATCAGTATTTACTTTTTCAGCACGGATTTTTAAAAGCTTAGTTGTATCCCCATTATCAAAATATTTTTGAAGAGTGATTACCGTTTCATTAGAAAGGTATTCATATTTACGTTTCATTTTTATATCTAACCTTTTGTCAAATACAGCAATATTTTTTTCAATAATGTGGGCTAATGTATCTTTAATTTCATTATCAAAAGATTCTTTACTTTTTTTTTCATTCTGATTACAATTCGTAAAAAATAATATTGTAACACATACCACTAAAAATTTATTTACCATCGCGATTCTATTAAAATATAAATTACAATTTCATTAAAAAACCTACAAAAAAAGCCTGAGTTTTAGCTCAGGCTATTTTTTGTAATTACTAATATTATTATTTATTAGGGTAATCAGTATTTTGAGGATCAAAATTTACCCAAGCTTCAGTACTAAAGTTGTTGTCAGTTGCTAAAGCACCGGCGTAGGTTACTTTTTCAAAGAACGTACCTGATACCTTTGGATCAGCAAAAGAAGCAAATCCTAATGCTGGAGAACCTGTTGCAGGTAATGCATTAAATTTAGTAGTAATTGCAGCCTTCAAATAATCTCCGAAAGGCATTGTTAATTTTACTTCATCCGTTGATACGTAACGCACATTTTTATTTGCTGCCCACCATCCATAAATTGATGTAGAATTAGGGAAAACTTGAGATGAATCAAGGCTCATACCTGTAAAACCAGCTGGTGTAATGCTACCATCCCCTTTGGCAGGAAGATATAATAAATCTCTTTTAGTTCCAGTAGTCAAATCAGAATAAGTAACCTTACCGTTATAAATACCTCCCATAAGATTATTTTTCATCACTAATGTACCAGCATTGATATTAGCAAGTGTTTTATCATAATCCACTAAAACACCGCATGGCCAACCCATTATTATAGTATTAAAAGTACTTAAAGAAGAGTTTCTTCTTAAATGGATACCAGCTGTATAATTTGCGCTTGGATTTGCTGGCTGTTGATTAATATCTGTTTTCATTATTTTTCCATTGGCATCAACTGCATTTGGTCCAATAAGGGTCATATTAGAAAATACTGCTAAGGTTTTTGGTAAGAAACCATCGCCAGTAGCATCGTTATCCGATTCAAAGCCTTTAGAACCAGATTGATCTGCAATAGTTAAATCACGGACACCTAATCCAAATTGAACATTCCCTGAATATCCGTTGTCTGTATCAAAATCGTCATCAATTCCTCTAAAGCATATTATTCTTTTTAAATTAACAGTACCACCAAACCATTCAATTGAATCATCATTAGCAAATGTTACTTGAACATGATCAATAGTTGTACCAGAACCTACTGCAAATAGTGTCAAACCGTTAATTTCATTATTTGGAGATAGCGCAACCCCAGCATATTCAATCCTTACATATTGTAAGGTACCAGAATTGTCTGTTAGGTTTTGTCCGTCAGGGGAACCACCAGTTGTCCTTGGACCTCCTTCTATCTGTGGTTGTGTAGTTGCCGTTGCTTGATTATGCGGTGCTTTACCAACTAAAACCAACCCACCCCAATCGCCAAGATTTTTTAAACCTACCGGCAAGTTTGAAGTAAAAATAATTGGTTTGTCTGGTGTTCCAATAGCAGTAATCTTAGCACCCGGTTCAATAATTAATGTACCTTTACTTAATTTATCTCCTTTGATAACAGTGCCGGCAGGGATAGTAATAGTGGCACCTGATGTAACGTATACGAATCCGTTAAGTAAATATGATGAATCGGCACTTAAGGTACGATTTGATTTAATTTCTCCCTTTAGCGTAACGACTTTAGAACCGGGAACAACTGGATCAGGGTCTTTAGTTTTACAAGAACTTAAAAGCGCAGTTACTAAGATAAAAAGTACAGCAACTTTTGATAATTGTTTTGATAAATTTGTTTTTCTCATGATCTTTTGTTTAGTATTACTTTTTTATTTTGATGCAAAGTTAGATATAATTAATTTCTCCAATATTTACGAAATGTTAAGGAATGGTTAAGATATGATTAAAATATATTATATTTAATGGTAAAATTAAAATAACTTCCTCTTCTATAATCTCTCCAGGCAGGATCTGAATTTCTATCAAATTTATTATCCTTTTTAATTGGATTATCCTGTAACATTAAAACCCTTTGATTTAATAGGTCAGAAACCCCAAGGCTTAATGATAGTTTTTCTTTAAATAGAGATTTTGTTACTGTTAAATCAACCGTATGCCTTGGCATTTCTACAATTTCAGAATATGGGTTGGGGTTAGCCCTTCCTACAATAATTATCCTAGGTCCAAATACATTATATAAGGCACTTACCTGCCAACCTGTTTTTTGATCATTGAAATACAATCCTGTATTAATTGTATAAGGAGATTGACCTTGTAAACTTCGGTTAGCAGTCCAAGATTCATTACCATCAACAGCGACTGCACTTTTAATTAAAGAACCATTGAAGACGAGAGTGTAATGATTAAAAAATGTATTAGGTAATGTATTTAGTTTCTTTCTAACATCAATTTCCAAACCTGCTGCATAAGCCTTTGGAGCGTTATTATAAGTAAATGCCACATTGCTGGTACTTACAACCGATGCCTCAATTGGATTGGTAAAATTTTTATAAAAGACACCTACATGAAATAATTCTCCATCAGAAGGATATACTTCATACCTTAAATCAAAATTATCAATATCTGCAACCTTAAGATTTGGGTTACCGTAAATCAATGTATTTAAATCAAAATCGTAAAAAGAATAAGGCGAAACTTCCCTAAATTCAGGACGGTTTAAAGTCCTGCCATAAGCAAACCTTATTAAATTTTTATCATTTATATTGTAAGAGAGGTTAGCAGAGGGTAAAAATTTATCAGTTACTATTTTTTGATTAACAGGTCCATCTTTACTTCCAGCTATCAAACCTTGCTCATTGTGCTCATACCTGATACCCGTTAAAAGTTTAAATTTCGATCCAATATTAAAATTTCCTGAAATATATCCAGCGTATAAGTAATTTTTTCCCTTATAAGCAAGCTTCGGCACAACCTCACCAGAAGTAGGTTGAAGAATACCATCACCGTCCTCAGCCATGGTAAAGCCATTATTAGATTGGGTACCAATGTTATTAGGATCAAATATTTGTCCGATGGGTAATTTGCTCAATTGATCAAAAAGTTGCGGACGTGGCCTAACATTATTATTTAAATAATACCCAAATTGCCTGGCATAAAAGTTTCTATCTTTTAATTCTATATAAGTCCCTAAATTGATACTTGCATTTTCAGTAATGGTATGTTTTATACCTATGTTGGCACTATAGATGTTTTCTTTTAAATTTTGATATAGTCTCGAGCCGTTAACCAAATCCACTCCCTGGGCCAAGCCTTGATATAAACTATCAGGATATGAATAACCTGTCCTTCTTAGGTCTGGTTCATTTTTTACTGACCTCGCATAACCTAATACCCATTCAAAATCTGTCTTTCTACTAAAAATCTTCAAATCATGATTTCCTGCTAATTGCCCATTATATGTTGACCTGCTCTGGTACCCCATTTGATATGAAAAATCATTTTGGTCTTTTCCATCAGTATTTAAGATTTTTCTTTCAGTAACCTGATTAGAAGAAATTTGATTGAACATATTTCGGAATTCTAATTTTCCAGCATCGCCTAAAGAAAAGATGAAGTTTTGAAGAGCTCCAATCCTAACATTATTCGTTGATTGAACATCTTTTAATAAATTATCCTGTCCGTTGAATGAAAACAATCTACTTATATCAAATACTGTAAAAGTGTTTGCGTAAGTTAAAGCAGTAAGGCTTCCAACTGACCGATCCCCAATTTTAAAACCCGTTAAATAACTTATATTAAACCTCTGGTCAGGGATTGCTGATTTTTTAGTCAATCCATAATTATTTTTAAACTGTTTAGCTGATATAGGATCTACAACCGCACTTGCCTGATCAACTTTTATATTATCAGGTAATTTCCTGTCATGATTACCAAATCCTAACCAATCCAAATTACCTTTTTGGTCAGAGGTAAAATTATTAAAAGTTGTACCATCTCTATATCCTCCCGAAATACTTACAGAAAGCGACTTTTCATTATAACTTGGCTTGCGGGTATAAACTTTTACCATACCGCCGGCAAAATCTCCGGGTAACTCTGGTGACGGGGTCTTAAAAATCAAAACCCTATCTAAAAGATTTGATGGGATAATATCAAATGAAAATGCTTTTCTATCAGTTTCAGAACTTGGTGCTACTGCATCATTCAGCCACACAGTATTATACCTGTCATTTAAACCTCGAATATTTATAAATTTATTGTCTATAATGGTTACTCCGGGAATCCTTCTTACAACTTCACCGGCATCTCTATCCTGAGATTTAATAATTTGTTCTTGAGAAATACCGCTTACAACCTGTTGAGCTTCTTTTATTTCGGAAATTACTGCTACTTCCGTACTGGTAGTCCGGGATCCTACAATTACTACTTCATTTAATGAATTTACATTAGCATCTACATTTGAATTGATTAATGTAATTTTATCAGACTCAATTGTTATATTTGGTATCTTTTGGGTGGTATAACCAACAGAAGTGATAACAGCTGTATAAACACCTGCCGGAACTTTTGAAATTACATACTTTCCCTCCACATCAGCAGAGGAACCAAAAGAGGTACCTTCCAATAGAATACTGGCGCCTATCAATGGCTCTTTGGTGTCAGCATCAAGAAGGGTGCCTTTAACTGTGCCTGTTTGAGAAAAAATTTGAAAAGAAGAAAAAAGAAGGAAAATAAAAAAGAAAATGTGGAATTTATTGATTTGCATAAATTTATATATTAAAAATGCAAAATTACTTATGCAATATTAACTAAATGTTAAGAAACCTTTAACAAACTGTAAATAATTAAAATGCTCCTAACTTATAGTGTTAAATAAGTAAGCGAACTTTATTACAGATATATTATTAAAAAAATGATTTATAATTAAATTTTACCTGCCAATGGCTATTTTTTTCAAAATGGCATCAATAATTTGAGATGTAGTAATTCCATCCGCCTCTGCCTCATAATTTAGCAATATTCTATGATTGAAAATATCGTGAGTAATTTCTTTAATATCTTCAGGTAAAACATAATCACGCTGATTTAAGTAAGCAAGTGCTTTGGCACCCAAATTTAAACTGATGCTGGCACGAGGTGACACACCAAATTGAATGTAATTGGCTTCATCTTTCAATCCATAATCAAGAGGTTTGCGGGTAGCAAAAACAAGTTCGATAATATATTTTTCTAAAGATTCTGAAATAGTAACTCTATTAATTTCTTCTCTAACAGAAAAAATATCCTGTTTATCTAAAATGGTATTTACTTCTCCCTGAAAACTCATGTTCGACATTCGGCGCATTACCTCAAGTTCTGCATTTTTATCCAGATAATCCACAAAAACTTTCATCATAAACCTGTCTACCTGAGCTTCAGGTAATGGATAAGTTCCTTCATGTTCAACGGGATTTTGAGTTGCCAATACTAAAAACGGCTTATCTAATATAAAAGTACTGTCGCCAATGGTAACTTGTTTTTCCTGCATGGATTCCAGTAAGGCAGATTGAACTTTAGCAGGTGAACGATTAATTTCATCAGCAAGGATAATATTTGAAAAAATAGGACCTTTTTTTACTTCAAAATCATTTAAACGTTGGTTGTATATCATTGTGCCTATTAAATCGGCCGGTAAAAGATCGGGAGTAAACTGAATTCTTTGAAAATCGAGATGTAAAACCTTTGCAAGTGTATTAACTGTAAGTGTTTTTGCTAAACCGGGCACACCTTCAAGTAAAATATGGCCGTTAGTAAACAAACCAATTAACAAACGGTTAATCATATACTCCTGACCCACTACTACTTTGGCCATCTCACTATAAACCTGTTTGATTTTTAAAAAATTTCTTTGAGTAATTTCACCTTGAGAAAGTTCTTCCATGATGCGAAAATAGAAGAAGAAAGACAAAAGACAAGAGATGTGAGACAAGAGAGTTGAAAAAAACTTTTTTTTTCTGTATCAAACTTCTGAATTAGGATTAAAAGATTTTAGGAAAAACAGGATTTTATTTTAATTTAAAAACAAAATTCATTAAATAAAAAAATCAATATTGATAAAACGATGTTTTAATAAAAAGATAATCCTAAAATGCTTTAATCCTAATTCAGACAAAAAATAAGAATCACGGATTAAGGAAGATTACAGGATTACACGGAAGTAGGAAAAAAGAAAATTTTGTGAAATCACCGCAATCCATTTAAATCTGTGATTCAGACAAAAAATAATAATCACAGATTAAGACGTATAGTTAAACTCAAATATTTTCATGCGTAACATCAGTTACTAACTAAAAATTATCAAAATATCAATATCAATAAAATGATATTTAATCAAAAAAATAATCTTGAAATCCTTTCATCCTAATTCAGACAAAAAAAATTATTTTTACAATAAAATAACTTCTTCATTGGCAATAACAAAAATTTGATCTTCCGGGAGAGGGTTAACAATGGCCATGCCTGTAAAATTGCCGAAGGCGGGCAGTGTAATTGTATTTTTGGTTTTATGAAAGCAGGGGAAAGTAAATCTTTGCCTTGCTAATTTAACCCTGGCACCCGGATGGATGTGGCCTTTAAAATAAAATTTATCTTTTTCCGGTTTTTTTATATCATGAATGAAAATAAAATTATCAGATACTAATTCATTTTTTATTTCTAAGCCTAGTTGAGTGTACTTTTCATTTGGCAATATATCGTGGTTTCCTTTAATTAAAATGGTTTTAAAATCTACACAGCAGGATAACCAATCTTTAAAAATTTCTACTTCTTCATTATGATGGCTGTGAAACATATCACCCAAAATAAAAACTTCATTAGGCTTCCATTGATTAATTAATAGTGTAAGTATTTCCAAATCGCTATCTAATATAGACGAAGGAACAGGAATACCTGACTTTTGAAAATGAGTGGATTTACCAAAATGGGTATCAGCTAATATCAGTGATTGATACTTAGGGCGGAAAATGGCTCTTTGAGGTAAAAGATAAAATTCTTCGTTAAATAATGTGATACTTAAATGATTTTCAACAAGGGGCATTATATATAGAATAAAAAAACGAAGATAATGAAAAATTATAACGCCTGTTTTTTGATTTTTATATTTTTATCCACTTTTATATCCCTCTCCAAAATCAATTGCATTTTTTTTACTCTGTCTTCCAATTTTTCACTGGTTAAGTTTTGTCTTAAGCTATCCACTTTTATAGGGAAAGATAAAGGAGTAAATTTTTGTGATTCTTTAAAAAGTATTTTACTGTTATGAATTCGGGTTAAAGCTGCTCTTAATCTATGCTCTTCGATTTGATAAACATACACTTCCTGATAAGCCTGGCGTAGTAAAATATTATCTTTCTCATATTCGGTAAACACTTTAAACATAATACCGGAAGAAGATTGTAAATGTTTATTGTTTAATTTTTTGCCGGGCATACCCTGAAAAACAAGACCGGCGATAACTGCAATATCTCTAAACTTTCTCTTTGCCATTTCTGTAGAGTTAACAGAATGTTGAAGATCGGCTAAAAGGTCTGTTGTAGTAAACAACTCTTTTAAATTATTTTTATCCAATGGTATTGGTTGATCGGCCAGTAATTCAAATCCATAATCGTTCATGGCAATTGAAAACGAAATAGGTAAAATTTTACTTATGCGATAAGCGAGCAAGGCACCCATTACTTCGTGAACCAATCTGCCTTCGAAGGGATAAATAAATAAGTGATAACCATCTCTGGTTTGAATAGATTCTATTAATAATTCATTTTCTTTTGGCACGGCAGACATTTGCGCTTGTAGATCAAACAATGGTTTTAATGCCATTAATTCTACTTTACCGGATTTGGTTTCTTCACCAAACGCTGCTTCGTTATAAGTGTGCCTTAGCACCTCTCCTAAATTTGATGAAAGCGGAATTCTGCCTCCAAGCCAACTGGGTATCATCACATTTTTTGCTTTTGAAGAACGTACCATCACCGTCATATCTTTTATTAAAACAAATTCCAACACTCTTCCTGCCAAACCAAAAATATCTCCCGGAGTTAATCTGGAAATAAACCATTCTTCAATCATCCCGATAAAGCCACCTGTCATATATTTTACACGCATCATTGCATCACTTACAATAGTACCAATGTTCATTCGATGGCGCATCGCAATCCTTTTATTCTTTACAACAAAAACACCATTTTCTATTTCAACTTTTCTAAATTCATCATAAGAATCTAAAGAATTGCCTCCTGTTGTAACAAAACTTAAAACTTCCTGCCATTCACTTTCCGTCATAAACTGAAAAGCAAATGTTGATTTTACTTCTTTATAAATAATATCCGGCCTAAAGCCCTCACCTATGGCAAGCGTGGTAATGTATTGTATCAATACATCAAAAGAATTTATAAAGGGAGTTCGTTGTTCAACAATTCCTAAATTAACAGCTTCTTTCAATGCAGCAGCTTCCATTAACTCTAAAGAATGTGTTGGTAAAAAATATATTTTACTGACTGCTCCCGGTTGATGGCCGCTTCTGCCTGCTCTTTGTAAAAATCTGGCAACTCCTTTTGGGCTGCCAACCTGTATTACAGTATCTACCGGTCGAAAATCAATTCCTAAATCAAGGCTTGATGTACAAACAACAACTTTTAATATTCCGGCATGCAATGCTTCTTCCACCCAGTTTCTTAATTCAATATCCATTGATCCATGATGTAGCGCAATGCTGCCGGCTAAATGCGGATATTTATCTAAAACGGCATGATACCAAACTTCAGCCATTCTTCGTGTATTAATAAAAAGCAAAGTTGTTTTACTTTTATCAATGATGGGAATAACTTTATCGAGTAAATTTATTCCTAAATGCCCTGCCCAGGGAAAGCGTTCAATCTCATCGGGCAGTATAGATTCTATAATTATTTCTTTATTTAAATCTGCTTTGATTATTTCGCCGGTTGCATAATTTTGCAAGCCCAATATAACCTGCAAGGCTTCTTCCATATTGCCAATGGTTGCAGATATCCCCCATATTTTTAAAATTTTATTTTTCGCGAGAGCAATTCCTTTTAACCTGCTCAATGCCAATTCGGTTTGTACACCTCTTTTGCTTCCTAACAGTTCGTGCCACTCATCGGTAACGATAGCATTTAAATTGCTGAATATTTGTGAATTATCTTTTTGCCCCAGTAATAGATGAAGACTTTCGGGTGTGATAATAAGCACTTCAGGCATTTGTTTTTTATGTTTCGCTTTTTGAGCTGCCGACACATCGCCTGTCCACATACCTATTTGCCATTGCATCGATAATTCATCACAAACTTCTTGCATTGCTCTTTGCAAATCTTTTGCTAAAGCACGAAGCGGTGTAATCCATAATAATTGTAAACCATTTTTATTTTTATCCTGCCACACTTTAGGATTTTTATTAATCCAATCAATTAATTCAGCTAAAAACAGTGCGTATGTTTTACCGGAACCTGTAGGTGCATTTAATAAACCTGATTTACCACTTAAATAACTCTCCCAAACTTTCTCTTGAAATGAAAAAGGTAATTTATTATGAACAGAAAGCCATTTATTTACTACCTGATATCCGGGTGTTTTTTTTAACATATTTTATTATTTTCTATAAAACTTTGAGGGATATGATAAAGTTTTACACGGAAATGAAATTGAAAGAATAGTGCCGGAAACAATATAAGCTTCACCTTTTATTGTCTTATAGAGAAATGTGGATATCGTCACTAATTCTTTTAATAAATTTAAAAAAATCATATTATGTATTTGCCTCTACCGTGGCAGATCAACACATGTTCTTGAAGCATTTTAATGAAAGGTTTAAATTAATGGCAGGTGAAGACATCTGCCATAGGAGAGAACTTAGTGTATTGTTTTAATTAATAAGGATCTAAAGGCGATTTGGAAAAGATGGCTTTTTTATTTTGTTAGTTTTTCAATATATTTTGAAAAAAATAAAATTAATGAAAAAACTAATTATTGCATTTACGTTTTTCAGTTTAACTTTTTTAAATTCTTATTCTCAAGATAAAGATTTTAAAAAAGAAATTCTAACTTATGATTTGAGTAATATCTGGATGACAGAAAATAGTCGCTTTCCACTTGGGTTTATAGGGGAAGATTTTTATAGGTTTCATATTCACTTTATTTCAGTAATAAAAAATTTGCAAAAGCCGGAGGAATATTTTGTATACAGCAAAACTATGGTTAAGAATAATATTTGTGAATTTCAAGGGGTAATAATAATTAAAGATGCGATTAAATATTCAGAAAAATATATTGCTAAAGATACTTTCCAACAAGGAATGTTGACTGCAGAGTATACGTTTTATGAAAGTAGGAATCAAAAACATTCAGGAAAATTTGAGGGCAAAAATTCTGTTAATTGGTATTTAGATAAAAATAATAAAATTTATTATGACGATTTAATGGTTGGCGCAGATGGTTTTAAAAATAATAGATTTATTGGAAGCTGGAAAAGCAATGATAGTAAAACTGTAAAAAAATGTAATTGGGGCGATTTTCGTATACCTGATGATAAAGACCTTGATCAGGGTGACGGTCAGTTTCATCCTAATGAAAAATATAAAAAAAATGGCTGGGAAAATTTGATTAAAGCTAATCATGGAGACGATGCAGCTAATAAGTTGGAATATAAAGAATGGTGGAAATAAACTCATTGATTCAATAAATTTTCTTTACTATTGCTTCTTTTTATAAGAAAATAAATTTCTTACATTTAAATAAAAAAATCATGGAGGCAGAGTCAACAATTCAAAAATGGACTTACAATGAAATGCTTGAAAAACTTCCGGCAGAATCACGGTACGAAATTATTAATAATGAATTATATGATATGAGCCCTGCACCTAACCCTAAGCATCAAATTATATCCGGGGAGCTGGAATTTTTTTTACAATCATTTACTAAAAAAAATCCAATTGGAAGAGCATATCATGCTCCCTTTGATGTTTTTTTCGACGCCAACAATATAGTTCAACCGGATATATTTTTTATTTTAAATGAAAGTGTTTCGAAAATTTCTGATCGTGGATTTGAAGGCGCACCTGACTTAATAATCGAAATTCTTTCACCTTCTTCCGTTTATCGTGATCAGGTAGAAAAAAAAGCATTATACGAAAAATTTCAGGTGCCTGAATACTGGGTAATTGACCCCGCTAATAAAGTAATTGAAGTTTTAAGCCTGAATGAAAGTAAAGGATATTTTTTGTTTAATTACATTGTTGAAAAAGGCATTGCAACATCATCTTTATTAGAAGGTTTTCAGGTTAATGCGGAAGAAATTTTTACCGGTAAATAATCTTTATTCTAAATCCGGTAATAAGTTTAAAATTATCTTAGTGGAATAGATTAAATTTTTATGAAATTTTTTAAACGTCTATTTATAGTTGTTATAAATATAATTATTATACTTTGGTTATATTCGACAACTTATAATGGTGAGAGTACTGATTTTTTTGGACTATTTATTTTAAGTGTGATATTTTTTTTATTATTATTTAATGGTTATGCATGGATTATGCTGGCTGTTTTTGATATACTAAAAAAATTCTGGTATGTTGATTTATTATTTTTTATAGTGATTTTATTTCCCTTTTCTCTAGTTTTTTATTAAAATGTATAATCCCTTCCCTCGGCTTGTCCCCCGACAGGCCGAAATAAGACAAAAACAAATTTGAAAACATGATAAAATTTTATTTTATCAATATATTAATATCTATATATTGATATTTAATTTTTTCTTTTTTTAATTTTAAGAAAAAAATTAAAAATGAAAATCCTTCATACAGCTGATTGGCATTTGGGAAGAAGCTTTAATAATTTTGATCTTCTGGCAGAGCAACAATTTATTTTATTAAAATTTATTGAAATTGTTAAGGAAACAAAACCTGATGTTGTAATAATAGCCGGCGATATTTACGATCGGTCTGTGCCTCCTGCTGCTGCAGTAACTTTATTCAGCAATACAATTATTGAAATTATTGATTTAAATATTCCTGTAATTGCAATAGCAGGTAATCATGATAGTGCCGAAAGGATAGATTATGTACAAAATTTATTAGGCCGACAAAATTTTCACATTTTTGGGACCTTAAAAATTCCTGTTTCCAAAATTATTTTGGAAGACGATCATGGTAAAATTCATTTTTATTGCGTGCCATATACTGAACCCGAACAGGCAAAAATTATTTTTGATAACACTGATATTCGTTCCCATCAACACACGATGGAATTTATTATTTCCGATATTTTAGATAGCCATCCACCTGAAGACAGATCTGTTTTGATAGGACATAGTTTTGTATCCGGTGGTGAAAGTTCGGAATCTGAAAGGATGATTATAAATGTTGGCGGATCGGAAAACATTGATGGTAAAGTTTTTGAAAAATTTAATTATGTAGCATTAGGTCATTTACATCGACCTCAAAAGTTTTCTGATGGTAAAATTCATTATTCCGGATCGCCGTTAAAATATTCTTTTTCGGAAGCTGAGCATGAAAAATCTGTAACATTAGTTGAGATAAATCAAAATGGAGAAGTTTTATTGGAAACTATTTCCATTACCCCTCAAAAAAATGTACTCCGCATAAAAGGAAGAATTGAAAATGATCATTTTATTTTGAGTGAAAAAAATAAAATAATACCTGCCAAAGAAGATTTTCTTGAAATTACATTAGAAAATGAAGGCATTGTACTCAATGCCATGCACATTATTCAAAAAGATTATCCAAATACTTTGGCCTTGCGTTTAAATAATCCAATTTATAATTCTTCAAGGCCATATCATACAGATAATATTCAATCTATTTCGGAGTTGGAATTATTTGAAAGTTTTTATACTCAAATAACCGGAATAGACTTGGATGAAACCAAAAAAAGTTTTCTCCAACAAGCCATCGATACTGCCAAACAGATTGAATAATTAATCTGATTTTCTTTTTTTCTCTTGTCTAATGTCTCTTGTCACATTTTTAGTCTAATCCATGAAACCACTATTATTAAAAATACAAGCTTTTGGGCCTTTTGTTGAAAAAGTAGAATTGAATTTTAAAAGTTTTGAGAATCATAGACTTTTTTTAATTCATGGGCAAACAGGAGCCGGAAAAACTACCATTTTCGATGCCATATGCTATGCTTTATATGGAGAAACCACTCATAGAGAAGGACAAAAAATGCGTTCTGCATTTGCTGGTGATTCTGTAAGAACAATTGTTGAATATTATTTTCAGATCAGAGATCGTTTTTTTTATGTAAAAAGAGAATTATATGTGCCTAAAACAAGAAAAAAGGAAGACGATGCTGAAGAAGTAAAACTTATTAATACACAAACTTTTTGCGAGACTGATAAAGAGGGGAAATCTTTTGGTGTAGTGCTTACAAAAGTAAATGAGATTGAAAAAATGGTTAAACAGGTAATTGGTTTTAATGCCAACCAGTTTAAACAAATAGTAATTTTACCACAAGGCAAATTCGATGATTTATTAAGGGCATCGACTGACGAGAAAATGCCCATTTTAAAAGAAATATTCAATGCATATCTTTTTGAAAGAATTGCAGATATACTTGATAAGACAAAAAAAGATTTTCAGGAGAAAACGAAAGAAATAAGGAATGGAATTGAAATGCAATTCTCATCAGTTGAAGATGTTACAAATGAAGGTGAATTACAGGAAAAAATTATTGAGGTTGAAAATTTGATACAAGAAATCAATAAAAATTTACCTGAAATTGAAAATCAATATAAACTTGCCTTAAGTAAATATGAACAGGCAGATACTTTATTTAAAGATTTTAAAAAGTATGATGAAGCTACAGAAAAATTAAATACCCATTTATTAGAAGCTGAAAATATACAATTAGATAAAAATAATTTTAATACTTATGAAAAAGCTGAAAAATTAAGGTTGCCCATTGTTGCTTTTCAAAACCTTCAAAAAGAAATTATAACTCTTAAGGAAAAAATTACAAATCAGGAAGTCGAGGCAGAAAAACTTAAAACAAACCTGAATAAATCAATTGAAGAAGAACAATCGAACATAACTTATAATGAAAGTATTACAAGTAATAATGAACTGATATTTAAATATGAAGATTTAAAACCAAGGTATAATGAAATAATAAATTTAAATACTGAATTAGAAAAACTAATTGGTACAGGAAAACTGAAAAGAAATTTAATTGCATCATTAAATGAAGAATTAAAAAAATTAGACTCTCAAGATGTTACGATATTAGAAGAAAGAAAAATATTAGAACCTATTGAAAAAGATAAATCCGGCTTAGAAATTTCTGTTAAAAATTTAAAAGAAATTCAAACCAAACACAGCAAATATTTAGAAATTAAAAAGCAATTCAACCAATTAAAAACCGAAACTGAAAATATATTTAATCTTTATAATTCTGCTTCCTCACAAAACACTTCAGTTGAACAAAAATATTCATTGTTGGAACAGAAATGGAGAAAAAGCCAATCGGCATTGCTTGCACTCACGCTTGAAGATTTAAAACCTTGTCCGGTTTGTGGATCCCTTTCACATCCTTTGCCTGCAACATCTACAAGCGAAACCATTACAGACAATGAATTAAATATCGTAAAAACGGAAAAGGAAGGTGCATATTTAAAATATCAAGAAGCATTAAAAAAATATCAGGAAATTAAAATTGAATTCAGTGCCGCAGAAGCTAAGGTGATTACAATGGAGGACGAACTGAAAGAAAATTCAAAAAAAAGTTTTGAAGAACTAACTAATGAATTTAAAATATTGAATGATAAATACATTGCTGCGCAAAAAGCAGAAATAAGAATTAAAGAAATAGATTATCAAAAAAACGATATTGATATATCAATAATTGAAAAAACAAATGCATTAAATAAAACGAATGACGAGATAAAAGATCTTTTAAATACGCATAACAATACAAAAGAAAAACTTCAAATTCTTCAATCCAATATTCCTGATGAATTAAAAACACTCGACCTTCTGCTAGATAAAATCAAAAGTATACAGCTTTCTAACGAAGAATTTAAAAATAAAATCGATCAAAATTTAAAAAATAAAGAATCTTTAATGAAGCAATTAAGTACCATTGAGGGTTCATTGGAAACAAGCAACCAAACTTTAAAAGGTTTACTGGAAAAATCAATAACGGAAGGAGCAAATTTAAAAAACCTCTTACTTGAAAATAACTTTGAAACCGAAAATGTTGTAGAGGCTTATCTTAAACCGGAAAGTGAAAGAATTTTAATTAAAAATAAAATATCTGACTGGGAAAGCAATAGACTAAAATTAGAAACCGGTCAAAAAACCTTATTCGAATCGGTTAAGGATAAAATAAAGCCCGAAGTAGAAATTTTAGAGAAAGATTTAAAAGAAAAGGACGAATTGTATAAAATAAATTTCAGTCAGTTAACCTCTCAAAATGATTTAATAAAAAATTTAAAAAAAGTACAACTAAAAGTTATTGAATTAAAAGAAAATTATACAGGCCTGCAAGAACAGGAAAATCATATTTCAATACTGTCGGACGTTGCCAATGGAAAAAATCCTTCAAAACAAAAATTTGAAACCTATGTTTTATCCGTTTTTTTGGATGAGGTATTGCTCTATGCAAACAAAAGGTTGGATTTACTTTCGCAAGGAAGATATCACTTGTTAATTAAATCTAAAGCAGGTTCAAGAAGAGATGTGACACTGGATTTAGAAGTTTTTGATCATTATAATAACAAACGTCGAGATGTACAAAGCTTATCAGGTGGTGAAACATTTTTCACTTCTTTATCACTTGCTTTAGGTTTGGCAGATGTTGCAACTGCCAAAGCCGGCGGAATAAAATTAGATGCCATTTTTATTGATGAAGGTTTTGGCACATTAGATGCTGAAACACTTGATTTGGCAATAAAAACACTTACTACATTAGAAGGTGAACACAGAATGGTAGGTATCATTTCTCATGTTGCAGAGCTAAAAGAACGAATACCGGGAAGATTAGAAGTTATTAAAGGAAAGAATGGAAGTGTATTAAAGATTTCTGCCTGAAATAACATTCATTATATTAAAATAATTTATTACTTTTCGGCTTAAATAGCTTTTGAAAAGATCTTTCGTAAATAATTAAAATTATTGAGATAAAATTGGTACCGGACGCCTGTTCTTGTTCATTTCTCATAAAACCTACAATAACAAAAAATGCAAAAATTAATATTTCCGGAAATTCAATTAATGTCAACATACATATTAAATTATAACAATTCTTTTAAGAAAGCGCTTTGGTTGCTGTTAATATTACCGCTATTTTCAATTGCACAAAACCAAAACCCCAAATTGACTTCCGATAATGATATTGCCGCTTCTGTTCGAAATGAAACTTTAAGAAGTTGGAATGCATATAAAAAATACGCCTGGAAACATGATGAATTAAAACCATTATCAAAAACAAGTAGTGATTGGTATAAAAATCCATTGTACCTGGCACCAATTGATGGCTATGCAACTTTAAAAGTAATGGGCTTTCAAAAAGAAGCTGATGAAATTGAGAAATTGGTGATTGATAGTATATCATTTGATAAAAACCAGTTTGTAAAAACGTATGAAGTATATCAAAGAATATTGGGAGGATTATTATGTATGTATCAATACACGCATAACCAATTGATATTAAATAAGGCAGAAGATTTCGGAAAAAGATTATTACCGGCATTTAATTCTAAAACAGGCATTCCATATTATTATATCAACCTGAAGACGGGTGAGGGAAAAGGGGATACTGTTAATGTTGCTGAAGGTGCATCATACCTTTTTGAGATGGGCATTTTGAGTTATTACACAAAAAATCCCGTGTTTTATCAAGCGGGAAAAAAAGCAGAAAGGGCTATTTTTAGCCGCCGCTCAAAACTTGATTTGGTTGGTGAAATAATTGATATTCAAACGGGCAAATGGCTATCTGAAAGAAGCCATACCGGTGCTTATATTGATTCTTATTACGAGTATATGTATAAGAGTTTGTTATTGTTTAATGATCCTGAAATTAAGATCATGTGGGATAAAAGCATTACGGCGATTAATAAATATATCAGGGACGAAACAGACTCTACTCTCTGGTATGCTCAGGTAAATATGCATACAGGTAAAAAACTTAATGCTTATATTAACGTTTGGGATGCGTTCTTCCCCGGATTGCTTGCTTTATCCGGCGACCTGAAAAGTGCTTCAAAAAATCAGAACACTTGGGATAAACTTTGGAATAAATACTCAATGTTGCCCGAAAGATATAATTACGATACTGGCGAAGTTATTAACCCCCGATACACGCTTAACCCGGAAAACATTGAGTCTGCATATTACTTATATCAGTATACTAAAGATATAAAATATAAAAAGCGTGTATTAAAATACTATCAGGATTTATATAAGTTTTGCAGAACAGATATTGCTTACACAACTATTACAGATGTTGAAACCAAAACTAAAGGCGATGTAATGGAAACTTTTTTCATAGCCGAAACGATGAAGTATATTTATCTGACTTTTACAGATCCAAAATCTTTCTCAATAAAAGATTATGTTTTTACTACTGAGGCGCATCAGTTTCTTAAATCATCTTTTCTTCAAAGTGAGAGTAAAAAAAGACTTGGCTTTTAATAAGAAATCTGCATTTAACTTTTCTCGTCTTATGTGAAAGATAATTGCACACCGGTTTTTATTATTTCAGCTTATTGCACTCCTCATGGATCTTTAAAACTTGCGGAATTAAAAATTGTTTCTCATCATTTATAATAATGTAGTGAGCGTGCTTTATTTTTTCTTCGTCAGGTATTTGCTTATCCATAATGGCATAAATTTCTTCTTCGGTTCGAAAAGCATCTCTCTTTAAAACTCTCTTCATTCTCAACTCTTTGGGAGCAGTGACCACTATTATGCGATCTGTTTTTTTATCTCCTCCCGATTCAAAAAGTAAGGCTGATTCTTTTAAAACGTATTTAACATTTTTATTTTCTTCCAACCATATTTCGTAATCTTCATAAATTTTTGGATGAACAATATCATTTATTATTTTATTCTTTTCTTTATCATGAAAAACAATATTCGCTAAATAGCTGCGATTATATTTGCCATTTTGATAAGCTTTTTCTCCGAAGGCACTAATTAATTCCTGTTTTAAACCCAAATGATTTTCCAGTAGAATTTTAGATCTGACATCAGCTTCATATATGGGAACAGATAAAGCGGAGAAAATTTTACATGCAGTACTTTTACCGGTTCCTATTCCCCCGGTAATGCTTACTTGTAAAGGTTTACTTAAAGAAGTCAATTTTTAGCAATTGGGATTTCGATGAGGTTAATTTTAATTGAATCTTCCATTACAGAATGAACTTTAAACTCGGAAACATTTTTACCTGCAACCGGGAGTAAAAAAGCAGAATTAATAATTTGTCCTTTTAAAATTTTACAATTAATCGGTCTGGAATTAACTTTTAAATTATGTTTTAAAATTTTCCAACCCTGTCCTGAAATATTTAATTTTAAATATTTAGGTATTGGGGGTTTAAGTTCAAAATGGGTGGAATCGTATTGAAAACTGATAGGGTAAATGATTTGAGTAACATAATTATTATTCAAAGCATTTAAAAACCATAAGGCAGCCGCTATTATAAAACACATAACGGCTACTTTTATTTCATTTCGATCATGAACCAAGGCCGAATCAATTATTCTATAAGCAATATATTTGATCCATCCTCCTTTCATTTTTTTATCATTTTACACTGATGGTGTTGAAGAAGCAGCTAATTTTTTTGTTGCTTCAGCGGATATAGATGTCCTTTCGAAAGTTAATTTTGTTCCTCTGTCTACATCAATCGTAACTGTATCATTATCAATTTCTGCAATTTTGCCATGCAAACCGCCAATAGTAACTACTTTGTCACCTTTTTTTAATGAATCTCTAAAAGTAATTTGTTCTTTTTGTTTTTTCTGTTGAGGTCTGATCATAAAAAAATACATAACCACAACTACACCAACCAAAGGAAGATATTGCATTAAACTTGACATACCGGCTTGTAAAAAAATACTTAAAAGCATAAAAATGATTTTGTTTGTTTAAAATTAAATTATTGTTTTATATCAGCCATAATTTCAATTATAGCTTGCTCAGGTTGGGTATTAGCCGTAATAGTAACCAATTTTTTTTGCATACCACTTTTTCCGGTGCTATTGAATTGCACTTTAATTTCATTCATTTCTCCGGGTGCTATTGGTTTTTCCGGTTTGGTAGGTATTGTACAGCCACATTGCGTAGTTACATCTTTAATAATTAATGGCAATTTGCCTGTATTCTTAAATTTAAATATATGGCTGACTACAGCTCCCGGTTCAATTACTCCAAAGTCAAAACTGCTTTCATCAAACGTAATCACCGGCCCGTTAGATCCATCACCTGTTGATAAAGAATGGCTATTACCCATTTTATCACAGGCAGAGAATAAACAAAAAACCAATAAAAATCTTATAAAAAGTATTTTTCTCATTTATTAATGCCTGTTAAATTCTATAATAACTAATTTTTATTTTTAATGTGGTTTATCATATCTTCAACATCTGTTAAAAGTCTTTCTGCTTTTACCTTTGCTTCATTAACTACTTTTTGCCCTTCTGTTTTAGCTTCATTATAATGCTCTCTGTCTTGTTCAGCCAATTGTTCAACCAAATCTTTTAATCTTTCACGATACCTGCCTAATTTAAAGGTAACTTTGTTTCTGGTATTACTTCCTTTATCAGGTGCATATAAAATCCCAATTATAGTTCCAACAGCAATCCCTGTTGTAAAAGCAAATAACGAACGTGCTCTTTTTCCCATGATTTTTATAATTTAAATTTTAATTTGCAATAGTGTTAATTTCTAAATACTTGTTTAAATAATTACGCAAATATTTAATAAAAGATGCTTTCCTAAATCAGTTTAAAACTTTATGAATATACTGATATCGTTTTTTTGATATTTTTATTTTAAAAAATTTCTTATCTCTTATCTTTTGTCTTTCATCTATTGTCACTCTTCTCTTATTTATTATCAATCAATCCTCTTCCACTTTTCCTTATTACTTTTTGATTTATCAATTCTTGGCTAAGTACATCAAGCATTCCATTAATAAACTGTTTACTTTTTGGAGTACTGTAAATTTTAGCTATTTCTATATATTCATTTATAGTTACCTTAACGGGTATACTTGAAAAATGTATCATTTCGGCTAAAGCCATTTTTATCATTACCCTATCGGTAAGAGAAACCCTTTCAATATCCCAGTTTTTAATATTTTCTGCAACAAGGTTTTCCCATTTATTATCTTCTTCTAATGTATATTTGTATAAATCTATGAAAAATTCTTTATCTTCTTCCCAAGTTTTTGATAATTCAGATAGTTCTATCACCTCGTTATCGCCAATCGATTTAATAGTTCGGAGAACCATACTTTTAAGAATATCATCATTTTCGACCCAATTAATGTCTTTTTCGTCGAAAAATGTTACCATCATATCATGTTTAAAAAAAAGCTTTTTAACAATATAATCAATAACTTTTTTGTCTGATTCCAATGAAGGGTTTTCTTCCTTTAAATATTCAATGAACGTTTCATCGACCCTTACAACATTTTTATAGAATTTTTTAACAAATGGTTTCTGATCACTCCAATTGGCATTGTGTTTTATAAATAAAATTTCAAGCTGACGAAAGTTTTTTAAAGCAACAATTACTTTATTTTCTAAAAAAACACTTTCATTGATAGCCACATTTACAAATTGACTCTTTTTTGAAGCTTTCTCTACGGAAGTATTCTTTGCACAAGCTCCTAATTCGATTAATAAATTTAGCATTAACAGATACTCAAAATACAAATTATCTACTGCGTTCACCATTTGCCTTCCAAAAGCATCTTTATCTTTTTTTACCATATTCTGATAAAAATTAATTGCGTCAAGTGCAGGTTTAAAAGCTAAATCGGGTAAATCATTTTGCAGAACAGTATGGTTTTGAAAATTTTCTTCAAAAAATAAACAGGCAAGTTGTTTATAGCCCTCTGCTTTCTGCTTGTCAAGTGGCTTTTCAGACAACGAAAATGAATCACTGATTTGATCAAGCGCCAAATAATAATTTGCATTTTCACATTGCTTAAAACCATATAACGCCTGCATTGCTTTTATTCTTAAAGTCCGTCTGTTAAGCATGAATCGTAAATAAAGAACGAAAAAAATATATAATTTTGTTTGAAAAAATAAAGTGCAAATATAAAGAGAATTATGATTATGAAATATTTTATTGATATTATTTATAAATACAGGCACTCAATAAATAAGAAAAAAATAATTTATTAGAATTGGTGAGAATGAACTTTTAAAAATCAATTGCAGTATAACTAATAATAATATCAAAGATTTTTATATAAACATTATTTGTAATATAATTTGAAACATTTAGCAGTATTAAACAAATACATTTTACGATATAAATGGCACTTACTATTAGGTGTTATTTTTATAATTATTTCAAATCTTTTTGCCGTCATTCCGGCTCGTATTGTGCGTTATGCATTTGATTTGGTAAGAGAAACACTGGATGTCTATCATATTTATACCGGTTTTAATATTCAATCGGCATTATTTGGTATTTTTAGTAAAAGCATTGTAGTGTATGGAGTAGTTATTTTATTGATGGCATTACTGAAAGGGATTTTTTTATTTTTTGTAAGGCAAACCCTCATTGTTATGTCTCGATTAATTGAATACGATTTAAAAAATGATATTTATGCTCATTATCAAGTATTGCCATTGAGTTTTTATCGTCAGCATAATACGGGCGATTTAATGGCAAGAATTTCGGAAGATGTAAGCAGGGTAAGGATGTATGTTGGCCCTGCAATAATGTATGGTTTAAATTTGATAGTTTTATTTATTTTGGTTATCTCTTACATGCTATCAGTAAATGTAAAGCTGACTTTATTTGTTTTGTTTCCATTGCCTTTTTTATCAATTGCCATTTATTTTGTTAATACGGTTATTGAAAAAAAATCAGATATGATTCAAAAAAAATTATCTGATCTATCCACTTTTGTACAGGAAGCTTTTTCCGGAATAAGGGTAATAAAATCTTATGCACGCGAAGCGGATAGAGTAAAAAAATTTACGGATGAAAGCAATGAATACAAAAAGCGTTCACTTGATCTGGTAAAGATAGATGCTTTTTTTCAACCTTTAATTGTCAGTTTAATTGGATTAAGTACTTTAATAACTGTGTATGTAGGCGGGTTACAAGTAATGGCAGGTACTTTAACAGCCGGAACCATTGCAGAATTTATATTATATGTATATCAACTTACATGGCCTGTTGCTGCCTTGGGGTGGACCACAAGCATGGTGCAACGTGCATCAGCCTCGCAACAAAGGATTAATGAATTTATGGATATAAAATCGGATATCGTTTCCGGAAAAAATATTGAAAAACAGATAAAAGGTGATATTGTTTTTGATAAAGTAAGATTTGTTTATCCTGATTCAGGAATTGTTGCCTTACAAGATTTATCTTTTCAAATTAAAGCCGGCCAATCATTATCTATTTTAGGTACAACAGGCTCAGGAAAAAGTACAGTGGCTGCAATTTTAAGCAGAATGAACGATGTAACTTCGGGTTCAATATTTATTGATGGTATACCCATCAAAGATTTTTCTATTTCTTCATTGCGCAGCCAAACAGGTACTGTGCCTCAAGATGTTTTTTTATTTTCGGATACTGTTAAAAATAATATTGCCTTTGGCTCTGTAAAGATCACAGATGCTCAAATTGAACAAGCTGCTAAAGATGCCGACGTGTATGAAAACATTTTAAATTTTTCGGAAAAGTTTGATACCATGATTGGTGAAAGAGGAGTAACATTATCGGGAGGGCAAAAACAAAGAATTTCTATTGCGAGAGCTATTGTTCGAGAGCCTGCTATTCTTATTCTCGATGATTCTCTTTCAGCCATTGACTCAAAGACGGAAAATAATATTTTAAATAACCTGAAAAGAATAATGAAAAACAGAACCTCAATCATTATTTCGCACAGGGTTTCTTCCGCAAAAATAGCTGATTATATTATTGTACTTGAAGATGGTAAAATTGTTCAACAAGGCACTCATGAATCTCTTCTATTACAAGATGGGATGTATAAAGAACTGAACGAAAAACAAATGGAAATAGAGAATGTGTAGTTTGTAATAAAATCCAATACGAATAAAAAAACAAAATTATATTTTTTATCAAAAAATATAATTGATTCATAAACGATGTTAATTAAAACATTTCAAACTAATTAATTAATCTTTTATGTCAAAAAACGTTATAATTACCGGTTGTTCCAGTGGGATTGGAAAATCAGCAGCGATATTATTTGCAAAAAATGGTTGGAAAGTTGCAGCCACCATGCGTAACCCTGCAAAAGAAACCGAATTAATAAATTATGAAAACATTCATTTATATCAATTGGATGTAACCAATGAGGAGAATGTAAAATCAACCGTTAAAGAAATAATTTCAACTTTTGGCAGTATTGATGTATTGATCAACAATGCCGGATATGGTTTAATAGGCCCTGTTGAAATGGCTTCAGAAGAAAAAATTCAGCGTCAGTTTAATACTAACCTGTTTGGTGCAATTAGAACTATGCAGCAAGTTTTGCCAAATATGCGTGAGAATAAAAGTGGAGTTATTATTAACATCACTTCAATTGGCGGATTAATAACATTTCCTTTCAATGCTTTATATCATTCTACAAAATTTGCTTTAGACGGTTTATCAGAATCGATGAATTATGAATTAGCAGAATTTAATATAAAAGTAAAAACCGTTGCGCCGGGTAGAGTAGCAACTGATTTTGCTTCTCGCTCTTTAGATACAATAATTAATGAAGGTGATAAAACCCCATATGATATTTCTATACAAAAAGTTTGGGATGCTTTTAGATCGGGGTTAACCGGTTCTAATCCGGATTTAATAGCTGAAGTGATTTACACGGCAGCAACTGATGGCTCACATCAGCTTCGTTACCTTGCAGGGGAAGATGCGAAAAGCATGTATGAAGCATGGAAAAACATGAGTAATGAAGATTTTTATGAAATGATAAAGACTAATTTTGGTTTGTAATAAATTAGGCTGGATATAATTGACAATTCGAAGTAATTCTTCTCATAAAATAAAAAAGGCTTGAATTTAAATTTAAGCCTTTTTTATTTTATCTTATACTTGCGTGCAATTGATTGTAATTAATCATTGATTTGTAAATAATATCTTGTATTCGTCTGCGAGTGGCTTGTCGGGTTATTTTTCCATTCTCAGCGTTTGGATAAACGCGATTAGATAAAAAAACGAAAACCAGTTCTTCATCCGGATCTATCCAAACAATGGTACCTGTAAAGCCTGAATGCCCAAAAGAATTACGTGATGCAAAATCAGAAACATAACTTGCATTACCATTTCTGTTTGCGCTTCCAGCAGGCTCCGGCTTATCCCAACCCAGGCCTCTTCTATTACCTTTATTATAATTTTTAATAAAAAGGGGTATAGTGCCTTTTATTAAAAAACGTTGTCCGCCATAATATCCATTATTTAAATTCATTTGGGCTAAAATGGCAAGGTCCATTGCGTTGCTAAATAAACCGGCATGGCCGCTTACTCCACCCATCATGGCTGCACCGGGATCGTGTACAGTACCTTGAATAATTTGTTTTCTAAAAGTTTTTTCCTTTTCGGTTGGGGCCATACTATCCGTTACAAATTTATCAAGAGGATTGAACATCATAGTAGATAAACCCAAGGGTTGATAAAAATTCTGATTTAAAAAGTCATCTATAGGCCTATTTAACAATCTTTCAGCTATTGCTTTCATGATATACATTGTTAAATCGCTATAAACATATTCATAATGACCCTTTTTATTTTTCTTTAATAAGGGAGATTGAATTGTCCATTTCAATAAACTATCGCGCATGGTAGCAATACAGTAAATATCATTTGCTACCTGAAGGGGATAAACAGTATTTCTTTGATTACTATAATACTCCGGTTTTAAGTAGGGTGCATTACTGTCTTTTAAATTCACCGTTTTTTTCCAATGTTCCATATAGGGTATCAACCCTGCCTGATGCATCAAAACATCTCTTATTAAAAGATTTTCTTTATTAGTGCCTACAGTTTCCGGTAAATATTTAGAGATTTTTTCATTTACATCCAGCAATTGTCTTTCTTGTAAAAACATAACTGCCTGAAGTGTAGCAGCTACTTTGGTTACAGATGCTAAATCGTAAAGTGTGTGGTTCGAAACTCGATGCAATGAATCATATGTTTCATGGCCATATGATTTCTGATATATTACAGTTCCTTTTTTTGCAATTACTATCTGACCACCGGGAAAGACTGAATCTTTAATGGATTTATTTATTAAAGTATCCACTTCCGATAAAAATACTGAACCCATTCCCATGCTTTCGGGATTCGAAAAATTAAATCTTCGCAAAGAAGGTGAATTCAAACCCCAACCTTGTTTTATAGAAACTCCTGTAGAAATTGGAAGTTTTCCACTTGCATTCGTTCCACCGAAAAGCACTTGTGGCATTATTGCTCTGCTTTCTTTTACATCTTCATAAGCACAAAATAAATAATCTAAATTTTCAAAATATTTTAAACTGTATGGATTTCCAAATACACATACAATCACTTTTGTCTTTTTATTTAATTTATTTATAAAATCACGAGTTGCCTGACTAATGCCATAGTTTTTACCGGCAGAGTTATTCATTTTATGAATCCCGACTATTACAATTTTATACCTTTTTATTTTATCGTAAACAACATTATAATCAGCATCAGATGATTGTGGGCCTGCAGAAAAATGATCAAAAGGTGCATAGTTTGACAGCATTTCCTGAAACTCATTGTTTTTATCGATATTAATAGAAACAGAAGCAAATGTGCTCGTGTCTAAATTTTTAAATGGAATTAATTCCGCTTTATTTTTAACTGCTGTTATGGCTTGTTCATATAATTGAGATTTTAATAATTGTGCTTCAGGTTTATTTAAATCTTCAATTAAGTGTGCTGTTTCAACCGGTCGATAATTATGTAATCCCGTAAAAAATTTAGCTCTTAATATTTTTTTTACTTTAAGATCAATATCAGATTGTTTAATTTTTTTTGATTTAATGGATTGTTTAATTTTTGCAATTCCATCAGCAATATTTACAGAAAATAATAAAACATCGTTGCCGGCAACTAAAGCCATTTCATCAATCTCCCCCGGTTTGTTATAGGCACTAACCCCCTTCATGTTAAGTGCGTCAGTAAAAGCCAATCCATTATAATTTAATTCTTTTCGAAGCAGATCAGTAACAACTGCTTTAGATAGTGTGGTAGCCCGTTTTGGAGTTTTATCATAAGCAGGTATCTGCAAATGTGCAACCATCACACCTCCAATACTATCTGCAAATAATTTTTTAAATGGATATAATTCAACATCATTCATTCTTTGTTTGGTAGAATTAATTAATGGCAAACTGTAATGTGAATCGCTTTCAGTATCACCGTGACCGGGAAAGTGTTTTGCTGTTGCCAATACCTGATGGTCTTGCAAGCCTTTCATATAAGCAGAACCTTTTTTTGCTACGTTTTCTTTATTTTCACCAAAAGAACGATAACCAATTACAGGATTTAAAGGATTACTATTAATATCTACTACAGGAGCAAAATTAATTTGAACACCCATTCTTTTACATTGGCGTGCTATTTCGGAACCCATTTTGTAAATCCACATATTATCTTCTATCGCACCCAATGTCATTTGTCGTGGATAACTAATGGTACTGTCTAATCTCATTCCTAAGCCCCATTCTAAATCCATCCCAACCCATAAAGGAATTTTAGAAACCTTTTGATAACGATTAATTAATTGTGCCTGCCTTACCGGCCCTCCCTGAAAAAATATTAAACCTCCAACCTGATATGTTTTAATTATGTCTTCAAGTTTTTGATAATTAAATTCATCTTTATTAGAGTAAGCTGCAATCATAAAAAGCTGGCCAAGTTTTTCATCTTTTGATAAGGTATTAAAAATACTATCAACCCAGATTTCCCGTCTTAATAAAATATTTTTTTCTTTATTTGATTTATTAAAATACGTTGGAGAAAAAGCAGAGAGTATAAAACAAAAGCCCAAAGCCGGAAAAAAAACTTTAATGGTGGAGTGGATTCTCATAATTGAACTTAAGGATTTATCCTTTTATAGATATTTGTAATTTGTGAAATAAATCTAAAAAAATTAATGTACTAAACGCCCAAACACAAACAAAAGAATTTAAAAATAGAAATAAAAAATAGAAAACCGCTATTTTTAAATAGGAAAGATAAAAGAGTGCATTAATCAAAGAAATCGGATAGGATTTATTTATATTAATAAAAAATAATTAAAACATTTATAGTTATAGGTTTTAAATTATGAATATACTGATATCGATATACTGATAATTATAAATATTTTTTGCGTTTTATTTTTTTATTTTCTTTTTTGGATAGGAGAGGAACGTAAAGACGGGTCTCATTTAATATCAAAAAAATTATCTTTAAATAAATCAAATTAACTTATAAACACTAAATAGAATGAAAATTAATTTTTGCATTTCATTTTTTTTCTTTGTGAGCTTTTCTATAGTTGCCCAAACTGCAATGTGGAAAGAACTTGATAAAGGGCTATCACTGGCAATACTAAATGCACCCGTTAAATCATTATTGGGAGATTCGAAAATTACAATCTTAAAAATTGATCCCGAATATTTCGAATTTGACTTGGTATGTGCTTCTGAAAAAAAATTCGAATTATTAACCAGACCACTTGATGTTTGGGCAAAGGAACAAAAGTTTATTGCGGCTATAAATGCAGGTATGTTTGATGGGAATGATGCTACACAACCAAATCTGGCGGGCATTACTAATAGAGGTTATACAAAAGATTTTGATCATTATAATAATACACAAGCCACTAAGGATAAAATGGTAATTTGTTTTAACCCTAAAGATTCTACTGTCCCACGGTTCCGGATAGCTGATATTGAAAATTGCGAAAATTTTGAATTGCTCAAAAAGAAATACAATACATTAATTCAAGGGATAAGAATGATTGATTGTAAGCAAAAAAATAGGTGGTTTATTGATCAAAAAATTTGGAGTATTTGCGTAATGGGTATGGATAAAGATGGCAATGCACTTTTTATCCATTGTCGTTCACCTTATACAATGTACAACTTTACCAATATGATTTTAAAAATGCCTTTAAATATTAAAACAATGATCTATCTTGAAGGTGGGCCGGAGAGTTCTTTTTATCTTTCAACCAACACCACTAAAATCCGGCAGGTTGGAAGTTATGAAACAGGATTTAACCCCGATGATAAAAATAATAGATTTTGGCAAATAGCAAATGTTGTGGGAATAAGAAAAAGAAAATAAGTAAAAATTTCACATTTGTTAATAATCAGGAAACTGCTTAATTTAACTATTATTGCTAATGATCCTTAAACCTAAATAATTATGGAAAGCGTTAATTTATTCTATCTCATCTCTCTTAAAACCCGCTTTTACTTTTTTAAATAAATTTACTTCTATTTTTTCTTCAATATCACTTAATTCTATCCGCAATGCTTTTGTAGAAATATTTATTTCAACGATCGAAAATACAAGAGAAGACATTAATAAGATAAGGGCTATCCCAAAAAAGATCATTGCCATAAATATATGATTTGTATAAATTGTAAACATACATAATACACAAAAAAACAGGCAAAGTACTCCTAAGGCCTGCATGTTTTGTATTAACCTCAGCCTCAAACGAAGATTTTTTATTTGTTCTAATAATTTTGGATCGGGTTCTTCATTATATTGTTTGTGAAGATTTCGAATTAAACTTGCAATGGCCAAAAATCTATTGGTATATGCAAGCATTAATAATGATATGG
>CBDFKQ010000004.1:0-406292 GCA_965248855.1 Spirosomataceae bacterium | reverse complement strand
CTGCCAAAAATCTATTAAAAGCTTATTATCGGAAAATTTCTTTTTTAATAGATTTAAATTTATTTGGTTTAACCTTGAAGGAAAAATATGTGTTTGAATTTTATTTTGCCCGTTGGCCGCGGCCTCAACACATAAAGTATAAATTTCTTCAATTTGAGGGTCAGTCATAGGCATGCAACCAATTGTTACGCATTTGCCATGAATACAAATTTCGCCGCCGGGATGTTTTTTATTGCTCAAAATATTATCCGAGGCATTGGGATAATTAATCCATAATGTTAAATAATATTTTCCATCCGGATTAAAACCTTGTATGTTGTAAAATCCTTCCGGAACCTGTCCATCTCCTTCCCTCCTCTTCGGGCCTAATATTCCTGGATTTTTCACAAATCTGATATGATTTTAATAATTTATATTTTATTCTGTTCTTATCTTTCGCCCAAAGCTCTAAAGTATCTTCATTTTTAAAAACCCTTAAAAAAACTTTTAAGGAATGGACATCCAGTTTATTTAATTTTAAAGTTCTGCAACCTCTTTTTCTTTCTTTTGATAAACTTTCGCAAATCTTTGGCTTTTAAGTTGTTCTGTTTTAAAGTTATTTATTTGACCAAATAAAACAAATGGACAAATAAAAATGAAAACTAATAATAGAAATGTACTTCGCATAAATTTTTTCGATAATATTAAACAAAAAAAATCCGGATTTTATAAAATCCGGATTTTTTTTGTATCGTATCTAATCTAAATAAGCTACTTCCTTTTCCTATTTTGTTTATTTGAGAGCAGGATCGTTTTCTTTTTTAAGGAAATCAGCATTTGATAAAGATTCAGGAATCCAATCTAAAATTGCCTCGTCAGGAACAACATTTACAGGCGTTTTCCAGGAAGTGGATGTTTCATTATAAGCCAAATTGGATTGTAAGCTATAACAAGAAATTATTGACCATCGCGGATGATTGGATAGATTGGCTTCAGACCGATGCAGAAGGTTACTGTGAAAAAATAAAGCATCTCCAGGCTCAAATTCTGCATACATGAGTTCCATCGTTTTTAGTGCATTTTCAACCATTTGCATATCAGCACCAACCTGTTCACCGGAAAAGCCGTGATTTACCCGGCCCATTTTATGCGAACCTTTAATAACCTGTAGGCAGCCGTTCTCTATATTGGCCGGAGTTAATGCTATCATCACGCTTATTAACTCATCGGGGAACATGAACTGATTTTTATACCAGTAACCATAATCTTGGTGCCATTCCCACGCGCCACCTACTTTGGGCTCCTTTTGCATGAGTTTGGAATGAAAGTGGCATACTTGTGATTTATTTCCTAATAATTGGTGAACAACTCCAACCATTTTTTCGCTTCTTGTTAAATAACCAAAAACGTCGTTTCCCGGGTTAAACCACAGAGACAATTTTGTTTTTTTACCACTTTGATCATTGAGGTCAAGCGCGTTATTTAACATTGCATTATCACTGATGGCCGTATGATAAAGTTTGTCTGTTTCGGGCTTGCTGCAAAAGCCTTTTATTACTAAAAAGCCCTGATCATGATATTGGGCAACCTGTGCCGGAGTTATTTTTATTCCTGACATATAATATAATTGGTTTAATATTGGAGCAAGGTAGTTCAGTATAACCTTATGCACTACGTTTTAAATGTTAAGAAACGATACTTTAATAACATTTGAATGTTGAAATGTTTTATTTATCGTATTATTGAATAATGAAACCTGTATTAGAGTATTTACCCAGAAACGCTGATGAATCTTTTGTAACCAGAGGTTTCGATTACCATTTTTTTCCCACACCCTGGCATTTTCATCCTGAGTATGAATTAGTTTTGGTAACTGAAAGTACAGGCAAGCGATTCATTGGAGACAAGATAAGTAATTTTGAGCCCGGCGATTTGGCTTTGATTGGTTCGTATTTGCCACATAACTATAAAAATGATGCGCAATACTATGCGGCAGGGTCAACCCTTAGAGCTAAATCCATAGTAGTGCATTTCCGAGAGGATTCCTTTGGTGAAAACTTTTTTTCTTTGCCGGAAGCGCAAAAGATCAGCAGCTTGCTTGGTAAGTCTCTAAAAGGCTTGGACATTACCGGCAAGACGAATTTACTAATCAGTGAAATGTTATATACTTTGATTGACTTACAAGGGCTTGCACGGTGGCTTTTATTTGTAAATATATTAAATATTCTGGCAGACAGTAAGGAGCTTACTTATATATGTCCGAGTATTATTACAGGGCAAAATCAACTTGAAACTGATAGGATGAATAAGATTATAAATTTTGTAATAAAAAATTTCAATCGGGAAATTCACTTGTCTGAAGCCGCAGAAATTGCGAATATGGCCAAAAATTCTTTTTCCAGGTATTTTAGTCAGCGTACAAAAAAAACATTTACAAATTTTGTTAATGAAGTGCGACTCAACCGGGCTTCGGGTATGCTCATAAAAACCAATAAAAGTGTAATCGAAATAAGTATGGACTGTGGCTTTAACAATTTATCAAATTTTAACAGGCAGTTTAGAAAGATATACAACCAAAGCCCTTTAACGTTTAAGAAAATGTTTTACGACTCATAAAACAAATGCCTGAATAATCTTATGCTGACATAGTTTTCAGAATTAGTGGCAGGTGAAGACACCTGCCATGGAGACAAGAAATATTTTACTGATAGGTAGGGGTTTCTTCTCAAAGCATTTCGACAAGTTGAATATTATTTCCGCAAGTATCATTAAAAACAGCAATTTTCACTGTTCCCATTTCAGTTGGTTTCACACTAAATTCAACACCAAGACTTAAAAGCCGTTCATATTCTTGTAAAACATTATCAGTATTAAATTGGGTATAGGGAATTCCTGCATCAAAAAGTGCTTTTTGATAAACTTTAGCCGGCTCAAAATGATTGGGAGAGGGTTCCAACAAAACTTCTGGTCCGCCTTGTTCTTCTTTGCTTACTACAGTTATCCATCTGCTATCCGCGCTTATTGGCACATCTACTTTTTTCACAAAGCCCAATTTCTCAGTATAAAACCGTAATGCTCTTTCTTGGTCTTTGACCGGAATACTAATTATTTTTACTTTCATTTTTTTAATTTTAAATTAATACTGCAAAGTTTCAAAATTAGAATTAAACTGACTTTGTGAAAGTTGCTCTTTTTTGAAATTTTATTGGTGCTAGTCCTACACGAGATTTAAACAATGTGCTAAACGAACAGGGGCTTTCAAACCCGATATCGAAACATGTTTCGGTTACAGTTGTTCCTTTGTTCAAAATCTCTTTTGCTTTTTCAATCCGCTTGTCTATAACATATTGTTTTGGTGTTTGCCCATAGTATCTTTTAAACAGTCGAAGTAAGTGAAATTTTGATATAAATCGGATTCGCGAAAGCAACTCTAAATTTAATTCTTTATCAAAGTTATTGTTTATGTAACGGTGTGTTTCAATTATTTTTTCAATCTGTCCTTTGTTGGAATAACAGATATTCCTTATTCGATTTATTTCACTCTGATAGTATGTCATATTTGTTTCATGTTAACCCTATATTTTTGGATAATATTAAACAAAAAAAATCCGAATTTTATAAATCCGGATTTTTTTATCGGCAATTTAAATAATTAATGATGCGTGTGATGTGCAGTACGATCTCGATGTAATTCCCTTTGATCTTGTGCTTTAACTATTCTCTCTCTATGTAATTCTCTTTTATCGTGCATCAAATCTTTTCTGTCATGTTTGGCATCAGTCCTATCATGTTTCAAATCAGCCTGATTTTTATCTAATTTATTTTCGGTTTATTGAATTTATCTTTCTCTGCCGCCAAGTATTTAGCATCACGTTTTAAATCTTTTTCATTTGATTTAAATTTACTCCAATCTTTAGTTAAATCTGCTTCTGGTTGTAGCATGTGCTACGACCTACTTTAATTAAGCGTCCGCTTATATTATTAAAAAAAACAAGCGGACGCTTATGATATTTTAAGTCTCAGTGAGACGCTAAGAATAGGTGAGAGAATTCCCTGACATTTCGAAGTAGCCTTCTTGCATTATTGATATATTATATATCTTTACTGCAATAGCAATTTTATCCTTATTATGTAACTATATCTATCTTGAAATAAAACCTATAGCATCTCTCATGACACTTAAAGAAAATAAATCCTATCAACTCAAACTATCTATAGTATTAGCCATCGTTCTTATTTTGATAGGTACAGTATTTATCGCCTTTCGTTCCCCAACAAAGACTGAATCAGATAAGCTTTGTTCTATTAATATTAATACAGAAGAGATAATCCATAAAAGTTTTGGGGGAGTTGGATTTCACATTTTCCATCATTTGCATCCAACAACTCAGGAACATACAGACCAGGTGTTAGACAAAAGATGGCGCGAATTAAACCCATCTTTTGCCCGTGTCACCCATAATTATACATGGAGTGAAAAAGAAATGGATAATATGGCTATTCGATTAAAAGAAACTAAAAATACAAATGCCGAAATTTACTTAACTACATGGGATCCGAAAGTTACACAACCGGGATCTGAAAGAAAGGAATATGCTAATTTAATTGTAAATAATTTAGAATATTTTATTAAGAAAAAAGGCTTTTCGAATTTAAAATATTATTGCATGACCAATGAAATGACCTTAAAAAATTGGGGAAGCCTAAGGAGTAACATGCCAACATTTAGGGATTATCATAAGGAAATTTTTAATGAATTGAAATCCCGGAAATTAAAGGTAGGTCTTTTGGCATCTGATGAAGCCAAGTCAGGATTTAATGAAGGATGGCCAACGGTTAAATGGGCTATCGACAGCATGGATGCCATTACAGCTATTTATGGAGGCCATCATTACGAATGGGATAAGCGCCCTGAAGAACTTGACTTTTATTCTTTATTTCTAAAAAAAATGCAGTGGGGAGGCAAGATTGCTCAATCCAAGAATAAAAACTTTATTCTTGGTGAATTTGGCACACGGCAAGACACCCGTTTTGTAAATGGAATGAAATTAGATATTGATGTATACAATGATACACCAAGTGAAATGTACCTCCCGTTACAAATTTCTGAAATGGCTTTAGCTGCTATTAATGGGGGCGTTTATTCAATGGCCTATTGGACGTTTTCTGATTTTCCTGATGGTGGACCCGGCCATAATTATATGAACAAATGGGGACTCTTTAAGTGGAGTGGGAATAATTATGACACTAGAGGACTATATTACTCCTATGGCTTGCTTACCAGATTTTTTAGAGGACCTGCAACGGTTTATTCAGTAAATAGTAGCGATGAAATGGTTCGTGTTGCGGTCATTCAAAACAACCAGACGGGCAGTTGGTCAATAGCTTTAATCAACCGAAATAAAACTGCTACCCCTGTTTCAATAAAAACTAACAATAAAAAAATAAATGCATTGCTACAGAAGTATAGCTTTGATGCCCAAAACATTCCATGGAACCGCTTCGGAGACATGCAAAGGGCAGATAAAAAAATTTCTCTTACAACAAATGGCCTTATGGACACCATTAAAGCACTTTCAGTTACAGTATATACTAACGCATACGATGAAGTACCGCCGGCTAAAGTAAATGGACTTAAACTTGAAAAAACTTCTGACGGCAAGTTTATCCTAAAATGGCAGGAAAATAATGAAGAAGACTTTTGTTATTACAGGATTTTTAAATCCTTAAGGCCAGAATTTACTACATCTATTCAAAACCAAATCGGATCTACTTTAGCCAATAATTTTGTAATAGATAATGATCGTTATATTTATAAAGTTGTAGCTGTGGATAAGTCTGCAAACATTAGTGAGGCAGCAATAACAGAATATACTGTACGACCTGATCTGTAGTAGCTACTACAGATCATATTAAACAAAAAAAATCCGGATTTTATAAATCCGGATTTTTTTTATCGGCAATTTAAATAATTAATGATGTGTGTGATGTGCAGTACGATCTCTATGTAACTCCCTTTGATCTTGTGCTTTAGCTACTCTCTCTCTATGTAATTCTCTTTTATCGTGCATCAAATCTTTTCTGTCATGTTTGGCATCAGTCCTATCATGTTTCAAATCAGCCTGATTTTTATCTAATATATTTTCAGTTTTATTGAATTTAGCTTTTTCGGCTGTTAAGTACTTAGCATCACGTTTTAAATCTTTTTCATCTGATTTGAATTTACTCTTATCTTTAGCTAAATCTTTCTTCTCGGCAGCCAAGGTTTTATTATCTATTTCTTTATTTTTTTTATCAGCAGCTAATTTATCTTTTGCCTCATTTAAATTTTGTTTGTTTTTTTCTAATACCTCTATTTCTTTCTCAGCACCGGTTAAATTACCACTTTTAATGTCCTTGATAATGATTTGTTTATCTTGTGAAACTGTTTTTTTATCGGCATTCACATTTTGCCAATCAGATTTTATTGTTTTATTATCTCCTTTTATTTCAGCAGTTTCAACTGCGATAACTTTTTTATCATTACTGATATCTTTCCAATCTGTCTTCACGGCATTTTTATCTTTAGCTATATCAGCTTTTTCGTGGTCAATGTTTTTATCTAAAGCCTTTAATGCTTTTTCTTCATTTTTAATAACTTGCTTGTCATGTTTAATGTCAGCATAGTCTTTCTTTAAGTCTTTTTTATCTTTTTGGATATCATTTAAAGTTGATTGAATTTTTTTATCATCTTTTTTTATTTCTTTCTTGTCTTCATTAATATCCTGTGCCCTCACCGAAAGTGCTGCTACAGCAAAGACGGCCGTTAAAAATATTTTTTTCATATGTGAGATTTGTTTTAAAATTTAAAATTTATTTTGTTTTTTTTTGCAATTGCTATGGTTTGACAGAGATGTGATAAAAAGGTTTAATTTTTTTTATTTATTAATCCTATTGTTTTTTACTGTTAATCCTTAATCATATGCGTAATTTCTCCTATTTATAAAAAGCATTTAAACTTTAGCTGATATATTTTTGTAATTTTATCGGAATAACGTTTAGTAAATTTTTTCTATGTTAAAAAATCTTTTTATTAAAAATTACGCTTTAATTCAAGAACTGGAAATGAAGCCGGATAGAGAATTAAGTATTATTACAGGAGAAACAGGTGCAGGAAAATCCATTATGTTGGGTGCTATTGGTTTGTTACTTGGGCATAGGGCTGATACAAAAGCTTTGTTTGATGATAAAGAAAAGTGCATAATAGAAGGTACTTTTGAAGTGCCGGAGCATGACAGTTTAAAAAATATTTTTGCAGAAGAAGAATTAGATTATGATGCAACAAATATTATTAGAAGAGAAATAAGCCCAAGTGGAAAATCGAGAGCATTTGTAAATGATACGCCTGTAACTCTGGAGATTTTAAAAAAAATCGGTAGCATGCTGGTTGATATACATTCACAGCATGATACGCTTCAATTAGGCTCCAATGAATATCAATTACAGATTATTGATATTTATGCTCAAAATCAAATATTAATTACAAATTATTTAGAAGCATTTAAATCATTCAAAAAAACACAGGCTGAATACAACGATTTAGTTAGCAATGCAGAAACATTGCATAAAGAATTAGATTATAATCAATTTTTACTTAATGAATTAGTAAACGCCGAACTCATTTCGGATCAGGAAATAGAGTTAATTGAAGATGAATTACGAATTTTAGAAAGTGCAGAAGAAATAAAATCAAAACTGGTAAATAGTATAGATATTTTATCGGGTTCAGAAAACTCGGTCATCAATAATTTAAGGCAATCAGTAAGTGTTTTAAATCAAATAGGAAATATTTCTACCCGCCACAGGAACTTAAAGGACAGGTTAGAAAGCTGTTATATTGAATTAAAAGATGTCATTTTAGAGCTTGAAGCAGAAGAAAATACAGTAGATCTTGACCCTGAAAAAGTAATTCAAATTCAAACAAGACTAGATTTTATATACCGCCTTCAAAAAAAACATCAGGTAAGTAAAGTTCAAGGCCTGATTGAATTAAGAAATGAATTGGAGCACAAAGTAAGTAAAATACTCAATTTTGATGAAGAAATTAATAAAGTAAAATTAGATTTAGATAAGAATATTAAAAATGTAAATAACCTTGGCGAACAACTTTCGGATAGCAGAAAAAGTGTAATCAATACTTTTGAAAATGAATTAATCGCCCTGCTTACTGAAGTTGGAATGCCAAACGCCTCAGTAAAGATTAAACATACCATCACTCAACCAACACAAACAGGAATAGATACAATTAATCTTTTATTCTCTGCCAATAAAGGTGTGGCGCCTGCAGATTTGAAAAGTGTAGCATCGGGTGGAGAATTTTCAAGACTCATGCTATGTGTAAAATATGTATTGGCAGCCAAAACATCATTACCTACAATAATTTTTGATGAAATTGATACAGGAATTTCAGGAGAAATTGCTATAAGGGTAGGAAAAATGATAAAAAACATGGCTTCACATCGCCATCAGGTAATTGCTATCAGCCACTTGCATCAAATAGCTGCGAATGGAAATGTTCATTATTTTGTTTATAAAGACAATTCTTCCGATAAAACCATCAGTAAAATAAAAAAATTAAATAATGATGAAAGAATATTTGAGATAGCTAAAATGATAGGTGGGGAAAAGCCTTCGGAAAGCGCTATGATAAGCGCTAAAGAAATGCTGGACAGTAATTGATTTTATAAAGTAAGTTCTGTTTAATCCAATTTTGGATTTTACTTTATAAATTTGGAAGTTTGGAGTTCGATAATAATAATGGTTACAAAGTTTCAAGTTCATTTTATTTAAAATAAATCATGTCGTATAACTTACTTAAAGGAAAAAGAGGGATTATTTCCGGAGCGTTAAATGAACAATCAATAGCATGGAAGGTTGCTTTAAAAGCAAAAGAAGAAGGCGCAAGCATTACTTTAACCAATGCCCCGATTGCAATGCGTTTGGGAGAAATTAATAAACTGGCAGAGCTTTGTGAGGCAGAAATTATTCCGGCTGATGCCACTTCTGTAGATGAATTAAAAAATCTATACACAAAATCAATTGATGTATTAGGTGGAAAAATAGATTTTGTTTTGCATTCAATAGGTATGAGCCCAAATATCAGGAAAGAAAAAGATCATGGAGACCTTAATTACGATTGGTTTTTAAAAACAATTGATATTTCTGCATTGTCTTTTCATAAAATGCTTCAGGTTGCAGAAAATTTAGATGCAGTGAATGAGCATGCTTCATTTGTTGCCTTAAGTTACATTGCTGCACAGCGCAGCTTTCCTTTTTACTCTGATATGGCTCAGGCAAAAGCTGTTTTGGAATCAATAGCGCGTGGATATGGATATAGATTTGCGAAATTAAAAAAAGTAAGGATTAATACGGTTTCACAATCTCCTACAAAAACAACTGCAGGACAAGGAATTGGTGGTTTTGATGCTTTTTTCGAATATGCGGATAAAATGTCGCCATTAGGCAATGCTTCTGCAGATTCTTGTGCTGATTATGTTGTCACATTGTTTTCCGACTTAACAAAATCAGTGACCATGCAAAATCTTTTTCATGATGGTGGTTTCTCGTCAATGGGTCTTTCACAAGAAATAATTGAAATGATTTCGCCTAAATAAATTTATTGAAATAGGCACTTAAGTATTATAAAATATATTAAAAAAAAAGATATAAATTAAAAAATTCAAGAATTAGAAGGTGTAGGCCTGAAATTCCGGCGGGTGTGTGGAGGGTTTTTGTGCGCCGATAGCTTGCGGAATTTCTTGACTTTTTTGGTTACTTTTTGCGTCAAGGCAAAAAGTGACAAATTATAAGTACGCAAATGGTGACTTTCTTATGTAAACGGCAAGTTACCAGTATAAACTATGTTCCTACTTCAATGAATTTAATTCTATAGGTAAACAGTATCTATAACTTTTATTTAAATGTTCAAAAAAAATTAGTAAGTCAGTAAAACGACTTACTAATTTTTTTTATGTTTTAAAGTTTAGTATCTAAAAATAAAATAGTTGAGATTTTTATAAAAAATTACAAAATTAAATCTGTTTTTTTAAATTATATGTGTCAACCTTAATAAACTAGGAAAAACGAATAGCAGCAATGGCATAGCTACTACAAACCCTCCTATTACGGCTATTGCAAGAGGTTGTTGCATTTGAGCGCCCAAGCCAATACCTAATGCTAATGGCATTAATGCTAAAATTGCACCAATTGCTGTCATTAATTTTGGTCTAATACGTAAAGCAATAGCATATTTTATAGATTCATCTACATTTCCTGATTCTTTTAAATTAAAATAGAATTGGTTAACTGTAAAAATCGCATTCTCAGCAATGATACCGACAATCATAATAATACCGGTATAACTTCCAACATTTAATGGAATATTGGTAATATATAATCCCCAAATGCAACCTCCAATACCTAATACAGATATTAAAAGGATTAGAAAAGAAATGGTAAAATCTTTGAAAAGAAACATTAATACTGCAAAAACAAGTAAACTTGCAGAAATTAAAATAATTAGTAATTCATGAAAGGACGCTTGCTGTTCTGCATATGCACCACCATAAGAAATGGTATATCCTCTCGGCAATCCGATATTATTATCGAGCTTACTTTGAATTTCTTTAATGGCACTTCCTAAATCTCTATTGTCAAGCCTTGCTGTTAAAATAATTACAGATTTTAAATTTTCTCTTCTTAATTCTGTTTCTCCGGGAGTAACATTTATAGTTGAAAAAAATCTTAGTGGCTTAGTCGTTCCATCAGGAAGAAAAATTACTTGGTTTTGAATATCATCAATACTATTATTCACGAAGGATTTTAATCGCATAATTATTCTCAACATTTGCTCTCCTTCCTGAATCTGACCTATGGGAACACCGCCGGTAACAGCGCTTAACTGCATTTGAAAATCTGTAAGTGATATTTTGTATTGAGCTAATTTTGTTTGATCCGGAACGAAAGATATTGAGGGACCGGCAATCACAATTCCATTATTTACATCTGCTACTCCTTGTATATTGTTTAAAATTGTTTCTCCTTTGGTAGCAAGTTCTTTAAGCTTATTTTGGTTATCACCAAAAATTTTTATTTCAATGGGCTTTGCACTGCTCATTAAATCACCGAGCAAATCAGCAATTCTTTGTCCGAAAGATATATCAAGCGCAGGTTGAGTTGCAGCAACTTGTTTTCTCAATTCATCAATAATATCAACTGTTTTTTGTTTCCTGTTCGTTTTTAACTGGATTAAATAATCTCCATAATTCGGAGGAATAATTCCTGCTCCCATTGTTAAACCTGCAGACATACTTGTGCCGGTTCTTCTTGAATAGGTGGCAACTTCCGGATGGCTGGTAATTATTTTTTCAACTTTTTTGAGCATTTCATCAGTTTCTTCGAGAGATGTTCCGGGAGGTGAGAAATAATCAAGTACTATTGAACCTTCATCCAGGTCCGGTAAAAAACCTGTCTCTAGTTTTCCAATGATAACATAAGAAGAAACTATCAAGGCAATTATAAACGCTATTGCAAAAACAGGTTTATTAAAGAACCAAACCAACCAACGCAAACTAGAAGGAGTTTTATGTGTATGATCAACAACAATTGCTTTTTCTTTCGGATGTTTATAACCAATAAATAAATGTAAAACCGGTAAACCTATCCAAGTTACTAAAAATGAGCAAATCATGGTTATTTGCATGGTTAAAGATAACTCTTTAAAAAAGCTCCCAGCTACCCCACTCATTAATGCGAATGGAAAGTGAATAACAATTGTACTCAGTGAAGAACCAACCATTGCAGGAAATAAATCATGAATGGCATCTTTAACTACTTCATATTTACTTTTTTCAGGATATTCTTCATGAACCCGGTAAATTTGTTCTATAATTACTATAGCATCATCAATTATTAATCCTATTGATGCGGCAATTGCACCTAAAGACATTATATTAAGTGTAATACCAAATAAATATAAAACTAAAAATGTGAGGGCAAGCGTAACCGGAATTATTAAAATTACATTCAAGCTTGGGCGAAAAGATCTTAAAAACACAATAATTACAACAATCGCAAGAAATAAACCCTCATAAATACTATGAATAACACTATCAATCGAATCACTAACAAAAGAGGATTGATTGTAATAAGGTTTTAAATATATTCCCTGAGGTAATTGCTTTTGAATTTCTGCTGCTTTAACATTTATATCTTTCGAAAAATCCAATAAGTTATAACCCTGTTGCTTTACGATATCTACCAATACTGATTGGTTGCCATTCGCATTTATTGTAATAAATTCTTGTTGTTCTTGTAAATCAATTTTTGAAATATCAGATAATCTAATTATTCTGCTCCCATCATTGCGGATAATTAAATTTTTTAATTCTTCCATTCTGCTTACCCGGGTTTCGGTAAGAGTAAGATATAAACGACGGTAGTCGGCCACCATTCCATTGGAAAGAACAAAATTATTAGTCATTAATGCAGAACTTATCAGGGCAGGCGTAATACCCAAAGCGGTCATTTTACTATAATCAGGAGCAATAACATATTCTTTTGTCTTACCACCACGAACTGCCACATTTGAAATTCCGGAAACCTGACTAAATAAAGGTCGAACCAAAAGCATTCCCTGATTTCTTAACTCAATAAGGCTATGGGTTTTACTTTCTAAAGTATATCCCATTACTGGATATACGGATTGATTCATTGCTTCCGAAATAATATTAGTATTAGGAGGCAAAAGATTACGTATTTCGTTAATTCTTGATTCTAATTGAGTTTTAGTAGCATAAATATCCTGATTCCAAGAAAAATAAGCCTGTATCACACTTGTCCCTCTGCTTGTATTGCTTTTTACAACGGTTATTCCTTTTACTCTTTTTACAGCACTTTCCAAGGGTTTAGTTACAGTTATCATCATCCTGTCAACCGGTTGTTGTCCATTATCAGCAATAACTGTAATCTTTGGAAATGTAACTTCCGGGAACAAAGAGGTTTGCATTTGATAATAAGCAAAGCAACCTGTTATCAAAATAATTACAAGCACAAACAGAATTGGTTTGCGAAAAATTTCGAAAGTATTTTTTTGATTCATTTTTTCTTTACTTTTTAACAACGTTCACTAATGCAGTGTCTGCCAATCCATAATTACCTTTTGATAAGAAAAGATCAGAAATCTTAAAAGTTGGTTGTTTTATTTCCATAGTGGAATCAGTTTTCAAACCGGGTTTGATAGATATTTTAACGGCTGTTGAATCATTTATAAGTTTCATAACCCAAAAGTTTTCCATTATTTCATCAGATAAAATACAAGATTTGGGTAAAACCTGAACATTACTTCTCTTGGCAGTAGTAATCAAAACATTAACAATTAGCCCTTCGGGAATTAGAAAATTAGTTAGTGGCTTAATAATAAATTGCTGTGTTTGTGCAATAGAATTCATAGTTGTAAGAGTTGCAGAAACAACGCCTTTTAATCGTCTGTTATCAGGAAGAACAATTTCACATTGAGTCCCATCTTTTATGTATTGATTATATTCAAAAGGGACATTTACCTGAAATGCGAGGTTTTTGCTTTCAGCTATGGTACAAAGGGGAGAACCTTCCAGTACATAATCTCCCTGTTGGCGATCGAGTGTTGAAATAATTCCTTGCGAATTTGCCCTTACTCTAATATTTCCAAAATTTTTAAGGCTGCTATCGCCCATTACCGGTTGATTAGCCAATGCCCTACCCTCTTTGGTAATCAAATCAAACAAAGTCATCCCTGTATTTACCCGGTCACCTAGTTTAATGTTTACTCTTACAACGAAACATGGAACCGGGGCTGTAACAACATTTTTTCGCAAATACAGAGATGTGGCCTGAAGTGTAACTTCGTCTTGCATGCCTCCATATTTTATCGAAGAAGTTTCTACTAATGATTTTGATATAATATTTTCTTCAGTAACTGGTTGACTTTTTTGGCAAGAAATTAATAAAAAGACAAACAAGAGGATTAGAGTGAAATTAAATTTCATATTTAATATTTGATTTTTATTATTAGGTTACCAGTTCCAGTAGTTATATGCGTTAATCAGTAACAATCTATTTGAGCGAGTAATTACAAGGTCGCGTTGCAAGGTCACATATAACTTTATTGTATTTATATAATTAATTACGGAAATTTGGCCTCTTAAAAGTTCTTGTTTATATGTGGTCATTAATTGTTTATAAGCATCTAATTGCGAACTAATCAAATTAATTCTGTCTTCCACTGAGTTTAATTCCTGTAAAGCTTGATTTTTTCGTACAGTATTCTGAGCAAAAAAATTGTTTTGATATCCATTTACAGTTTTGATGGATAATTTTGTTTTTTGTCTATTAATATTTCTTTGTCCACCATCGAAAAGGATTAAATTAAATGTAAATCCTGCACTTAATCCAAATTTCCGTTCAATTCCGGGAAGTTGTACCGCATTAAAACCGGTATTAGCAAACAAAATGGTTTGAGGTTTATATCTAAGATCAAAAAAAGACTGGTTCGCAACTGCATTTAAACTATCCAGTCTAAACTTTTCTATATACTTTGAATTTTCAACTTGTCCACTTAATGACAATGTAGGATCTAAAATTTCTACTACACTTGTATCGCCCACTCCGGCAAGTGCTTTTAATGACATTAAATCTCGCTTATATGTTGCTTTAAAGGTATTATTTAAAACTTGTTGAGTCTGATATTCAATGTTTAACAATGTTAGATCCGATTGTTTTAATAATCCATTATCAACTAAACTTTGAATTAAATTTTTTTGCTCATTAAGTAATTTAATTACACCGGCTATATAATTTATTTGTTGCAAATCTTGATAACAAATAATATACTGGTCAGTTATAAACCTTTCCAAATCGTGTTCAGTAAGTTTTGCAAGATTGGAATTTATAAGACCGGCAACTTTAATGAAAGCTACATTTGCCTGATAGCGAGAACGATTAAAAATAGATTGGTTTACGTTTAAAGTACCTGAATAAATTCCTCCATTACTTATTGCTAAATCGTACCCCACAGCTTGTGGAGAAGGCTCGGAATTTGTATATCCTGCATTATTAAAAAAAGGACTATACGTTGCTCCTCCAGAGAGAAATACTTGTGGTTTGCTATAAAAAGCTTTTAATCTTTCTGATTCTAATCTTGTAATTTCGCTTAGATTACGATTGTCATTTATAATAGGGTTGTTCTGTTGAGCTAATGAAATATACTCAGGCAGGGTTAATTGGGCAAAAAGGAGGTTATTTAATAAAAGAAATAAACTAAGAAACAGAATTTTCATAATTAAAATATAATCTTAAAAATTTTTACAAACATCCGATATAATTCCGGAGTAATTCTGTATCGAATCAAATATTAACAAGATTTAATCTTAAAAAAATTATTCGCTATTTATTTATGGCCTGTAATAGCTTTATAAGTAAAAAGCCCTCCCCAATTTCTTGAGGAGGGCTTTTATTTAACTTTTACTGTCTTTTTTTGCTTTCTTGTCATCCCTTTTTTCTTTTAGGGTTTTTGTAGGCTCTTTTTTCTTTTCTTTTAAGCCTTTGTCTGCTCCTTTTGCCATAATTAAAAAAATTGGTTAGGTAAATAATAACTTAACTGCGACTAAGGTATTGAAAAAATTACTAACAAAAATACTTATGCTGAATTTTTATTAGCGTAAATAATAATTTTATGAAGCCGGTATTTTTTACTAAGCGATTTACGTGCTTCAAAGGGAAGTAAATATTTAACTTCATCTATGGTTGCTTTTAGTAGTTTCACCAATAAAATTTTACTATTAATGTTTAATGAAAACGGTTCATTAAAATTTATATTTTTATTGTAGACTCTCATTGCATATTCTTTACTTTTTGATACAGTTACAGTCTTAACAATTGTAGAAATCATATAAATATTGATTAATTCACAAACCTTATTAAAAAAGTTGTGCCACGACGATAATTACTTTAAATAATAATATAATATTATTATTTAAATAACATAAATACATATTTGTATTAAAATAATTATATTAAAAAAAATTACGATGCATTTAATAATTGAAGAACACTGAATGTAATTTTAGCAAGATTATGCTATCAGAGGAAAGAAAACACAAAATTAAAAAAAACGATCCTCAAACTTTAAATATTTTAAAAATTAATTTTTAATAAAAATTAATTTTATGATATGTAAATTATTTTTATATTCATAAATGATTTCAATTCCCTCATGATCACAAATTTCTTTTACAATAGCTAATCCCAAGCCCAAAGATTCAGAACTTTGATTGTCTTTCTGAAATCTTTCAAAATATTTTGACATTGGTTTTTTTGGTACTTCTCCTGTATTTGAAATTATTAAATAATTATCTTCCAAGTTAATTTTTAATAAACCATTTATAATATTGTGTTTAATAGCATTAGTAATCAAATTGGATATTAATATTTGAGCCAGATTTTTGTTAATAGATATTATTTCATTTTCCAAGAAAAGATTTAACTCAATGTTTTTCTCCAGTATTCTTTCATTCAGCATTTCAATTTTCTCTTCAATAATTGATTTAATATCTATTTTTTCATAATTATTAAATTGCCTGTTTTCTAATTTAGATAATAAAATTAATGATTGATTTACTCTCGAAAGCCTGTTAGAGGCCTCATAAATACTTTTTATATAATTTAGGTTTTCTCCTTTTAGTGTTTCATCCTGCAATATTAATTCAACTCTGTTTTTTATTATGGAAAGTGGGGTTTGAATCTCATGCGATGCATTTTCTGTAAATTGTTTCATACTGTTATAATCGGTATGCATTTTATTTGTCATTTTAATTATTACCTCATTAAGCTCTTTAAACTCCGAAATGTTTGCATCATTTAATTGAAGGATTGAAGTTTCTGTAAGGTTATAATTTCGTAACCTATTTAATGTTTGATAAAAATTACTCCACATTCTTTTTGAAATTAACCTGTTAGTTAAGATTAAACCCAGTATAAGGCCTAAAAAAATAAACAATTGCATTTTTACAATTGTATTTATAAGGTCTTCACTTTCAACTAATGATACCCTAACTTTAAGTTTATATAAATTATTTTTAATGTTTATTACAGATTTAAGTTCTCTATACGGTTCCTGATCTTTGGCTATAGAGTCATAAAGTGTTATATAAGATATTAAATCGGCAAAAGTATCTCTTTTTGCAATTGGCTCTAAATCCATATTATCCTGCATTCTTTGCCAATATGCAATTTGCGATTCATCTTTAATTAGATTCGCTTTCTTTTGGATGAATATTTTTTTCACACTCAAATCTTCATCTACATCTTCAATAATTAATTTACTTATTAGAAAATAAAATATAGGAGTGGCAATAAAAAATATAATTATTGTTAAGATTGAATATGTAATAATTGTTCGGGATAGCAGTTTCACGCATTCAAAAATTTATATCCTATCCCATAAATAGATTGTATATAATCCCTGCAACCTTTATCCAGTAATTTTTTTCTTAAGTTTTTTAATATGAGAATATAAAAAATCAAATGAATCAAACATATCAGAGTCATCTCCCCAAATATGTTCAACTATTGATTCCTTAGTAAGTACCCTGCCATTATTTGAAACAAAGAAAACCAAAATATTAAATTCTTTTTTTGTTAAAATGATATTTTCTTTATTAATAAAAACCATCATTTGATCCGGAACAATTTTTATTTCATTAAAAATAATATCCTGATTTCCATTAAATTTTACTCTTCTGATAACAGATTTTATTCGTGCATTTAACTCTGATAAATGAAAGGGTTTTGTTAAATAATCATCGGAACCAATTTCTAAGCCTATCACTTTATCTTCTACAGAGTTATTTGCAGAGAAAATAATTATCCCGGGCCTGTTATTAATATTTCGCAATATTTTTATTAAATCTAATCCGCTCCCGCCCGGCAATGAAATATCAACAACTACACAATCATAAGTATATAAATTAATTTTTAAAGAAGCTGATTCAAAATCTGAAGCAGATTCGCAAGAATATCCTTCCTGATTTAAATAAATTAAAACGGATTCTAAAAGGTCCTTTTCATCTTCAATAATTAATATTTTCATAAGCTTAAAGCATTTAGAAAATCATTGCATTCAAATAAATCAGAATTTGTAGTAAATTTTATTATTAAATCTGAATTAATTCTGTTTTTATAATTAGATGACTATTAATTATTTATTCTTTTTAAAATACTATCCTACAGATTATAAACAGAATTGATAATTACTTTTGGATTAACTTAAAAACTTAAATAAAAAACCCATGAAAAATTTATTGATTATTGCTTTAATAAGCTTAACAACTTTTGCTAATGCACAAAAATTACAAGAGTCTGCCGTTCCGGCTGTTGTTAAAACAGCTTTTGTAAAAGCACATCCTAAAGCAAAAGATGTTAAATGGGTAAAAGAAGGCAGTAAATTCGAAGCAAATTTTGATATGGACAAAATTGATTGTGCAGTTGTATTGGACGAAAAAGGAAATATTACTGAAACTGAAAATAAAATTCCTGTTTCTCAACTTCCAAAAGGAGTAGCTGAATATGTTGCTCAACATCATAAAGGCCATAAAATTGCTGAAGCAGCAAAAATCACTGATGCCGCCGGGAATGTTACTTATGAAGCTGAAGTAAATAAAAAGGATTTAATATTTGATAAAATGGGTGTCTTTATTAAAGAAAACAAAGAAGAAAAAGAATATTAAAATAAATTTTTAATATTTAAGAATAAAAAAACGCTATCACAAATATTGTGATAGCGTTTTTAATTGGTATCAGATTTTATCTGATTAAATCATTATTTTGATATTGTAAAGTTAAAGTCTCCCTTCAAATATCATTTTTCTTATTTATATTTTCAACAATTAGATTATTTTAAATATATCCTGTTAAAATTTAATAAACCTTTTCAAGAAGCCAAGCCGGCTTAGTTATAAAAATATTTGCTTTTAAATCGTTTAATATATTATATAAGCCAAAATATGTTCTATTAATATAAAGCGTATGCCTTGAGCCTCTAGCTACTTTAGATTCTTTTATTTCTTTAGTTTTGGAAAGGGTTTCACCCAATGCATAAATTTCATTAAAATAATCATCATTGCCAAAATCGAAAGTGTCGGATTGAAATGGTCTGGTAACTAATTCGCTCATAGAAGTAAAAATACCGGTAAAAAACTTTTTGTCTTTTTCAGTATCCTCAGCTTTTAAAATTTCAAGATCGAAAAATAATTTTTCTTTGGTTACTTCATCTTCACGAACATATGGATTGACCATTAAAAAATATGGTTCATAAAATTTTTCCGGAATAACTTTAATACATCCAAAATCAATAATACCCACTGTTCCATTTTCATTCATCAAAAAATTTCCCGGATGAGGGTCAGCATGAACTTGTTTTAAAGTATGTATTTGAAAGCTATAAAAATCCCATAAAGCTTGTCCGATTTGATTTCTTACTTGTTGACTCGGATTGGTATTTAAAAAATCTTTTAAATGCATTCCTTTCATCCAATCCATAGTAAGTACTCTCTCACAAGATAATTCAGGATAATATTTTGGAAAGATTAAATTCGGGATATGGCTGCAAGCTTCAGAAATTTCCATAGAACGTTTTAATTCTAAAAAATAATCTGTTTCTTCCAATAGTCTTTCTTCTACTTCAGAAGTGTAATTGTTTACATCTGATTCATTTAAACCTAATAGTTTAACAGCAAACGGTTTAACCATTTTTAAATCAGCACTTATGCTATCCGCCACTCCGGGATATTGAACTTTAACCGCTAATTTATTTCCATTTTTATATGCAACATGTACCTGACCGATTGACGCTGCATTTTCTGCATTTAATTCGAATGAATCAAAAAGTTGTTGTGGTGATTTGCCAAAATATTTTTGAAAAGTTTTTACTACTAATGGGCCTGATAAAGGTGGTGCAGAGTACTGCGCCATCTGAAACTTATTTTTATATGCTTTTGGCAACATACTTCTATCTATACTCATCATTTGTGCAATTTTTAAGGCCGAACCTTTTAATTGACTTAATGATTCATAAATATCTTCGGCATTTGCTTCGTGAAGTGCATCATTTGAAATACTATTATCAACCAGTTTTTTAGCAAAATGCTTTACATAATTACCGCCGATTTTTACTCCTGTTTTTACAAATTCTGTTGCCCTTGCTACCTTTGTAGTGGGTATTTTATTCTGAGTTTTCATAATTAAGAATTAATACTGAGCATTAACTTTATCTCTTATCTAATTCTTTATTTTTTATGTTGAAATAAAAATTTTGCAAAATCACCAACAGAGTCAAATGGATTTTTACCCATTAAATCAAATGTAGCATTAACAGCTTTTTCAATAGCAACATCGGTTTTTTCAAATTGCTTGCTTGAATCTTTAATCCAAAAATCTATTACAAAAAATATTTGGGCTTTTATGCCTTTTGCATAATGTTCTGTTATAATAGGTCGGTTTACAATCTCTTTAGTACTCACTCCTTCTTCAACCAACTCATGTAAATAAATTTCAAAGGTTTGTAAAAACTCCTTTAAATAACTTTTTTTCCAATCTGTGTTATTGCTCCAGGTTAATAAAATATAACTGCGGTTTTGTTTAAAAACTTCTACAAGGGTATAATAAAAAGATAATAACTTTTCTCTTACTGAATATTGAGCATATACCTCTTCAGCGTTTATTTGAGAAATTGTTTGATCAATCATATCCTTCCAAAGCTCCTTATCAATTGCCTCGAAAGAATTATATTCATCAAAAAAAGCACTTTCTGATATATTATTTGCTTTAGCAAAAGAATAAACTGTAACCGGTTTGTGACCATTTTCAAGCAAATATTCTTTGTATGTTTCTTTAATTAAATTCATAGTGATAAATTTTTATTATTTATAGTATAACCTGATTTTGAAAGAAATGGTTTAAAAGAAAAATGTATATAAAATATCTATATATCAATATCGAAAAAACGATAAATAAATTTTAAAATATCGTTTATATCATATTATTATTATTTTCGATTTTTAAGATTATTAAAAAAAAACAATGATTTACACTTTGTGCGGAAAAAAAAATCAAATTTCATCCTAAAATCATTTAATCCTAATTCAGAAATAAAAAAAATTCTAAATCCTACTATGATTTCATATTAATAAACTGAAGTGGCACTTCTAAATTTGAGCCTCTTAATAAAGAAATTACTGCTTGAAGGTCATCTATTTTTTTTGCCGTTACTCTCACCATGTCGTCCATAATAGCAGGTTGGACTTTTAAACCGGAATCTTTAATAATTTTTGCAATTTTCTTTGAAACTTCTTTTTCCAGCCCATTTTTAATTTTAATATCTTTTTTAACAGTTTTTCCGGAAAGTTCAGCCTCTTCACTTAAATCCATTGCCTTAACATCAATACCCTGCTTGAGCATACGACCTAATAAAATATCTTCAATACTTTTAATTTTCATTTCGTTTTCAGTAGTTACACTTATTACGAAAGATTTTTTATCCAACTCTATTTCTGTTTTTGAATCTCGAAAATCAAAACGGGTTAGTATTTCTTTTTTCGCAGTATTAATAGCATTATCTAAACTTTGTAAATCTACCTTGCTTGAAATATCAAATGATGGCATATTTGTAATATTTAATGGTTGACATTTATTTATTCTTCACTTTTTATCTTTTTCCACTTATTTAATAATCGTACCCCCAGTTTTTTCCAAATTAAAAATGTAATTGCAGAAAATAACAAGCTCGAAAGCATTGTTAAAATCATACTTATCCAGTAAGGCTTTGTGAGGCCGGTATTAAAAAGAGCAGAGCCCAAAAAGCTAAAAAAAGCTATAATTATAACGTAATTATCTAACTTACTTAATTTCATTTACTAATTTTTAATGCCCTTCGCCTAATTTGTGCAGGCGTTACAATGGCAAATGTTTGACAACAAGAACCTGAACAATTGTTATTTTCATAAATAAAAGCAATTTCATGGTCTCTTAAGTTTATATTTTTTTTACCGTCCGGTTTTATCTCTTCTTCAATTATTTTTTTTTCAATTTCGTTAAATTGATAATTAATTAAAAAATTTAAATCAGGCTGGCCTGCATCTACCCAACAGGTATACCAAAAATCTGAAATCATTTTTATTGAATTCCGCATTTGCCTTTCTACCTGGCCTCCAAGCATTTTATGATAAGCTGCAGAATATGCTTTGGAATATACTTTTACAGTTAAACCATTCCTTTCTTCAAAACTATATTTTTTATCTTCAGGAAAACTTTGTGATAATTTTTTTTCAAAAATTAAAACAGAATCCAAGGCGTTGTGCGCAGTAATTACAGCTTTCCATGCCGAAGCCTGAGGATCTTTAACATAAGTTGCCTGACCAACAAAAAAATCATAATTATCAGAAAAAAGTTCTACTAATCTACTCTCCCAAAAAGCATGAATCCCGGCTTGATTTGTTAAATATCCATTGTAATTAATGGTTGTATGCAATGGAACATTTGAATCGGCAATATAGTGACCTATATCGGCGCTGAGTTTTAAAATTTTAAAAACATCTTTTTGTTCAAAAGCTTTTTGCAGTTGAAATTTAACCTGAACAATATGCCAGGGAACTATTCCAAAGGCCATCATAGAATCAATAGAATATTTTTCTACAGCCTCATTCCAATATTTTGGAATTACATCCATACTTGAAGGTTGATAATTTTCAAGATCTATAAAATGCCTTGGTGCTTCACCGGCCATTGCATATCTTCTTTTATCAGGATTAACAGCATTTTCGGTAAGAAAAAAGATATTCTTTTTGTAAAATGGAATCATCTCGGGCGGCAAACAAAAAACTGCCAATCTATTTATTCGCTGATGGCCAAAAAAACCCCATGCAAATGATTTTTGAATAGGTAAAATGAAGACTAATAGTATTGAAAAAAAAATTATTTTTTTTAAACTCATTAAAAAAACGTTTATTTATATGCTGAATGATAAAACCTATATTTATTTATATAATTAAGAAATAAAAGTAATAATTTATTGTAATTTTTTCTTGAAAGATTTTGTATCTCACTAATAAATTTTATCTTTGCACCCACTTTTAAAATCTGTGACAAAATATATACAATACAATGGCAAATCATAAATCGTCAATTAAAAGAATACGTGCTAATGAAACAAAGCGTTTGAGAAACCGCTATCAGTCAAAAACAACACGTACCTTTATCAAAAGATTAAAAGCCTTAACCGTTAAAGAAGAAGCACAAGAACTTTACAGAAAAGTATCTTCGATGATTGATAGGTTAGCTAAAAAGAACATCATTCATAAAAACAATGCTGCTCACAAAAAATCCAAATTAGCAAAATTTGTCAGCAGAATTGCTGCTTAAAAAATATTAAATAATTTTGACGCCACATACTTTAATAAGTATGTGGCTTTTTGGTTTTATGTATTATCTTACTATTTGACAATGAAAGATTTTCCGACCTCGATGGCAATTTCAAATTGGGCTAAAGAAGATAAGCCCAGGGAAAAATTATTATTAAAAGGTAGGGCTGCATTATCAGATGCAGAATTAATTGCTATTTTAATAGGATCGGGAACAGTTTCTATGAGTGCGGTTGAATTAAGTAAAAACATTCTTGCCGGCGCGGATAATAATTTAAATTCGTTAGCAAAACTTTCCATAAAAGACTTAGAAAAATTTAAAGGAATAGGTGAAGCAAAAGCAATATCCATTATTGCAGCACTCGAATTGGGTAAAAGAAGAAAAGAAAGCGAACCAACAGTTAAAAATAAAATATCATGTTCGAAAGATATTTTTGAAATCATGCAACCACATTTAATTGACATACCACACGAAGAATTCTGGATCATTTTATTAAACAGGGGCAATCAGGTGATAAAAAAGAATCAAATTAGCAGTGGCGGAATTGCCGGAACGGTTGTGGATGTGAGATTGATTTTTAAAATCGCATTAGAAAATTTATCTAATTCTATGATTTTAATTCATAACCATCCTTCAGGAAATCTAAAACCAAGTCAAGCAGATATTGATTTAACTAAAAAATTAAAAAATGCAGGTGTAATGATGGATATTCCGGTACTTGATCATTTAATTATTACCGAAAAAAAATATTATAGCTTTGCTGACGAAGGGATTTTATAAATAATTTTTTTTGAAAATTTTAAATTCTTTTATTTATTAATAAGCCAACTTTCCGGGTTTAACTTTTCGGTATTTTTCCAGATTTGAAATTGCATTTCAGTTACACCTTCTGCGGTGGTCATTACCTGCCCAATTAAATCTTTTGCTTTTACTTTTTGCCCGGGTTCAACATTCACATTAGCTAATCGCGAATAAACGGTAAAAAAATCACCATGCTTAATTGCTACAACTTTATTCACACCCGGTATTGATTGTACAATCCTTACCACTCCATCATAAACTGCTCTTACCTCTTCACCTTTATTTGTTTGAATCGTTACTCCATCACTTTTTGTTGTTATACCTTTTAATAAAGGATGCGGGTGAATGCCAAAATGCTCAGAAATAAATCCGGATTTAACCGGCCACATCATTTTTGATTTTAATTCACCAAATGTTCCCGCCAAAATTGCATCTTCAGCACTTAAATGAATTGTATTATTTTCTTTCTCTCTTTCTTTAGTTTTTTCAGATTTTGAGCGTTTTTCTACTTTTTCAGTAATCCTTAAATTATTTCTTCTATTGCGCTCTATCCTTTCCGATTCTTCCCTTGCTTTTCGTATTTCATTTTCTACCAATTCGGCAATTAAATTTTCTATCTTTTGTACAGTTTTTTGACTTTCTTCAATATCTTCTTTCAATTCTAATTCTCTGGCATTTAACTGTTTAACAACATCATCATGCTGGTCTTTTAAAACAACAAGATTTTTATTTTCGCTCGTTTGAGTTTGTAAAAGCAGTTGTTTTTCATATTTTTTTTCATTGCGCTTATTTTTTTGCAAATCAAGAGTCTTTCTCACTTTTTCAATTTGATCTTTTTGGCTTTGCCTCGCTTTAGAATATTGTTGTAAGTAATTCAACCTCATAATTAATTGGTTGAAATTGGTAGATGAAAATAAATATGCTAATTTATTAAAACCCTGGCTCGACTTTGAGGATGCATAAATTAAAGCAGCATATTCCCTTTTTAAATTTCTTAAGTCATTTTCAATTGCTGACGAAAGTTGATCTATTTCTAAAATATCTGCATCCAAAGCATCAATTTCGTGATTTATAGATTGGATAAATTCCTTTCTTGAAGAAATTTGAGCAGAAATTGCATTTAATTTTCCTATTGTAGCATTTTTTTCTCCTGCTGTTTCTTGTAAAATTTTATTTGTTTCAGCAATTTTCTTTAAATTATTTTTTTTCTCACGTTCAAGTTGATTCTTTGTTTTTTGAGAAAAAGAGCTTTGATATAAAAAAAATAAGGGGAGGGAAATAATAATTATTCGTGAAATGCGAAAAGCCGGTGCTTTAAAATAATAATAATATTGTTTTTTTAAGAAACCTGCTATCACGTTAATATTTTTTGAATCGCAACAAAAGTATACAGATTTAAAAAAAGAACAAAGCGGATATTTTAATGGAGTAATTCAATTAATTATTCTTGCCTTCTCTTTTTTCCCTCTTTTCTTCTTTACGTTTATACTTTTCAAATTTAAAGGGAAACTTTAAAGGATCGGATGGTAATTCTATTTTAGTATGTTCAATAGTTATTAAGGTGGAGGCATTCCTGCCCTCCTTTCCTTTATAATTTAAAGTGATTAAACTTTTTTGCGGAAATAAAAAATTATTTAAAACCTGAAAATCATCATAATCAAAAGAAATTGAATTATTGGTGTTCTGCTCTAACAATAAAACTTTTTTTAGTTTTTGGTTGTCAGGCTGAACATAATTTTCAATTTTTATTAAACCCTCGTTTTGCCGCATTAAATAATATCCTTTGTCCTTATAAAATTTATCATCTTTTCGTTTAATAAAAGGCATATTACCAATCAATGCTGCCTGAATAATTTGAAAATTTAATTTAAAATTAAATTTCTTACTCAGCTCTTCAAAACTATAAGCTGATAAATCTGCATCAGGTAAACGTTGATTAATAAATATTGAATCGGGTCTTATAAGCACTCTTACTCCTTCAAAACCCGATTTGGAAATTGAACCCCATATAAGGCTGTCTTTTTTAATCCTTGTTTGGAGTGTAGCCTTAATCTCATCCTTACTGTCTTTATAAAATATTCTTGCGGTTGATTTTAAAAATTTAAAATCAAGATTTTTGACTTCTAGCTTAGCTTCTTTGCCAACACCATAAATAGTATCGTTAATAACATTTACTGAAGATGATTTTTGTGCAGGCTTTTTACAGGCAGAAAAGATTAAAATCAATAAAATTAAAGTTAATAACAATCTACTTTTCATATAAAACTTTATCGGCTATTTTTTTTTCGAGAACAGTACTCGTATCTCCGGCATTTTTTGCTTTGATCCATTGATCAACAGCTTTATCTTTTTCACCAAGTTTAAACAATACATCACCATAGTGTTCTAATATGGTACCGTTGGTGCTCGAAAAGTTTAATGCCTTTTCTAAATTCTTTTTCGCGTTTAAATAATCTTTTAACATATACAATACCCATGCATGGGTATCAAGGTAAGAACTGTTATTTGGATGCCTATTAATTAATTTTGCGCTCATCTCTCTGGCTTTGTCCAATTTTTCTTTTCGTAAAGATAAATAATAGCTGTAATTGTTTAATATAAGATCATTATCAGGATCATTTTTCAATACTAAATCATACGATTCATCTGATTTCTTATAATTGTTTATCCCATTATATGCATCACCAAGCATACCATTAAACTGATTTAACATTTCATTATTATCTTTTGATAAAGATTTTCCCATTTCAAGTATTTCTACCGACTCTTTGTATTCTTTTCTTGCCAAGTGTGCAAAACCATTGAAATAATAAAAAATATTATTATTTGGATATAAAACCATCGCCTGCTCTGAGTTAACAATAACCTTGTCAAACTCGCTTAACTGAGCATCCAACTCTACTATTTCTTTCCAAATTTCAAAATCAGACACCCCTAAATCCGTTGCCTTGATAAAGTTATCTCTGGCTTTTTGCGTATCTCCGGATAATTTTAACACGCTTCCATAAAGTGCATAAGCCTGACCTTTATCCGGATGAATTTTTATTAATAATTCCGACCACCTCTTGGCATTTAGTAAACTTTCACTGCTTTTAGCATTTTGTAAATATTCTGCAAGCATCCGTGCTTTTGTATCCAAACCCATTTCCGGATTTGAAAAAGCTTTTTCCATTTCTGAGTTTGCTTTACTTCCATCCCCTCTGTCTCTATATAATTCAGAAAGCAAAACTCGGGCTTCAGATTGCTCGGGATTTCTTTTAATTAAATCCTCTAAAATTAAAATGGCTTCAGGTTTCTTTTTATTGGAAAGTAATAATTCCGCTAAAAATATAGTATATTTTTCATCACCCGGAAATTGTTTAATTAGTTTCCTACTTTCATCAATTGCCAAATCTATCTTATTATTCTTTAAAAATATTTTTTGTTTTGCAAGGCTAACATCTTCAGAAATGCCAAACTTCTTTTCTATTTTATCATATATTTTTAAAGCATCTTCATATTTATTTTGATAATTATAAATTGCGGCTAATTCAAAATAATATTCATCGGCATCAGGCAGCTTTTTAAACATATCCTGATAAATTTTTATTGCTTGCGAATATTTTTTTTCCTGTTCATAAAGGTGAGCAACAAGTAAAAAATTATATTTATTTGTTTCGTCTAAAACTAAGGCTTTTTCAGCATATTTAAGAGCTTCCACATATTTACCCGAGCGCGCATATGCTTCGGCAATTGTATAATTAACCCCCGAACTTTCATGATTTATTTCCAGAGATCGAAGAAAAAGTTCAATGGCTTTAGAATAGCTTTCTAAAATATAGAATTTCATTCCTTCTGTAAAGTAATATTCTGCCTGATTTAAATCTTTTTGTCTGTGAGTGCTTGCACTCCTTCCTTTTCTTTGGGCAAACGAAATTCCGGTTGTAAATAAAACCAAAATAATTATAGCCGATTTAAAAACAGATTTCATAATATGTTAACATTAAAACAACAATAATGAGTTGAATAAAATAAAATTCTATACAATTTACAAAAGAACTGTTTTTAGCAAAATATTTTATTTAAAATTGACGATTTTATTTTTTCAAGAGTGTAATAAAAATAGTAATTACACATAGAAACCTTTTAAATGCATAAAAAAAACGCTGATTTTAATTCAGCGTTTTTTAGTTTTGATGAAGTAATCTAATTTAAATTTATTTACCTAGAGCTGTCCTGATTTCTATAATTTTCTTAATTTCCAAATTTGTTATATCCGCTATTATTTGGTCACTTAAGTTGTTTAAAATTGCATTTTTAACTATTAATAATTTCTCATCGTCCCTTATTTTATATTCCGCTTCTGATTTTAATGATAGAATTTCGCTGGCCTTATAATGCAGGTAATCTAAATAACGGTTGTAACTATATTCATCATCTTTTGTGAGCCTCATAATATCTAATGCTTCTCCGGCTTCTTTAAGGCCTTTTGCTTTAAAATTATCTTTTACTTCACTGTTTTTTAAAAAATAAACCCATTCATCCAGGTTATCTTTCGCCACATTGTCAAAATTATTAACCTTAATAATATAATACTCAGGAAAAATATCTGAAACTGTTTCTTTTTCAAATGCCATTCTTTGTTTAGCAGAGAGTGTTAATACGTCATGTTCATGAATTCCCTGAAAAATGGTACTGCCTTTATAAATATAATCTTTACCCTGGCCCAAGTCAAAATAAATAATATTGATTGAGATAATCTTTTTTATTTCAGAGTATTCCTGCCCTAAATCCAAATTTTCAGTAATTGCTTTAGATACCCCATAGGCCATCCTATGAAAATAATCTATTTCATACGTATTTTGTATTTCAACAATTATAAGTTCATTCTTAGAATTTTGAGTAAGGATATCTACTCTGTTGAATTTATCTTCCTTCGTTTCTTGATTGCCTTCACTTTCCAAAATCTTCTCTATCCTGATTTCATCAAAGAGCAACTCACTTAAAAAACCTTCAAGAATAGAAAAATTAGCTTTATTCCTTAAAAGTTTTTTTACTGCCCAATCGAAGCGGATTAATTTTTTACTCATAGTGCCGATTTATCAATCTAAAAAATATTTCTATTATGTATTTCTATTTAAATTAATTTATCTATTTATTTTTGATATATAGAAATATTTATTATCATATTTTTAAATTACTCAACGATCACATTATAATCACCAATACTTAAATCAGAAACTTTTCCCTTAAAAAGTACACTGCTGCCAAGCATTGAGTTTGATATATTACCATGACTAACAGATGTATTTTGTTGAATAATTGAATTTTGAATAATTGAATTATTAATTTTAGATCCCTTCCCTATTGATACATGCGGGCCAACTACAGAATTATTAATTTCAACGTCGTCGTCAATAAAAACCGGTTGAATAATAGATGAATTATTAATTTTTGCAGATGGGGAAGTGAGTTTTGAATCTTTTATAAATTCCAAATATCTTTGGTTGGTATAAACTGTAGCATCTTTATTACCACAATCCAACCATTCTGTAACCTGCCCGGTAGAAAACTTAATGCCTTTTTGCTTCATGTTTTCTAAAGCATTTGTTATTTGATATTCGCCTTTATCTTTAATATTATTATCTATTAAAAACTGCAATTCATTTTTTAAATTTTCACCGTCTTTAAAATAATAAATTCCAATTATTGCTAAATCAGAAACAAATGTTTCGGGTTTTTCAACGAATTCTGTAATAAAATTTTCATTATCAAGCTTCACAACTCCAAAATTACGAGGATCTTCAATCTTCTGCACCCATATTATTCCTGCTTTTTCGCTATCTAATTTAAAATCTGCTTTAAATAAAGTATCTGCAAAAGCAATTACAGTTTCACCTTTAAGTGCTTCTTTCGCACATAAAATAGCATGTGCTGTTCCAAGAGGTTGATCCTGATAATGAATACTACCTTTAGCGCCAACTGATTCTGCTATTGATAAAAGATTTTTTTCTACTTGCTCTCCAAAATGACCTACTACAAAAGCAATTTCTTCAACCTGCTTACCGCAAACCTTTACTATGTCTTCAACCAGCCGTTGTACAATTGGTTTTCCGGCTATTGGAATTAATGGTTTAGGAATTGTAAGTGTATGTGGGCGCATGCGTTTACCCATGCCTGCCATTGGTATTATAATGTTCATATGTAATGATTAAAAGATTTAAGTTATATTAATTATTTAATTCCTGTACTTCCAAACCCACCTTGGCCTCTTTCAGTTTCTGATAAATTTTCAACTTCAATTAAATTAACGCGTTCATATTTTGCAATTATCATTTGAGCTATCCGTTCACCATCATTTATTACAAAAGGATCGTTAGATAAATTTATCATTAATATTTTTAGTTCACCTCTATAATCAGCATCAATTGTACCGGGAGTGTTTACCAGTGAGATACCACTTTTAAATGCAAGCCCGCTTCGAGGCCTTATTTGTGCTTCAAACCCTTCCGGTAATTCTATAAATAAGCCTGTTGGTACCAAAGCCCTTTCTAAAGTATTTAAAGTTATAGAATGATCGGGTAAAAAAGCTTTTAAATCCATACCGGCAGAGTGTTCTGTTTGGTAGGCAGGTAATGGATGATGAGATTTATTAATAATTTTAACTTGGGTCATTTTAAGCTGTTTTAATATTATTTAATTTTTTTTTTCGGAAATAAAATTCCATTATATAAATTATTGCTGCAAATATAGTGCAGAGCAAAATATGTAATAATGTGCCAAAAAATATATTTTCAAATTTAATCTTTAAAGCTATAATTATTAAAACATTTGCAGAAATTAAATAAGCAAGAATTTTTTTTATAGGGTATGGAATAGGAAATTTTTGTTCTCCCAAAATATAACATGCTAAAGTCATAGAAATACAAGAAACAGTAAATGCAACTGCACAACCTTGGAAACCCATAATGGGTATGAGTAAAACATTTAAAATAATATTTATAAAAGCTCCGCCGAAAGTAAAATATATTCCATAAATGGTTTTATCAGTGAGCTTAAACCAAACTGTAAGATTATAATAAACACCTAAAAACAAATTTCCAAGCAATAAAACAGGTACGACTGCCAAACCATCACGATATGAAGCCCTCCTTAAAAATACATTACCTATCCAATCAATATTTATGCTCACAACTACCCATAATATACAACATACTATTACAAACCATTTCATAACTTCTGCAAACATTGCAGGAGAATTTTTTTCTTTAGCCTGAGAAAAGAAAAACGGTTCGGCTGCATATCTAAAAGCCTGAACAACCAAACTCATAAATACTGAAAGTTTATAACAACTTCCATAAATACCAAGCGCTTCCTGAGATGTATATTTTGGATAAAAACCTTCAGGCAATAAATATTTTAAAGCAATCCTGTCGAACATTAAGTTAAGTACGCCTGCTAAGCCCATTATTAAAATAGGATATGCATAAATTAAAACAGGTTTTAATTTATTAAAATTGAATTGAAATTTAAAATCTAAAAATTGCTTAAATAAAAGTGGTAAGAAGGCTAAGTTGGCAAGTAAATTTGCTAAAAAAACATATCCTAACCTTAAACTTGGATAATAAATATAATTTATAAATGGTTTTAGTATAGGCAGGTATTTACCTTCATAAATATCTTTACAGAAAATAAGAAAAAATAAATTTAATCCTACATTCAAAAATATATTAGCCATCCTAACTATTGCAAACCATTTGGCTTTTTTTTCAAAGCGTAACCTTGCAAAAGGAATGGCAACAATCGCATCAATAGCTACCACCAATGCAAGCCAGGCAATGTACATTTCTATACCGGGGTAATGTAATAACCTTGCAATTGATGAGGAAGAAAATATTATAAGTGTTGAAAAAACAAAACTCGTGAAAATAATGGACGTTAAAATAAGATTATAATAGTATTTTGAATCGAATTGATTTGCAAATCGGAAATAAGAAGTTTCCATTCCGTATGTATAAATAATATTAAGGAAGGCAACATATAAATATAATTCTGTTAATATTCCGGATTCGGCAGGAGCAAATGCGTAGGTATGAAGTAAAACAAGTAAAAAATTAATAGAACGACCTAAGATACTTGGCAAGCCATATAATACTGTTTCACCTGCCAGCTTTTTGAGAATATTCAAGATTGGAGTATTTTTACAATTTTTTTCTGCAAAAATAAGTAAAAGTTTGATTGTTTAAAGTTCGAAGGAGCGGCTTTGAAAATTATATTAAAAGCAATAATTTCTCAAAATCTATATTTTCAGATTCTAATTTTAATTTAGCTTTTTGATAAAAAGGTACTCGTTCTGCTAATTTTAATTGTAGAAATTCAATTATCTCATTCTTATTTTTATTTTTAAACATTGGCCTTTCGCTTTCTCCCTGCATAATTCTCATAGCCAAACTTTCCAAACTTACATTTAACCAAATACTTAAACCATTTTTATTTATAAAATCCATGTTATTTAAAAAACAAGGTGCACCTCCACCGGTAGCGATAACGGTGTTTACTAAAGAATTGGTTGAATGCAATATTTCACTTTCAATCATTCTGAAATAATCTTCACCCTTATTTGCAAAAATATTTGTGATATTTTGTTTCTCTTTATTTACTATTAATTGATCTAAATCAACAAAATTATAACCAATTTTAGAAGCAAGCTTTTTACCAAAAGTGGTTTTACCCGAGGCCGGCATACCAACTAAATAAATGAGAGAATGATTTTGTAAAATTTTATTCATTAATTATTAAATATATTGTAAATGTAAAACACTTATTAAAATTGTATATCCCAAAATTAATAACTTTACAAAAAAAATTAAACTGTGGCAAAGTTTATTAACCCTTATACAGATTTTGGATTTAAAAAATTATTTGGAGAAGATGCCAACAAAGATTTACTGATTGATTTTTTAAATCAACTTTTGCCATCTTACCACCAAATTGCCGATTTAAATTTCAGAAATTCTGAAAAGCTTACAGAAATTCAATCTGATAGAAAAGCTATTTTTGATATTCATTGCATGGCTGTATCCGGTGAAAGATTCATTGTTGAAATGCAAAAAGCAAAGGTAAATTTTTTTAAAGACAGAAGTTTGTTTTATGTCACTTTCCCAATTCGAGAACAAGCAGAGAAAGGAGATTGGAATTTTATGCTACAACCAATATATTTTGTCGCAATATTAGATTTTGAGTATGATGAAGAAGAAGAAATTCGCAAATTTAGGAGAGATGTCAGTTTAAAAGATCAAGATGGAGATGTATTTTTTAAAAAGCTACATTTCAAATTTTTACAAATGCCATTATTTACAAAAACTGAAAATGAACTTAACAACAAATTTGATAAATGGTGCTATTTTTTAAAAAATTTAGAAAGTTTCAATGATATACCGTCAATTTTAAATGAACCCATTTTTAAGAAAGCTTTTGAAACGGCTGAATTATCGAATTTAACTTCACTGCAAAGGGATACTTACGAGCAAAGCCTTATGCAATACAGGGATATCTATAGCGTTGTTGAAACGGCTGTTGTAGAAAAACAAATTGAAATTGTAAAAAATGCTATTTCTCAGGGTTTGGATGATGAAATTATTGTCAAGATTACCGGATTAACATTAGAAAGGGTAAAAGAAATTCGGTTAAGAACAAAAAAAGACTAATGCGGCTAACCAAAGTAAAATCCTTACCTTAATCTAATCTTACTCTAGGGTCAATTAATGCATAAATAACATCAACAAGTATATTTATTATTACAAATATCATTGCCACAAGCATAATTGCTCCCATAACAACCGGAAAATCTTTTTTCAAAACGGAATCAAGAGTGATATAGCCGATTCCTTTCCAGTTAAAAATATATTCAATAAAAAATGCACCTGCCAATAATGATGCTAACCAACCGGATACTGCTGTAACAACCGGATTTAAGGCATTTTTTAACGCATGCTTCGTTACAACCTTATAAAATTGTAATCCTTTTGCTCTTGCCGTTCTTATATAATCTTGTGAAAGAACATCCAACATGGCACTTCTTGTTAATTGAACAATTATGGCTAATGGCCTTAAACCTAAGGCAATTGTAGGTAAAATAATGTTTTCTAAGGCTAATCTTTTTCCGGTAAATGCATCTAACTCCCAAAGTGAACCAATTGCATTTAAACCTGTATAGTCAGACAAATAATTTCCAAAAATTTGCGAAATTAATAATGCAGCTACAAATGAAGGTGCCGAAATACCTAATACTGACGTGCTGACTAAAAAATGATCCCAAAAACTATTTTGTTTAAGGGCAGCAATAACTCCAAATAAAATTCCAAAAAATGTGGCAAAAAGCATGGAAGTTAATGCGAGCCAGATTGTCCCTTCAAGATATTCAAAAATAATTTCATCTACCCTTCTACTCGTTTGAAAAGATCTTCGTAAATATGGTTTTTTTAAAACCAATACATTCTTTCCAATAGGTATTAATTTTAAGAAATCATATTTTTTTTCTTCTTCCAAGTTATCTTCATGAACAGAAATGGGCGACAAATCATTAAGATATTGACCAAGTTGCTGCGTTAAAGGTAAGTCTAATCCAAATTCATGGGAAATATTTTTGCGTGTATCCTCATCGGTTCTTTGCCCCATCATTAAAGCAACAGGATCTCCCGGTAAAACCTGAAATAGAAAAAACACGACGATCATTACCCCAACAATCACAAAAAATCCATACAATAATCGCCTGAGTATAAATTTAAACATAAATAATTAAATGAATTAATATCAAAAAGTAACGCTTAACATTAAAAAAAAGCATTGTTCAGGCAATTTATATCTTATTATTTTATTTGCAAATATTCTTTTATTTCTTCCGGGTCAGGAATCATAATTGTAGACCATTTTTTAACAATATTTCCGTTATGCAAAAGGATAAAACCCGGGTTTGTTCTGATCATTGTTTTGAGAACAGTGGCATCAGTAAAATAAAAAGGAATATTTAATTTCAGTTCCTGCATAAAAGATTCTGCAGTTTTGCCATCTGAGGCGGTTAAAACGATGAAAGAAATTCCTTTTGAATTTTTATTATTAACTAGCTGACTTATTTTTCGTAAGTGGTTTGGGGTTGCCTGCCTAAAACTTTGGATAATAATTAAAAATTTATCCCCTTCAAATAATTTAGTCGTAAAATCATTATTTTGTGAATCCCAAACAGAAAATCCTATTATTTTAGCTTTATCTCCTTCACTAATTAAATTTGAAACGGAGTTTTTGATTTTCCATGTTAATGAATCTTTCCATATTTCCTTTTGCATATATTCACTGTCATTGATTTTTCTTTCACTACTGTCTTTTAAATTTTTTAGTGTGTAAGTGATTTGATAAACATCTGGTTTAGCATTAGGCGGTAGCTCCATGCCTTTGGGAATATTTGCTCCCACTTTATATGGCAAAAAATCTATTGGTGGAAGAAAGAAAATGGCATATAGGCCTACAAATAATGAAGTAAGTATTGAAAAAATTACTATGATTGTTCCAAAACTAAAATTTTTAATACTACGGATATTTTTTTGTTGGGCGATTAGAATCAAAATAATAACCAATAAAATTATATCTTTTGTAAATGAATTCCACGGCTTCAGTTTAATGGCATCGCCAAAGCAACCGCAATCCGTAACTTTATTAAAAAAAGCAGAGTAAAAAGTTAGAAAAGTAAAAAAAACAGTTAAAACCAATAAAAACCATAAAGTTCTTTTTACTTGGTATTTAATTAAAATCGAAACTCCCAGCACTACTTCAGCTACACATAAAATTAAAGAGAATGAAAGAGAAAGCGGGATTAAAAATTCAAAAAATTTCTCCAAAGAGGGTAAATCCTGAGCAAAAACTTCAAAATATTCTTCTAATTTTATTTTTGTCCCCACAGGATCATTTAATTTTATTAATCCTGAAAATATAAATGTCATTCCTAAAAGTATTATTAAGGCATGACAGGTATATTTTATCCATTTATTTTCCGGTGCTTCAGTGATCATTTTGTTGTTCAAACATTTAATTTAATTAAACAAAAAACAGAATAATTTATTATGTCTTGGTAGTTCGGTATTAAACCTTCGGATATCAGGGTTTTACCTTCATTATCTTCTATTTGTTTAATTCTTAAAAGTTTCATTAAAATTATATCAGTTATAGAACTGATACGCATATCACGCCATGCTTCACCATAATCGTGATTTTTATTTTCTAATAAATCTATTACATCATCAATCACTTTATTATAATAAATATTTACTTCTTTTAAACTTAGTTCCTGAGGCACATTTAATGGCATATTCAATTGTATAATAGCCATAATACAGTAATTTACTATTCCTTTAAATTCCGAAATTATATCGTCGTTTAAAGTATTTACTTTTTGTACTCCCTTCTCTTGTATTGATCTGATTCTTTTCGCTTTTATAAATATTTGATCAGTAATAGATGGAATTCTTAAAATTCTCCATGATGTTCCATAATCAAGCGTTTTCTTTTCAAAAACTTGCTTGCACTCAGAAATTATACTTTTAAAATTTTCAATGGTATCCAACATTAACTTTTTTATTATTTAGTATAAATTTTGCTTTTTTTTTACAATATTTATATTTTGCAAAAGAATAATTGAAAATATCCCCTCTCTAAAATTTTATTTAATTTTTTTCCTTTAAAGGCGAGTAAAAAATATTTTCCATTTAAAAATTCTATTTATTTAAGATAAGCTTTTTGAAACCGAAAGATAAACCTTTTTATAAAAAAAAATTATTGAACCTGAACGGAGACTTTTTAGACATTTCTTCTCCAAAGGTAATGGGAATTTTAAATATTACGCCTGATTCCTTTTATTCCGGAAGCAGATATAATGATTTAAAAACTATTATTGAGAAAAGTAAAAAAATGTTGGAAGATGGTGCCGCCATTTTAGATATTGGAGGTTATTCGAGCAGACCGGGGGCATCATCAATTAGTGTAAAAGAAGAATATGAAAGAGTAATTCCGGTAATCAAAGCCATTAAAAAAGAATTTCCATTTTCAATTTTATCTATTGATACTTTCAGATCTGATATTGCTGAAGCCGCAGTTAACGAAGGTGCAACAATTGTAAATGATATATCGGGGGGAGAAGGAGATAAAAATATGTTTTCAGTTGTTGGTAAATTAAAAGTTACTTACGTATTAATGCATATGCGTGGAACACCATTAAATATGAATCAATTAACAGAATACGATAATTTATTTAAAGAGATTGCCCTTTACTTTCAAAATAAAATCGTAACTCTAAAGGAACAAAATGTTAAAGATATTATTTTAGATACAGGGATTGGATTTGCAAAAACAATAAAACAAAATTTAGAATTGTTAAATAATTTGAATTATTTTGATTTACTTGAATTACCAATCTTAGTTGGGGTATCTCGAAAAGCAACAATATATAAAACTTTAAATATTACTCCTGACCAGGCATTAAATGGTACAACAATTTTAAATTCACTTGCAATAACACAAAATATAAATTTATTACGTGTACATGATGTGAAAGAAGCAGTCGAAACTATTAAATTACTGAAACCTATTTTATAATATTTTTTGATGATTGTTAATACAAAAATCATCTTTCAATAGTGGTTTCTGATCTTTTAAATTATTTAAATTGTTTTTAAGATGAAAATGAAATATTTGATAAAAATTATTTAAATTATGAATATACTGATATTGATAAACTGATAATTATAAAAATTATTTATTAATTATGATTTATTTTTTGGGTTAGGGATTGCAGTGTAAATCCTTTTTGTGAGGTAAGAATAAAAAGATTGAAACGTAAAGCCCGGCCGCAGGCAATCCCCAAATATTTAAAAATAAAAATTATAAATAATTACTTATTAATCTAATTAATTTAGATGATAATGATCCGGATTATTTTGTTTGTTTCATCGGTTAATAAATGTAAAAAATAAGAATAGCATATATAATAACCATAAATACCATGTTCTCCTTTAAAGTTGGATTTATAGAGGTTACCTGGATCGATGTTATCGACATCGGCTTGGTTGGCTATTTACTTTTTCAACTTTACAAATTAATGCGTGGCAGTGTTGCCATAAAAATACTTTTTGGTTCCATACTTCTTTATGTTGCTTATTTAATGGTTAAAATAAGTGGAATGGAACTTATGACCTCAATTTTAGGTCAATTTATGAGTGTTGGTGTAATTGCATTACTTATTTTATTTCAACAAGAAATTAGGCGATTTTTATTATTATTAGGAAAGACTACAGTTTTTGATGAAGATAATCCTTTAAGAGGATTTGTATGGAGAAGGTCCAAAAAAGGCAATGAAAAACATTTTCAATTCAGTCCTGTTATTGAAGCTGCAAAAAGTATGGCCGCCTCACATACAGGTGCATTAATTGTTTTTGCAAAAAATTCTGATTTAAAATTTTATACAGAGTCCGGCGATTTAATAGATGCAATAATATCCAAAAGATTATTAATATCTATTTTTAATAAATATAGCCCGATGCATGATGGTGCAGTAATTATAAATAAAAATAGAATTAAAGCTGCCAGATGTATCCTACCTGTTTCAGATCGTTCTGATATCCCTGCAAATTTTGGATTAAGGCATAGGGCTGCCATTGGTTTAACAGAAATAACAGATGCTATAGTTTTGGTTATTTCTGAAGAAACGGGTCAATTTTCAATTATTCATAATGGTATTTTAGATCATAATTTATCTACGCAAGAGTTACGAAATAAATTAAATCATTATTTGCTTGATAATACGTCTTTTAGTGAAAATAAAATTTTAAATGAGGTAAAAGAGATAGTAAAAGATCTTAGAAATAAAGGTGAGGAGCTAAGAGAACCTGTTTGAGTACAATAATATATGAAGCCATTAATAATATTTATTTTTAGTACTCTATTTTTACAGAAAAGTGTATTAGAAAATAATTTTTTCACAAGGAGCAATAACATAAACCGTTTAAAAAAAGAAGCATCTTTTGCGTTTTGGAAAAAAAATTATAAACCTGCAAAAGAAAAATATTATAATTTAATAAATAATTATAAGGTAACTGAAGAGGCTGTAAGTTTAAATCTGGCTCATTGTTATTTTGAATTAAGCGATACAGCAAATGCAAGAACCATTTATGAAAATTTTAATACTTCTAAAAATATTCAGATAAAATCAATTGCCTTACAACAATTAGGTATTCTGGCCTTCGCGAATAATAATAAAGAAAAATCTATCTCCTTAACAAGGCAAGCTTTACAAATAAATCCCTTCAACGATGGAGCAAGGTATAACTACGAAATTTTAAAAAAATTTAATATTAGCGAAAAGCCAAATGAGAAGTCAGAAAATAACAATTCCAAACACACCTCCCAAAAGAATATCCATCAGCCTTCAGATAATAAATCAGAAAAAAATAATGAGGATAATAAAGAAATAAATAAGACGAAAAATATTGGCTTAAGCGAGGAGAAAGCAAAGATGATTCTTGATGCAATTCAAAATGAAGAGAATGACTACATGCATAAAAAGAAAATATCCAAGCACAAGAATAACGATAAAAATAAACCGGATTGGTAGATATATTTTTTATAAAATGAAACGAGTTATAATCCTCCATAATAATCATACCCCAATTGAGCCCAATAGTCGGCCGGCCGGTTATCGGTAAATATTATATTTCCAATTCTTTTAATATTTTTTACTCCATATTTAACAGGAATAATTAATCGCAATGGAAATCCATGATCTTGTGATAAAGGTTTTCCATTTAATTCATAACAAAGCAATGTTTGTGGATGCAATGCACTTTCCATATCAATACCTACAAAATATTCTTTATCAGGTGTTTCCATCCCAACATATTTAAACAAGTTTTTAAAATCACTATTGTTTAATGTGCTGCCGTCACGAGTGCCAAGTTTATAAGTTTCCATTAAATCATATAATCGCGCTCCGCCCCAATGCATTACCTCACTCCAACCTTCTATACATTTAAATTCAAAAATCACTTCATACTTTGGAAGAGATTTTATATGATCAATATTTAAACTTAATATCTTCTTTTCCTTATAATCACTTGTGATTTTTAAACTCCATTCTGCCAAGTCTATTGGTTTTTTTAAACCTTCTCTTCCATTTACTTTTGGCTTTTTTACTGCTTCACTTTTGTTAAAAGTTGGAGCCAGCCTTACCCGACTAAAATAAGATTTAGATAATTGGCCATTTACTTCTAAAATATTCCTTAATGGATTTTCAACACCATCAGTTTTTGGGTGACTTTTAATATATTTCCACACACCAAAAGGAACAAAACCGGCCAAACCAAAAAGAGCAAAAGCTTTAATAGTCTTCCTTCTAATTTCAATATTAATTTCTTCTTCAGGCGTTAATGGTTGGGAAGATTTCATAAAACAGAAGATAAATTAAACGTTTTTTTCTATTATAGTTGAAGATGATTCTTTATCATCAATAACTTCAAAACCGGCTACCATTGCCCGAAAGTTATTCCATCCTGCGCGGATAACCTGAGCAATATGTACCATAAAAAAAAATACATATCCTATTGTGAGTCCAAAATGAATAATTCTTGCATTTTTATAACCACCCAAAAACCATGAAAGCCAAGAAAATTGAATTGGTTTATAAATTGCTAAACCGGAAATGAGTGAACCGAATCCCATTAATATAACTGTTGTATAAGCAATTTGTTGAGCTCCATTAAATTTCCTTAAAGGAAGTGGGTTTTTTTGAAACCCGATATCATGTAAAACAACATTCCATGCTTCTTTAAAAGAATGCTCATTAGGAATCAGTAATTTCCATTCACCGGAAATCATTGTATATAAAACGTACAAAATACCATTAATTGTAAATATCCACATTAATGCAAAATGCCACGACATCCCTTCCGCCAATCGAAATGGAATACCTAATGATTTATAAAAACTTTCAGGATAAAATTTAAATAATGTAAAATTACCAACTTTAATCGCGTAAGGATCGTAGGCCCAGTAAATTAATGTTCCGCTCCATATCATCAAGGCAAGCACCGGAAAATTAATCCAATGAAACCATCGCAATGCAAGAGAATGTTTTTTCTGAATCTTTTTCATAATTAATATGAAATTTTATTTTAATTAATTCCTGCTGACAGGCATAGAAATATTTATAGATTGAAATCGGTTTGGTAAAATGATTTATGATTTTTTTCAACTTATTTTTGTAAAAGCATTAAAAGAAAAAATCAATCACAAATAATAAAAATAATTTTACAATTATCAATTTATCAATATCAAAATATTCATAATTTAAACTAAATTATAAATTAACTGTTTTACTATTTTAAATAATTTCATTACCCAGCGTTTTAAACTCAAAGCCTTCGTTTAAACAAAAATCAATATACTTTGGTAAAGTATATTTTAAATTTTTTGATGCTTTAATACTGTCGTGAAAAACAACTATTGATCCGTTTTCAGTATATTTTATACATTTTTGTAAGCAAGTTTGCGGTGAAACTGATTTTTCAAAATCCCCGCTCAATACATCCCACATTACTATTTTATATTTTTTTTCTTGAAGAAGCTTAGCTTGTTTTCCGGTTATGCGTCCGTATGGAGGGCGAAATAAATAAGTAGCAGGCGGGAGATAATTCTGGCATAATAGGGTATTTCCTTTATATACTTCTGCATTTGTACTCCATCCTTTTAAATGATTAAAAGTGTGGTTACCAACTATATGATTTAGATTTAAAATTCTTTCAAAAATTTTCGGGTGTTTTTTTATATTTTCCCCGATACAAAAAAATGTTGCATTAATTTTTTTTTGTTCCAATATATCTAAAACCCATTCAGTAATTTCAGGTATTGGACCATCATCAAAAGTTAAATAAATTGTTTTTTTTTCAAGAGGGATTCTGTAAAGTGCATTTTTTGGAAAAAGCGCTTTCAGTAGAAAATTTGTTTTGTGTAAAAACATGTATTAATAAAAGAAGTATTAATTTTTTAGCAAACTTTACAAGTAAGCAAGGTAACATCATCCGAAAAAACTTTACCGGCACAAAAATCTGATAAATCTTTCATTAATCCTTCATGAATTTGTTCCGGACTAAACCCACTGTTGGTGTTTATAAAATCTATTATTCTATCCGAACCAAATTCGTCATCATTATAATTAGTGCTTTCTGTAAGTCCATCGGTATAAGTAAATAACAGAAAATCTTCTATATTATCAAAAATGGTTTCATGCAAAAAAGGAAGTTCATTTAAAGCACCCAATACTATGGTTCCTTTTTCTAAAAATTCTGCTTTTGCTTCTTGCGATTTTAAAAAAACCGGGGGATTGTGACCGGCATTTATATATTTAAATTTTTTTTCGACAGTATTATATAAGGCGCAGAAAAAAGTAATAAACCTTTCTCCTCCCGTGTTTTGAAAAATTAAATAATTTAATTCGTTTAAAATTTTTTTTAGGTCTGTAGTTTGCCTGATCAGTGCTCGGAGTGCTGCCTGAAAATTAGACATTAATAAGGCGGCTGAAATCCCTTTACCCGAAGCATCTGCAATACAAAATAAAAATTGGTCTTTATCTATTTGAATATAATCGTAATAATCACCACCTACTATTTGATGAGGGAAATAATCTGCTTTTACTTGAATATTGCCATATTGAGGAAGTTTTTTTGGAAATAATTGCGTTTGAACAGCTTTTGCTATTTCCAATTCCTTTTTTAAAGCTTCCTGAGCCAACTGTTGCCCGGCAAGTTTTTTATTTTCAATTGCAACAATTATAATATTTGTGAGGGTTTGTATAAAAGCGGTATCAGCGCTTTCTGCTTCAGGGATATTTACTAAAACGCAGGCAACAGGGATATCTTTATGAAATACAGGAATTACTAATGAAAATTCATCAAATTTGTTGGATAATGATATATCGGGTAGGTTTGTAATATCCCTTGAGAGGAATGTTTTTATTGGTAAATTAATATTATGATAGTCTTTTTGTGTTCCATAGCATACCTTACATTTCCATTTTTCTTCCCATACATACAAACACAAACGCGAAATATTTAAGTTTGCCCTAAGTGTAAAATGATAAATTTTATAGAGCGCCTCTTCAGGAAAATTATTATTTATAGCTTGTGTAACTTCAAGAATTGCTTTTAATTCAAGTTCACGTGCATAAAGCTTGTAATTTTCAACTGCGGTTTCCATAGCTATTCTTTGCGGCCTTTATGATTGATTACAGCATTAAATTATTTTTTTGTTGTTGGGTCATAGGCATCCCTTAATCCATTTCCAAATAAATTAAATGCCAATACCAATAAACAAATACTTAAACTTGGATAAAATATTAAATGAAAGCTGTCACTGCTTCCAATAACTGCGAATCCTTCATTTATCATTGACCCCCATGATGGCATAGGTGGTTGTACACCCAAGCCTAAAAAACTCAAGCCGGCTTCTGTTAAAATTGCAGAAGCAAAATTTGAAGCCATTATTACAATTAATGGCCCTAAAATATTTGGTAATATATGATTAATTATTATCCTACGGTTGCTAATACCTAACGACCTCGCTGCCTCAACAAATAATTTCTGTTTTACTCCTAATATTTGCCCTCTCACAACCCGCGATATCTCTACCCATGTTGTTAAACCAACTGCTACAAATGCTACCCATATCCCCCTACTCCCTAATGCTAAGCTGATAGCTATCACTAGCATTATACTTGGTATAGACCATACAACTGTCATAATCCACATAATAAAAGCATCAACTTTCCCACCAAAAAAACCTGCCATCGCACCTAATGTTAAACCAACAAAAAAAGAAATAAGTACTGATATTAAACCAATACTTAAAGAAATTCTAATACCAAATAATAACCTACTTAACATATCTCTTCCTTGCATATCTGTTCCTAACCAATAGGTTCTTTCCTCAATGCACTCCTTTTTAAAATGATCAAGCATATCTTTTTTCGACATTTTCATTGCCTGTTCATTAATATCCAGGTAAGTAACCATGTCGCCATCCATTTCATAATTTCCTAAACCTTCGCCCGGCTCAATTTTAAATGACCTGCCAATATACAAAGGCAATATTGCATCAACAATCGAGCGTTTTTGTTCATTCGCTTCATCACCAAACATTCTTATGTAGGCAATCATTTTGCTTTCATCAATCCTATAACTTACAATAGGCGTTATCGAATATTCACTTTCCTGCCCACTTATTAATTTTGTAAAAAAATCAACCTTTTTTATTTCCTGATTTCTTCTCTCTTTTAATAATTTAACTCTGAAAATAGGCGGCCTTTTTTTTATTTGAGGGGCAGAGTCATTGGCATTAGGTGTATTATCAGGCATTATTAAATAACCCAATAAAGCAAGCACAACACTTATTATAATAAGAACCAAACCGGCCATAGCAGGTTTATTATTAAACAAACGCCTTTTTACATAGTAAAACGGGCTTTTGCTTATTTCTGTAACAGGAGAAATTTTTGAAATAGTAGTAGTATCGGTCATTTGCTGTTATGTGCTAATAAGCCTGCTTTTGTGGCAAGATAATAATATTTTTTATAATTGCTTTCAAAATCAGGTACTTCTAAAATGGGTTCCCTTATTGCAGATTCGTAACATTGAATCCATTCTTTTTGACGTAATCCCCATAATGCGTTTTTACAGGTATCTTCTTTTAAATTGAGCTTATTAATTAAGGATTCAAAGGATAATAAAAAATAAAGTTCATCTAAAATATCATATTCGATATCGGTCATAAAAAACTTTTATCATAAAATTCATACTGAATTAATTTTCCTTTCTTTCCATCTGTAACTTAATTTAAAAAATGAAATTAAGCCAAAATAAAAAACATATAAAGAATAAAAAATTTGAACCAAAGGGATTAAAATTATTAATCCGGTTTTATTCAAAAACCTTAATACAAATATCAAAAATAAAATTTCAACTGCAAACCTGGATAATATCAGAGTTAAAAACAGGTTAAAGTTTAATATCGAAAATAACACAGCAATACTTGAAACAAAAAGGGCTGCATTGGATATAAAAACAAAAATGGCCATCAAACTTATCTTCCAATCCTTATACATATTCCATTTACTTGCCCATCTCAATCTTTGATTATAAAAAAAAATGATATTGGCTTGTGCTTCTGTTTTTACAATTGCATTTTTATTTTTTATAAAAAAAACTTTTTTGGGGTATTTCGAATGGATTTTTTGCATTAAAAATATATCATCTCCTGAAGGAATATTTGCTGTTCCCGCAAAGCCGTCTACTTCCAAAAATGCTTTTTTGGTATACGCAAAATTTGCTCCATTGCACATAGAAGCAAAACCAAAATTAAGCGAAGCTGTACCCGAGGCGATTAAACTCGCAAATTCAATGGTTTGAAGTTTTTCAAATATATTTTTTTCTTTATAAAATGTAACAGGGCCTGAAATACATTGTGCTCCTGAAGTTAAAAAAAAATCTGCGAAAGTTTTAATCCAATCAGTTTCTAATCTACAATCTCCATCAGTATTTAAAATAATTTCACCACTTGAGTGGTTTACTCCTATTTCTATGGCTTTCTTTTTAAAATTGTTATCAATATAATTTCCGGTAATGAAATTTTTTAATTCAAATAATTGAACAGAAAAATTGGAATGCGCGATAAAATTTGAAATTAATTTTAAGGTTTCATCTTCGGAATGATCATCAATAATTATTAATTCAAATAATTTATGATCATAACTCTGCAGTTTTAAATCATTAAGCAAGTCAAAAATATTCTTTTCTTCATTTCGCACTACAATAATTACACTGACAAACAATTTAGGAGTATGGCTAACATACGGTGATGTGGTTCGCAACCAGCCTGCAATTAAAAAAATATTAAAAAAAATATATAAAACGTTAATTATTAAGAAACAAACTTCAAATAAATTCATGAAAAAAAATGCTTGTTAGTACAATTGTTTGTCAATCATTATCTTGCACAATGCAAAATGTTATTTCAGAAAAAATTATTTTAGGCTTGGATCCGGGAACGAGAATAATGGGCTATGGTTTAATTATTATTAAAAACAGAAATCCGGAAATTATTACACATGGCGTAATCCATTTGAGCAAATATAGTAATCATGAAATTAAACTCAAGAAAATTTTCGAAAGGGTAACGCAACTTATTGATGAATTTTTACCTGATGAAATGGCTATTGAGGCGCCATATTATGGAGAAAATGTTCAATCAATGTTAAAGTTGGGAAGGGCACAGGGAGTTGCTATGGCTGCAGCACTTATGAGGGAGGTGCCTATTGTTGAGTATGCACCAAAAAAAATTAAAATGTCGGTTACCGGCAACGGAAATGCTTCGAAAGAACAAGTGGCGGCAATGTTGAAAATTCTTTTAAAGTTTGAAATTGAGCCGGAAATGTTAGATGCAACAGATGCCTTGGGAGTTGCTGTTTGTCATTATTTTCATGGTAATGTGCCGCAACAAAAAGGCGGAAAATCGTGGGGGGCTTTTGTGAAAGAAAATCCCGGAAGGTTAAAATAGTTATTTCTAGATTATTAATTTTTAAGTTCAGCATATGATTTTAAAATATAAAAATTATTTTATATTTTTTATTTTATTTTTTGTTTTAAATAATTGTTTTTGCCAAAAACAAGATAGTGTAACCAGGTTTTTAGAAATCGGGACAAGTGCAAATAGCTATAAAGGAGATTTAAATTCATCTTTTAAAATCTGGAATGGAAGTTTTCAAATGGGGTTGAAAATGAATTTTAAGAAAAGGTTAAATGGGCATTTGGCTATAAGTTATGGAACGATCTCAGGCAGCAATTCAAATTATAATTTTATTACTAACGATACCACGCAGGCAACATCGAATACGTTCTTTAAGACGCGTTTTCTTTCCATCAATTACGATATTCAAATTAATATTTATAGAAATAAAAATTGGATTGTTTACATAAGTCAGGGATTTGGCTTTATGAGATTTACGCCAAAAGATGCCAACAATCAATCATTGATAAACCAACTAAATACGCGTGCCGGTGGTGAGACCTACAATCAGGTTGCATTAATATTGCCAACGCAAATTGGTTTTTATTATTTTTTAAATAATGGTTATGGTATTAACTTTCAAACCGGTTTTCTCAACTCTCAAACCGATTATCTGGATAATATTTCACAATGGGGAAACCGTTCAAAAAAAGACAATGTGCTTTGGTGTAAATTTGCCTTTGTGGTACCTCTAACTTTTAAAAAGTGATTTTAACAACAGTTAAAAAATTACTAATAATCAAAAATATTATACTCAAATAAGTCCAAAAAAGTAAAAACAAAACATGAATCATCGTCTCAAGTTTTTTCTTTTGCCAAAGTTTTTTCGAGTACCCAAATAGTTGAATTAATAATCTTAAAAACCAAAAGAAAAATAAACCCGCAGAAATCTTTCTACCTAAGGTTGTATTAATCAAATCTCTTGATGATGTCAGGCATAATAAACCCATTATAAAAATTATTAAAGCAATAAAAAATGTATGGATGTACATCATTTGCCTGTTTATCAAACTCAGGTCTGCCAAATCTTCTTTCCAATTAAAGTATTTTGGAAAGACAAAATGAATTAAACCCAAAATCATTAATAAAATACCAATAATTTTAAGATGGGTTTCCATTTTTCTGCAAAAAAAAAGCATTTATAAAAGGTGTAAATTTTATTTGTTTTGAAACAATGAAATCAGCACTTTTAAATGTTCTAAACCAAGCTGTGGTTGAGAAAAAATGTAAAAAGCCTGCATTATAAACTATAAGATTTGCTAAATTTCTTATATGTTCTATAATAATTATTTGACCTGATGTTTTTAAAATTCGGTTTAATTCTCTAAAAAAAACTATTCTTTCATTTTCATCTCTTATTTCATGAGCAGAAAAAATAACAAAAATTATATCTGCATAATTATTTTCTAACGGTAAAAGTGATGTATTTACTTTTACGGTAGTGGAATCCTGCGGATATGCCTTTCTCGCACGTTTTATTGAAACTTCAGTATTCTTAAGAGGGTCATAAAAATCAAAAATGTTCAAGTCCGCATCCGGAAACTTATTTTTGAGTATGCTACTTGTTTCATCAAAGCCTGCATTGATATTTATTATTTTACTATTTGATTCAATATTAATTTTTAGCCAATCTAATTTATAAATACCTGATAAATCATAAATGTAAAATGATATAATAAGGGACATTAAAGTCATTTCAATTATTAAAATCAAAAAAATATTTCTCAAGATTTGGTAAGGTGCGGGTATTATTTCACCAATAGTAAAGAGCAATAAAACAGCACCGAAAGAAATAAAATAAAAATGCCGGTTAAACCTGAATATGTTATAAACTCCCTGAAATGGTTTTCTTAACTTTTCCAATTTTCTATTTTTCCTTTTTTCCAGTAATAAGGTATATTATTAATAATGAAAGCATTTGCTAAAATGATGCTTTTAATATTTAATGAATTTAAAAATGTGAAATTATAATCAATAACTTTTAAGGGAGTTGGAGTCCAATTTTGTCGAACCCCTTCAATTATTAATACTTTTTTTAAATTTTTATTATATGTAAAAGTAAATGGTAAAGGTCCTGCAAATTTTCTTGCCTCCTTCCAATCTTTAAACGGTGAATTTTGAGGAAGCTCTACTCGATCATCTTTAGTTTGAAATTCAATTTTAAAATTTGATTTAATAGATTTTATAATGGTGTTGCTATTATTAAAGCTTTTCTGAATGTCGGTTGTTGAATAATTGTAATGCGTGAAAAAATTTCCAAGCAATTCCATCTTTTTTTTATTGGTTTCGGATTTAATTATATATAAACCCCTTAAACTCTTTCCCTCATTATTTTTATATCTGACAAAAACTCTATAACCGATTAAAAAAAAATCATTGCCTAAAATTTTAGGAAAACCTTTTGGCCTTAGTTTTTTTGTTTCAACCATTGCAACTGCTATAAATGCCCATTTCTCATTTAATACATCTAATTCCAGGCATTCAGGAATTAGATGTTCAATATCTTCCTTTAGCACAGCAAAAGTTAAAACAAGCGAAGTATCAAATTGAGCTTCAACAGAAAATTGATGATTTTTTAAAAAAGAAAACATATCATTGTTAACCGGCTGTTATTTTATTTAATACAAATGTGTGACAGTAAATTACAATAATAAAAATAAATGCAAATAATAAATTTGCCTTGCCCCACAGAAGTAAATCAGAAGCCAATATATGTTCTAAAATATTCATAATACCAATTACCAGAATTTGTATGATTACATTTAACCGTTTTTTTATACCACTCAGTATCCATACGGCCATTAATATTTCCAATACTCCTATACTATTTGTTATAATTATAGAATAATCATTACCTAAAATTCTGGATACAATTTGCCGGTGCCTGGGTACTAAATTAAGTATTTTACAAAAAAAACCGTTTACAAACCATACTAATGCAATAAAAAAAGTCAATATTTTATTTAATGCTTTCATGTTATAAGTAAGCGGGTTTAGGTTGCATTTAATTATCAAAAATTCATTTAATTTATTGGTTATCAAATTTAGAGATGATTCCTGAATTTCTAAATCCGAAATAGTGATTCTATTTTCTTTACTTATACGACAGCTGTAAAAAAATTATGGATGGTTAAGAAACTCTCTCAAAAGATGCAACTCCGGAATGGCCGGACGAAAATTAATTAGTTTGCCTGATGCATTATAAGAAACATATCAAGCTAATTCTCTTAAATCCACAGGTACAACTCGCGAAACTCCGTAATCCTGAAGCATCATAGAAACGCCGTAAATGGTATCAACAGATGCCATGGTTCGTTTATTGTGTGTTACAATAATGAATTGCGATTCTTCCGAGAATTTTTTGATGATATTATTAAATTTATCGATGTTTGCATCATCCAGAGGTGCATCAACTTCATCAAAAATACAAAATGGAGCAGGTTTGATAAGATAAATAGCAAATAATAAAGAAATTGCAGTCAAAGTTTTTTCTCCTCCCGACAGTTGATTAATTGTAAGAGGTCGTTTGCCTCGTGGCTTGGCTATAATTTCAATTGTTGATTCTAAAGGATTTTTTTCGTCGGTTAATTTTAAATCACAACTGTCTTCATCCGAAAATAAAGACCTGAAAACTTTAATAAAATTTTCCCGAATTTTTCCAAAAGCTGCCGTAAAAGTTTCGCAGGCAACTAATTCAATTTCTGAAATCGTATTTAATAAAGAATTTTTTGCTTCGATTAAATCCTGTTTCTGAGTATTAATAAAATCAGAACGCTCTTTCATTTCTTCATAAGCTTCTAAGGCCAAAGGATTTATAGGTCCGATTTTATCCATGTTGCTTTTTATGGAATAAGCTTTTTCTCGAATTTCTTCTTCGTTAAGATTTCCTATTTTTTCTTCCTTTTCATCAGCTATTAATTGCAGTTGGTCAACATTTACCTCAAATTCAACAGAAAGACGCTCCTGAACAGACATTAATTGAAGTTTTGCTTCATTTTGTTTGTTTTGCAATTCCATTAATAATGAATCTGAACTTTCACGTGTTCTTTGTATTTCCCTTAAATCTTTTTCCCACTTATCAACTTCACCTCTGGTTTTATAATAATCAGTTTCAGCTTCAGTCACTCCTGTTGTAATAGCTTCTTTTTCTGTATAAAGATTAATAAGTTGATCCTCTTGAATTTCATTGCTTTCTAATAACCGTTTTAAATCATCTTCAGTCGATTGTAAATCATTAATATTTTTATTTAATCGTTTTAAAACAGCATCAGTATTTTGTTTTTTAAAATTTATTTCCTGATTTAATGTACTTACTTTATTTTTAATTTGATAAAAAAGAATATTTCTCTGATTGAAATCATTTGACTTCGTTTCTAAAATTTCATTCTGAGTTTTAAGATTAAGGTTCTGTTGATAAATTTTTTCTTCTTGTTCTTTTAATTCTAATTCTCTTTCGTCGGCATCAGGTTTTAAAAAATGTATATTATTATCCAAGTGAATAATTTTAGATTGAATATCATCTTTTCTAACTATTTGAACAGTTATCATTTCCTTTAACTGATCCTGCCTTGTTCTTACTGAAACATATTCTTGCTTTACTGTGTGCAGATTTTGTTGGGATGCATTTTTGTTTCTTTCTAGAAGATCTATTTTTTGGAGTAAATCGGTTTTTGATTTTTGTTTTTCAATCAACTGAAGGTTAAACTGATTAAATAGAGCACTTGAAGTTTTAATTTCTTCCGAAAGTTTATCAATATTTTTTACCCTGCCTATTCTTTTGCCTTCAAATAAACCTATTGAACCACCGGAAATGCTATATAGCCTTTTAATTATTTTTCCGCTTTCAGATAAATATGTATTTTCATCTTGTTCCGGAACATCTCTTTCATTTTTAACAATAAAAACATTCTCAAGTAAATAATTTAAAAGAGATTCATATTGTTTATCAAATTCGATGGCATCAATTACTTTTAGAAAAGCATTCGAATTTGTAATTTGAGGTTTAAAATTTTCAAAATTATCAAGGATAAAAAAGTTTGCCTTACCTTTTGCTGAATCACTTAATAAATTAACAGCCTGTAAGGCTTGATTTTGTGTTTGAACCACAAAATAATTCATAAAATTTTCCAGATAGTTTTCAATTGTGATTCTGTAATCATCTTTACATGATAGGATGTCAGACAAAAGAGGAACGTTTTTTATTTCTTTATCATGTTGCTTTAAAAATTTAATAGCTTCAGGAAAACCTTCCAAATTATCTACTAATGATTTTGTGAGGTTATATTCATTCTGCTTAGCATCAATATTTCTATTTGAATCTGCGATTTGTTTACGTAAGTTTTCAATATCTGTATTTAATTCATCAAGTTCTTTTTTAATATTGATAAATATTTTCTCGTCTTCTTCCAACCTTAGCTCAGCCTCCGAAACTTTTTCTTGTAAATCATACAATCTTTCACTCAGGTCTTCAATATCAAAGGTTTGTATATTTTCACTGTCTTCATTTCTTTGAAGTTCCTGTCTGAAGGCATCCAACTGAGTTTGCTTAATATCTAATTGTTTTCTTATTTGATAAGCTTCATCTTGGTTTTCGCGAAAGCTTTTATTGGCCTCATTTAATTCATTTTGTATATCGTTTACTAATTGTTTTTGTAAGGCATAATCGTCTTGTATTTGTTGTATTGTTATTGAAAATGCTTCCGCTTCGAATTCGGCATTTACTTTATCGCTTTCTAATCTTTCAATATCTCTTTCCAATAATTCATTATTATTTTTATCAAGCTCAATCTGCTCATTCAGTGCTTTTATTTTGTCATTTAAAAATCTTAATCTTTCATTTTTGATGTTTTTTTCATTTTCATACTGCCTTATTTTACCAACATGGTCGTTCAATGCCTTTTGCCTTGAAGCAAGTGTTTTTTCCTTTCCGAGCAAAGCAGTTTTTTCCTTTTCTATCAAAGCATCTCTTTCAGCAATTTGAGTGTGAAATAATGCTTTTCGTTCTTGTTCAGTTAAAATTTGTGCTTTTAATCTTTCAACTGTTTCTCTTTGTCTATTTATAGTTTTTCGGGCGAGTGCAACACTATATAATTTGTATTCTTCTTTAAGAATAAAATAATTTTGGGTTTGTTTGGCTTGTTTCTCTAACGATTTTAAATTTTTTGAAATTTCAAATAGTAAATCTTCAACCCTTTCAAGGTTTTGATCTGTATCGTCCAGTTTTCTAAGCGTTTCTTTTTTTCTGATTTTAAATTTGGAAATCCCCGCAGCTTCTTCAAATAATTCTCTCCTTGAATGATCTTTATCGTTTAAAATATTATCTACCATTTTTAATTCAATGATAGCATATGTATCCGAACCAATACCGGTATCTAAAAAAAGATTATTAATATCTTTTAACCTGCAGGTAACATTATTTAATAAATATTCACTTTCTCCGCTTCTATAATACCTGCGAGTGATAGTAACTTGAGAATATTCGGTTGGTAAAAGGTTTTTTGTGTTGTTGAATGTTAAAGAAACTTCTGCTAATTGTTGTGCTTTGCGATTTTTAGTGCCGTTAAAAATAACGTTTTCCATCTTGTCGCTACGCAAAGCTTTTGTGCTTTGCTCACCTAAAACCCATCTGATTGCATCAACTACATTTGATTTGCCACAACCATTTGGCCCTACAATGCCGGTAATGCCTGCATCGAAGTTAATGATTACTTTTTCACCAAAACTTTTAAACCCTTTTATTTCTAATTTGCTTAACTGCATTTATTATATTTTCCTAAAACGCATCTTCTTTTTATAATAAATATTATTATTTAATTTTTAAAATATTTTTTATAAAAATTATTTTTTTTTTAAAACTTACAAAGTTAATTTAATTTAACCAACTCGGCAATGCAGTATATTTATACTGTAATGTTAAGTGTTGAAATTTTAAATACACTTATTAATAACTTGCTTTAAATTTACCGGAATAATTTTTTTTAAAAATTTTAAATAATTATTTTAATATGAAAAGGGCTATATATCATTTTATTTTCTTCCTAATTATTTTAATTGTTAATTCTTCATGGATTTTTCCTTTTATCGACAAAGATAACTTTGATGATAAAGAGCCGGAAAAAATGAAAGGAATGATTGAAAGACATAATTTTTGGCGATCCCAATATGGTTTACAAAATTTAATCTGGTCTAATGAATTAGCCAATGTTTCCCAAAATTGGGCAGATGAACTTGCAAAAAAAGGATGTAAAATGGAGCACCGACCAAATAATAAATTTGGTGAAAATATTTACTGGTCCTCAGGTTTACAATCTACCCCTAAAATGGTTACTGATGCATGGGCCGATGAAAAACAATACTATGATTTTGATAAAATGGAGTGTAAACTTGATTGGTGGAAATGCGGTCATTTTACTCAATTAATGTGGAGTACAACAAAAGAAGTTGGATGTGGAATGGCTAAATGTGGCAATCAGGAAATTTGGGTTTGTAATTATAATCCTTCGGGGAATTGGGTTGGGCAAAAACCTTTTGAAAACAAAAAATAATTAAAAAACGAATCCATCCTTATAAAAATCTTGAAATTAGTTGATCTATCATTGAGTTATATATAAACAATACCCTAATATCCTGACCGAAACGTGCTTTTATTCAAAAAGATAAATGATAAAGGTTGTGCAAGAAAACATTATTGCAAAATAATTTCTGTAATATTACAGAAATTATTAAATTAGTATAAAAATACTTTATTTTATAATAATTTTGATATTACGGGTATAATTAAATCAATTTAATGATTGAAAAAAACGTTCCCACCACAACAGATAATAAATTACAAGAAGTTACAGATTTACTAAGAACTGGAGATCAGGGCGCTTTTGAGTATATTTATAAAACGTATTGGTATAAGATTTTTTTAGTAGCCTACAGAAAAACTAAATCTAAAGAGACTGCCGAAGAGCTTGTGCAGGAATTATTTTTAAATTTATGGAAGAAAAGGGAATATTTGGAAATACTTCAACTCGAAAACTATCTATTTTCTTCTATTAAATATTCGATTTTTGCGTTTTACTCTTCTCAATCCTTAGAAAATAAATACCTTGAATCTGTTAGAAATAAAATTGAATTCGAAAATTCAGGAGTTGAGGAAGCAATGGCTGTGAATGATATAAACATTGCTATAAATAAAGGTTTGGATACGCTTCCCGATAAAACTCGAAAAGTTTTTCATATGAGTCGTTTTGAAAACTTATCTGTTCATGAAATTGCCAAAAAACTTAAGCTTTCCGATAAAGCGGTGGAATATCATTTAACAAAATCGCTTAAAGTACTTAAAACCCTGCTTAAAGATTTTATAATTTCAATCCTCATTTTAGTATTCGGCTATTAAAATTAATAACAGATGCCCTACCTTAAATATAACATTTAAAAGAATCTTTTATAAATATCCATCTCAAACATATAAATATTAAAAGATTTTATAAAACTTTTTAGGGTAAAGTACTTTTCGCCTATCTTCTATATAAACCAACCATAGAAAAACGTGAAAAATACTGACTCAAAAATCCAATCTCTTCTTAAAAAGTATTTATCGGGTAATTGCAGCCCCGAAGAAATAACAGAAGTAGAGATATGGTATGCCGCGCTTGACAGTGAAAAGTTTACCGAGGTTGGAGATATTGAAAAAAAAGATATTGAGGCAAGAATTTGGAAAAATTTAAAAGAAAATCCGGCTATAAACAATAAGAACAATTCACGTTCGCATGTTTTGAAAAGATTTGTTTGGATGGGTGCAGCAGCCAGTATAATCTTTTTTATTTCTATAGGACTTTACTTTTATAATTTTAAAATCGATAAAAATGTATTTGCCAAGAATAAAAATGCAAATTCTGATATTATAAAAACTGACTTCACAAACACTACAGCCACAATCCAAATAATTATTTTGCCTGATGGCAGTAAGGTGCACCTTCAACCCAAAAGCCGAATTAAATATTCAAATAATTTCTTAAAAACCATACGCGAAGTATCATTAGAAGGCGAAGCTTTTTTTAATGTTATAAAAAATCCTAAAAAACCGTTTATAGTTTATGCCCGCCATATTTCAACTACTGTGTTGGGAACGAGTTTTACAATTAAGGCTTTTTCATCACAAGATAATATAACGGTATCTGTTAAAACCGGTAAAGTAAAGGTGAGTGAATTAGAAAATGAAAAGCAAAATCAAAAATCAACCTCCAAAAGCCTAATCCTTACCCCAAACCAACAAGCTGTTTTTATTACTTCTGAAAAAATATTTAAAAAAGAATTGGTTGAAAAGCCTGTTGCCCTTCTTAATCAAAAAATGATCTTTGAAGAAAGGCCGGTAGATGAGGTATTTGAAACCTTTAACAAAACTTATGGAATTAAAATAAAATACGATGCCGTCTTACTTAAAAAATGTACTGTAACGGCCTCATTTTACAATGAATCTTTCTATGAAAAACTTGAAATGCTGTGTAAAATCTTAGGAGCTACTTACGAAATAAATGGAACGGAAGTTCAAATTAAAAGTGATGGCTGCAATAATTCTAAATAATAAAGATTTTTTTCACTAAACCAATTTTAATTGCCTATGATTAAAAAAAATCATAAAAAAAAGTAGCAGGTGTTCGAGCACCTGCTACAAGCTTAGTTTACCCTATAAAAAGTGCATCACTCAATGCTATAGGGAATTTTTTGTCCATAACTATATTATTTAAACCGAACAAAAACTTTTCAATTTATGAAGAAAAAACCACTCTCTGTTAAAATTATTTTCCAACTTATGAAAATAGCATTATATCAGACCGTACTCGCAGTTGTTTTTGCAGTTGCTACCATGGCTAACGATACCCATGCTCAAGAATTGTTGGATAAAAAAATCACTTTAAAAGTAGAAAACCAACAAATTAAAACCATTCTTTCACAACTGGAGAAACAAGCCGAAATAAAATTTATGTACACACATCAATTAATAAAGGCTACCAGAAAAGTTACATTAGTTTCATCTGATGAACGCTTAGAAGATGTTTTACGCAAACTTTTAATTCCGTTAAATATCAGCTATGAAGTAAATGGTAACAGAATTCTTCTTACTACTATTCATAACGATAAATCTGAAATTAAATCTGACAATCAATTCAATAAATTTATTGCCGTAGAAATTAAAGGTAAGATAACAGATGAAACCGGAAACCCAATGCCGGGTGTAAATATCGCTATTAAAGGAACAGTGTCAGGTACAACATCTGATTCGGATGGTAACTTTTCTATCAATGCCCCTGAAAACAGTACCTTGATTATTTCTTTTATTGGCTATACAACTCAAGAGATAAATATTGGTACTCAAACATCTATTAATGTTCAATTAAAAACTGATATTAAAACATTAGATGATGTTGTTATAGTAGGTTATGGTACTCAAAAAAGAGCATCCGTTGTAGCTGCTATCACAAGTATATCCTCTAAAGATATTAATGTATTACCGGTTGCAAGTGTTGAACAGGCATTGCAAGGCCGTGTACCCAGTGTGATGGTAACTAATAATGGCGCACCCGGAGAAACCCCTTTAGTACGGATTAGGGGTATAAATTCTATCAATTATGCCGGTAACCCTTTTTATGTAGTAGATGGGATACCTCAAGTAGGGGATTTTAATAATTTTAATACAAAAGATATTGAATCTTTGGAGGTTTTAAAAGATGCAAGTTCAGCTGCTATATATGGGTCAAGAGCCTCAACAGGAGTTATTTTAATTACCACAAAAAAAGGTTCAAGGGATGGTAAAATACATGTTGACATAGATTCTTATGCGGGGGTACAATCAGCTTGGAAGCAATTAAAGTTGCTTAATACTGCACAATACCTTAAATATGGCACAGACTTGCTAAATAATGCAAACGCTCAATTGCCAAGCAGGTTTAGTCATATGAATGACCCAATCTATCCCGGAGCTACTCAAACTTATGCTCAAACCAATACGGACTGGCAAAAGGAGATGTTTAAAAAGGCATTAATTACCCAAACTAATGTTTCAGTAAGTGGAGGAAATGAAAAATCAAGATTTTATGCATCGGCAAGTTATTTTAAGCAAGATGGTATTATGCTTGGAACCGGATATGAAAGGGGAAGTTTTAGAATAAATTCAGAACATTCCATAAGTAAAATATTTACTTTCGGTCAAACATTATTGGTGTCTTATGGCCTTCAAAAAAAAGAACAAAGTCCGGGAGGACGTACACAAATTCAAAATTTGATACGTATGACCCCATACATGCCGGTTTATGATCCAAATTTAATCGGTGGATATAGGGGGCCTAATGCAGATGATGGTACTAATCCGCAAAACCCTGTTAGGGCTGCAATTCAGGATTTGGATCAACTTAGAAATGCAAGGCTCTTAGGAACTGTATATTTAGATGCAAATATTACAAAATGGCTGAAGTACAGATTTAATGTAGGCTTAGATTATACAAATCAAAGGGAATATATCTTTAATCCAAGTTATGATGAAGGTTATAATAATAGGCCAATCACCAATATTTCGGAAAGCAGAACAGATTATTTTACACCGGTTTATACTAATCAGTTAACGATTGATAAAACTTTTGGAAAACATAGTTTTAATGTATTAGGTGCAATCGAATACCAATCAAGTAAATCTGTTAATATTAATGGAACGGGTAATCAACCTTCAACACATTTGAACGAACTTCCAGGTCTTTCAGCTCAGACCCTATCGGGGCAAAGAATTGAATCGGCAATATATTCATATATCGGAAGGCTTAATTATGATTTTGCCTCTAAATACTTATTTAGTGCTACCTTCAGACATGATGGATCTTCTCTTTGGGCTCCTGGTAAAAAATTCGGAGATTTTCCATCTTTGGGTATAGGGTGGAGGATTAGCGAAGAAGCCTTTATGAAAGATATTTCTTTTATTTCAGAACTTAAATTAAGGGCAAGTACGGGGAAAGTGGGTTATACTCCTCCTGTAAATTATCCATGGCAAGTAGTAATTAACTCAAATACTAATGCAACTTATGGAAATACAAACTCAGCTCAGGGATCTTACTTTGATAAGTTGGGAAATCAAAATTTATCATGGGAAATTACTAAAATGTCAAACTTTGGTATTGATGCCGGCTTTTTTAAAAATAGGTTGACTTTTACCGCTGAATATTATAACAGACAAACTGATAATCTTATCCTTGACATTTACCCTGCTACTTCTGCCGGTTATTCACAATCAACTCAAGGAAATGCAGCAAGTATGAGAAGTTGGGGATATGAATTTTTAGCCGGGTTTAGCGAAGCTGCTAAAGATTTTAAATGGAACGTATCAGCAAATTTAGGAATCACTAAAAATGTAGTTAACAACTTGTATAGCCCTAAATCTGTTCTTGATCGTGGGGCAAATGTTGATATTACAGGTGGAGATGATGTGACCAGAACAGAAGCAGGTCAACCCGTTCAATCTTTTTATGGCTATCAAACGGATGGAATTTTTCAAAGCGCAGATGAAATAGCGAAAGGTCCATTAGAAATCATTACCAGCAAGCCCGGAGATATTCGTTATAAAGACTTGAACGGTGATGGTAAAATAACTCCTGATGACCGGAAATATTTAGGAAGTTTTATTCCAAAATTTAACTATGGCTTTAATTTATCGGCAAGCTATAAAGGTTTTGATGCAGGTATGTTTTTTCAAGGTGTTCAGGGCAATAAGATATACAATGGCGTAAAATCCATTAGTCAGGGAATGTTGCGTTTATTCAATGCTTCTACTGATGTATTAAATGCATGGACTCCAACCAACACGAATACTAATATACCACGGGCGGTAAGTGGTGATGCACAGAACTTACATGTTTCAGACCGCTTTATAGAAAGCGGCTCATATTTACGTTTAAAAAGCATTAGTTTAGGTTATACCTTGTCAAATTCAACTTTACAAGCGTGGACAAAGGGTACACTTAGCAAGGCAAGGGTTTATGTATCAGCACAAAACTTACTGACATTTACCAAATACACAGGTTATGATCCTGAAATAGGCGCCAGATCCGGCAATCCGCTAACTCAAGGTATTGATTATGGGCAATTTCCACAGGCAAGAACTTTAATGGTGGGTTTACAAGTAGGATTTTAAACAAAAAAATAAGTTAAAATTATGAAAATCAAAATCTCAATAATTATTTTATTTGCAGTAATTATAATTACTGCCTGTAATAAAAGCCTTTTAGATAAAGTTGACCCTAACCGCGTTACACCTGAAGGTTTTTATTCGAATGCAGATGAACTTACTCAAGGTGTTAACGCAATTTACTCAATTGTGCAAGGCGCTAACCTTGCAGCAAGGGAATGGTTTTATATTCACGATACAAGATCAGACGATATGGCTTCGGGTGGTAGCCAGTTAGAAGCTCCCAGATATCAACTTTTAACAGGAAATCAAACATCAGCTAACAGTGTTATGCTAGCTGTATGGCAGGGTTTGTATCGCACAATTCACAGAGCAAATACAGTTGTTGATGCAGCCCCACAAACAAAAAGTATTGACCCGGCATTGAGGCTCAGGTTTATTAGCGAAGCAAAATTCTTAAGATCATGGGCTAATTTCGATTTAGTAACATTGTGGGGGAGCGTACCTTTATATAAAACTCATGTTCTTACACTTGAGGGTGCACAACCAAAAGCAAAGACAGATTCTATTTACGCATTTATTATTCAAAACCTGTTAGAGGCACAAAACGGTTTGCCTGCCACTTACACAAATCAAAATGATTTGGGTCGAGCAACAAAAGGTGCTGCACAAGCTTTATTAGGCCGTGTTTATATGCAAAAAGGTGATTATGCTTCGGCTAAGATTCAATTGGACGCAGTAAGAACTTCCGGAAACTATTCATTAATGAATAATTACGTAGATAATTTTTCGGAAGAAACCGGCTTTAACGCCGAATCTATTTTTGAAGTTGCGTTCTACGGTACCAATTTTTTATGGGGGGGTGGATCAAGTGATGGTAATGGGGTAAGCGGAAAGGCCACTACCAGAACGCAGGAGTATTCAGCAGTTGGCTGGAGAAACTTAATCCCTTCAGATTCATTATTGGCAAATTTTGAACGCGTTACTAAAGGAGATGCAAAAAACGATCCGCGCTTTAAATATAATTTTTACCGTTCGGGCGACACTATAGTTAATAATACAGCTACGCTAGACACCTCGAAGGTACTGGGTAATACTTCTAATTTTGAAGGTAAAAAAGAAAAAATCAGCTGGCGAAAGTATACTTCTCTTTATAAAATAGGATCAACAGGTTATTTTGGTCCAATGAATTTGAGGATTATCCGCTATGCAGATGTATTGCTTATGTTGGCAGAATGCGAAAATGAATTGGGTAATATAAGTACTGCTGTAGGTTATTTAAATCAAGTTCGGGCAAGGCCTAGCGTAAATATGCCACCCTATCCAACAGTAAATTACCCTGTGGGGAATAAAAACCAAGTACTTAGGGCTATAATTCATGAAAAGCGTGTTGAACTGGCAGGTGAAGAAATCAGGAACAGGGACATATTACGTTGGAGGAGCCAAGGTAAAATTACTTATGAACCCATAACCTATTTCCAAAAAAATAAGCACGAATTATTACCGATTCCGCAAGATGAAATCTCTACGAATCCTAAATTGACTAATGCAGATCAAAATCCGGGATATTAATAAAGAACTTGTTTCATACTATTAACTGGGAAGGGTAAAAAAGAGCCCGGATACTGTCCGGGCTCTTTTTCATTTATTAATTCTATAAAATAACAACCATTTTAATGATTTAAACATTCAAAATATTGTATTCATTATTATTCCATTTGTCTATGAACTATTATGATTTTTCTTTATTAAAAAAGTTATCCATTCAATGTTTCTTGCTTTTATTCATATTTACTGCAAAGGCACAGTCCGCTTTGCAAGCTCCATCTTCATTTATATTAAAATTAAAAGACAATCAATATTTAAAAGTACAGGTTTGTACTTCATCAATTATCAGGTTTCGAATAGCGAAAGACACCCTATTCAGCGAAAGCTTAATGGAAAGATATAATATTGTTAAAAAATATTGGCCTTATGCAGGCTATACCAAAATTGAAAATAATGGCTTAACACTTGTTACAACCGAGAAACTAATAGTTCAAATTAATAAATCAGGAATAATAAGAATTACGGGTAAAGATGGTAAAATACTTATTAACGAAATATGTGTTAATTATGAAAATGACAAGTCTGTTACAGAAAGGCTGAACAATTCACTTGAGAACTATTTTGCATCCGAAAAATTGGTGAACCCCATTATAGGGGATAGTGGAAATGTAAAAAATAAAATTGCGGATAAAACCGGAACTAAAGAGCAGGCAGTATTTTCGTTTTCAATCACCACGGACGAGAAATTTTATGGTGCCGGAAGCGCAACCCGGAAAAATATTCAACACAGAGGTTCAGCCCTTAAAATTTGGGCTACTTATCAGAAATCAGAAGCCCCAACACCTTTTATTATGAGTAATGCCGGATGGGGGATTTATAACAATACAACTTTTAAAAATTATTTTGATGTAGGGCGTTTTAATCCCGACAAATTATATATTCAAAATAATAGTCCGGAAGTCGATTTTTATTTAATGACGGGGGATAATATGCTACAGGTATTGGAAATTTATACAAATATTACCGGTAAACCTTACTTGTTACCTAAGTGGGCTTATGGTCTTGCTTTTGGCAGCAATATGAAAGAAGGGCAGTTTGATATTTTAAATAATGCCCTGAGGTTCAGAAAAGAAAGTATTCCTTGTGACATTTATTGGATTGAACCTCAATGGATGAAAAAGAACTATGATTTCTCTATAAATAAGGAATGGAATGATGATAAATTTGATGTGGATTATTTTTGGCTTCCTGATTCGAATGATCCAAAAAAAGAAAATTTATTTATACCCAGAATGAAAGATTTGGGATACAAAATGGCCTTATGGCTTTGTATTGACCATGACTTAAGTATAGAAGCAGAAGATGAAATTTCTAAAAAATCCGGTAGGCCTACATCAGGGATACCGTCGTGGTTCTCTCATTTAAATAAGTTTATAAAACAGGGCATTACAGGTTTTAAAATAGACCCGGGGAGAACAATTGATGAAAAGCCGGAAAGAAAATATTTCAACAGTAAATCGGATGCAGAAATGCATAATCTAAATCAGGTTCTGGTGCAAAAACAAATGTATAATTTATTTAGGAACAATACCGGTTTGCGGTCATTTCATCATTATTGTGGTGGCTATGCAGGTGCACAGCATTGGGGCGCTTTTTCAGTAGGAGATAATGGAGGAAATGTAAAAAGCCTTTATGATATAATAAATCAGGCAATGTCGGGCAATAGTAATGTAAGCGTGGATATGCTTGAAGATGTTAGAGAAAAAGGCCCCGGAATACATTATGCTTTTTTTACTCCCTGGGTACAATTGAACAGTTGGGCATGGCTTCTTCACCCCTGGTATTATAATGATTATGATAAAAATATGTTTAGATATTATGTCAGGTTAAGATATAGCCTTATGCCTTATATATATTCAGCTGCAATAAATTCTTCTTTAAAAGGTACGCCCATTGTTAAACCCTTGCCATTGGCATTTCCTTTAGATAAGAGAGCCTCAGAAATGATTGATGAATATATGTTTGGAGATAATATTTTGGTTGGGGTTTTTAAAGATAGCGTTTATCTGCCGGAGGGTAATTGGATTGATTACTGGACATCCAAAAAATATAAAGGAAATCAGAGTTTTAAATACATTATCCCATACGGAAGAGGTGGGCCTTTATTTATAAAATGCGGTGCGATCATACCCTATCAAAATGTTGGTTCCTTTATTTCCACCAAAGCTCCAGACTCCTTAATTTTTAAAATATACCCGGAAGGAAGCTCCTCTTATACCTTACTGGAAGACGATGCACAAAGTTATGATTATGAAGTCGGGAAATTCTCTTCAACTTTATTTAGTTGTATTGAAACAAAGGATAAGGTTGAAATTAATGTTGGCAAAAGCCAAGGATCATATGTAGGGCAGCCTAAAAACAGAGTATATAAATTGGAAGTTTTTTTACCTAAACCAATCCGTTTAACCATTGATGGAAAGTTTATTTCAGTTAACCAATGGAAATATATCAATAGTTCTATTCAATTATTTGTAGAAATACAGAGCCTTCAAGATAAAAAAATAACGATTTGGAAATAATTAAAACATACCTGAAAATATTTATAATACTTTAAATAATGACACACATCAAAAAATTTAAAATATCACATTTTACACATTATATAAAAATCGCTTATATTATATTATGTAATTTTTTGTTATTTAATTGTAGAAGTGCAAACCAATTAAATCACGAAACAGCCAAAGGAATATTAAAGACTTACAATGCACCGGAAACCATTCTTCATGCACCTGAACTAAGGGTTACTGCAAATGGTAAAAATGTTTTTATTTATGATTTACTTATAAAAAGAAATTATAATAAGGCAATCACTACCCCCACCGTTTTCGGAAGTTTTGATTTTAAAGGTCATGCATCTTTAAATGTTACTTATAATAAAGATATTAAAACTGCGGTGGTAAAACCCTTAAAATTAGGTATTGTACCTGGTATTAAAGGAAATACAATAAGTTTCTTAATTTCAAAAAACGGTAATTATCAAATCGAAATAACTTACTCGGATGGCAGTGAGAGTAGGCCGGTTGCCTTGTTTGCCAATACTATAGAAAAATTTAAGTTAAAAAAATCAGATACAAATACTGTATTTTTTGCATCGGGGAAATTGTACGAAACAGGAAAAATAGACCTTAAAAGTAATCAAACACTAATTATTGAACCGGGTGCTGTTGTAAAGGGATATTTATCACTCATAAATGTCCATAATGTAACAATCAGAGGCGGAGGAATATTATACAGTACAGATCCGGTTTCAGGGTTTCTAGAAGGCCCCATCTGGATTAAGGATGCTGTAAATATTAAAATCAATGACCTTATTATTGTAAACAGGGAAGATAAATGGACTCTCCACGCAGCAACATCAAACAATATTAATATTAAAAGTGTAAAAGTTTTATCTGAAATAAGGGATGGGATAGACTTTGACGGTTCTCAAAATGTGCATGTAAGTAATTGTTATGTTCAAGCTCATGATGATGCTTTATGCCTTAAAGCGACAAATTATGCCGATCCTTTTGTAAGTGGAGGAAACCAACAGGTAAAGAATATCTTTATTAAAAATTGCGTTTTTTCTAACGTAGGCGGTGGAAATTGTATTGAAATAGGGCACGAAACCTGGTGTCCTTCTTTTAAAAATATTAAATTTAAGAATATTGAGATCTTGCATTCCTTACCCAACGATTCTCTTCCAACAACAGAAATTTGGCCTGAGGCTGCATTAAGCATTCATCTTTCAGATCATGCACTTGTTAAAAATGTTTCATACAAAAATATAAATATAGAAGACCTAAAAGATGATTATGCCATTGATCTTTATATATTTGCCAACCCTTTGCTCCCACGCATAACCTCTGACAGGGGTAAAATTCAATCTATCTATTTTAAAAATATATCGGTAAATAATTCCCGGCCTTCAAGAATTAAAGGCTATGATAATATGCACGTAATTAACGGTGTAACTATAAAGCATTTAAAACAAAATGGTATACTGATTAGATCTGCATCGGAAGGTAAATTTGAATTAAAGGAATATAAAAATATTAAATTCAGGCCATAACTTCACAACTCCCTTAATAATATAACTTTGTATTATTAAGGGGATTTTAAAGTTGGTACAAGCCATTCGTTTTATTTCGAACTTGAGTTAATCATATTTTCCCGGAGCCTTATAATTTTTTGAGGCATCATCAATCACCAGTACCCAGTCCTGCCCTTCTTTGGGTGGTGTAAAGGTTTGCTCGTCTGTCCCTTTAACAACTATTTTATTAACTGCCTTACCGTTTCTTGGGTTGAACCACCAGACATTTTTGGATTGTCCACTTATTTTATTTAAATCAATTTTTACAGATTTATTTTGTGGAAGATAAATAAGTGCATAGCTGCCTTTTTCATCTTTGGTCGTAATTATTATATCTTTATAATCACTCCCTTTATTTGATTTGATAATGTTTTGTCCATCAATCCTAGAAAAATAAGGGCGGGAAAGCATCAAATTTTTTAAATACTGCATTTCTCCTGCACCTTCTGCATTTAATGCTTTTTTCCACCCTATAATGGTATCACCGATATTAACAGTGGGGTAAAGTCCTTTATTTAAAAATTGCCAAACTTGATGGTGGCCGTAAGTAACTCCGCATGCACCTGCAAAAACACCTCTGTATACTCTTGCCCTTACATCATAAGCGGAAAAATAACCTCTTTGCCTGTTCCAATTTCCATCCCATGGATTTACCGGATGGTCTTCATAACAAGGTTCCATATCCAGAGTTGGTTTTTGAGGTTTTAATGCAAGGTCTCTAAGCACCCAATTCCATACATCTGATTCACGTGAGCCGTGCCCCGATTGAAGCGCATTCATTGAAAGCCATGGTTCATTATGAATATATGATGAAGTGGAATATGACCCACCTGAAGGATGATAAGTTATGAACGTTTTTTCGCCCGACACACTTTTTATACCTTTTGCCATGGCACTCCAAATAGGTATATCATTTATTTCTTTTTTATCATCTTCATGGCTTTTGTAAATAGCAGGCCTGTCGCCGCCTAATATCCAAATAATATTCCATTGCTTTTCATATCTTTTCGCTAAAATTGAACCATATATTTCTGCATTTTCTTTATTAAATATAACAGGCCCGTCGCCCCACTTTTTAGTTACCTTATCACCCCAGACAGGTAATAAACCAATATATAAACCTTTTTCTGCAGCCTTTTTTATAACAAAGTCTACATGATCCCAATAATCATATTCTTCTTTATTTGCAGGATTTGCGCCGGGAGTAGTTGCCAATTTTGTAGGATCTTCATTGATAAGCGGCAAACTTCCATAGCGATTAGGTTCTCTGATACCATTAAATTCGGCAAGTGCAACGGCCTGTATTACATTATAACCCTGTTGTTTTCTTATTTCTAAAAATTCTTCAGTCTCCTCACGTGTTAGCCTGTGAAATAATTCCCAGTCGGTATCGCCCAACCAAAAAAAAGGTTTCCCATCTTTTGTACTTAAAAATCGATTGTAGCTTACACTGATTTGGGCATTGGCTCCAAGATAAAATAATATAAAAAATACTTTGATATAATGTTTCATGAGTAAAAGTTTAAGTAACCCGTTGGGTTAAATATTAAAATAAAAATGAATTATAATCTTATCCTTTTCAGTTTATTATTGTCAAAGATAAAGGAGGAAGTTTGATTTTAAATACGGTTTTCATAATCAATATATCGATAACCTGATAAGATAAAATTATTTTATTCTATTTTTTGGCATTGAAATAAAAATCCTTTTGTTCATACTCACAAAAGGCATTTGAACGGAAATTCCGGATCCTGAGGCAAGCCCACTTAATATTTTTAAAAAATCAAATAAAAATCTAGAAATTTTAATAAAAAAATTAACATATATGTGTTAATGCATGAAAAATAATAATTTTTGCTCTTATTCGCTTATTATCCAAATATTTCAAGGCTTACTTATAAAAAATTAACTTTCTTGTTTTTTCAACCTATATTTTAATCTATTTTTAATATCGTTTTAATTTTTCTTTAATAACTCGGTTGCAGCTTGCGTATATGAAAAATATTTTCTTTTGTAAAGTTAACCAACTCTTCAATTATCACATCGGCAATTGGTCATTAAGTCTTTTACAGGTTTTGAATCCATTTGGTACTGCCTAATACAAAATGGAAATTCACACGCATTTAAAATCGTACAAAGTTTCGAGTAAAAATTAAAATTATGATGAATAAAATACTCATGTTCATGGGTTTGTGTGCTCTTTTATGCCACACAAGCTGTGAACCAAAAAAAGAAGAGAAAGAAGAACAGTTAAAATTTTTGGTTACCAGCCCCTTAAAAAAAGACACAACGATTACCAGAGATTATGTATGTCAAATTCGCTCCATACAACATATTGAATTAAGAGCATTGGAAAAAGGCTACCTGCAGCAAATTTATGTGGATGAAGGGAAATTTGTGAAGAAAGGACAGCTCATGTTTCAGATTATGCCATTGTTATATAAAGCTGAATTGCAAAAATCACAAGCCGAAGCCAAATTTGCTGAAATTGAATACCAGAATACGAAACAGCTTGCCGATAAAAATGTAGTTGCTCCCAATGAGTTAGCAATGGCCAAGGCTAAATGGGATAAAGCTAATGCTGAAATGTCGTTAGCTCAGGTACATTTAGGATTCACGGAAATAAGAGCCCCCTTCGATGGAATAATGGATCACTTTAGGGTAAGGCTTGGAAGCCTTGTGGATGATGGGGATTTGCTTACCACTTTGTCGGATAACAGCAAAATGTGGGTTTATTTTAACGTACCCGAAGCGGAGTACTTATCTTATAAGGCCATTGTAAAAAAGGACAGATTTATAAATGTAAGCCTGCTTATGGCTAATAATGTATTGTTTGATTATCCGGGTGTAGTTGAAACGATTGAAGCTGATTTTAATAATGAAACAGGTAATATTGCTTTCAGAGCAACATTTAAAAACCCTGATGCCTTATTAAGGCATGGTGAAACAGGAAATATTCAAATGGTTGTACCTTTTAAAAATGCCATTATTATCCCTCAAAAAGCCACTTTTGAAATTCTTGAAAAGAAATATGTATTTGTAGTCGGTAAAGATAATATTGTGAAGCAAAAAGAAATCTCGATTAGTTCTGAAATGCCGGATTTGTATGTAATTAATGGAGGTTTAACTGAGAATGAAAAAATACTTTTGGAAGGTATACGCAAGGTTAAAGATGGTGATAAAATAGCGTATAAATATGAAGATCCGAATAAGGTAATTTCCAACTTAAAAGTATACGTTGAATAATAATTAAAAAAAAAGAAATGTTTAATTTATTTTTAAAGAGGCCGGTATTTGCCATAGTATTATCACTTGTGATTATTTTCATGGGGGTATTGGCAATTAAAACATTGCCTACATCTCAATTTCCGGAGATTGCACCTCCTGTAGTAATGGTTTCTGCATCTTATCCCGGGGCAAGCGCTAAATCATTAGCTGAATCAGTAATTATTCCTTTGGAACAATCAATTAATGGAGCATGGGGTATGAGATACATGACTTCTGATGCTACCAGTGCAGGTGAAGCAAATATTCAGGTTGTTTTCAACCCGGGTACTGATATTAATCAGGCATTAGTGCAAGTTTCAAACCGCGTTCAACAGGTTACGAACAGGTTGCCGATATTGGTTCAACGCGAAGGGGTAATTATAACACCCGTAATTCCCAGCATGCTTATGTATGTAAACCTATACAGCAAGGATAAAAATGCCAATATGAAATTCCTTTTCAACTATGCCGGTGTTAATATGATACCTGAAATACAAAGGATCAATGGTATTGGGCAGGCAAGAATATTGGGTAGCAGGCAATATGCAATGCGGGTTTGGTTAAACCCGGATCGTATGCGTGCCTATAATATTTCGCCGGACGAAGTAATGGAGGCGCTGAGTAGTCAAAGTATTATTGGCAAACCGGGTCGGATAGGCAGAGGAGATAGTAAGCAGGCTGAAGCACTTGAATATGTTTTAGCATATACAGACAGGTTTAATGATCCTAAACAATATGAAAATGTAATTATCAAAGCGAATCCTCAAGGAGAAATTCTACGACTGAAAGATATAGCAACTGTTGTATTGGGCAGTGAATATTATGATATTTATTCCAATCTAAACGGAAATCCGTCTGCAGCGATTGTGTTAAAGCAGACATACGGAAGTAATGCAAGCGAGGTAATTGAAAATGTAAAAGCCAAACTTGACGAGTTAAAGAAGTCATTTCCTCCCGGAATGGATTATGAGATCAGTTATGATGTTTCCAATTTCTTGGATGCCTCTACTGAAAATGTAATACATACTTTAAGAGATGCCTTTATTCTTGTAGCATTGGTAGTATTTATCTTTTTGGGTGACTTGCGCTCAACTCTTATTCCTACTTTGGCTGTTCCCATATCATTGATTGGAGCTTTTATCTTCATGCAGATTTTCGGACTTACCATTAATATGATAACATTATTTGGTATTGTATTGGCTATTGGGATAGTGGTAGATGATGCAATTGTAGTTGTCGAAGCCGTGCATGCCGCTATGGAAGAACATCATTTATCTCCTTTTAAAGCTGTACAAAAAGTTCTTGGAGAAATTAGCGGAGCTGTTATTGCCATTACCTTACTTATGACGGCTGTATTTATACCTGTAGCATTTATGCCGGGACCGGTAGGTACATTTTATAGGCAGTTCTCCATAACTATGGCAAGTGCAATTGTACTTTCCGGTTTTATTGCGCTTACTCTTACCCCGGTTCTTTGCGCCATGATCTTGAAAAATAATCATGGAAAACCAAAGAAGGTAACAATCCTAAGCAGGGCTCTTGACGGTTTTAACCGAGGCTTTGAAAAGCTTACCGGAAAATATGTTAGTATACTGAAAATAATAGCACACAGAAAAATAGTAACTATAGGTATGTGGCTGGCATTTGCTGTTGGAATAGTTGCAATAGCAAGTAATTTGCCTTCCGGTTTCATTCCCAGTGAAGATCAGGGAATGGTATATGCCATTATTCAGACACCACCGGGTTCAACACTGGAAAGAACAAATGATATATCACGACAACTCCAGGGTATTATCGAAAAAGTGGATGGCGTAAAATCTGTTTCTTCAATAGCAGGCTATGAAGTACTTACCGAAGGGAGAGGTTCTAATGCAGGAACTTGCCTGATCAACTTAAAACCTTGGTCGGAGAGAAAACATACTATGACAGAAATTATTTATGAATTGGAAGAAAAAGCGAAAGCTATCCCCGGTGCAACAATAGAATTTTTTGATCCTCCGGCTGTTCCCGGATTTGGAGCTGCAGGTGGTTTTGCATTACAACTTCTAGATAAAACTAATAGCGGTGATTACGACTTGTTGGAAAAAGTGAAGAATGATTTTATGGCTGAATTGGGTAAAAGGAAAGAAATTACCGGTTTATTTACTTTTTTCAGTGCCAACTATCCTCAATATGAAATTGATATAGATAACGAATTGGCAATGCAAAAAGGAGTAACTATAGGTAACGCCATGAATACCCTATCAATTTTTGTAGGAAGTACTTATGAATTGGGTTTTATTAAATACCAACGCTTTTTTAAGGTGTTTGTACAGGCAGCACCTGAATTCAGGAAACTTCCTTCAGATATCATGAATCTTTATGTAAAAAGTGAAAAAGGTGAGATGGTTCCTTTTTCGGCTTTCATGAGAATTAAAAAGAAACAAGGAGCAAATGAAATTAATAGGTACAACATGTACAATACTGCCGGTATTAGAGGTGCACCTGCAAAAGGATTTAGTAGTGGTGAAGCAATTAAAGCAGTGCAGGAAGTAGCAAAGAAATCATTGCCACACGGCTTTGATATTGATTGGGCGGCTCTTTCTTATGATGAAGTTAGGCGAGGTAATGAAGCCATTTACATTTTTATTATAGTTTTAATATTCGTCTATTTTGTTCTTGCAGCTCAATATGAAAGCTTTATCATTCCATTGGCAGTGGTTCTTTCTCTTCCTCCGGGGGTTTTTGGTTCATTCTTGTTAATCAAAGTCATGGGCCTTGCGAATGATATTTACGCTCAGGTAGGATTGGTAATGTTAATTGGTTTACTGGGCAAGAACGCTGTATTGATTGTTGAATTTGCTGTACAAAAACATGAACAGGGAGCAACAGTTCTCGAAGCAGCTATAGAGGGCGCAAAAGTACGTTTCCGACCTATATTAATGACTTCCTTTGCATTTATTGCAGGCTTGATCCCATTGGTTATTTCTCATGGAGCAGGTGCTATAGGAAATCGTACTATTGGTTCTTCTGCAATGGGGGGAATGATTTTCGGAACGATTTTCGGGGTTATAATTGTACCCGGTTTATATTATATATTTGGTACCATGGCAGAAAACCGGAAACTGATTAAAGATGAAGAAGAAAGTCCACTAAGTGAAAGCTCTATTTTTACAGGGGTTCATGCGCATGCGCCAATTGAAGAAGGCTCATCACCTACAGACAGATTGTAATCTAATTAAAGATGATAACCAACAGTAGAATTTGACACATATCATGTTAAAAAAAATTATTTTTAAATGCTTGGGAGTGGCCGGTATAGCGTTAACTTTTTCAGGCTGTATTACTCCTCCCATAGTCGAAAAAAAAGTAAATAAAACAGTACCTGCAAATTTTAATAATTCGCAAGACTCGACTAATTCTGCAAAAATACAATGGAAGGTTTTTTTTACCGATCCATACCTGAATGTGCTCATTGATACTGCACTGAAAAACAATCAGGAATTAAATATCACTTTGCAAGAAATTATCATTGCCAGAAACGAAGTAAGATTCAGAAAGGGGGAGTATTTGCCATTCGTTAATTTATATGCAGGTGCAGGTGTTGATAGAGTAGGCAGATATACCAGACAAGGTTCATTGGAAGCTAATAGTAATAATCAAATTGAACCGGGTAAAGAATTTCCAAACCCTTTACCTGATTATACTCTGGCTGCCAATATATCCTGGCAAGTGGATATATGGCATAAGTTGCGTAATGCTAAAAAAGCTGCTGTGAGCAGATATTTGGCTAGTGTAGAAGGGCGAAATTTCATGATTACCCGTTTAGTTGCCGAAATTGCTAACTCTTATTACGAATTGCTGGCCCTTGATAATCAATTGGATATTATAAAACAAAACATTGACATTCAAAGCAATGCTCTGGAAATAGTAAGGCTTCAAAAAATAGCAGCAAGAGTTACAGAACTGGCCGTGCGTAGATTTGAAGCGCAAGTACTGAATACCAGAAGCTTACAATTTAAAACCCAACAAAGGATTATAGAAACAGAGAACAGAATTAACTTTTTGACAGGTAGATATCCCCAGCCAATATCAAGAGATTTTAAAAATTTCAGTAATTTAATACCTAATACTATTCAGTCAGGTATACCATCACAATTATTACAAAATCGTCCGGATATCAGACAGGCTGAGTTCAATCTGACAGCTGCTAATTTAGATGTGAGAGTTGCGAAAGCCAATTTTTATCCTTCATTAAATATTTCTGCAGCTATTGGTTTGGAGTCGTTTAAAGCCGATTATCTGCTAAAAACACCACAATCTATGCTTTTTTCATTATTTGGAGGCTTGACTGCACCTTTGATCAATAGAAATGCTATAAAAGCTACTTACTATAGTGCCAATGCCAGGCAGGTACAAACCATTTATAATTATCAACGTACTGTTTTGAACGCTTATATTGAAGTTGCCAATCAAGTGTCAAATATAAGTAATCTGGAAAAAAGTTATGATTTAAAGGCAAAACAAGTACAAGCTCTTACAGAGTCTATAGAAATATCGAATGGTCTTTTCAGATCGGCCAGAGCAGATTATATGGAAGTATTATTAACCCAACGAGATGCCCTTGAATCAAGATTTGAGCTAATTGACACCAAAAAACAGCAACTGAATGCGATGGTTAATATTTATCAGGCATTAGGTGGCGGATGGAATTATTGATAGGATATTTTTTTAAGGTTTTAATTTTTACAGGTTTAATCTAAAATCAATGTTGTATTAATTTTTAGATTGAACCTATATATTATTGCACGGCATGACCTTTGATTAATAATTATTTTATATCCAAAATTATTAATTAAAAATATGACAACTATAAAAAAAATAGGTATTTGTATGGATCATGCCAGCGCAAACTTAATAGAATTCACAACAGATCCTATCCAAACTTTAACTATTGAATCCAAGTTTACTCACCACGAAAAAGAACACAGCATAAGCAAGGGTGAAAACCTAATGCATAATAAGGAGCAACACTTAACTGCCGAATATTATAAAAAGCTTGGTGAGGTAATACTAAATTATCAATCTGTTCTTTTATTTGGGCCAACAGATGCGAAAGTTGAATTATTTAATATTCTAAAAAATGATCACCATTTTGAAAAAATAAAAATAGAAATTGCAACAACCGATAAAATGACCGATAACCAACAACATGCATTTGTAAGAGAGCATTTTTCCAAACATTAATATTTTAGAGACTAAACTGATTACTATAAAACGCTTTTCTGTTTTCTAAAAATAAAATAAACGGGTAAACCTAACAACACTATCCCTAAACCACGCAAAGAACCTCTTTGTGTGGTTTCGTTTGTTATTAAACTGATTGAAATAATGGTTGCAACAATAATATAGATTGCAGGAATAATTGGATATCCGAATGCCTTGTATGGCCTTGGAGTGTGAGGTTGCTTTTTTCTTAAAACAAATATTCCAATTACAGTAAGAATATAAAATAAGAGAACTGAAAAAATTATATAATCCAACAACTCACCATAAGAGCCCGAAAGCGTGAGTAAACATGCCCAGATACATTGAAATATTAATGCATTGGCAGGAACATTATTTTTATTTAATTTTTTTGCCTGTTGAAAAAATAATTTATCATTTGCCATTGCGTAATAAACCCGTCCGCCTGATAAAATTAATCCATTAAGGCATCCGAAAGTAGAAATCATAATCATTACAGCCATGAAAAATTTTCCTGAATTACCTAAAATGGTTTCCATTAATAAGGTTCCAACCCTATCTGACTCTGCTGTTTTTATTTGTTGAACTGGCAGAACATATATATATGCTATGTTAGCTAAAATATATAAAATGGTAACAGTGCCGGTACCTAATACCAATGATAATGGAAGATTTTTTTGTGGATTTTTAACTTCTCCGGCAGTGAAAGTAATATTATTCCATGCATCGGACGAAAATAAAGATCCTACCATTGCAGCAGAAAAAATACTTATGGTGCCTATGCTTAATAAATCCGGAAATTTAGTTGAAAAATTATTCCAATTGCCAATACCATTATAACCAATAATTAAACCTAAGGCAATCAGTAAAAGCAAAGCAGCAATTTTTGCAAAAGTGAAAATATTTTGAACAAGCGCACCCGTTTTAACATCCTTAAAATTTAAAAATGTAAGTGCTATTACACTGCTAATGGCTAACAATTGTTGAACTGAAACTGATAAAACACCTATTGAAAACAAAGGCTTGTTGGAAACAAAATCAAAAAAAACGCCTGTAAATTTTGCAAATGCAACTGCTACAGCTGCGATAGTACCTGTTTGGATAATACTGAAAAATGTCCAGCCGTATAAAAATCCATACATTGTGTTGTAAGCTTCTTTTAAATATATATATTGACCACCTGCCTTTGGCATCATTGCTGCCAGTTCTCCATAACTTAATGCCGCAAAAATTGTAATTACTCCTGTTACTATCCACACCAATAAAAGCATTCCCGGGCTGCCAACTTTTCGCGCAATATCGGCTGAAACAATAAAAATACCGGAGCCCACCATAGATCCGATTATGATCATGGTTGAGTCGAGAAGGGAAAGTTTTTTTGAGGGGGTTTCTTGAGAATTTATTTCAGACATAAAAACTATCATCTATAATTTTATAAAAAAATCTAAGATGATAGTTTTTAATTAAAAATACAAAGCGTGAAGCTTATTGAGTAATTTCTCCATAAATAGAAAAATTAACTTCGTCAGTAAAAATTAATTTTCTTTTTCCTTTTATGCTGTAATTTTTTAAAACTATTTTTTCATTTTGTTTTACAAGGTTCATTTCCAAATGTTTAACAGTATGGTAGAAATAGTTACTTTGGTCTATCATTGCTTCTAATCTAATAATTTGTTTGATGTCATCACCAAAATTAATTTTTAAATATTTAACAGGGATTGATTGATTTGGAAGAATAGTATAAAGAATTTGATGATCTGTTATTTTAACTTCATATCTTCCAGTAAAAGAGGATTTTAAAATATCAGATTGAAAAAACATTTCAAATTCAGTTTTCCAATCAATATTTTTTATAATTTTCTTCTCAACAATATTATTTATACTCACTTTTTTATTTACAATTGCTTTATTTTCTTTTAAAATAATTATCTGTTTTTCAATAAATGAAGACAATGAATTTTCATTTTTTTCATTCTTAATTTCCGGTTGACAAGAAGATAAAAGTAAAATACAGCAAAATGAAAATAACCCTCTGATGCAGAGGGTATTTTTAATGGAAATCATTTATATATTATTAATCGGTTCTAAATAATTTAAATCAACACATTACCGGTCATCTCAGCCGGAATATTTACACCCATTAAAGTTAAAATGGTAGGTGCCAGGTCTCCTAATTTCCCTCCATTTTTCAAATGGCCTTTAAAATCGTCATCAACTAAAATACATGGAACAGGATTAGTAGTGTGAGCAGTATTAGGTGAACCGTCAGGGTTTATCATTGTATCGGAGTTACCGTGATCTGCGATAATAATTGTATAGTATCCATTTTCTAAAGCAGTTGTTACAACTTCTTTTACGCAAGCATCTACTGCCTCTACAGCTTTAACTGCTGCTTCGAATACCCCTGTATGGCCAACCATATCCGCATTTGCAAAATTTAAACAAACAAAATCAACTTCTTTTTTCTTAAGTTCAGGTATAAGTGCATCTTTCAATTCAAACGCACTCATTTCAGGTTTTAAATCATAAGTCGCCACTTTTGGAGATGCTCTCATAATTCTTGTTTCTCCTTCAAAAGGTTCTTCCCTGCCTCCCGAGAAAAAGAAGGTAACGTGTGGATATTTCTCTGTTTCGGCAATTCTAATTTGTTTTTTATGCGCATCAGATAATACCTCGCCTAATGTATTTACCAAATTATCTTTTTCATAAATAACTTTTACATTTTTAAAGGTTTCGTCATAACTCGTCATAGTAACATAATACAAATCCAATTTTCTCATTTGAAATTCAGGAAAATCGTGTTGCGTTAGCACATCAGTAATTTCTCTTCCGCGGTCTGTTCGGTAATTAAAACACAAAACCACATCACCATTTTCGATTTTTGCAAGTGGTTTTCCATCGGAGTCACTTGCAATAATAGGCTTTATAAATTCATCTCCTCTTTCATCTTCTAAATAAGCTTCTTTAATTCCATCTAAAACATTTCCGGATAATTTTCCTATTCCACTCACCATCGCATCATAAGCCAACTTTACCCTTTCCCACCTTTTATCTCTATCCATCGCAAAATATCTGCCAATTACAGTCGCTATTTTTCCGGTAGTTTTCTCCATATGACTTTGTAAATCCGATAAAAATTTAAATCCTGATTTTGGATCTGTATCTCTGCCATCTGTAAAAGCATGAACGAAAACATCTTTTAAACCTGCATTGTTTGCAATAGTACAAAGTGCTTTTACATGCTCAATATGTGCATGCACTCCTCCATCAGATACCAAGCCAATCAAATGGAGTTTTTTATTATTTTCTTTTGCATATTTTAATGCGTCGACCAAAACGGGTTCTTTTTCTAAAGTATTTTCTCTAACCGCTTTATTAATTCTTGCCAATTCCTGATATACTACCCTCCCTGCACCCAAGTTCATGTGTCCAACTTCCGAATTTCCCATTTGTCCTTCAGGCAATCCAACATCTTCACCATATGTAATAAGAGTTGTATGTGCATATTTATCCCATAAGCTATTAACGAAAGGTGTTTTTGCCTGTGCAATTGCCGAAACTTTTGGGTCCGGAGAAATGCCCCAACCATCAAGGATCATTAAAATTACTTTTTTGTTCATTTGAGTATTTATTAATATATAATTAAAAAAATCTATCTTTAAATTTTACAAAGATAATATTAAGTAGTTAAATCACGGTTTAATTTCAACCGAGCTTAAGTATTAAGAGAAAAGTTTTTTGGCATAATTTTAGCTTTATCATTATTATTATATTTAACCACAGAAATGTACCCTCAAAAACAATTGCCTGCAATTTTTTTATTTATTTCGTTTTCATTTTTTACGCAAGTAGTTTTCGCTCAAAATGAAGTTATGAATAACGTTTTAACTGCGTTTAAGAGTAGTAATTCTAAAGAAGTAGCACGGTATTTTAATAATTCGATGGAATTAATTATAGAACCGGAAAATGTAGAGTTTGATAATGTAAGTAATTCTCAAGCGGAGCTCGTACTTAAAAACTTTTTTTTAAAATATCCGGCAAAAGATTTTAATTGGGGTCATCAGGGATCTTCTCCAGATGGTTCGCAATACAGAACCGGAACTTACGATGCGACAAATAATAAATTTGTTGTGTTTGTAGTATTAAAACAGAATGGCGGAAAATATATAATTGATAAATTATATATTCAAAAATAAAAATAAAACTATTTTGAAAATAAAAAAAGGCCATTTAAAATGGTCTTTTTTTATTTTCAATTTTTTTACTAAAATTTAAAAATTAATATCTTTTTAAATATCAAAAAAAAGATATTGATATATCAATAATTTAATGAATTAATATTTCTTCTTCAGCTTCAATTACTTCTGCAAATCCTTTATCGTTAATGTGTGTAATAGTTATTTTTTTTAATTCATTAACCAGCATTGGGTCGTACTTGGCACTTATTCTAATATAATTTTCTGTAAAACCATGGTTCATTCCATTTTCTACATCATTTTCAAATAAAACGGTATAACTTTTACCAACCTGAGATTCATAAAAAATGCGGCGTTTTTTTTCAGATAAAATATGTAGCATTTTTGATCGCTCATTTCTTTCCTTCAAAGGCACAACATCATTTAAAGAAATGGCATGCGTATTATCTCTTTCAGAATAAGTAAAAACATGGAAATAAGAAATATCAATTTCATTTAAAAACCGGTAAGTTTCTAAAAAATCTTCATGGCTTTCACCGGGGAAGCCGACAATTACATCCACACCGATACAGCAATGCGGCATTAAAGTTTTAATTTTTTCAACTCTTTCGGCGTACAATTCTCTCACGTATCGCCTTCGCATTAATCTTAAAATTTTATTGCTGCCAGATTGTAAAGGAATATGAAAATGAGGAACAAAAAGTTTGGATTGAGCTACAAATTCAATCACTTCATTGTTTAAAAGATTTGGTTCGATGGATGAAATCCTAAACCTGTCAATACCTTCAACCTGATCAAGTTCTTTAATTAAATGTAAAAATTTTTCTTTCCTGACATTATTTTCCAATCCAAAATCACCAATATTTACACCGGTAAGTACAATTTCCTTTACTTCCGTTTTTGCAATTTCATTAGCTGATTTTATCACATTTTCAATTGAATCACTTCTGCTTTCTCCTCGAGCCAATGGTATCGTGCAAAAACTGCATGAATAATTGCATCCATCTTGCACTTTTAAAAAGGTGCGTGTACGATCATTCATTGAATAAGAACAATAAAATTGATTGGCTTGAGAAATATCGGAATGAAAAATTTGGGCTTGAGTTTTTTTCTCCTTAACAAAAGTGGGTATCAATTCTATTAACCTAAATTTTTCTGCTGCCCCAAGTACCACATCTACCCCTTCAATTTCCGAAATTTCTTTTGGTTTTAATTGTGCGTAACAACCCATTATTGCTATATAGGCATCCGGGGAAATCTTTAGTGCTTCTTTAACGATTTTTTTACATTTTTTATCCGCATTTTCTGTTACTGAACAGGTATTGATAATAAAAATATCAGGCCTGTCAGAAAAATCTACCTTAATATATCCGGCATTTTCAAACATGCGCGAAATGGTAGACGTTTCGGAATAATTTAATTTACAACCAAGGGTATAAAACGCAACTTTCTTCATTTCTTATTCACCTTGATTACAGAATTTTATTTTATAAAAAATTAATGGCCACAAATTTAAGTAAATATGAATGAACTTAAAATTTTTTTTCTTAATCTTGTGGTCCTGAGTTACTTTATAACTTCTTTTCAATTAAATCAAAATATTAACCACTTCAAAATGAAAAAATTGCTATTTTACTTTTTATCATTTGCCATTCCTTTATCTTTTAATTCCTGCAAGAGTAAACTTTTTGGTTATGATGATAAAGTAAATTTACCTGCCGAAAAATTATGTTTCATAACTTCTACAACGGATTCTGCTAGCTCAAACACTATAAATTACATATTTAATAAAAATCATTTGCCATTAAAAGGCTTTTCATCCGATAAAAGAACTTTTTATACATATGAATATGATGGAAGAGACAGATGGGCAAAGTATTTATTTGAAACTACTGACAGTTCAAGAGTATTGTGGAATTTTTCATATAACGACACTACCAATTTAATTAAAGAAATAATTACATATAACGGTTATCAAGGTTCTACAAATTTTACACCAACTATTAAATTAAATTATTTTTATGACAGCTTAAGCAGGGTTATAAAAATAGATAAATATTTGGATAGCGAAGGATGGTATAAAGCAACCACTCAGCGTTTAATTTATGATTCTAAAAATAATTTAATTCAAATCTTTTTTAGAAATTATAATACTAAGCTACCAGAATATTTGCAGATAGAATTTACTGAATTTGACGATAAAATAAATTTTATCAGAACAAGCCCCATTTTTCAAATCCAAAATTTAAGAGGAATTACCTCACTTTCAGATAAAAGTGATCCGATTCCGAATTTCAGTAAAAATAATCCGACTAAAGGTAAATTTTATATTCCTCAACCAACAACAGGGCTTTACACAACCTACGATTTGAATTATCAATATATATATAATTCATCAAACCTTCCTATCAATTCAATTTTGAATATTTCTATAAACAGAAAACAAAACTTCAGAATAAACACACATTTTAACTACAATTGCTCTAATTAACTCACAACTTTTAATCTATGAAAAAATTTTATTTTTGTTTTATAGCCTTATGTTTTACCTGGCAATTAAAGGCTCAAATGCCTTATATTATGCCTAAGTTTGGAGCTAGTTTTGCCAGACAATCATATTCAGGCAGTTATCTTAGCAGCATTCCGGAATTTTATAACAATAATTCAAAAATAAATTCTGATAACATAAAATCTAATTTTGGTTTTTCAGGAGGTGTGGCTTTTATAAAAGGGATTACTGAAGACAGCAGATATATTTCTTTTAGTTTGCAAGCCGAATTATTATATACCCAAAAAGGAATTAAAATAGACTATAAAGATCCTAATTTTCGACAAAGTGAAAGCAGAAATTTAAATTATTTGGAACTGCCTATAATGGTAAAAATGGTTTTTGGAAATACCAATTTCAAATATTTTGCTTATTTCGGTCCTTCAGCAGGATATGTGTTGGGTGGCACTTACAAAACTAAACAAAAATGTAATTGCAACGGCGACCCGGAAATTGTTGAAAGCGGAAAAATTAAATTTCAGGATGGAACAAATGGACTAAATGCAAATGGAGATTATACTCTAAATGCAAGAAGGCTCGATTTCGGCATGCAGGGTGGAATCGGTGCCAGTTATACATTAGGTTATGATATGATAATGCTTGATGTTAGATATGGTTATGGTTTTTCTAATTTTTTGAAAACACAAACAGATCAGCCAAGCAACTATACAAAATCTAAAAATCAGGTGGTAAGTATTTCAATCGGTTATGCCATTCACCTTAAATAATTAAAACATGAAATCTCACATATATTATAAATTTTTATTTGCGTTATTAATTATTGGTTTTATTTCCTGCAAAAAATCCGAAGATGACGTAAGTCCTGATGCTGCCCAGGTAAATAAGGCAGTTAGTTTAACTAAAATCGATTCGCTTAATTATACCGGACTTATTCATTTAAATTCTAATAATGACCCCGATTCGGTTAATGAAACCAATCTCAATTTCAATGGTGCGCCCTTTACCACTAAATCTACATTTGAGTATGATAATAAAAAAAGACTTATAAAATATAGTATATATCCATTTGGTGATATCGGTAATCCGCCTAATGAGTATTATGTATATTTTTATACAGAACCCAAGTGCAACCCTGATAGCATTTACTATTACAGATTTAACACAAATTTTGGATATAAACATTATGTAATTAAGTATAACTATGATGCGCAAGAAAGGCCGATAAAAGTATATTTTAAGAATCCTGATAATAGTTATGTATACTTTGCATTAAATATAACCTACGACGGCCAGGGCAATTTAACGCAAATAAAACAAAGGAACGGACCTAATGCTAAAATTGACAGTACTCTTATATACAAGGCCACTTCATTTGATAATAAAGAAAGTTGGTATAGATCAAATAAAGCATGGGCACTTACAGGTTTTACAATTCCTGTAGCAAATAATACTTTGGAACCATTTGGAGCGTTTGCTTTTTTATTTTATTATAATTTACCATTTCCAAATTACAGCAAGCACAACCCAACCTCAGATAATTACCTCAACAGGCCAACAAGGGTAATAACATATACTTACAACGATAAAAATTTCCCAACTCAGGTTAAAATGAATAATAACGCTCCAATTAATTTAACTTATAAATAATTTATTCTTAATAATAAAAAAAGCTGCTGCTAATTAACTTTAGCGGCAGCTTTTTTTTCTTGTTAAGAAAGTTTTTATTTCATTTCCAATATCATTTCATCATAATTATCAGCAATGGTTGCAACTGTTTGAACTGCCGCTAAAAATTCTTCACTGTCAAGGTTTTTACCGGGAAGTGAATAAGAAAATACTACTGTATTATCAAATATTACCCCAAAGCTACCAAAAGGAACTGTTGCGTTCAGGCGCAATAAATTTTGTGCATTTTCAAAATCTAATTTTACATTTTCAGCAAGGTATGAGTACACATAAACAAGTGCATCATCAAAATGCCAGGGTTTTACCTGAATAAACACATTTACTGTTCCGTAAGAAAATGAAGTTATTCCATCTTGTACAGTTATTTCGGATGAATCAAAGTATTCTTCAAGGTATTCACTCACTCTTTGTTGAACAACATTAAGGAGTTTTTCATTTATTTCATTACTCAGTGTAGGAAATTTTGGCATGGTTAATTTTTTAAAATAGATTTAAAATTATGTTAGAAAAAAGAAAAAATACTTTATTGATTAAGCATTGCTTTCAACTTCTCTAATTCAGAATCAACCTGGCTATTTTTTTGTAATTCTGCCAATTGGTCGTCCATACTTGTTTGTCCGTCAGCCATTTGATTAAATGCTTGTGCCTCCGATTCAAGTTTTAAAACCTTATCTTCCATTTTATCAAATTTCGCAAAAGAGTTGTTGTCAAACCCACCTAATTGTTTTGCAAATTCAGTTTGCGCTTTTGCATTTTTACTGCGGGCAATGAGAGTTGATTCTTTCATTTTTGCCTCATCCAACTTAAGTTTTAATTTGTCAACCTGCGATTTCATTTGAGTTGTCATCGTCACAGCCTGATCATGCATTTGTTTGTATGATTCTAACTGTTGGTCAATTGTTGCCTTTTTTGCTAAAACTTGTTTTGCCAAATCTTCATTTCCACCTTTAAGGGCCATTATTGCCTTATTCTGATAATCTTCAGAAGAAGCTTTAAGTTTTGAATATTGTAATTCAAGCCTTTTTTCGTTACCCATTGTTTGAGCAAGGGCAGAAGTTGATTTTGTCATTGCTTCCTGCATTTCCAAAACCATCAGCTTAATCATTTTTTCAGGATCTTCCGCTTTATCAAGGAGATCATTTACATTTGCAGAAAAAATATCAGCAATTCGACTGAATAATCCCATAGTATTTTTAACGTTTTATGTGGAGATAAATAAATTAACTGTTAGATATTAAAAGTGAATTACTTGCTTTATTTTTTAAAAAACAATTAATTAAAATATTATTTTTTTTTAAAGAAGTAAAATTTAAAATATCAAAATAACGATATTAGTATATAGATATTTTATCAAAAAAAAGGGATTTAGAAAGCATTTCTGATTTTCTAAATCCCTTTTTGAATTTTATCTTTATAACTCTCTAATCCAAATATTTCTAAAACTTACAGGATTGCCATGGTCTTGTAGTTTAATAGAACCTTTTCCATGTTTTTCATACGCAGGTTTGCCAATGTAAGCAGTACTGCCAATTAGTTCAGTATGATTTTGAACCAACACACCATTTTGAAGTACAGTTACGTATGCAGGTTTTTCTAAGCTTCCATCCTCTTTAAAATGCGGAGATGTAAAGATAACATCATAAGTTTGCCACTCTCCCGGTTTTTTGCAAACATTGGCAAGTGGAATGGCTTGCTTATATATCGAACCTGTTTGGCCATTTACATATGTTTTATTGTTATAACAATCTAAAACCTGCAGTTCATATCTCTCTTGTAAAAATATTCCGCTATTACCACGACCTTGAGATTCACCTACAACAACCGATGGCTCCCTGAATTCGATATGTAATTGAAAATCTCCAAATTTTTGTTTTGTATGAATATCGCCCTTTCCTTTTTCTACCGTTACTGATCCTTCAGCAGGATTTAGTTTCCATTCTACTTGTTTCCCATCTTTATTTTCAAATTGTGAAAGGTCTTTTCCGTTAAAAATAATTATTGCATCGGATGGAGGTGGCATTGGATGTTTAGTATCAAAGCCCGGCGTTACAACTTTGGGTACAGGTTCCCATACTTCAGTTGCTTTAGGGTCGCCTTTCTCTTGAGCAAACAGCGAAAAAATGGATAATAAACTTAATGAGAGTATTAAAAATATTTTACTAAACATAAATTTTGGGGTTGATTTAAAAAAAAAATAAACAGATAAATAAAGTTTTAAATATAAAGAAAATATTGCCTCCGCTAAAAAATTATTTTTAATCTTAATGAAATACAATTATGTAATTGGGATAATTACAATATTTTAAGATTATGTATTATTGTAAAGTAGATTTGTTAATATATTAATTAAGCCAAAAATTATTTTATTTAAAAAAAGGTGGGTTTCTTAATCAAATTTATCAAAATATCAATATTGATAAAGCGATATTTAAATCATAAGGGATTTATTCTAAAATCCCGTTTTATACAAAAATATATCTGAATTAGGATTAAAGGATTTTAGGAAAAGGAGGATTTATTTTATTTGAAAAAAGGGAAAAGTTAATTATCAAAATATCAATATTGATAAAATGATATTGATATCACAAGAAATTAATCTTAAAATCCTTTATCCTTAAATCATAATTCAGACAAAAAATTATCTGAGAAGTAAATAGAGAATTTAAATTTTAATATTGCACATCTTTAAGATCTTTTTACCATTGCAGAAATACAATTCTTGTTGCTAAATGAAAATCTTTAAAAAGTATAGTTTTTTTGAAAAAATTCTTTTCCCGCCAATATTTTTAAATGCTAATCATTTACAAGACCAAATAAAGAACAAAACCATTTTAATAACAGGTGCCAGCTATGGAATAGGTGAAGCCCTTGCTTACATGTTGGCAAAAACCGGAGCTAACCTCATTTTGGTTGCGAGAACAACAAGCAAACTATTGGAAGTACAAAAAAAAGTTTTGCCTTTAGGTGGAAGAGCCTTAATTTTTTCTGTTGATATTTCAAAACCTGAAGATGTACAAAGATTAATTAATTTTATAAATGATCTTCCACAAGGAATTGATATTATAGTTAATAATGCCGGAAAATCAATTAAAAGACCGGTTATGAATTCACTTGAAAGGCACCATGATTTTAGTAGATTAATGGCAATAAATTATTTGGGACCTGTTCAATTATTATTATCACAAATATTGCCTTTAAAAATAAAAAAAGGACACATAATAAATATTTCCACTGTTAATGTTTTGCTTGCCCCGGCTCCATATTGGGCGGCTTATAATGCATCAAAAATTGCTTTTGATAATTGGTTTCAAAGTATATCTCCTGAAATTAGAGCATTAGGGCTTAGTACGACCTCAATTTATTTGCCTTTAGTTAAAACGAGAATGATTGCGCCAACGCCCGAATTTAAAAAAACTCCGGCTATGAACCCTGAGCAAGTCGCACAAATAATATGTAAAACAATAATTAAGAAAAATAAAATCTACTATCCATGGTGGATAATTTTTGCGAAGCCTGCTTCATTTATTTTTAGAAGACAGTGGGAAAATATTGCAATAAATTTTTTTCGAAAAAAAAATAATTTGAATGATTAAATTATTAAAAAAACTATATAAAAGTAACTTAATTACTCCCATTGGTTTTTATCATTTGGTTCTTTCTGTTTTATATTCAAAAATAAATTTGATGGCGTTGCTTTGTTTTTCATCTAAATTATATTCACAAAAACTTGCAGTAAAAGATGAAAATGAAGAGTTAACATTTAAAGAACTATATAACCGGTCAAAAAGATTGGCATTGGTTTTACAAGAAGATTACAAGGTTGGAGCCAATAATAAAATTGCCATTTTATGCAGAAACCATATTTCACTCATAAAATCCATATTTTCTATTTCTCAATTAGGTGCCGATATATATCTCATAAATACTGAAATTAAAAATGAACAGTTTAATCTTTTTATTCAATTTCAAAATTTTGATTTAATAATTTTTGATTACGAATTTTCAAATCTTATAGTTCAATCTTCTTTCAGCAAAAAATCAATATTGTCATATCATAAATCTTTACCTTCAATAGATAGTTTATCCAAAAAAGAAATAAATAATTTAAATAAATTAAAAAGGTGCGGATATGGTAAAATTATAATTGAAACAGGTGGAACCACCGGAAAATCTAAATCAGTTAAAAACAATCCCGGTTCATTTGTTTATATTAAACCTTTCTTTTCCTTATTAACAAAAGTAAATTTAGACGAGTATTCTAAGGTTTATATCGCTACCCCCATCTTTCATAGTTATGGCATTGCCACAATGATAATGACCATCCTATTAGGAAAAGAAAGTTATTTGCTTGAAAGATTTAATTTTCAAAAAGCAATAAATATCATAAACCTTTATAAAATTGAACTTGTAGCCTTAGTACCTGTAATGCTACACAGAATAATTAATAACCATAATGAAGGCTTGAACTCATTAAGATGTATTATTTCCGGTGGAGACTTTTTAAACCCGATTTTAATAAAGGAAATATTTTTAAAATATAATATTAAACTTTTCAATCTTTATGGCACATCCGAAGCAGGACTATCTATGATAGCAACGCCTGAGGATTTAAAATATAGTTTTGATACAATTGGAAAAAAAATAAACGGAATAAAAATAAAAATTTTAGATTCGCAAGACAGAGAACTAAATAATTATTCAATTGGAAGGATTTGTGTGAAAAGAGGTTGGTCAGTTAGGAAAAAATCTCAAACTTGGATTGAAACCGGAGACTTGGGTTACAAGGATAAATTTAATTATTATTTTCTCAATGGAAGAATTGATGAGATGATTGTTTCAGGTGGTGAAAACATTTATCCCTCAGATCTTGAAAATATTTTAATGGCACACTCTAATGTAAAAGAAGTGGCTGTGATTGGGATTAAAGATGAAGAATTTGGACAAAGGTTAAAAGCATTTATCATTCCTTTTGATGCAATAAATATAAATGAAGAACAAATTTTAAGTTGGCTCTCCACTCGGGCGAAAAGAGCACAAATGCCTAAATTTATAGAATTTGTAAGTTCTATACCATACACTTCAATAGGCAAACTTGATAAAAAAGCATTATCATGATTTATTAAATGGAACTGTTTTATGGCTATCTATAATATTTTGTATTTTTACGATCTTATAAAAATTTATTAAAAATATTTAGTCAAAAATGAAAAATTTAAATTCTGCGTATTTTATTTTATTAGTCTTACTAGGCTTATTGTTTGTCAGCGCACTTTCTCCAAAATTAAAGAAAGTAAAGCTGAATGAAAATGTAAGTATTCGCCTTCCTGAAGATTTTTTACCAATGACCGACGATGACATTGCCCGAAAATATTATACTTACAGAAAACCTCTGGCTGCTTTTACAAATCCGGAGCGAGTAGCTGATTTTAGTTTTAACCGGTCAGTTACTCCCTGGCGTCAAAAAGATTTAATTTTGTTAAAAGATTTCTATAAGGCTTCGGTTATGAAATTATATAAGAAGGTTGATTTTGTTCAGGAAGGTATAATAATTGTTAATAAAAGAGATTTTGCAGTTTTAGAATTTACTTCACAAGTATCGGACGAAGATAAAAATTCACCAAATTTCGGAAAAGTAACCCGAGGGTATGATTATATACAATATACCGTTGAAAAGGGAAAAGTTTTAATATTTCATTTTTCTTGCCCGTTTCAAATGAAAGAAAATTGGTCAGCCAAGGCTAAAGAAATAATGATGACTGTAAAAATAAAATAGCGTAATTGTCTATCTGCTAATAAGGATTTATATCACTTAATACTCACTACTAATTACTGAAATTATGTCATTTAAAGGAAAAACAGTTTTTATAACAGGTGCAAGCCGAGGCATTGGTCATTCAATTGGCTTAAAACTTGCCGGTGAAGGGGCAAATATTATAATTATTGCAAAAACTACAGAACCCCATCCAAAATTACCCGGCACAATTTATTCGGCTGCTGAAGATATGAAAGCCGCCGGTGGTAATGCTTTAGCCATCTCTGTTGATATCAGAAATGAAGAAGATGTTAAAAAAGCTGTTCAAAAAAACTGTTGAAACATTTGGCGGGATAGATATTTTAATAAATAATGCCAGTGCCATTCAACTCACAGGCACTCTCGAAACAGAAATGAAACGCTATGACTTAATGCATGATGTAAATACGAGAGGTACTTTTGTTTGCTCACAGGCATGTTTACCTTATTTATTAAAATCAGAAAATCCTCATGTTTTAAATCTTTCGCCTCCTTTAAATATGCAGACGAAATGGTTTGCACCCAATGTTGCATATACAATGGCAAAATACGGAATGAGTATGTGTGTATTGGGTATGTCGGGAGAGTTTAAAGGTAAAGTTGCATTTAATGCATTATGGCCTCGCACTGCAATTGCAACATCAGCTGTGGCAAATATTTTAGGGGGTGAACACATGATCGTTCATTCAAGAAAACCGGAAATTTTAGCCGACGCCGCTTATTATATTTTTAAAAGAGATGCAAAAACTGTAACAGGCAATTTTTTTATCGATGACGAAGTTTTAGCTCATGAAGGTATTACAGATCTTTCTTCATATGCTGTAACCGCCGGAATGAGGGATGAAGAATTAATTAAAGATTTTTTTATTTGAGATAATTGAAGAGACAAGGGACAAGAGACAAGGGACAAGAGAAAAGAGAAAAGAGACAAGGGACAAGAGACAAGAGAAAAAGAAAAAAGAAAAAAGAAAAAAGAAAAAAATTATGAGTTTATCAATATCAATATATTCATAATTTAAAAACGAAACTTGTAAAATATCTGTTAAGATAGTTTACAAAATATAAAATTCAATCAGAAAAAATTAATTTTTAAAATGAAAGAAGTATATATAGTTGCGGCTGTTAGAACGCCAATCGGAAGTTTTGGAGGAGCTTTGTCAGGTTTATCGGCAACAGAACTTGGTTCAATTGCTATTAAAGGTGCCTTAACAAAAATTAATCTGGATCCGAAAGAAGTTCAGGAAATTTTTATGGGCAATGTTGTTTCAGCTAATCTTGGCCAGGCACCTGCACGGCAAGCTGCTTTAGGTGCAGGTTTATTACCCGGAACAATTTGTACTACTGTAAATAAAGTTTGCGCTTCCGGTTCTAAATCAATCATGTTTGCTGCACAAAGTATAATGTTGGGTTATAACGATGTAGTTGTAGCAGGCGGAATGGAAAGTATGTCAAACATTCCATATTATGTACCTAAGGGGCGATATGGATATAGATATGGTCATGGCGAATTGTTAGATGGATTAGTAAGAGATGGATTGGAAGATGTTTATATGAGAAAAGCAATGGGTGTTTTTGCAGATGCTACTGCTCACAAATTTGGAATAAGCAGGCAACAACAAGATGACTATGCAATAAGATCTTATAAATTAGCTGAGAAAGCAACTAAAAGTGGCGCTTTTAACGATGAGATTATAGGTGTAGAAATACCTCAAAAAAAAGGCGGCTCTGTTTTTATTACTGAAGATGAAGAATTTAAAAATGTATTTTTCGATAAAATACCAACATTAAAACCTGCATTTACCGGTGATGGAACAGTAACTGCTGCGAATGCATCATCAATCAATGATGGAGCTTCGGCATTAATTTTAATGAGTAAAGAAAAAGCAGATGCGCTTGGAATAAAACCATTAGCAAAAATTTTATCTTTTGCAGATGCTGAACAAGAACCTGAGTGGTTTACAACGGCTCCAATTAAGGCAGTGCCAAAAGCAATTAAACTCGCAGGTTTGTCTTTGCAAGATATTGATTATTTTGAAGTGAACGAAGCTTTTGCAGTGGTTCCGTTAGCATTTGAAAAAGAGTTAAACATTGATCCGGAAAAAATAAATATTCATGGAGGTGCAGTTTCTTTAGGTCATCCACTTGGTTGCTCAGGCGCACGCATTGCTACCACATTAATTCATATTCTTAAGCAACAAAATGCAAACATAGGTGCGTTAGGCATATGTAATGGCGGAGGTGGAGCTTCTTCGATTGTTATTCAAAAAATGTAGAATTATTTGAATAACAAAAAACGAAAGGAAATTAAAATTTCCTTTCGTTTTTTGTTATTATGGATCTTGCTTTTAATATGATTAGAATATTTATAATTATTTAAATACTTGTAAGTCAAGGAAGTATTGATAAAAATTAATTTTCAAAATTTGTTTTGAAAAATCCTTTTAAAATTATTTAGTTTGTCATAAAATAAAAACTTAAAACAAACAAACACTATGGTGAAACTTAAGATTGATGAGAATGTAACGGTTAAAGAATTGAGGAGAAAGTTTAAAGATGCAATAGGTCTTTCTTTAAGGGTTTATGTAGGGAACAATGCGGGGAAAGGTGCTGTAAAAGCTGAAGAAACGGACAAACTTGGAGCACTTGCCGATGAAAAAGAAATCCCTTCGGGCAGTGAGTTTATTATAAATCCCGGAATGACGGCCGGTGACTTTGAAAAATATTTTCAATCTGCTTATGATATTGCCATACAGGTTGCAGATGCCTCAAACAAAAAATTAATGGCTAATGATTCATTACTTTTGGCGCCCGATAATATGTCTCAACAAAGTGTTTATTAATATTATCCCTCCATCCAAATTTTAAATGCCTGCGATTTTTCGCGGCTGACAGTTATCTCCTGATCCATACCGGGAGATAATTCTATTTTTAGCTTTCCATTAAAATAAGTATGAATTTTATTTATTGATGATATATGACTAATAAATTGCCTGTTAAGTCTGAAAAAAACTTGAGGATCAAGTAATTTTTCTAATTCTTCCAAAGTATAATCTACTAAATTTTTTTTACCATCCTTTTTAACAAGGCACACCAATTCATTGGTTGTATAAAAGTAGGCTATTTCTTCCTGCGAGACAGGTATTAATTGTTCCAAGTTTTTTACCAATAATCTGGTTTTGTATTTCTTTTCACTAATGTTTATATAATCAATTAATGATTCTACTTTGAGGTTGTACTCATTTTGATAAAAATCATTTTTTAGATTTTTAAATTTCTCTATTGCCTGCTCAAGCTCCTGTATTTTAATGGGTTTTAATAAATAATCAATACTTTTTACTTTAAAAGCTTTAATGGCATATACATCGTAAGAGGTAGTAAAAATAATTGGGCTGTGAACAGGGAACTTGGTAAATATTTCAAAACTTAAACCATCAGAAAGTTGAATGTCCGAAAAAATTAAATCGGCTTTTTCATTTTTTAAGAACCATTTTGTTGCCATCTCTATGTTTTCCAGCACAGCTACTATTTTAATTTTTTCATCAATTTTTTCAATTTGCTTTTGCAGCCTTTCACTAGCCGGGTACTCATCTTCAATAATAATTACATTCATTTATAATATTGATAAATTGATATTGATAAACTGATATTTAAATTTAATTATGCAACAAAGGAATTTTGACTTTAAAGTGTTTAATAGTATTAATTATTTCAACTTTTTTATCAGAAAGTAAATTATATCTGTTGATAATATTTAATAAACCAACCTTTGTCGATTTTTCAAAAATTTTCTTTTCCTGAATATTATTTTCAATGCTTATATAATCACTATCGTTTGTTATTTTAATTGTTAATGGCCTTTCTTTAGAAACTACATTATGTTTAATTGCATTTTCCACAAGCATTTGCAAACTAAGTGGTGCAACCAACCATTTAAAAGCGGATGTCGAAATATCTTTTTCTATAATCAGGTTATCCCTGTATCTTACTTTATTTAAGTAAACATAAGCATCTAAAAAAGCCATTTCTTCTTCTAAACTAACAGTATTTTTTTCTTTGCTCATCAATACATATCTATAAACATCCGATAGCATTTCTAAATATTTCTGGGCATTAATATTTTTTTCATCTATTAAAGAAGCAAGCGTATTCATGCTGTTGAAGAGGAAATGAGGATCCAACTGATTTTTTAATGAATCTAATTGTGACTGGATATTTTCTCTTGCCAATGATTCTGCTTTTTTTATATTTTCTTTCCAGGATTCAAAAAAATAAACACTTTCATATGCCAACATACATATACTAAGAGGAATTAATGCTTGAAAAAAACCTTTTAAAATTTTATTTTGAAAACATACTTCAAGTGTTAACCAATAAGCTATTTTTTCAAGCGCTACTGTTGAAAAAAAGGTGAAGAGTATACAATATAATACTAGTAAAATTAACCTTTTTTGTGTTTGATGATAGTGAGGATATTTATCAATTAACCTTCTCCATATTTGCCTATTACCTTCCCAATAAACAAAAGTAAAAACAAGTGAAATAAAATAAGATACAAAAACATTAAGATTTGAATGGTTTGCTTCAGACTTCATTAGAATATTCATTATTAATACAATAATTGGAATACCTACCAGCCTTGCTACCCTATCATTTAAATGAACCTTTTCCTCTTGTATCTTATTCATATTTCAAAAATTAAGAATTGTCTTGCAAATAATTCTGTTCAATTTAATTTATGTCTTACATCTTAAGGTTTTTTAAAACGTATACCTTAAAAAAGGAACAGGATAAAAACTTTGTTGGTATTGATTTGTAATGGATTGTGTACGGCGATTATAAGCTTGTTGGAATATATTTTTATTATTGGTTATGTTTTGCAAATCAGCTCCAAATTCTAAAGTGCTTTTTTTATATTCTTTTCGGTAAGAAATTTTAACATCCGATCTGAAATAAGATTTTTGCAATTGAGAATAAGCCTGTGATGCATCATATACATCACTGCCCCTGTATTTAAAAGCGTCCGGTTTTAAAGGGGAAAAATATTTACCCCCAACAGTCGAAACTTTTAAACTTAATGCCAATACATTGTTCGAGCCTACTTTCCATTCTTTACCTGCCAATACATTAAAAACATAATGCGTATTAAAAGCAGTATTTCTTTCAATACCATCACTGCCTTTGTACTTTGAATTAAATAAAGAAGTGGTAATTAAAAAGAAATATTTATTGCTAAAAAAACGCTCAAGAGTTACTTCAAGTCCATAATTATAACCCGTTCCGGTGTTTATAAGGTTTGGTTTATCATCAAAATTATAATTGGCACCACTGTTTAGAGCAGAAAAAGAACTTAACTTTTGTTCAACCGGAACATTAAACAGTGATTGATAATATGCTTCTGTTTTTAACATTAAATGTTCGCCCAAGTTATTTTCATAACTCAACACTATATGATGACTTTTTGTAAAACCTAAATTTTTATTTGTGTATTCTACTCCGGTTGGTGTTTTAGAAATAACATAAGAGGTGTAAATACTTTGTATCTGACTATGTAAGCCATAACCAAATGCAATTGATTGCCTGCTGTTTAATAAATATTTTAAGTCTGCCCGTGGTTCAACAGATACATTATTATTTAAGCTGTAATGTTGAAAATGCAGCCCTGCATTAAACAAAAACTTATATGAAAAGCGATGTTTAAATTGTGAATAAACCTGTGTAAGTAAGGTTTGGTCTCTTGCATCCACATTTATCTTATCAATTACACCGTTATAAATACTTTTATTAAACAGATTAAAATTTAACAGATCTACATAAAAACCTGAAACCAAACTATTTTTCGAATCAAATTTATGATTAATAGAAAAAACAGCAGAATATTTTTGAATTGTAAATTTTGCATCACCACTCGGAAAAGCTTTTCTCGTTACTACACTGATAGAATCGCCATGAAAATTTTGCTCAAAAGCTGAAGCACCTAAAGTAAATTTTGCAAATGTTTTAAGAGAAATATTTCTTTCATAACTGACTCCGGAAACTCCTGTTTTAAAACTCACAATCGAGTTTTCATTTTCATTCCCATATAAATTTCCATTTCCTTTTGTTGTATCAACGTCGTTACCATAAAAAGCAATATTACTTTTTCCACCAATACCAAACACTGTAAATTTGCTTTTGTTGTTAATAGGAATGCTTACTTTAAAATTGATATCCTGATAAAATGGTGTAGCAGTACCTGTTCCAAAACTTATTCCTAAAGCCTGAAAAACACCTAAAGTTGAGTATCGGTAATTGGCAAGATATGAAGCTTTTGATTTTTTGGAAAAAGGCCCTTCAGCACCCAATTCAAAACCATTAAAACCAACCTGACCCATAAATTCATTTTTTTCATTATTTCCATTTCGCATTTTTAAATCAAAAACACCTGATAGTCCGTTGCCATATTGAGCAGGGAAGGCGCTTGTAATAAAATCAGATTTATCTAAAGTATTATTATTTAAAATACTAACCGGCCCGCCTGTTGTGCCTAAAGAACCAAAATGATTTGGATTTGGAATATTTAATCCTTCCAGTTGCCAAAGCATACCGCTTGGCGAATTACCTCTCACCACAATATCATTTCTGGAATCATTACCGGATACTACACCCGCAAAATTTGCTGCCATCCTAGAAGGATCACCCAAAGAACCTGCATAGCGTTTAGTATCATCAATATTGAAAGGCCTTGCACTTAGTAAAGCCATTTCGTTATTGGTTACAGCCTTATCTTTTGTGCGGTCGTAAGTAACCACAACTTCATTTAATTGCGATACTTTTTCTGTTAAAGAAATATTCAAGACCACTTCTTTACCTGCTGTAACAATCGTATTTGCCAGAAGAATATCTTCATAACCGATATAAGAAATTTTAATTGTTTGCCTGCCTAGCGGAACATTAGCAATTTTAAATTCACCATTTATGTCTGTGGCAGTGCCCAAAGGATTATTATTATTTGGAATAACAACCAAAACTGTAGCTCCAATAATAGGAGACTTTGAAATTTCGTCAAGTATTTTGCCTCTGACTGTTTGAGTTTGTTGAGCACTTAAAGTGTTTACAAAAAATAAATTGAAGATTAATAAATAGAAAATCTTTTTCATTCTTATTTGATTTTTTAATGTTTAATCAAAATTGTAATGTTAGATTAAATTTTAAATTTACATTAGTGGTGAAGTGAATTAAGAGACAGTTGAAGTGATAAAATATGAGGTTAGAAATTTTAATAAAAGCGATAATATAAATGTTGTTTAGTTAATCGGAGAAAGGCAAATCTTTTCGTCCAATTATCAAAATATCAATATTGATAAAACGATATTAAATCACAAAAATAAATCCTAAAAATCTTTTCATCCTTCAATCCTATTCAGACAAAATATATCTGAATTAGGATTGAAGGATTTTAGGATAAAGAGGATTTTTATTTCAAAAATGGAAATTCTTTGTAAGAAAAGATAAGTCGAAAAAAGATATTAAATTATAATTATTATAAATTAACTAAACGATATTGGTAATTATATATATAAATCAAATATCAATAAGAACAATCAAATAAATTCGATTTACTATTCCTCTTCATAAAATTCTTTTAAATCTCCAAAATAAGCATTATCCCAACCTTCTTTAATATCTTCATAATCCTGATCGGGTATGTTGGTGTGCTTAAGTTCAACCGAAGTTCCTTTTCCCGAGGTATGAAGCGTAATGCTTACAATTGATTCTTCTTCCTGCTCTCCAAAATACCATTGTTGAATAATTTTTTTACCGGCAACAAACCCAAGGTTTTTACCCACAATACTTCCATCCCACAATGAAAATTCTGAGCCTGCTTCTGTTGACATTTCAGCATTTTCACCCGTCCATAAATAAATTGTTTCAGGTTTTGTAAGAGCCAGGTAAACTTCTTCAGGAGGAGCGGGTATTGAATAGTATTTATTATAATTTTTCATGATCAAAAAGGATTATTTTCGATAAAAATAATTTCTTTATCGTTATGAAAAAATATTTTTAGGAAATTAAATAAATCAGTTTTAAGTTTAATTTAAATAGCTGAATGTAAGATATATATAACTTTAAAAAAAATACGTCGTATCCACACAAACACCTTCTAATTTAAAATTTTATGAAAAATCTTTTTTTTATTTTATTCTTTTTAATTTTCCGTCAATCATTTTCACAAGTAAACTTTAATGCAAATACTACAGTACCATCATATAATGGAGATTTTTTATATGGTTCTAACATGGGCTATTATGGAGGTAATTGGAAAGATGAAAATCTTGCTGAATTAGCTGCCGGCAACCCTGCGAAAAATGTACCGGGTGCAGGCGTAAAAAGCCTTCGACCTACATTGCCGGAGAGTTTTTTAGAAAACTGGGGATACAACATCAGGATCGGGGCTTTCAGTTTTTACAATTCATTGGGAATAAAAGATAATACTGTTTTTTTGGAAGGCCCTTCTGCGGCACACAGAGATTATAATAAATATGATGGCTGTAACTACCCAACTAATATTTTCGCTCATTTATATGACCCCATTTGGGATGGTGGTGCCAACGGCACACCTGTTAATGAAAATAATTATTATGCCTTATATGTTTATAAAACTGTACAACTTTATAAAAATTATGTAAAGTTTTGGGAAATATGGAATGAACCCGATTATGATGGAGGCACAAATGGCTGGAAACCATCAGGAGTTGCAGGCAATTGGTTTGATAAGAATCCATCCCCTTGTGATATGCCGAACTTGTTTACTCCTATTTATTATTATAACCGAATGCTGCGAATAAGTTATGAAGTAATTAAATCCATCGATCCTACGGCATACGTTACCACCGGTGGAATCGGATATCCCGGTTTTTTAGATGCAGTTTTAAGAAATACAGATAACCCGGTTGATGGAAGTGCTAACAGTACATATCCAAATAAAGGCGGTGCATTTTTCGATGTATTGAGTTATCATGAATATCCAATGTATTCTTCAATCGTGAAAAACAACCGTAATTCTGATGCTGCGGCTAATGATGTGGTAAGTCCTAAAAGTGCTTTTCAAAGTGTATTAAATAAATATGGTTATAATGGCAGTACATATCCAAACAAATTATGGATATGTACCGAAAGCAATGTACCCAGAAAAGCAATTGGGGAATTTATAGGTGGAGAAGATGTTCAGAAAAACTTTCTTATAAAAGCCCTTGTCCAATTTCAAAAAAACGACATCAAACAATTTTATGTATTTACCATTGGTGAAGGCGCGGATATCAGCAGTAATAATCCTAATGGTTTGATGGGGCTTTATAAAAATTTGAACACCGCGTCACCTTTTAATCAAGCAATAACCGGTGGAGGAATTGCTTATAAAACCACTTCCGATTTATTATCAGGCTATAAATACGATGATGCTAAAACAAAAAGCCTTTCATTAAGTGCTGATGTAAATGGCGGTGCTTTTAAAAATAATAGCGGTAAATATATGTATGTGTTGTGGGCAATAACAAAAACTGACAAATCAGAAAATGCAAGCGCGTTATATTCATTTCCTGCAGCTTCAAATGTTCTTGCACAATTAAACAGGCGAGAGTGGAATTATTCATCCAATCCATCTACTGTTCAACTGAGCTCACAAAATATTACATTAACCGGTTCGCCATCCTTTTTTTTTGATGGATCGGTAAGTCCTGATCCTACTCCTACTCCTACTCCTACTCCTACTCCTACTCCTAACCCCGGTCCTTTAGCTACTGAAGATGATATTGAAGCAATAAAATTCAAACTTTTTCCAAATCCGGCATCTAAAAAGGTGGTAGCTTCTTATGAGTTGACAAAAAATGAAGAAGTATCAATTGAAGTGATTGATACAAAAGGAAAAACAGTAAGTAAAGTTTTAGAAAATTCAAAACAATTTCCCGGTGCGCAAACCATAGAAATAAGTTTAAGCAACTTAAAAGAAGGTTTATACTTTTGTAAGTTTATAATCGGAGATAAAATTTTTACCAAAAAGGTTGTTAAAATAGATTAACTCTACTATGGCAGATTGTTAATTCTTAATATTCTATCCCTTAAAACCGCCCCAAACCCCTCCTAAAATTAGGAGGGGAACTGCCCGGAAAACACTTAACTAAATTTTCAAAAAAAACATTAATCAATTGAAGGAATTTTTGAACCTGAAAATTCCCCTCCTTCTTTCAAGGAGGGGCCGGGGGTGGTAAATAATTAAAATTTCGATTTTTTAATATGACATTATAGAAATATTTTTACATTTTTTAAAAGTTAAAATATAAAATATTTTTTTATGCCGGGATTAGAGTTTTTTGGTGAAGAAGAACGCAAAGAAGTTTTAGACGTTCTGGAAACAGGAGTAATGTTTAGATTTAATCACGATGCTGAACGCAAAGGTCATTGGAAAGCATTAGAATTTGAAAAATCTGTAGCTGATTTTGTCGGTGCAAAATATGCTCACTCCGTTTCAAGTGGAAGTACTGCAGTTGCAACTGCACTTGCAGCATGCGGAGTTGGCTATAACGACGAAGTGATTGTTCCACCCTTTACATATATCGCAACTATCGAAGCTGTTTTATGGGCAGGTGCTATCCCTGTTTTTGCAGAAATAGATGAAACTTTAAACCTATCTCCGGAAGGTGTTAAGGCTGTTATCACACCAAAAACAAAAGCCGTTTTGCTGGTTCAAATGTGCGGTGCAATGGGCAAAATGGACGAAATTGTAGAGGTCTGTAAAGAAAATAATATAAAATTAATTGAAGATTCTGCTCAGGCATTAGGTGCAAGTTATAAAGGAAAATTTTCAGGCACTATTGGTATGATGGGCTGCTATTCTTTTGATTTTTTTAAAATTACTACCTGTGGTGAAGGTGGAGTGGTGGTTACCAACGACGAGCAATTATATAAAAATGCAGATATGTTCTCCGATCATGGTCACGACCATATCGGTAACAACAGAGGTGCAGAAAAACATCCGGCGCTGGGTATCAACTTCAGAATAGGAGAGTTTAACGCGGCTGTCGGCTTAGCGCAAATGCGTAAAATAAAAACATTTATAGAGGTTCAACGAAAAAATAAAGCAGTAATAGTTGATACGTTAAACAAATTCTCTTTTATCAAATTTCGCGAACAACCTGATGAAGCCGGAGACTCTGCTACTTTTCTTTCCATCTTTCTGCCCGACGAAGCTACTGCAAGGTTGGCTATTGATGAAATGAAAGCACAAGGCTTAGATGGTTTCCAATATTGGTACGACAATAATTACCATTATATTAAAAATTGGGACCACCTTACCAATTTAAAAACATTAGCACCTTTAGCAATCGAATTTCAAGATAAACCTCAGGATTGGAAAAACTTAAGTTTCCCAAAATCTGATAATATAGTTGGCAGATTAATTTCCCTGCAAATTAAAATCGGGTGGACGGATGCCCAACTAAAAGAGCGCTGCGAAAAATTAAAAAGCGTAATGGAAGCAGTAAAAAGCAAAATATAAAACGCTCATTTAACTCCTGATCATCGGTCAGGAGTTTTTTTATTCCATAGCTTAATTAGGATGCCATTTTAAGATAATCCCTCACATATTTATCAATAGATTCCAAAATTAATTTGTTAGGATTTTCGATTTTATACTCACCCGTTTTGAAGTTTTCAATAGTAAAAGCTCCTTTTACAACCTCCACATTTAATGGTACTTTTAATTTTAATTGTTGTTTTTCCAAATCGTGAATATCTTTTTCTAAGGCAATTAATGCCTGCTTTGTTTGCTCCAATTTTGATTGGTTGATCACAATTTTAACCACGTCAATTTTATTTTTGCGTAAGTGAAGTTTGAATAATTTATACTCAGCTTTTATTTTCCATGCCGTTAATTTATCCGGTACTTTTCCCTTTCCACTTACGGTTAAAATAAAGGTTTTAGTTGAAAATGAATTAAAAGTTCAAGAAAAAAAGAATAATCTAGAATATTGGAGAGCACCTGTGAAAGTTTTGAAAGAAATTATTGAACAAAATATGTTTGAGTCGATCGGAGGTGATTTACAATTAGTAAGAATAAATCAATTTAAATTTGACTTATTCTCTGTTGTTGTTCCAAATAAAGGAAAAGAACCAGAGGCAACAATGAAGTTTAGAAATTTTGACATTTTTGACGAAATCGGTTTAGATGTTGGAGAATGCTATATTTCAATAAATGGAATAGTGATATAATCAATACAACTACCTGTCTCGTCCTAAAAAAAGTTTACAGTTTAATTTATAATACAGCTATTGATTTACACTTCAAATATAATCCTAAAATTGATTTACATTTTTACCCTTTCTGATGATTATTTGTTTTTCTTTAATCCTAAAATAAGTTTACTATTCTTCTATGGAGTAGCCCAAAGCGGGAAATAACTTTTTGCCCTCCTACAGGCAAAAAAAGTTATTCTCGTTTTGGGCGGTATGCTTTAAAACTTTCAGCATGTAATTACTTCTTCTTTTCTCTTTTGATAATAATTTTTCCACAGCCTTTCTGTTGGAACGTTGTTTTCATGAATAAAAGAAGGTGTAAGGTTGCCTATACTCATATGTGGTCGCTCCCTATTATAAAGTTTTACGTTTTCTTCCAATACTTTTTTCGCTTCTTCAAGGGTACTTACTTTAAAATGCGACAGATACTCTTCTTTTAATATACCGTTTACCCGCTCGGCTATTGCGTTTTCTAGAGGATCGCCGGTTTGTGTCATGCTGATCCGGATGTGATTGTCCTGCAATAACTTTACATATCCATCACTGCAATATTGTACCCCTCTGTCCGAATGGTGAATAAGTTTTTCTTTTATTTTAGCCGGAAACGATTCAAGTGCCATTTCTAATGCGCTTAAGCTTTCTACTGCTTCCAGAGTTTCTGCTACCCGATAACCAACGATTTTATGAGAATAAGCATCTGTAATAAAACTGATGTAAACATATCCTGTTTCTATTTTCCAATATGTTATATCACTCACATAAAGTTCATTGGGTGCAGACGGAATAAAGTCTTTAATCAGATTAGGCCATTTATGGAACCGGTGGTAACTCATGGTGGTACTTATTTTTCTTTTTCGTTTTTTAACTAATAATTGGTGACGGGCCAATAAATCAAATAAAGCATCACGACCTATTTTAATCTGATGTTCCATCAAAAAAGGTTGCAGGATCTCAAATAGTTTTCTTGTACCCATTGCTCTGTGGTTTTGCCTGATCATCACCACTTGTTTTATAATCATCTCCTCTTCTAATCCCACCTCATCTTCATGCCAAAAGTGTTGGTAATAAGCCTGACGGGTGATACCAAATAACCGACAAATACAGGTAAGGTTTACGCTGTATTTGTCCTTTAACTCATGGATTACCCGGTATTTTACTTTTTTTTGATGAGTATTTTAAATTGCTCTTCGGCTATTTCTATCATCCTTTCAAAGCCTTCGGCTTTTATCTTAGCTTCTAAAAGTTCTTTTTAAGGCGCAGAATTTCTGATTGATCTTCGCAAACCTCATTTAAACCTGTTGTAGTTTGAGATGGAAGTTGAGGATTATCTGCAGACATTGGATTATAATTATCAAGACCTACAATATAAACAGATTTATTTAAAGAGCAGGGTAATTCAACATAACCATCCTCTTTAAGCCAATTTAATATACGACCATGACCTAAATGATACTTTTTTTCTATACCGGTTCTGGAATCATTGCCAAGCAGATATTCCTTGCATACCGACTGCTTAAATTCTTTACTATATTGACTCTGCCATTTACTTGGATAAACTTTTGAATACTTTTCCATTTTTAGTTTACTTTGTGTAAACCTATTTCAGGACAAGACAACCCCTCTCCCGCAAGTTTGCAACTTGTGGTTCTAGCAACAAAATTTATGAACGACACACTTAACAATTTTAAAGTAACTGACAGACAAACTTTCATTAAGTTCCTCAACATATTACGTAAAGACTTTTTAGACAACCCGGAAGATTGGGAAAACAAAACACTTTCCGATTTTTTAGAGGCTCTAAGTGCATACACAGAAGATATTCAAGGATATTATGACAATATGAAACAAAATGTTGATGCTAACAAAGCTGACTGGCAAATGTTTGCCGACCTTTTTAAAGGAGCTAAAATTTATGAGTAATAAGGAAAGAGCAGGTGAGAAAACATCTTTTTTTAAACAACCGACAAAGTAGAGAAAAATTTATTTTTTTTGCATGCAACCATTTTCAAATGAGATGGGTCATGCTAAAAAAAGATTCATGAAAATTACATTTATCCTTCTTCCGGTTTTTATTATATTAATTTTTTCAGGCTGTCGTTGCCGTGACCATGTAACATATGATTTTAATTTAAAAATTAGCGATACCTTAAGTAAACCCAAGTATGGCTACTATTATTCTATCACTGCTCTTAAAGCCCTTAAACCGATTGCCGGTATTGATTCTACAAGTGCCTTTAATTATGGATATAATCAATTTAATCTGCCGGTTTCTTTTAAAGAAGATGTCACGACGTATATTTTTAAAGGAACTAAAAGAACAGATACATTAACTATTTCTTATAAGAGATCGTCTGTCTTCTATTCTAATCTATGCGGCTTTGAAATTGAGATAAGCGACTTTAAATTAATCAAACCTTCAACCTTTAAACTATTAGAATTAAATGGCAACATGGCTGAGGTATCTCGTTATTAATTTATTATTTTTTCTTATTACAATAAAATTAACAGCACAAGAAACAAAAATTGATAATCCTCCAACAAAATTAAAAATATTAGTCGGCTTAGATCTCACACAAAATATATATATGCATTCCGACGATAGGAATGGAATCGTGATTGAACCAATTGTAAAATTGATCACCGGAAAATACAAACCTGTGGTTGCCTTAGCAGTAGGTTACTCAAAATACCGGGTTGATAGAATAATGGCAAATTTGGATAATTACATAAATGAAGGATATTATCTAAAACTAGGTATTGAAACCCGTTTAAAAACTTTAAAAAAAGTTAAATTTAACGGAGGTTTAAATTTTGTTTTATTCAAATACAATGAAACCGGAAATATAGTTTTTAGTAATAATTATTTTGAAGATGGGAATATAAAGTTTGAAAGAAAAAACAAAGCCGGATTAGGTTTAGAGCTCACAGGGAATCTGCACATACCGGTATCTCAAAAAATTATTCTTTGCCTTCAACCTAAAATTGGTTTACCGAAAGTTAATTATGAAGATGTTCCCTATAGAGGTTCTAAAATGAAACCTGTTTATGTTCAAGGAATGGGTTATACAATTGATGATATAACTGTTGGATTAAACTTACAAATATTTTACATCCTAAAATAATTTTGATGATTTATCTAAATTATTTTCATAATGTAAGTTTAACATTGACTTACCAAAAGCAAGTATTGCTTTACTCTCTTAGTTTTTCCTGAATTATTAAACTTATTTCTTCAGCTCTATTTACAATCATAAAGTGCCCACCTTCTTTAATGTTAATTGAATTTTTTATATTGTTGATTGGGAAAATTCGATCATGAGTTCCATGAATGTGGGTCAAATTTTCTTTTGAATTTGTTGTTTCAAACTTCCAATTCATAATTTTTTCAATCGCCCATTTCATAAAAAACCTGTCGGTATCCTTAATTATTTGGTTTAATAAATCAGATTCTTCTTTAGTTTTTGTACTGAAATAATAATCAGCGGATAAAGAATTGGTCCATTTTAAGAATCCCGAGGGAATGTATTTATAAATTGTGCTTTGCTTTACCAAACGCATTTTTGCATCAAGCTCTTTCAACGATTTAATACTGGAAATAATAATAATTTTTTCACAATCAATTAAATCAGCAATTTCCTGAGCAATCATTCCTCCAAAAGAAACGCCGATTAAAATAACCTTATCATTCAAATCAATTTGATTGATTAATCTTTTGCTGTAATCAGTAAGGCTTTCGTTTTTTAAAGGATCTTCCCATTTTATATTTTTGGTTTCAAAGCCTACAATATTTAAGTATCGGAATACCCTTTCATCTGCACCCAAGCCGCTTATAAAATATATTTTTGCCATAAAGGATTACTTAAAGAAAAAGCGATGCTACAAATATATAAGCAGTGTCGCTGTTTCATGATTTTAAATTTTTTTTCCGGGTTTTATACTGCGACAATTTGATATATGTTGTGATCATTACTTAATGTTTGAGAAAGAAAAGGTGAAAATATTATAATCCCAAGTTTCTTTTATTTCTTATTTTATGTTTTGTTATTTAACTTCAGTATGACAGCTATTAAAACATTACTTGCTGACACCTCACATAGACCTTATGAACTTCCTTTAGGGCAGTGGAAATATTATCAGGAATGGAACGATGCACTTTTTATGCACTGGAAAATTCCATTTGAAGTTTTACGAAAATTTGTACCGGAATATATTCAAATAGACAGTTTTGCCGGTAACTGTTATGTCTCATTAGTTGCTTTCACCATGCAAAAAATCAGACCCAAAAACTTACCTGCCGTTAAATTCATTTCCGATTTTCACGAAATTAATCTTAGAACATATGTTGATAACGACAATAAAAAAGGTGTTTATTTTTTGAATATAGAAGCCGAAAAACACTTATCTGTTTTTATTGCAAAAAAATTGTCGGGGCTGCCTTACGAGAAATCAATAATGAAAAGGACAGAAAAAACGTTTAATTCTAAAAATGAAATAAAAGATTTTGTTTTTGACATAGATTTTGAAGTTGAAGAAAAGATTTCAAATAAATCCGAATTAGACAAATGGTTAACAGAACGATATTGTCTTTACCTTGATATAAACAAAAAAATATTTCGATATGACATACATCATAAAGAATGGGAACTTAAAAATGTGAAAATCAACAACCTTAATTTAAATTATAAAATTGGGGATATAAACTTATCAAATACGCAACCCAACTTAGTACATTATTCGGAGGGAGTAAAAGTTTTATCATGGAGCAGAATTAAATTGTAATTTTAAGCTCACATGACATCCATAAAAATAAAAGATTATTTTAACTCCTACCGGCAATCCCCTTTATTAATTATCATAAAAATTATAAATTTATTCCTGAATTATTTTTATATTAATAATATGTTAATTATTGATTATTAAAAAAGGGTCTTCGTGGTAGATATATTACTTAAAGATTAAGATTAATTTATTTTTTAAGTGTTTTTTACAAAAAACTAACTTTTAGATCCCTATTTAAGATTTTTTTTTAAATTATTAAAAATACTTCCATTGTTCGCTTAATATTAAATTAACACCTATAAAGTTTACATCGAATAATTTTGTGCAATAATTTTGAATTGCATGAAACAATCTTTACTCTTATTTTACATTTTATCCTTTTTTATTACTTCAGTATCTAATGCCGCCACCATTAAAGGCTTCTTAACAGACAGCAAAACCGGAGAGCCACTTATAGGAGCTACAATTACATTAAAAAATACAACTTTCGCTACATCTTCAGGCTTGGATGGAAGTTATGAAATCAAAAACGTGCCTGATGGTAATTACATAATCAGTATTACTTACATAGGTTATAAAAATATAGAAAGTAGCATTTCTGTAAACCAACAAACTTTAAAATTAGATTTAAATCTAATTGAAAACACTAAAAATCTCGATGAGGTAGTAGTAACCGCTACATCTAACGATAAAGAATCCGATAATGTAATGCGAAGAGCAGAACAAAAAGCGGATAATGTAATGAATATTATCGGAGCAAGAGCCATTGAATTATTACCTGATGTAACAGTTGGAAATGTTTTGCAAAGGGTTTCGGGTGTATCAGTGGTTAGAAACGGGAGTGGAGACGGGCAATATGCGATTATTAGGGGGATGGATCAAAGATATAACTATACTTTAATAAATGGCATTAAAATACCCAGTCCTAATGATAAAAATAGATATGTACCAATGGATATTTTTCCGGCGGACCTTATTGAAAGATTAGAAGTGGTAAAAGCTCTCACGCCTAATATGGAGGGTGATGCAATAGGTGGAGCAATGAATTTAGTAATGAAAAGCGCTCCAAACCATTTTACAATTTCAACAACTGCTTCAGGCGGGTTCAGTTCAATATTAGGACAACAAAATTTTTCAGGCTTTTCACATAAAACTATAGATTTTAAATCCCCGGGTGAACTTCATGGCAATGGATATAATATCCCTGTTACAGATTTTAAAGTTGATCAATTAAAATTTAAAGATGTAAAGAACCCAATAAATTCATTATTTAACTTTACAATTGGAGATAAGATTTTTAATAATAAGATAGGATATATAATTGCCGGTACCTTTCAACATACATTTAGAGGTTCGCATGTAACCTATATTGAACCAAATGAGCAGCCAAATGCCGGAAACTCGCCTGCCTTCAATTATGTTCATCAACGTACAAACTCTTATTTACAATCCCGCCTTGGCTTACATGCTAAATTTGAGTATTCATTTAGTAAAAAAAATAAGATAAGCCTTTATAACTTTTTTAGTCAGTTAGATGAAAATTATCATCGATATACTGATAAAACTACGGTTGGCTATACTTTAGGGGATGGTTATAAGTATGATAGGTCAAGGTTTCAAAGGCAGAGAATATATAATGGAACATTAAAAATCGAGCAGGTGATATCAAATACTTTAAAATTTGATATTTCAGGTGTGTATTCAGTGGCAACTAATCTCATTCCTGATTGGATGGATTATGAAAGAAAATATACGAATGTTCAAGATTCAACACATAGTAAGCAAATTTATTCAACAATGTTTAGTGCTGCATCTATAACTCATAGGTGGACGCATAATAAAGATGAAGATAAATCAGTTTACACTAATTTTATTTTCAACCCATCTAATAAACTTGAATTTTCATTTGGCGGTTTATATAGAAGTAAACACAGAAACAGGTTTTATAATTCTTTTAATTTATCAGGAACTGATAAAAACGGAGTGTTGATTTATTATAATTCAATAGATATAAATGTAAGCAACGCAACATTTAACTGGCCAACAAGTAATCAACGTCCTGATTCTACAAATGCCAACAATTATTATTCAGATGAAAAAATAACTGCCGGTTACGTTCAAGGAAAAGTATTAGTCGGCAACAAATTACAAATATTGGGAGGTGTGAGATTTGAAAATACAAATCAATATTATTTTTCTCAACTTATAATTACTGCTGATGGCAAAGAAGGTACTAATCAATATCTAGATATCTTGCCCAGCGTTCATTTTAAGTTTATGGTTAATGATAAACAAAATTTAAGATTATCATATTATAAAGCTATCAGCAGACCAAGTTTTTTTGACTTGATTCCGGCTGAAATTTCCGGAGATTATAATACAGAAAAAGGAAACCCATATTTAAATCATACCCAATCTGATAATTTGGATTTAAGGTATGAATTTTTTCCAAAAGGAAATGAGCAAATTTTGGCTGGCATATTCTATAAATCTATTACTAATCCTATAGAATATGCTTTTGTTTCTTCCGGAGTGAGTTCTCAGGTTTATCAACCACAAAATTTTGGAAATGCAACAAATTATGGATTTGAGTTCGTCGTTTCAAAATATTATAAAAATATAGGAATTACAGGAAACTATACATTTACTCAATCTTCAATAACGACAACAAAAAGATATCTCGACTTAAATAATACTGCTCCAATAGTAAGTCAAACAAGACCGTTACAAGGCCAATCTGCACATATTGCTAATATTTCTTTAATCTATAAAAATTCTCGTTTCAATATTGATGCACAATTAAGTTGGGTTTACACAGGAAGAAGGATCAATTATGTTTCTGCTTGGAAAGATTTGGATTGGTGGCAAAGGGCAACCAATCAACTTGATTTTTCAGGAGAGAAGAGATTTGGTAAATACTTTACAGTGTTTGGAAAAGTAACTAATCTTTTAAATAATCCTGTAATAGTTGAAATATTACATTCAAATAAAGGATTTAGTGGGTTACCTGAGCAAACAAAAGATGATAGAATTCTTGTTCAAAAAGACGTTTTCAATCAAACATATTTATTAGGTATTAAATATAAATTCTTTTAATATAATTCTTAAAACTCCCTGAGGATTATATTTAATAATAGGGAGAAATTAATAATTAATTTATTCAAACTTAATTAATCAACATCATGAAACAAGTGAATTGTTCAAAACAATTAATGTGTGCTGCAATTATCTTTATGCTCGGAATTGGTATATTTTCTTGTAAAAGCACAGATAATACAAATGTATCTGTAGCGTATTTCAAGGTAGGCCAGCCTGTAAAATCGGGAGTAGGTAATCCTGTTTCAGGTTCAATAAAGGGTTATATGAAAAGTGATTCTTCTTATTATATTACCGGTGATACATATATAAATGCATTAGATACTCTTCTCTTACAACCCGGGGCAAAAATTTATTTCAAAGGAAATTATAACTTAGTTGTAAAAGGAACACTTCTATCATTAGGAATTAAAGCTAAACAGAACTATATCTCAATAGAAGGTGTAAAGAAGACAGATACTCAAGGTGCTCCTGCAGGCCCTGATCCTGCATATGGTCAAGTTAGCTCCGGGATAACTCCTTGGGGAGGGATTTTGTGTGATACATCTTGCAAATCATTAGTGCTTAAATGGACACATGTAGAATATGGAGGCAATACAATTGCTACTACACCAATTAGCGGTGTAAAGAATGGACAAACTGCATGGATGATTACTTTTGATTCACCTAAGGGAATATTTATTTTAGAAGATTCTTGGGTTTATGGTGGTGTGGACGATCCTATTCGAGTTCAAGGTGGTAAAATAAACATTATGAGAAACACCTTTGAAAAAAGCGGTTTTCAGGGTGGAGAATGTATAAATATTAAAGGAAATACAGTGGGTAATGTTGCTTATAATTTATTTATTGGTTCAGGTACAAATGGACCAAAAGCTTCTAATAAAGGCGTTACTGCAACCCAAACAAATATTTATATGTATAATAATACCATGGTGAATTGTGGATTTAGAAGAAATGAATCTGGTAGAGGTGGTTCTATGAATTTTGAAGAAGGTGCAAAAGGTAATGCCTATAATAATATTATGGTAAATTGTAAATATGGTTTAAGAATAGTTGGCGCAACAAAAAATTATAATGGTAATGCTTTAGTAGTTGCTGATACTGCAAGTTTAAGGAACCATTATGGATATAATTTAAATTATACAGATTCAGTAACAGTGGCTAATCAAATTTACCCTGTTGGCTTTTATACCTTTCCTCAAGCAACAGATTTTCCATTACCAACATCATATTTACCTGCCAATTATCAAGTTGGTCAAGTTTATGATGGAACAAAAGCCGTTCAAGCTTCGGGCACTAATCCACAATTTGTAAACTTTCCATTACCGCAATCAGGTGGTACATTAAGCAGTATTTCTTATGCAACAGGTTTTGATTTTCATTTAAAACCTTCTTCTCCGGCATTGGGTAAGGGGTACACATCTTTTAGTCCACTATCAGTAGTTCCTGTGAGTGATAACTTCGGTGCCAGTACAACTTATGGAATTACTCTTCCAAATAAAGATTTGGGTGCGTATCCTAGTGATGGAACAGGAAATCAACACTAAATATTTTTAAACTATAATGTTACAAAATCGCCGGAAAAATATTTAAATATTTTCCGGCGATTTTTTTAATTCATAAACTCAAATATTATTATGAAAAGTATTTTTTACTTCTTTTTGTTTTTTTCAATAATTAATTTGCCAAAAGCCTTTTCTCAAACAAAAAAAGATCAAACTTTCTCCATAATTACCTTCGGTGATATGCCATATTTTCTTCCTGAAGATTATGCAAGGTTTGAAAACCTAATAAAGACTGTAAATACACAAAACCAAGCATTTAATGTTCATGTAGGCGATATAAAATCAAGTAAAACAAAGTGTACAGAAGAATATTATAACAAAATACATGGCTACTTTGAGCAATTTAATAAACCCTTAATATATACACCCGGCGATAATGAATGGAATGATTGTAATAAAGAAGAAGCCGGAAGTTATGACCCGGAAGAAAGGCTTGAAGTAATTAGAAAAACCTTCTTTAAAGACAATAAAAGTTTTGGAAAAGAAAAGCTAACTCTTATCTCACAATCAGAAAATAAAGATTTTTCTAAATTTGTTGAAAACCGAAGGTGGGATTACAATACTATTTCTTTTGCCACTCTTAATACTTCAGGTACTAACAATAACCTTGTTGCCGATAGTAAAAATTATAATAAAGAGTTTTTTGAAAGAGATGCAGCCAACCTTGCCTGGCTTGATGAAGTTTTTAAAAACGCAAGTCAAAACAACAGTAAAGGTGTTGTGATTTTTACTCAGGCTGATATGTTCAACGCGGATAAAGAGGCATCCGGCTTTAAACATATCATTGCTGCCCTTAAAAAATTAACGATTGATTTTCAAAAACCTGTTCTGTTGGTAAATGGCGATTCGCATAAATATATTGTAGACAAACCTATTTTAAAGGATGCTAAAACTAAAAAAGTTTTGGAAAACTTTACAAGAGTTCAGGTATTTGGTGAACAGGATATGCATGCAGTAAAAATAATATTCGATCCTACTTCTGAAAGTTTATTTAAAACCGAACAGCTTTTAATTAAAGGCAATTAATAAGGAATTAATTTTTAATACAAATAATAATGAAAAATACTTTTTCTTCAATAACCATTTTGTTTTTATGTTTTTTATTTTCTTTTTGTAAAAAAGAAAATTCTATTTCGGTAATTAAAAAAGACAGTATTGTAATAATTAAAAAGGATTCTTTTTTTATCGCGAGTTACCAACCCAACAATCTTGCAGTTAATACTTCTTATGCATTGTCACCGCAAAGTTTGGCAACTGTTACTAACGATACCTTAAACGAAGCATCGGGTATTGGTGAAAGTAAAACTAATAAAGACTTATTGTGGGTCGAAGAAGATTCTAAAAACCCTAATGCTGTTCAGTTAATTGATCAAAATGGTAAAATTAAAGGTTATTTTACATTATCGGGTGTTAGTAATAATGATTGGGAAGATTTATCGGTTGCCCCGGGCCCTCTGGCAGGTGTAAGTTATGTATATGTATCAGAAACCGGAGATAATAAATTACAATATCCATCAAAATACGTTTATCGATTTCCAGAGCCTGACATTAACGGAAAAAACTTTCCTGTAATAGAAGATATCAAAAATATTGATAAAATTGAATTGACCTTACCCGATGGACCAAAAAATGTTGAGGCCCTTTTAATAGATCCAATAACGAAAGATATTTATTTGGTCAGCAAAGAAGATGCTGCATGCATTTATATCGCTACTTACCCTCAGGATTTAAAAAAAGCTGCGATGATGAAAAAAATTGCTGTTCTTCCACTAAGTTTTGTAACCGCAGGCGATATTTCTCCGGATGGAAATGAAATGGTAATAAAAACCAAGACTCAAATTTTTTATTGGAAAAAAAGCGGCAACCAAACCATCCTTGACCTCATTAAAACAACCCCGCAAACTTTACCATATTATATTGAGCCTCAAGGCGAAGCTATTTGTTTCAATACAGATCAAAGCGGTTTTTTTACCTTTAGTGAAAGATCAAGTACAAGTTCTCAAACCCTTTATTTTTATAAAAAGAAATAAATTATCATTACTTGATTTTAATTCACTTATGCTAAAATAACCTCTTCTAAATCCTTTTCTACTTTTAAATTTTCTATAATAAACAATTGCCTGTCCGGCGTATTTTTACCCATGTAATATGATAAAATTTTAGGGATGGAGGTATCCTGTTGTAAAATAACAGGTTCCAACTTGATATCTTCTCCAATAAAATTTCCAAATTCATCCGGTGATATTTCACCCAATCCTTTAAAACGTGTAATTTCCGGTTTTGGCCCCAGTTTTTCAATTGCGTTCCTTCTTTCAGGATCGGTATAACAATAAATCGTTTCTTTTTTATTTCTAACCCTAAATAAAGGTGTTTCTAAAATATAAACATGCCCGTTTCGAACTAGATCGGGGAAAAATTGTAAGAAAAAAGTGAGAAGAAGTAAACGTATGTGCATTCCATCCACATCAGCATCAGTAGCGATTACTACTTTATTAAATCTTAGTGTTTCCAAACCATCTTCAATATCGAGAGCATGTTGCAAAAGATTAAACTCTTCGTTTTCATAAACTATTTTCTTTGTCAAACCATAACAGTTTAATGGTTTACCCCTCAAGCTAAATACTGCTTGCAATTGCACATTTCGAGCTTTTGTAATAGAACCACTTGCAGAATCTCCTTCGGTAATAAATAAAGTGGATTCGTAACGCAAATCATCTTTTATATCGGTAAGATGAATACGGCAATCGCGTAATTTTTTATTATGTAATGCAGCTTTTTTTGCCCTTTCGTTGGCCAGTTTTTTTATTCCCGCAATTTCTTTTCTTTCCCTTTCCGATTGCTGTATGCGTTTTTCAAGTGCATCGGCTACGTTTTTATTTTTATGCAGGTAATCATCTAAAGATCGTTTAAGAAAATCTACAATAAAGCCCCGTACTGATGGCCCTTCCGGTGCCATATTTTGAGAACCTAATTTTGTTTTCGTTTGCGATTCAAAAACAGGTTCCTGAACTCTTATTGAAATTGCACCAACAGCTGAAGAACGAATATCAGTCGTTTCGTATTTTCCTTTAAAAAAATCTTTTATTGTTGTCGAAAAAGCTTCTCTAAAAGCCTGCAAATGCGTTCCGCCTTGAGTGGTATATTGTCCGTTTACAAACGAATAATATTCTTCACCATAGGCACTGCCGTGGGTTAATGTAAATTCTATGTCTTCACCTTTTAGGTGAATGATGGGATAACGTTTGCTTTCTTCATCAATTTTTCTGTTTAATAAATCCAGAAGACCGTTGGGTGAAAAATATTTTTGTCCGTTGAAAACAATTGTTAACCCGGAGTTCAAATAAGCATAATTCCAAATTTGTTCTTCTAAAAACTGAGGAATAAAATGATAATGCTTAAAAATAGTTTCGTCAGGTTCAAAAATAACGAGTGTTCCATTTTTTTCTTTACTTTCTCCTTCTTTCGGATCATTTTTTAAAATTCCCTGTTCAAATTCAGCCAATTTTGTTTTACCTTCTCTAAAGGATTGCACTTTAAAATGCGCTGACAATGCATTTACCGCTTTTGTACCCACACCGTTCAACCCAACAGATTTTTGAAAGGCGCCCGAATCATATTTACCGCCGGTATTTATTTTTGAAACTACATCTACTACTTTACCTAATGGTATTCCGCGTCCGTAATCCCTTATTTTTACATGATGGTCTGTTACTTCCACATCGATAACTTTACCAAAGCCCATGGTATGTTCATCAATGCAATTATCAATAACTTCTTTTACCAATACATAAATTCCGTCATCCTGTGCTGTTCCATCACCTAATTTGCCAATATACATTCCGGGTCTTAAGCGAATATGTTCGCGCCAATCCAAAGAACGAATACTGCTTTCATCATACACTACACTTTTATTATCCGACATTTTATGGAAAAGTATTTTAAAATTTATTTACTCAAAGAAAAATGTAAAAATAGGAATTTGAAGATTGGATAACAATAAATTTATAAAGAGAGGAATTTTTATTCTGTTAACAACTTAATTAACCGGCGTTGCACACAAAATAATTAAGACTTACAATTATGTTAAATTGGATTTGCTTAAATATGAAATTATTTAATGGTATTTTTTTCGGAATAGGATTAAAAAGATTTTTGTGATATTAATATCGTTTTATCAATATTGATATTTTGATAAATTGGATTTAAAAAAATCTGCCCTTCTTGCGTTTAGCTAAACAACATTGAAATCAAATCACAAAAAATTTATTTATAATTATCGATTTATCAATATCGGTATATTCATAATATCTAATAAAAATCCACATTCATCTTTACCCGATTATTGAAATAGGCATATAGTATTACGTAATCTATTATGTAAAAAAAACAAGAATTAGAAGATGTAAGACTGAAATTCCGGCGGGGTTTGTGCGCGGACAGCATTCGGAATTGGCTCCCTTCGCTCCAGAACCCAAGCTGATTATAAGGAGAAAGTGATCTTTAATAAATAGATATTGATTAATAAAAAAAGAAGGGTTGCTTGATACAAGGCAACCCTTCTTTTTTTTATCACACATAAAGTAAATTGTAATTATCTTCTTGAAGAATCAAAGTACTGATAATCTTTCTTAATGTTAAGTGTTTTCATTGACACTTTTTGAGTTATTTAAATATTCTTTATTGAAAAATTCAATAAAGAATATTTAAATAACTCATTCCCTTCAGGAAATATATTACTATTAAAAATAATAGAAAGCAAGTGAAGAATATAAATCAATAAATCATGGATAATTTATGTTTCCCGAAGATCTACTTTTAAAGTAAGCAAACTAGAAATTAAATTATGAATATATAGATATCGATAAACTCATAATTATTTATAATTTTTTATTTTTCAAAAACAAAACAGTTTAAAATATGATTACTTCTTTTATACCTTTGAGAACTGTATATATATCTTATATTAAAGATTAAAAAAGGGATGTTAAATTTAAATCAAATAAAGCATTTAAAGCAATATATAATCAATTAAGATTTAATGGCATACGAACATATTTTTTTTGATTTAGACCATACTCTTTGGGATTTTGAACGAAATGCCAATGAAACACTTTCAGAATTATTTGTAAAATATAATTTAAATCAATTTACCGAAGAGCCTCTAGAAGTTTTTCTTCAAAACTTTCACAGCATTAATAATAACCTTTGGGATTTATATAATATTGGTAAAATTTCTCAGGCAGATTTACGAAATAAAAGATTTAATCTTGTTTTTAAAGACTTTATAAATTTTTATCGCCCTGAAGAGTTTGCTGATGAATATTTAAGTAAAACTCCCCAAAAGCCCCATTTAATGCCATTTGCAATAGAAATATTAGATTATTTGAGCGATAAAAATTATCATCTCCATATCATCACCAATGGCTTTTCAGATACACAATTCATAAAGTTAAAATCAAGTAAAATACATCATTATTTTAAAAACGTATTTACTTCCTGTATTTCGGGTTTTAAAAAACCTGAAATTGAAATGTTTGAATATGCTATAAGCCAATCCAAAGCAAACATTGAAAATAGTATAATGATTGGTGATACAATAGAATCTGACATAATTGGTGCAAAAAATGCCGGAATTGATACAGTTTTTTATAATCCCTTTGTAAAACCACACAACTCAACGCCCACCTTTGAAATCAAAAACCTGAATGAATTAAAACAAATTTTATAAGATGTATTATTTGTTTTAATAAGAAAATTTTTACACTCAAAAAAAAAATTAATTTTGTATTCTTCAATTAATCAATGTATTTAATTTTACATGCAAAAAATCATTTTCATTATTTTGTTTTCCGGCCTGACTTTAAATATTTTCGGTCAGTTGAGGGCACCAAAATACAGTAATGAATTTCTTGCAATTGGTGTTGGAGCCCGGGCTTTAGGCATGTCGGGCACTCAAGTAGCCATTGTTAATGATGTTACATCCGGTTATTGGAATCCTGCGGGTTTAATAAGAGTAAAAGATAAATATCAGGTTTCTTTAATGCATGCTGAATATTTTGCCGGGATAGCCAAGTACGATTATCTTTCTTTTACAACAGCAATTGATTCCGTAAGCAAGCTTGGTGTAAGTATTATTAGGTTTGGTGTTGATGATATACCTAATACTTTAAATTTGTTCAATGCTGATGGTTCTGTTAATTATGATAATATAACTTTCTTCTCGTCGGCTGATTATGCATTTTTATTTTCATACGCACGTAAATCTCAAAGGATAAAAGGTTTAAATTTTGGAGCGAATTTAAAGATTATTCACAGGGTAGCAGGTAATTTCGGTGCAGCATGGGGTTTTGGTTTTGATGTAGGTTTGCAATATCAAAGAAAAAACTGGCAACTCGGAGCTGTTGTAAAAGATATCACGGGCACGTTTAATGCCTGGTCTTACAATTCATCACTGTTTGTAAAAACATATAAACTAACATCAAACGTGGTTCCTGATAATTCTATTGAAGTTACACTTCCTCAAGCTATATTGGGTGTAGGAAGATCATTCACTTTTGGAAGTAAGTTTGGATTAATAGCAGGAATAGATTTAAATGTAACCTTTGATGGAAGAAGAAACAACACATTTAGCGATGTAATAAAAAGTAATTTAATATCGATCGATCCAAAAGGTGGTTTTGAAGTTGCTTATAATAAAATTGCTTTTTTAAGGTTTGGTGTAGGAAATATTCAAAAGATAAAAAACTTTGATAAAACGTATAAAACAACCTTTCAACCTAACTTTGGTATAGGTTTTAAAGTAAGTAAATTTACAATTGATTACGCATTAACAGATATTGGAGATAAAGCTGAAGCCTTATATTCCAATGTTTTTTCTATAAAAGCAGGCTTTTAAGAGTTTTATTGAAATTTAATAATCCTGTATGGGAATACTAAAGTATAAGAAATATTTTTTTCTGATAATAGTTTTTCTATTTTCAATACAAATTTTTGCCCAACAATATGGCAATGAGTGGATTAACTATGGCCAACAATATTTTAAGATTCCTGTTGTTCAAAAAGGTATATACCGCATCACTCAGCCCGAACTGCAGGCAGCCGGTTTCCCCACTACAATTGATCCAAGAAAAATTCAAATTTATAAAAGAGGTATAGAACAGGCAATTAATGTATTTGGAGAAACTGATGGCGTTTTAGATGCAAGTGATTTTTTGGAATTTTATGGAGAAGGTAACGATGGTACTCTGGATTCTAAGCTATATATAGACCCAAAATTTCAGGTAAATAAATATTTTAATTTATATTCTGATACTTCAGCCTACTTTTTAACTTATAGAATAGATAATTTAAAAGGAAAGAGAATGATTGCAACAGGTCAGCCAAATACAACCGGTTTGTTACCTGTTCCATATCACTTTGAACAAAAAGTTTCATTTTTTACGCAAGAGTATGCTGAAGGGCAAAATTACCCGGTAGGCGACTCGGATTATAAATCATATTTAAGTCAATACGATTCAGGTGAAGGTTTCGTTGGTTATAGAATTGTAGTACCAACTTTTTATTATCCCCCCGATAAAAGATTTTTGTATGATACCATTAGTTACACTATTAATAATATTACAAATACATATAATGCTGCCGTTGAGCCTCCTACATTAAACATTACGTTGGTTGGGAGAAATAATTTACCTCATGCCACAGAAATTTTGGTTGGGGGTTCACAATCTTCACTTCGTTCCTTATCTATCATAAACTATAATTATAGTGAAACAAAAGTGGTTACTTTACCTATTTCGTGGAGCGATATTGTAAATGGTCAACTGGTGGTGAAATTTAAGATAGCAGGAAACAATGATATGATTTCTGTCGCAAATATTTTATTGACTTACCCACAAACTATTGATGCATCTAATTCGTCTTCTAAATTTATCAATTTGCCACCTGATCCTTCCGGAACTTCATATATAGAAATTAATAATTATATAACAGGATCGCTTTTATATGATATTTCGGATGTAAATAATATAAAATTAATAAACACATTTAACTCTTCAAGTAAATTATCAAGTGTTATTAATGGAACAAATACCGGAAAAAATCTTTATTTATATAATGGTTTTTTAAGTGTTATAGGTCTAAAACCCATTAATTTCAGATTAATAAATCCACTTAATCATAATTTTTTAATCATATCCCATAAAGAATTAAGGCAGACATCCGGCCTTGGTTACGATGCTGTTAAAGCATACTCTGATTATCGAGCTTCTATAGCCGGGGGTAATAATGATACAATTACTGTCAATATCGATATGCTTTACAATCAGTTTTCATATGGAGAAAAATCGCCATTGGCTATCAGGCATTTTGCGGATTTTATGTTACAAAATAAAACAAGGCAACTCTATATGCTATTAATTGGCAGAGGTAAATTACCTTTTTATGCAAGAGTTAGTGGTGCACAATATGCCAGAGATTTTATACCACCCGCCGGTTTTCCGGGGTCTGACGTTGCCTTGGTAAGTGGGATAGGTGGAAATAATATTTTTATACCGGCAATTCCTATTGGAAGGTTAATTGCCGATAGCCCTGAAGAAATTATTTATTATTTAAATAAAGTTAAAGAACATGAAGCACTTGATCCACAACTTTGGCAAAAAGATTTGGTTCATTTAAGCGGAGGAAGATCTACAAGTGAACTTTCTTTATTCAGGTCTTGGGTGAATGATTTAAAATCAATTGTTGAAGGAAAATATTTTGGCGGTAAAGTGGCCACTATTTCTAAAAAAACGGATAATCCTGTCGAACTTATCAATGTTGCAGACCAGGTAAATAGAGGACTATCTATGATAACTTTTTTTGGACATGCTTCACCTAATATTATTGACATTGATATTGGATATTGCTCCAATCCACAATATGGTTACAATAATAAGGGTAAGTACCCTATGATTTTAGTAAATGGTTGCGACGCAGGTGATATATTCAGTACTGAAGCTTATGGACAAACCTTAGGCGAAAATTGGATAAAAACACCTGATAAAGGATGCATACTATTTTATGCACACAGTTATATTGGTTACAGTTATCCATTAAAAACCTGGGCTGATCAGCTTTATAATACTTTTTATGCCGATAGTATTTTTGTCGGAAAACCGATAGGTGTAAGATTGAAAGAAACTGCGAAAAAATATTCAAATATTTTCACTCCTGCTGATGTGATATATATATCAAATCCGCAGCAGTATGTTTTACAAGGCGATCCTTCTATCTCTCTTACTAAAACAACAAAACCGGATTATGCAATTACTCCAGATAAGATTTTTTTAAAATCTTTTAATAATCTTCCCGTTTCAGCAGCTGTTGATTCTTTTAGAGTAGGTATAATAGTAGCAAATTTAGGAAAAGTAGATTACAAAAATGTTGGAATAACCATACGACGGACGTATAGTAATGGAACTTTTCAACAATACGATACTTTAAGCTATCCACCTGTTTTTTATGAGGATACTCTTTACTATACAATTAAAAATACAAATTTTACAGAAGGTGGGGATAATAGGTTTGAAATAATAATTGATCCCAAAAACCAAATTGATGAGTTAAGTAAAACAAATAATATTGCCATATTAGATTATTTGATGCCAACAATAGGTGCTATCCCTCTTTTCCCACAAGAATACAGTGTTGTAAATAAGCAACCCATTAAATTTATTGCTCAAACAACAGGAATAATAAATAATGTTCGGCAATTTATAATGGAAATTGATACATCTTATTTATTTAACAGCAGTGCAAAGAGAATTTATACTACTACCGGGGCCTCACTCCCAACCTGGGATAATATTTCTCTAATTTCTACAAAAGATAGTATTGTATATTATTGGCGTGTTAGATTCGGTGATATACCTGAGGGGTTGAATAATACTTGGGCCGAAAGTTCATTTATATTTATTAACAACAGCCCTGAAGGTTGGTCGCAAAGTGCCTATCATCAATTTATTAAGGCCGGCTTAAAACAGACGGTGTTGGAAGTTCCATTACAAAAATGGGATTTTACCCCGACCAAATCAAAAATTAATGTTAAAGTATATGGTACGGCCAGTGACCCTAAGTACGATCAGAAAACTTTTTTAAACATTAATAAATTACCGGTCGTCTTTAATGGATATTGTAATAATAATGTTTTAATAGCAGTAGCATTTGATAAAAATAGTGCCAATCCTTATGCTGCAAGCAATAGTCAACAATGTGGACCCACATATCCTCTCATTTCTAATTATTTTACCAGTGTACAAGTAAGTGCAGATGCTATTTCCGGATATATAGACGGGTTAAAAAATAATGATTACTTTGTACTTTTTACCAACGGTTATATCGATTGGCCCAGCTTACCTTCAACTACAAAATCAAAATTAATTAGTGTCGGAGCAGATATAAATAATATCAATAAGCTAAAGGCGGGAGATCCATATATTTTTTTAGGGCGAAAAAATTCTTCACCCGGTTCAGCAATTGAAGTTTTAGGTGATTATTCAAATGCTTCAATGCTTCCAAACCAACAAATTATTAGTTTAGATACAGTAATAAATGGAAGAAGTAATCAGGGAACAATTACTTCATCGCTAATTGGCCCTGCAAGCGATTGGGGAAATATATGGCGAAATGTTTTGCCTAATAAAAATCCTTCAACAGGTAATTGGTCATTGGATTTATTGGGAGTTGATTTGCAAGGAAAAACAAGTACAATTCTTCAAAATGTACCAACAAATGGTTATTCAATAAATTATATTAATGTTAACCAATATCCATATTTAAGATTAAAATTAAATGTACAGGATACCGTTAATCAGGTTCCACCACAATTAAAACTTTGGCAGGTTATTTATAAAGGAGTGCCTGAAGGGATTTACAATGCTGATCTTGTACCGGTAAACTCATATAAAATTGCAGAGAAAATGGAGGGAGAAAAATTTACTATTCCTTTCGTTTTCCAAAATATTTCAAAAATGGATTTTACTGATTCTTTAACTGTTCAAGCTACTATTTTAAATAAAACGACAGGAAAGAGAATTTTAACAACGTTTAAAATAAAAAAATTACTTGCAGGAGATACGGCTTCTTTTTCAATTCCTATAAAAACCACCTTTGGTTCAGCAGGGAACACTGTTTTGCAGGTTTTTGTAAACCCACGTATTTTACCTGAACAGAACTACTCAAATAATTTTATTGAAATTCCTTTTAATGTAAATAAAGATAATCGAAATCCTTTATTGGAAGTAACTTTTGATGGTATCAGAATTATGAATGGAGATATAGTTTCTCCAAATCCTCTTGTTTCAATAAATTTAAAAGATGATAATAAAGTTCAGATAAGAAAAGACACGGTAGGAATGTTTATTTATTTGCGGAGGCCGTGTACAGCAGGCGGAAACTGTCAGTTTGAAAAAATTTCACTTTCAAGTGGAGAAGTTAAATGGACTCCTGCAGGGCCTGATAATAATTTTAGAATGGAATACAGGCCGGCACAAAAATTACCAAATGGAATTTATACTTTAAAAGTACAGGGAAGTGATGTTTCGGGTAATCTATCAGGTTATACCGGCGATAAAATTTTTGGAGAACCTTATCAAATTAATTTTGAAGTAATAAATGAATCTACCGTTACCCATTTTTATCCTTATCCAAATCCTTTTTCAACGAGTACAAAATTTGTTTTTACACTTACAGGAAATATTATTCCGGATCAGATTAAAATTCAAATCATGACTGTTACCGGAAAAGTTGTAAGAGAAATAATGCAGGATGAAATAGGGCCAATAAAAATTGGAAATAATATTACTCAATATGCTTGGACCGGCACTGATGAGTTTGGTGATAAATTGGCTAATGGTGTTTATTTATATCGTGTTATAATGAGAAATAGTACGGGAGAACAAATAAACCATCGAAATACATCTGCTGATAGAGGTTTTAAAAAAGATTTCGGGAAATTGTATATTTTAAGATAATAATTTAAAAGATTACTTTTAAAAAGCAATGAAATTAATTTCATTGCTTTTTTTGTTTTCGAGTACAAATGATTAAATTTTTTATAACGCAATGAAGGTAAAAGTAAATATCATTACAGGTTTTTTAGGTGTCGGTAAAACCACAGCCGTTAATCATTTGCTTAAAAATAAACCTTTATCAGAGAAGTGGGCTATACTCGTTAATGAATTTGGATCTGTACCAATTGATCAGGTTATCCTGAACGAAAATATTTCAAACGAAGTTTTTATTAAAGATATACCCGGCGGATGTATTTGCTGTACCATGAACTTGCCATTAAAAGTTGCATTGGTGGAAATTTTAAAAAAAGTAAAACCGGATAGAATTGTTATTGAACCAACAGGAATTGGCCATCCGGCGCAAATAATTGATATATTAAAAGATAAGGATTTAATAAATTATTTGGATATAAGAGCAACAATTTGTTTAATAAATCCTCAAAAATTATCTGAAATTAATTTGGCTAATTCTACAACCTTTTTTGATCAGGTAATTATTTCTGACGTTTTAGTAGCTAATAAAACGGATTTAGCCACAGTAGAAGAAATAAATGAATTTAAAATATGGAGTGAAAATCTTTTTCCTCCAAAAAATAAAATAATTTATGTTCAAAAAGGAAAAATTGATTTTGATTTATTAAATATTATCCCAAATCAAATAAGAAATTTAAAAATTTTATCCCGGCATCATTCCCATCTAAAAAACGATATTGATATATCAATAAATAATTATGAAATAGAATCTAAAAAACCTCAAACTTTTATTGATGAATCTCAAGATTTTAAAGCTTTTGGTTTATTATTTTCTTCAGTAGATATTTTTAATTATAAAACACTATCAGAAACCTTAAAAACTTTTATAAAAACAGAAAGATTTAAAGGTGTTTTCAAAACAAATAGAGGCTATTTATTAATTAACATGGTTGATGGTTTTTATTCCGCTGATCCGGTAAATTATAATAATGATAGTCGTGCAGAATTAATATATTCCTCCAATGAAAAACCTGATTTAGTTAACTTTAAACAAAAAATAATATCTTGTATTAATATCTAATCATCTTTTTAAATATTAAAGAAAATGTAACTATGTTGCAATAGAAATTTTAAGTTATACATTTGCAACAATATTACATTAAGTAGTTGAAAAAAAAACAGAACGTACAAATAAGCGCTTTACTGCTATTATTGACTTATATAATAAGTCATATCCCTCCTGTTTTATATCACCATCATAAGTCTGAAATTTCACCTTATCAAGCAGCCACGGCTTGTGAAAAAGTAATTTATTTTTCAGAAAATAATAATACTTGCCATCATAAATTTCATATATCTAAAACCACTGAAAAATGTTCATTATGTGATAAACACATAGTATCACTTCATAATTTTCAACCTTTTAGATTACATATTATTCGTTTTGGTTCAAAAATAAGTTTTGTTGAAACTCCTATTCAATTCTTTTTTAGCTCGATTTTATTTTTTTCTAATAAAAGCCCTCCCCTAGTTTCATCTTTTGCATTATAATTTTTTTCAAGGACAAGTTTATTGTCCATGAAAACTATTTTTTCCATTTTAAAAGATATTTATATGAAACTAAAAATCATTTATACAATCATTATTTTTTTTATACTTAACAATACATTATTTGCTCAGGTAAATTCTTTATCGGGTAAAATAATTGATAAGGAAACGAAAGAGGCAATTTCATTTGCTTATATAAACATTCCTGATCTTCACGCTACCGTACAAACGGATATCAATGGGAATTATAAATTTATAAAATTACCTGCAGCCGCTTATAATATAAATGTTTCGTATGTGGGTTATAAAATTAAATCAGTTTTAATAAATGTAAAAGGCGAAACCAATTTTGATATTGAATTGGATAAAAGTAATACCGAACTATCGGAGGTAATAATTACCGGTACATCTAAAGCCACAGAAATAAAAAAATCCCCTTTGCCAGTTGTAACGATTAACAATGAATACCTCACCACTAATTTATCAACAAATATTATCGATGCCATTGCAAAATTACCCGGTGTTACTACTGTTACCACAGGGCCAAATATTTCCAAACCATATATCAGAGGCTTAGGATATAACAGGATACTAACCTTATTTGATGGGGTAAGACAAGAAGGTCAACAATGGGGAGATGAACATGGTATTGAAATTGATAAATATTTAATAAACAGAATAGAGATAATAAAAGGCCCGGCAAGTTTAATGTATGGCTCGGATGCTTTGGCAGGTGTTGTCAACTTAATTCCTTTTCAACCAAGTCAACTAAATAAAATTTCCGGAGATTTTACTTCCGAATACCAAACCAACAATGGTATGGTTGGTAATTCTCTTGCTTTGATGGGTAACAAAAAAGGTTTTGAATGGGGAGGAAGGATTTCAAAAAGATTAGCAACAAATTATCGCAATTCTGTAGATGGAAGGGTATATGGAACATCATTTAACGAAAATGCAGCAAACGTATTTATAGGTTTGCATAAAAATTGGGGATTTTCAGACCTTAATTTTTCTCTTTATGACAATTCGCAAGAAATACCTGATGGAAGCAGGGATTCTCTTAGCAGAAAATTTACTAAACAAATAACAGAGGCAGATGCCTTAAGATTAATTGTAAGTGAAAGCGATTTGAAATCTTACAGCATCACACCTTTGCATCAAAGAATACAACATTACAGGGCATTTTTAAAAAATACTATTTTTTTTGGTGATAATCGGATAAGTTTAAATTTGGGGTTTCAGAGAAGCGTAAGAAGAGAATTTAGCCATCCTGAGAATCCTAATCAACAAATTCCCGGTTTGTATTTGCAATTAAATACATTTAATTACGATTTTAAATATTATTTACCTGAGTTTAATAATTGGGCTATTATAGTAGGTGCAAATGGAATGTACCAAACCAATGATGTAAATAAAGGAACTGAATTTGTAGTTCCATCCTATAAACAATTTGATTTGGGAGGCTTCGCTACTATTAAAAAAGAATTAGGAAAGCTGAATATTTCAGGCGGCTTACGATATGATTTAAGATCTTTTTCAAACAATCAGCTTTATACTAAAACGAATGCTGTTACAGGTTTTGATAAACCCGTAGATGGTGTTGATACATTAGGTGCCGACAATCCATTTCCTAAATATTCTAAAAACTTTACCGGAGTATCAGGCAGTATAGGCTTGGCTTATTTGTTGAACGGTAGTTGGTCTTTAAAAGCAAATATTGCCAGAGGATACAGAGCACCAAACATTTCTGAAATTTCCGCAAATGGTGTACATCCCGGTACCGGTTTTTTTCAAATTGGAAATGATAATTTTAAACCGGAATTCAGCCTTCAGGGCGATTTAGGATTTTCTTTTATTTCAAAAAAAGTAAGTACAAGAGCAAGTATTTTTATTAACCAAGTTGATAATTATATTTTTAATTCAAAATTAGTTGGTGCAACCGGATCAGATTCCATGAAGGTAAGTGGAGGCCAAAACTATCCGACCTATAAATTTCAACAAGGGAAAGTTATTTTATATGGACTGGAAACTAATTTTGATATTCATTTAATAAAACATCTTCATTTTGAAAATACTTTTTCATTTATTTATGGAGATAATTATAGTTTTAAAGGTTCCATAAGAAATAATACAAACAAATACGTTCCTTTTATGCCTCCTCTTCGTTATCTGGCAGAATTACGTTACGATTTTTCAAATAAAAGTAAAATACTTTCAAACCCTTTTATTAAGATCCAATTAAGTTATACAGGTGATCAAAATAGAGTTTACACAAGTAATAATACCGAAACAAGTACCACCGGTTATACTCTTGTAAACATTGGTGCAGGATCAGGTTTCAAAAATAAAAAAGGCAACACACTTTTTAATTTTTATATTTTGGCAAATAATATTTTTGATAAAGCTTATCAAGACCATTTAAGCAGATTGAAATATTTTGAACAATACAGTGCATCACCTAACGGAAAATTAGGTATTTATAATATGGGCAGAAATATATCATTAAAGTTATTAATACCATTTTGATGATAACTTAGTAAGAAGCTTTTTAATTCTTTGAAATTAATAAATAAAATCATTATTAATTATTAACTTGTATTTATAGGAAAGATAACCTTTGTTGCATTAAACAAAAGTTATCTTTCCTATAATAATTTTTATTTTTCATTAACTCAAATTATTTTATATCCTCTTTATCTGATAAATAATTTGTAAAATGTTCATTAATATTTTTAGATTTTAATGTTTCAAACTTTGAATATGTTAAATTCCAATCACTTTCCATTTCGTTTTTATCAATAGGATATAAACCGCTCATACCTGTATACCATTCAAGCTTCCCATCTTCATTAGCCTGTTCGAATTTAAATAAGTAAACGATACCTTTTTTTTCCTTGTAAGTAACGATTCTTTTTTCAATCAATTTAAACTGAAAATTATATTTCGAATCAAAATCTTCATTCAGTGATGTATAAAGAGCACTTTCAGCAAACAATTGTTGATTAAGAAATGATTTAGGAAAAAGTGAAAGTTTTTTATTTTCTTTTAACCATGTATACATTTCTATCAAATAAGATTTATCAGCAGCGACTAGATTAAAATATTTACTTTCAACGGTTTTCCCACTTTTTATAAAAATTTTCATTACGTGCCATTTTATATAATTGTCTTTAAAATCAAGTGCGGACTTAATGACTTTTTCACAATTTTTATCTTCAGGGAAATATGACAATAAACTTAATATTATTGATAAGTTACCGGATCCTTCACCATCATCCTCTTTATTATTTTTATTATGCGATAAATAGGTATTTGCTTCTGATAAAAGCCTTTCTTTAATTGGTAATAATTCATTTTTTGAAATAACATTACTATCCAGTGCTTTTAAAGTATTTTGATAAACTGAATAGGAAAGAACTTTTTGATCAAGTAATCCATAAATTTTAGGATAAAGAGCTTTTAAATTAGTAATTGAATCATCTATAAATATATGAAATGCTTCTGTTGAATCTTTAAGTGGTTGTTTTAAAAGCAAATTAACCAAACTATTTAATGATTTTTTAGAAGCTATTCGTATTAACACTCGCAGTGCACTTGTTTGCAAAGTACTGTTATCAGATAATGTTGGATATATTTTTTCAATAAATGGAACTACGTCTTCATGGTTATCAAGATTATTAAACAACAGTTGCCTTAACCCACCATATTGCGCTGTATCATCTGCATATTTTTTATTTAAAGTTTCTATTAAAATTTTAGTATCACTTTTTACAAATGGATACCAATATAAGGCCTCATGTGCTTTTTTATTTATTGTTGTATCTGTCGATGTGAGATCCAATAATAAAACTTTTGTTTTGTTGGTAAAAAGGTCTACTTTGTTTATAGTTTTTTTAAGAATTAAAATATGAATTTATTTCATTTGAAAATATATCCTTTTTAGTGTTGAAAGATATCTGTTCATACACACGATCATTTTTTATTAATACTTTTCTTCTTATTGAAATATGATCGCCTTTTGATTCAATCACCCATTCAATTTCTTGCTCCGATCCCAATCCTGATTTCTTTTCAAAAACTATAGAATCTCCCTTTTCTAATATATTCTTTTTCATTTTGTTGAAGAGAGAATCAGAATTTACAAAATATAAATAAGGTGAAGCTTTACTTACATTTAGTTGGTAAGGTATTCCTGTTGAAGGATCATTTATTACATATTCAGTAGTGAGTAATCCTTCATTTTCTATGGAATCTTTTGTAATAATTGGATTTGCCGGGAAATTAATTGTAAATGATTTATCAGGAGGAGAATAAGAAATTCTATCTGTTTTTAAGTAAGGGATAAATGAAAATGAATCAAAAAATAATTTTTTTTCTTTTGATAAAGAGTCATTTAAAGAGGTAGCCATTATCAGGATATATGGTCTATTGTCACGCAATAAAACTTTACTAATATAAATAATCGATTTATTTAAACCTGAATATTCCAGTGTTGGAATATTATTTATTTCTGAATATGATTTAGTTTTTATTTGTAGATTTATTCTATCGATAGATCCCTGCATTATATTATTAAAATAAATACTATCATTAGAAAGATATTTACCTGAAGGGAATTCCCCAAAAAGAACTGCATAGGCTTTGCCATCTTTTATACTTTGAGCACTATATGTATACACTTTAATTTCGTCATTTATTATAGAATCCGTTTTAATTTTTCCCGGCAGCTTAACGGAAAAAGCTCCTTTCGAATTTGAAAAATATTTCCATTCATCAGGAAGTACATTATTAATTTTGAATGATGTAAAAAATCGGTCAATATCTTTATCGTTTAAAAAATATTTACCTTCACCTCCTGCCATTAATAAAAATTCAATATTTTCATTAAAAAGTAATCTGATTTTAAAATATACATTATTTAATGGATTGAAAAATTCAATTTCATACCCATTCTTACCTTCATAAATTATCTTTTTCTGATTTAATACTTTATTCTTTTCCTTCTCAACAGCATTTTTTAAAAATGTTTTTAATGCTTTTTCACGATCCACTTCGTTTTTATATTCTACTACATTTGGTACGCCAACCATAAAATAGTTTACTCCTGTACCAATGTCATTGTAGGTAAACATCCCGCTGGCTATAAACATATTTAAATGCATATCATAAGGTTTGCCGGGTAAATCAACTGAATACAAATCTGCAGGTGGAGTAAATTTTCTCCATTTGTCTTTAGTTGGGTCAATTATAAATTTTTCAGCCAAACTTGTAAATGGAGATTCAACAACACTTAAGGTATAACCTTTATTTTTCAATAATTGGATTAAACCTTTTTCCCCGGCTAAATGTGCAGCTCCAACAGCAAAGAAAATAGAGTGGTTTTTTATTATACTATCCAACCTTCTTACCATTGTTATATTTCTGATAGTTAAGTCCTTTAAATAATAACTGTCGTTATTTGGAAAAACCTGCTTGTAAATTCGTTCTATATCACCTGATTGATAAATAGAAATTAATTTTTGAATTTCATCTTCCGAATCATTTTTGTCGAGCTTATATTTAATTTCGGTGATTTGATTCTCGATTTTGGAGGTATCATTAATGTTAATTTGCTCATTTACCTTTTCAATACCTAATATCTGCTTACCTTGAATTCTGGCCAAATAATATAAATAGGCATCCAAAAAAGTATGTTTTTCTGACTTTGATTTAAACGATTGCTTTAATAAAAAATTAATGATTGATGGAGATTGATTTGGAATATTATCCAATGAATTCCCTGTCTCGAATTTAATTTTATCATCAAGTTTTTTATATTCTTCTTTTGATAATTTGTTTTTATAATAACTAGATGAATACTTTTTTTTGACCTTATTAAAATTACTTTTTTGATAAATAGTTTCAAATAAGGTGTCAGGATGTATTTCTAAGGCAAAAGTTTGACATTCAGAAATTTTTGTGAGCACGGAATCACTAAAATCAAAAACCCTTTTATCTTTTAAATGCATAGTACCAAAGAGATAGGATGGTTTAGTAATTCCATTTCCGGAAATCTTCCAAAGAAGTTTATATTTTGCTTTGCGGGTTTGTGCTTCGACATTTATAAAAAAAATATAAAAGCATATAAAAAAAATTGAGGCAAATCTTAATGGAAAAAAAATCATAAACTGGGGATAATAATAAATTGCAGCCAAATCTAAATAGTAATTTCAAATAAATTCTTATTTAAATATAAAAAAGGCCATCTCCAAAATTAAATTTAGAGATGGCCTTTATAAACTTTTTGCTGATTATTTGAACACTACTTTTAAAAAGCCTCAAAGCTCCATTTTCCTCCGGGAGCCATGAAATAATAAAAATTTTCTTTTTCCTGAAAAGTAATTTTACCCGGGTTTCCCGAATTAAATTTTCCCATTTTCCAAAGTGATAAACCATTTACAGTAATATTGGCCAGCCGTTTAGTTCCAATTAATTTGGGAATAGCAATCATACCGGGTACTAATGCTTGTGTAGCAATGGAAAATGTATTATCTGTTCGTTTTATATCGATTGTTATAGTTCCTTTTACCGTTTTTGTGATGGTATGAATTTCATTTAAATTTCCTGTTTGAGGAATTAATTTAAATGAATTGTATCCCGGTTTTTCAGGAGATAAACCGGCATTGTATTGACTCAATAAAGTTAATGGCCCACCGGCCCAACCGTGGTTATCGGTTGAATTTTTATCAAGATCCCACAGTTCCCAAAGCGTACTTCGCTCACTTTTTACCATTTTTTCATATCGGGTTTTCATTCTGTTTAATGCTCCATCAGGGTCGTTCATTAAATAAAAACTTTCCAATACAAATTTTTCCATATAAGGGCTTGCGTGCATTTCTGTATTTAAAACTTTTTTGATTGAGGCAAATTTTGTCGTATCTGCCATTCCTGATAAAACTGACATTGCATTTGCTCTGTCATCATTTTTACCTTTATAGTTTTTTGAGTGATAAGCGGTTCCATTCCAAAATGATTTATTAAAATTATTTTTTACAGAAACAATTTTCTTTTCGTAACCTGCCACGTCCGGATCAGCTTTAGAAACTTTTGCCATGTTAATTGCAGTTTGTAAGGCCATCACATACCATGCATTGTCGAGGATGGGCATATCAATTTCTTCTCCCCAATCAGCCCAGTCCCAATCTCCTTTCCGATGAATTATCAATCCATCGGAACCTGTTTTCCACAAATCAAGGTATTTTTTTACTTTAGGATAGGCATATTGAATTGTTTTTATATCTCCGCTGTATAAATAATAATTCCATAATGAATAAATGCTTGCCAGCATTTGTTGTGGTAGTTCTTTATCCCAAGCACCGGAAGGTACAGGAGAAAATAAAACGCCATTTGCTTTTTGCCAGTCTAATAAATTTAAAATGGATTTTTTAGTTAAATAAGTGGCATTTGTATCCAAAGCATAAAATGCTTCATGAAATTGTAATGCAGCATCACCCCACCATAAAGCCCTTTCTCTATCCGGGCAATCCATATAATTATCACGCATCCCCAGATATAAAGTCCGTTGTGCTTTTTGCCAAAGTTTATTATAAAATTCATCGTTGCAAGTAAATTTTCCGTTTAATTCTGTTGCATAACCTGTTTCGTAATATCTTATCAAGCTTAATTCAACACCTTTTGGAATAATATAATAAACCTGATGGCCATTCATCCAATTTGGACAAGTAAATTCCTGAACGCCTTGTTTTGTGATGTAATCAGTTCTTACCGAAACAAAACTTTTATTACCTGCTACGAAATAATTATCAGTCATGATCTGAATTTTTAATCCTGCAGGAGCATTAATTTTAAAATAGGGTAAAACCTGTGCGTTATAAGGCAATTTGCATTTTATTGTATCACCGGTAGAAATTTTTGGAATTTGTGCACTGTTGAAATAAGAAAGTAAATTACTTTCTTTAAAAAAAGGAATTGGCCTTTTTAGCAAATCACCCCAAGGGTTTACAGGAGGCTGGCCAAATTCTGTTGCATCCTTCCAATTTTCCGCAGAAAAATTAACAGCCAACCAGTTAATATCTTTTTGAGCATCAAAACCTACATTTGTTTCGGCTAAACGAAAATTGGGTGAAGGTGCTTCAACATTGTAATAAGCAGGATGCCTCGACACTTTCCAGGTATTATTACTTACTACATTCATATCACCTGATTCGAAAATTAATGCTGATTTTCCACTATTATTATGAGAAAATCCGTTTTTACCCCAATACCAAGTTAAAACTGCAATAATATTTTTTCCTTTTGTAAGATATTTTGAGACATTTAATTCATCGTAGTATGTGCTTTTTGGATCAGGACCGCGTTTTAATTGCCCTTCTCTGATAACAAGTTTATTATTAATATATAGCCAATATTTACTGTCAGTTGCTATTTTAATATACGCTGTTGCAGGTAAAACGCCCAATGAAATTTCTTTGCGGTAGCAGGTCCAGATGTTGGTATCTTTTGGAGAATGTTCTAAGCCAATCCATTGTGCCTGCCAAGGATCTGTTTGGCAAAATGAATTTAAATAAGATGAGAATATTAAAATAACCAATGCAAATATTTTGATATTTACTAAATTGCCTGATTTCATAATTATAGATTTATTGGTTTCTGCCAATTTAATTATTTATGATATCTTACAATGATTTAATACAAATTATTTTTAAAAAAATTATATTAGATATCTTTTTTTATTGCAATGATCTTTTTTATTTTTTCTTGTGAAGAAAAAAATAATAAGGCTACCACTAAAGAATATATTGTTTCTCTCAATAAAGTTAATTTAGAGAAACCATTCCCTAGACTTGAGTACGATGGAATTAAAATATTAAGTTTTGATAGTGCTTTTTTTAATGGAGATTATCAATATTTAATTTCTTCAAAACTTATGGTTCAATCTAAAAAATCAGCAGGATTAACTTTTTTAGATAGTTTAGGCAATCCTCTTCATAAAAAATATTATTCAAGAAATTTAAATGATAGTCAAAAAAAAGATTTGATTGGTATTTTGAAACCAACTAAAGGAGATACGGAAATTACTACAGATTGTATTTACATTTATAGAGATGCAATCGTATTTTATTTAAAAAAGAGACCCATTGGTTTTATAAATGTTTGTTTTGAGTGTGAAAAAACGGAATTCAATCCCGATTCACCTTATATGCTTGACTTTGATAACATGCGATTTCCTGAATTAAGGAAGTTTTTTTTAAAGAATAAATTTAAAATAAAAAAATCACTTTCTGAATATTGATTTATCAATATCGTTATAATCATAAAATATGTTCTTCCTTTGTCATTCCCATTTCAATGAGGGTATGGTGAATTAACGAGTCAATTTTAAAATTTTCGTAACCTTTTAATGTTTTTGGTTTTCATATTATAATAAAGGACCTAGATTAAGAAAGTCACTGATAGTAATAATCGAGGTTTTTCCAAATTTGATTAGATCTAATAAGTCTTTATCTCCTGTTAATAAAAAATCAACATTGCCTTCAATTGATAATGACAGAAGAAAATTATCTTTTGGATCCCTGCAAACTTCAACTTTACTTTGTACATTTACAAAGTCCGCAAATTCATCTATAGTTTCAAGTATTTGTTCAATATCTGAGATAGGAAAAAACCTTCTAAATTTCGGTCGCCTTGCAACTTCTAAAAATTCACAAAGCAATTCTTGACTAAAAACTAAAACCGCCTTTCTTGAGAAAATTAGTTCATCAAGTTTATCTAAATCTTTTGTAATAAGAAAGCTGATCCAAAGATTGGTGTCAATTACAATCCTTCTTACATTATTTGGCATATCGCCTACTTCTTACTATTTCGACTTCTTTGGTTATCTCATCGATCGTTGGAACAGATTGAGATTTAGAACGTAATTTCTTTAAAACATTCATAAAACCATTTTTAGATGTATTCTGAATAGTAATAAGATTTAATTCTTCCATGCCTTTTAACAGCTTAGAAGCTTTTGGGTTAATTATATTAATTCTTATTGTTTTCATTTGGTAAAATTAAATAAATATTGTTGAATTATTTTTGAAAAAAAGCGTAGTTGTAAAAGGATTATAAATATAATTTTAGTTAATGGTAACTTAAAAAAATTTCTTAAAGGTTTTGCTAAAAAAATCTCATAAAAATAAAAAAAGGTATCCAAATTTTAATTGGATACCTTTTTTTATTAAATCAATTTTAATTCACCATCACTCCAACCCAATCCTCTTCAAATCAAGTTCAAACCCTTTTAAAACATTTTCACCTGAAAGTTTTTTATCGAAGCCTTCAATAATTTCCTGATTTTCGCCTTTGCGGTAGATAAAAGTTTTTTTCTCGGCAGGATAAATGAGCCATGCCAATTCACAACCATTTTCCATGTATTCGTTCATTTTAACAAATGCATGTGTTATTTCATCCGTTGCTGACATTAATTCAATTATAAACTCGGGGCATAAAGGAGGAAATTTTTCTTTTTCCGTTTCACTCAATGTAGTCCATTTTTCATTATTAACCCAGGCAGCATCCGGTGAACGGACCGAGGTGTTTGGAAGTCTGAAACCGGTTGAGGAATCGAAAACATTTCCTGCCTTTGAATTCCTGTTCCAAATAATTAAATCCGCAATTATTTCTCCGTTTCTTTTTCCTGTTTTACCTCCGGTAAGTGCCATAATTAAAATATTTCCTTCTTGGTCTCTTTCAAATTTGAGTGAATTGTTCATCCTACAGAATTCATAGAATTCATCATCAGTGAATTGATCCCTTACATTTTTTGAAAACCTGATAGAATAACCATTAATAAAATTTTCTACAAGCATCATAATTATATGCGTTTAATATATAACTCGAAAAAATTTAAAGTACTCATCCGGAAAAGGTTAAATAATATTTTATTTTAAGCAAGCATTATTTAGCTGGAATTTTTGAAGCCAATTTAGCAGCTTCTAAAGCATTGACAATACCCCCGGAAACAGAAAGCTCACCAAATGATATTTTTTCATCAGATTTTTCTTCCGTGGGTTTATTCACTTTAATATCTGAATATTTAATGGTGGATTTCATTAAAACATCTTTTAATTGAACCGCATTTAAATTTGGAAAGTAAGACCATATTAATGCCGCTACCCCTGCTGTAACCGGCGAAGCCATACTCGTGCCACTTTGATTTTTATATTTATTATCAGGCATTGTAGAATAAATATCTAAACCGGGCGCAAAGAGATTAACCGTTTTTTTGCCATAATTTGAAAAATCGGCTACGAAATTACTTGTATCACCCCATGCTGAGGCTCCGATTTCAATCCAACTTTTTGATTTAACTCTTTTATTGTTAGGATAATTATTTTCTAAATCTACATTTTTATGATCGTTACCTGCTGCATGAATTAAAAGTACATTTTTTGAAGTTGCATATTTGATGGCTTCTTCAACATATTCTCTGTTTGGAGAGAAATCTTTTCCAAAGCTCATGTTAATAATCATTGCACCATTATCAACAGCATATCTTATTGCATTTGCAACATCCTTATCGCGTTCATCTCCATTAGGAACACACCTTACGGCCATAATTTTAACATTTTCACAAACACCATCCATACCAATTCCATTTTTTCTACCTGCTGCAATAATTCCGGCTACATGAGTTCCATGGCTTGCATCGGGGCCTTTAACATCAGTATTACCATATCCTTTTTCTTTTAAATCATTGTAATGATCACCGACGATCTTTCGGGTATCAAAATCAGGATTTAAACCGAATTCCAACCTTTCACTAATACTTTTTTCATATTCTGCAATATCCGGTTCAGAAAAATTAATTTCATATGCATAAAGCATTAAGCGTTTTGAGGTAGAAACAAGTGCATCATTTGATGAAATAGTATCCACCATGGCTTTTGTAATAGAATCTTTTTTTAAATATCCTTTTAGCACCAAGGCGGAAGATTTATACATTTCATGAAATTGTTTAATATTATTTAAATTACCTTCATATTCAGTTTTTTTCTTTTCGAATTCTCCTTTTATTTTAGATAAGCTCTCATATTCCTCTTTATCTTTTCCTTTTAACATTTTAATTTTTTCCGCACTTATTCCTTCAAATTTTTTAGAAATCCTGCTCATTTCTCTTGTTAATTCAAAATTATCTGGGCCAACGTTTTTTCCATCTTTACCCCCAATAAAATTCCAACCGTTTACATCATCTATAAAACCATTTTTATCATCATCCAAACCATTACCTGCAATTTCTTTTTCATTTACCCATATTTTACCTTTTAAATCTTCGTGATTTATATCAACTCCACCATCAATAACGGCCACAATTACTGTTCTGGAAGTTTTGCCTTTTAAAAAATCATATGCCTTTTCAGTGCTTACACCTCGAACTTTATTTTCACTGTAATCAAGGTTGAACCAATTTTCAGGAGCTTTTAACTGTGCAAAACCTATTATTGGCATTAATAGAAAACCAACTTTAAAAATATTTCTTAACATCATCACAAAAATTATATTTAAAATTTAAAAGAAATCAAAAAGCCTGTTATATTAAACAGGCCAAAATTATATTCAATAATAAAATATAGATATCAATATTCAATGGTTTTGAGTGAAACATATTTTAAAAATTCACTTTTAACCTCATCATTTTTAAATTTTCCACTATAATGAGCGGTAACAGTTCCTGAATTTATGTCCTGCACTCCACGTGAAGAAACGCATAAATGTTTGGCTTCAATTAGTACTGCAATATCATCGGTATCTAATATTTTTTTCAGTTCATTGGCAATTTGAACAGTTAATCTCTCTTGAACTTGAGGGCGTTTCGCAAAATATTGGACTACGCGGTTAAGTTTTGATAAACCAATTACTTTTCCATTAGAAAAATATGCCAAATGAGCTTTTCCGATAATAGGCACGAAATGATGTTCGCAATTAGAGAAAAACGTGATGTCTTTCTCAACTAGCATTTCGTTATAATTATATTTATTTTCAAAAAGCGCAATTTTAGGTTTGTTGGCGGGGTTTAAACCGGTAAAAATTTCTTTTACATACATTTTTGCAACTCTGTGTGGCGTGCCCTTCAGGCTGTCGTCTGTTAAATCTAATCCTAAAATTTGCATAATTTCGTGAAAATGCTCTTCAATTAACTCTATTTTAAGTTCATCACTCATTTCAAATGCATCATTTCGCAAAGGAGTTTCAATAGATGTGGAAAAATGTTCGTCACCCATTTCGTCAATATTCATTTCGGGTAAATCTCCAACTTCTTTAATATGCGGGGTATTCAACATAGTTTCTTTCGGTTTCATATAATGTAATTTTAATATCAAATTGCGGATCAATCTTGCTTTTTATAATTTCATAAATAACCACAGCAATATTTTCGGCACTTGGATTAGTATGTTTAAATTCTTCAGTATCAAGGTTTAAATTTTTATGATCAAATTTTTCAATAATAAATTCTTTTATTATATCCGATAGTATTTTTATATCAATTACATAACCGGTTTCCGGATTAATATTTCCAACAATTTTTACAATCAATTCATAATTATGGCCATGGTAGTTGGCATTGTTACATTTTCCAAAAACAGCTTTGTTCTTTTCATCATCCCAATCGGAATTGTTTAATCGATGGGCTGCATTAAAATGTTCTTTTCTGAATACTGCTGCCTTTTTTGTTGAAACTATCTCTTTAATCATTTATAATGGAAATTCAATTTTTAACAATTCTAAAACGAAAGTTTGTCGTTCAAAGCAACTGTTCAAAGGTAAGTGATATCAATTATGTACTTAACTTAAAATAAAAATACTTTGTTCAAATTCTATTAAATATTTTTTTAAAATGCCTAAAAATATTTTTTTTATTTAAAAAAAATGTGTGAATTTAATTTTAAAGTGTGATTTCTATAATTATTTATTTTCTTTGTACAAAACATATTTTTAATAGTGTTTTAGCCGGCATATTAATTTTTAATATTCAAAAAGTAAATTATACTGATTATGAAGGGACCTGCCATTTTTCTGGCTCAATTTATGGGAGATAGCGCTCCTTTTAATTCATTTGAAAATATAACCAAATGGGCAAGTGACTTAGGGTATGTTGGTGTTCAAATTCCTTCTTGGGATTCACGAGTTGTTGATTTGCAAAAACTGGCAGACAGTACAGCTTACTGTGATGAGATTAAAGGAATTGCGAAAAATGTTGGGATAGAGATAACAGAACTTTCCACACACTTACAAGGCCAATTGGTAGCTGTTCACCCTGCTTATAACGAATTATTTGATGGTTTTGCACCTAAAGAAGTACATAATAACCCGAAAGCAAGGACAGATTGGGCGATTAATCAATTATTATTGGCTGCAAAGGCAAGTAAAAATTTAGGATTAAAAGCCCACGCTACTTTTTCGGGCTCTTTAGCATGGCCATATATTTATCCATGGCCACAAAGGCCGGGTGGATTGATTGAAGAAGCATTTAAAGAATTAGCTAAAAGATGGATCCCCATTTTAAATGCTTTTGCCGATGCCGGAGTAGATTTATGTTACGAATTACACCCGGGTGAAGATTTGCATGATGGAATAACATTCGAGCGTTTTTATGAGGCGACAGGAAAACATTCTGCCTTAAAAATACTTTATGACCCCAGTCATTATGTATTACAGCAACTTAATTATTTAGAAAATATTGATATTTATCATGAGTTTATAAAGATGTTTCATGTTAAAGATGCTGAATTTAACCCTACAGGTCGCTCAGGAATTTATGGAAGTTATCAAGGTTGGGTTGACAGGCCGGGAAGATTCCGCTCTTTAGGTGACGGACAAGTTGATTTTGGTTCTATATTTAGCAAACTCGCACAATATGATTATAAAGGTTGGTGTGTATTGGAATGGGAATGTGCATTAAAACATCCTGAAGATGGGGCTGCAGAAGGCGCACCTTATATTGAAGCGCACATGATCAGGAAAACAGAAAAGGCATTTGATGATTTTGCCGATGCAGGAATTGATAATGAAACCAATAAAAAAATATTAGGTTTAGTTTAATTATTATTTACATTTAAATAAAAGCGTTAATGAAACTTCAAAAAGGTATATTATGGATTTTGGGCCTTGTTGCCTTATTTATTTTTCAATCTTTAACTTTCGGAAAAAAGGTGGTAAATAAAAAAAATAATGGTGAATGGAAGGTTTTATTTGATGGCAAAACAACAAAAGGATGGCATAATTATAATAAAAAAGATGTATCGAAGGGGTGGAAAGCCGTAAATGGAATTTTAGAATTAAACGAAAAAAATTCAGGTGATTTGGTAACAGACGAAGAATTTGAAAATTTTGAATTTCAATTGGAATGGAAGATTTCAGAAGGTGGAAACAGCGGAATTATGTATTTGGTAGAAGAAGGTGAGCAATACAATGCGCCATGGTTAACCGGTCCGGAAATGCAAATTCTTGATAATGATAAACATCCGGATGCGAAGTTGGGTAAAGATGAAAATAGAAAGGCAGGTTCGCTTTATGATTTAATTCCAAGTAAAGCAACTACAAATGCTGTTGGGCAATGGAATAAAATTAAAATTGTTGTAAATAAAGGAAAAGTGGAGCATTGGTTTAACGACAAAAAGGTATTGAGTTTTGATTTAAACAGCCCTGAGTTTATGGCACTCGTAAAAGGAAGTAAATTTAATTCTATGCCCGATTTTGCAAAATTTCGTAAAGGCCACATCGCCTTGCAAGACCATGGAGATAAAATATGGTTTAGAAATATAAAAGTAAAAAATTTATAATTTTTTTCACTGAATAAAGACTTCAAATTTTGGAGTCTTTATTTTTTTTCTTTTTTATAATGAGATACTTTGCAATTTTATTTTCCGTATTATTTATCTGGTCGGCTTATTTACAATTGAACGACCCTGATCCAATTTGGTGGGCAACCTTATATTTGATTGTTGCCTATGTTGGTATACAGGCTTTCAGATGGAAATTTAATAGTGAGTTACTTATAATTTTATCAATTTTATATTTATCAATTGCTATAAACAGTTGGATGCTAATGACTGCATGGGAAGGTTTTGTATCAAAAGGTACGGGAATGGCAATGAAAACTCCAAATCAGGAACTGGCAAGAGAGGCGATGGGAATGGTAATTTGTGTTTTTTTTATGATGATTTGTTGTGTGTATTCTCTCACAAAAAAGAAAAATATAAATTAATTGAATTTAATATTAATAAACTCATAAGTAAATATTACTTCAATTTTGTAACAGCAAAATAAGGATGCTCAGGATTTACAATTAATTCTTGCCTTAAGGGATGAATAAGTACATCCATGTCTTCCATTGGTATTGCGCCCAATAATACTTCAGCATCTCCCGGTAAAACCATCGCTCTTACTGTTGTTTGACGATTTTTAAAACGCAATTCAACAGGGCCGACAATATCACATTCCAACCTAGAACCATCTGCCATTAATCCAAATTTTTTGTCGAGCACAGGAAATTGTAATTGTTCCTGAATGCTTTCATTAATGGCCAACATATAAGATCCTGTATCAACCAAGGCAGTTACCCAAATGGATTTTACCTCATCCTTATCCATTAAATTTCTTCTTACAAGCGCCAAGTCATCGCCGTTAATTAATTGTATTTCTGCGTATATTAAACCCATAACGTTTGTTTAATCAAAAATATATTATTAAAAGATGATTCTGACATGTAATTTAACTGTTAGGAAATAAATAAAAAATAAAAATCAATTCATATACCTCATAAAACTCCACAACTTTCTTTTTTGCAAATAATTTTCAACATCGTCATTTAAATAAGCTTCTTTCTCAAAAGATATATTAAGATATGCTTCATTGTGATTTCTACCTTTAAACCTGTGATACAGGTATTCTAAAAGATAAAATATATAAAAAGGTAAAATTAATAATTCGATCTGCTGTTTGTGATGTATAAGTTCGTGTTGAATGAGCTGAAAATCATATCGGTCCTTTGCATTTCGAATCAATATAAATGGATATAAAGCCATACCGCGAACACCTAATTTTGTAACAACAATAATCATATTTTATAGGATATAGAAGAAAAAAAGTAAATGATATGAACATAATTATGTTTCAACAACCTTTGTTTTTAGCCCTGCAAAAGTGCCAATTGAATTTTTTCCCAAAATAAATACATTTTGCTCTACCTTACCCATTTTAAAAACTTTTATTGCTTTCAAGTTTTTTTCAAGCACTTTTTTTAAGTTTAAAAATTTTTTAACGGTTTCTTTTTCTTCTTTTTCAAACCAGGGTTGAACAGTAATTGCGTTTTTAAAAAAAACACCAAGTGTTTCGGTTTTTAACTTTACTGTATCAGATTTATTTTCGAAGATCATTAACTTTATTTTTAATTGATCTTCTGTTGTAATGTCTGCAAACTCTATATAAACTAAAGGTTCATCCGTTTCACTTATAAATAGTAAATCTTTACAGGCATCTTTAATTTCGTTTTTAAAGCTTAAGTTTTCCGGCTCCTCCATCAAATTTCATTTTGTAAATAATACCATATTTTTGCAAAATTTATTGCTTTAATGATCTATAAATTATGAATATATTGATATTGATAAACTCATAATCAAAAAATTATTTGACTTGATTTAACTTTTAACAAAACATTTTACATTAAATAATATTCATAATTATTCATTAAAAGTTATTAATCTACAATCAATATAACTATACAAAAAATCGAACCATTTTAAAAATTTTTTAAATTTTATTTTTAATAATCTATCCACAGTTTATAATTTAATAATGTTTTTTTTTGATAATAAAAATTTTACAACTTTTGCATACCCCATTCATATCAGGCTTGTTTTTTTGATTACATTTGCCCTCCATTTTTATTATTAAATTTCTTATGAAAACAGCAGAAATACATACGTCGAAAGGTATAATTGAAGTATCTTTTTTTGAAGAAGATGCACCTGTAACTGTAGATAACTTTATTAAGCTTGCCAAAAAAGGTTATTATGATAACACTATATTTCACAGAGTTATCCCAACATTTGTTATACAAGGTGGTGACCCTACAGGAACGGGTGGCGGTGGCCCCGGTTATACTATTCCTGATGAAGTAACAGGAAATAATCAATATCACGACCGAGGAATTTTATCAATGGCAAAAACAAGTGCACCCAATTCGGGAGGCTCGCAGTTTTTTATTTGCTTATCAAGAGAGGCTACAAAACATTTGGATAGGGTACATACCTGCTTTGGAAAATTAATTAAGGGCGAAGAATTTATAAACTCAATAAAACAAGGAGATAAAATTGAAAAGATTGTAGTGAATGAAGAACCGGCTTTGTAAAAAAGAAATATTTTTTGTTTAATTTTTATTTTTTTCTTTTTTATGGATTCAGAAGAACAAAAGCCGTTGCGAAAATTGCGCCCGACCTATGCCAAGCCGGGTAGCAGAGGTTTAGGAAAAATACCACCACAAGCCACAGCTTTAGAATCTGCAGTACTGGGTGCATTAATGTTGGAAAAAGATGCATTGACAGCCGTAATTGATATTTTAAGACCCGAAAGTTTTTACAGGGATGCGAATAGAGAAATATTTTTGGCGATTAAAGCCTTATTCTCTAAATCTGAGCCAATTGATATTTTAACAGTAACTCATGAGCTGCGATCAACCGGAAAATTGGATCCTGCCGGAGGTGCATTTTATATTGCTAATTTAACGGAGAGAGTAAACTCAGCAGCCAATATTGAAGCTCATGCCCGTATAGTATCTGAACATGCTATCAGGCGAGCTTTGCTACTTGTTGCATCTGAAATTGAAAGAGATGGTTATGACGAAACTGTAGATGTTTTTCATTTTATGGATCGCATACAACAATCTCTTTTTGATGTATCGGAATCTTATATCCGCAAAAATTTTACTAACATGTCGGCCTTGGCTGCTTTGTTTTTAAAAGATTTAGATGCAAAGAAGGATCATAAAGATGGGTTAACAGGTGTTGCGAGTGGATTTAGTAATTTAGACAGAGTAACATCTGGTTGGCAAAAATCTGATTTGGTAATTATTGCCGCCCGGCCTGCAATGGGTAAAACAGCATTTGTAGTTTCTGCAGCGAGAAATGCAGCAGTTGATTTTAAGCAACCTGTGGCTATTTTTTCTTTAGAAATGTCGTCATTGCAATTAATGAGTCGTTTGGTATCTTCTGAAGCAGAGCTGGAAAGCGAAAAATTAAAGAAAGCACAACTTGCACCTTATGAATGGGAACAATTAAACCAAGCCATTAGAAGATTAGAAGAAGCGCCGATTTTTATTGACGATACACCCGCTCTTTCTATTCTTGAACTTCGTGCAAAATGCAGAAAATTAAAAGCTCAACACGACATTCAATTGGTAATAATCGATTATTTACAATTGATGACTGCCGACACCGGCGGAAAAAATAAAGGTGGAAATCGCGAACAGGAAATTGCTTTAATTTCTAAATCTTTAAAAAGCATAGCCAAAGAATTAAATGTACCCGTTATCGCTTTATCACAATTATCACGTGCTGTTGAAACGCGCGGTGGCGATAAACGACCTCAATTATCTGATTTGCGTGAATCCGGTTCTATTGAGCAGGATGCTGACATGGTAATGTTTTTATACAGACCGGAATATTACAACATTACTGCCGATGAAGCAGGAAACTCTACAATAGGATTGGGTGAAGTAATTATCGCCAAAAACAGAAACGGATCTTTAGACACTGTCGGTTTACGTTTTATCGGAAAATATACCAAGTTTACTGATTTTGATAATACGGATCTTGTTCCTTTGCAAGGTAAAATGCCTGATGGCTTGGCTTCTTTCGAAAATGAGGCAGGCACTATGATTGTTAAAAGCAGAATGAATCAACAACAAAAACCATTAAATAACGATTTTGATGATGCTCCTTTTTAATCTTAAATCTTAATCATAAAAAAGACTTTCTGTACTGAAAGTCTTTTTTTATTTTAACTGAATTTTATTTAACTGTTTTATAAACCATATACATTATTATTTACCGAAAATTATTAAATACATATTTAAAGTTTAAAATTAGAATTATGATTTTCTGAGTAATAATTTTTCATCATCAGCACTTCATTTTTTACTCTTCATACAGTAAATACTTTTTCCTCAAAATTTTATACTTTTCTAAATCTGCTTGCCAGGATATTTTTATTTGTTCTTCCGATAACCCTTCAATGATTTGTTTTCTTAAAGAATCTGTACCTGCCAAAGTATCAAAATATTTATTGAAAAATTTGGGTTTATCAACACACTTTTGATAAAAACCTATCAAGTACTTTAAAGTAAAATCAGTATTTTCTTCATTTCTAAAATCCATTCCGAAGCATTTTGTATTTTTATATAAGGGTGCTTTGTTACCTGCGTTGCTTTGCGGTGTGAAATTAAAATTACCATAAGTAGAATCTATACCGCCTGCCAACTGAAATGGAAAATCGGTTCCTCTTCCTACACTTATTACAGTGCCTTCCAATAAACACAATGACGGATATAATTTTATTGATTGTTGATTGGGTAAGTTTGGTGAAGGCCTTACGGGCAAAATATATTTTCGATGATGGTTATAATTTTTAATTTTAATAATTTCTAAATCACATTTTAAATTATCTTTCAGCCATCCTTCTCCATTTATCATTAAAGCCATCTCACCTAAAGTGAGCCCATGAACGATGGGAATAGGGTTTAAACCTACAAAGGATTTATATTTTAAATCGAGCACGGGCCCGGCAATGTATTCACCATTTGGGTTTGGTCTGTCTAAAATAATTAATATTTTTTTTTGCTCTGCACAGGCCTCCATCACATATTGCATGGTGCTTGAATAGGTATAAAATCTTGCACCCACATCCTGCATGTCAAATAAAATTATATCAATATCATTTAATTGTTCCGGAGTTGGTTTTTTATTTTTTCCATATAAAGAGATTAACGGTAAATTCGTTTTTATATCAATACTGTTCTTTACCGTCTCCCCGGCATCTGCTTCACCACGGAAGCCATGTTCAGGAGAAAATATTTTTTTTACAATAATATTTAGTTTTAATAAAGAATCTGCCAGATGGGTAGAGTTGATGAGCGAAGTATTATTAACTACTAAAGCAATTCTTTTATTTTTTAATGCGGGTAAATAAAAATCCGGTTGCTCCGCTCCAACTCGTAATAATGTATCAATAAGAATGTTTTTATTCGTATTTGTAAATATAACCTGTGTTTTTATTTTTTTGCTGCAACCTGAGATTAAAATTAGGCAACAAAAAAAAAGAAAAGATTTATAAGAATTAAGAAAAAATTTCATTTTTATATGTTTTATGAAACAGCTTTAATTATCCGCATTTATTGGAAGATAAATGTTAAAAGTAGCTCCGTTATTCAATTCTCCATTGGCCTCTATAAATCCTCTGTGATTATCAACTATCTTTTTACAAATAGCCAACCCGATACCGGTACCGGCATAATCGCCTTTTGCATGCAGCCTTTGAAAAACTTCAAAAATCTTTTTACTGTGATGAGCTTCAAAACCAATTCCATTATCAGAAATACTGATGCGAATATAATTTTCATTAATTAAAACATCAGGAATATTAATTTCTGAGCCTTTTAAAATTTGGGATTTAATAATAATCTTTGCTGTTTCATTTCGTTTGGCAAATTTAATGGCATTTGAAATCAGGTTTATAAATAATTGCCTGATTTGAAATGCGATAGATTTTATTTCGGGCATCTCGGAAATTTCAATCTCAGCTATTTTCTCTTCTATTTTCTCTTTAAATTCATTTTTAACTTCGGTGAATAAAACATTTAAGTCTGTTTTATAGAAAACTCTTTCGACGGCACTCGTCCTTGAATAAGTAAGCAAATCATCAATTAGCGTTTGCATTCTGCCGGCTGAATTTTGCATTCTGTTTAAGTAATCCTTTCCATTTTCAGAAAGATTATCATAATCGGATTTAAAAATCCGTCCCCCGAATGTTTGTATTTTTCGTAATGGTTCCTGCAAATCATGACTTGAAATATAGGCGAAAGAGGCAAGCTCCTGATTTATATTTTTAAGCTCCTTATTGGCATATTGTAATTCCTGGGTGCGTTCAAATACTTTATTTTCAAGCTCTTCCATAAACGCTTTTTGTTCGGTAATATCCATCACTGCCCCTATAAGCCGTGTCGGATTTTTCTTTTTGTCAAAAAACATTTTTCCCTGAACTTTCACCCAATGAATTGTTCCATCTTTCCATAAAAGTCTTGTTTCGTAGCTTAAAATTCCTGTAGTTAATGCAAGTTCGTGGGCAGCGTTTCTTATACTTAAATCTTCAGGATGAACAACATTTAATAATTCTTCATGAGAAATATTTGTTTCTTTAAATCCAAAAATTTCACTGAAGCGCTTAGAACTTATAATTTTATCAAAAACCATATCAACATCAAAAGTACCAAGCATTGCAGCTTCAACTGCAATCCTTGTCCTTTCTTCAGCCTCTACTATTTTCTTTTTTGATTCCACCTGTTCAGAAATATCATGCACAAGGCTTAATATTCCTGAAATGGTACCATCAGCTTCTCTTAAGGCTTCTAAATTTAATGTTACATGGATAGTAATAAATTTATCATTATGCCACAGAGTTGCTGTACTTTCCGTAGAAATATATGATTTTCCGGTTTTAAAAACTTGATCAAGAATTGATTCAAAACCCTGATCTCTTACTTCTGATATTGCTTCAAAAACCGGTTTGTTTAATACTTCCTCTTCTTTTCTACCCCAGTATGACAGCATTAAATCATTTGCCATTTCAACCATATAATCACTGCCTTTAAAAATAGCAAGCGCAATAGGTGCCTGTTTAAACAGTGTTTTCAAACGCAAATCAGTATATGATTTAGCCTGATATAATTCATTTGCCTGTTGCTTGATTTTAGCGTCCAGTTGTTGAATTGTGCCGTGCAGCTCCAGCAATTCATTGTAATTTATACTTAATAATTCCTCTTTGTTAGAGTAATTTTGAGGTTTTTGATCACTTTCTTTTAATTTCTTTTCAATAATATTTAACAAGTCGATTAAATCATCGGCAATCATTTCCATCTTTGCCAGGCCGGCATGGGCTTCTTCAACATCACCCTGCCTGAATAAAGTTATTAATTCACGTGCAGATAAATGAATGTTGGCATGAACCCTTTCAAGTTCTTTCATTTCGGGGATGTGTCCGTATTCTTTTAATGCGTGGCCATAAATCCATTTACCAACAGCGCATTCATAATGCGATACAACGGGAGTTTCATCTATTTCTATTCCAAATAAAATTGACCTTAATCTTGTTTTAAATAATAAATGTCTTGCTTTTGCCTGTTCAAAATCTAATTTTAAAGTATCCATATAATCAAAATGCAGCCTTGGTAAAATAAGCGAATATATTTTTTTTTTAATTTACGTTAAAATCGTTCCTCATAACATTATTTTGTTAAACTAAAACTAAAATTTTATTTAATAAATTTTTCTAAAACTAATATACTCTTTTGCTTTATTATAAAAAAGAATATAAAAACTTCATTTAATTGACCTTTAGATTATAATCGCCATAGAATATTCTAATTTATTTTGAGGTACTTAGAGGATTTAGACATATAAAGAGGAGTAAGAAATCTTTAATAAAAATAATTGGCATACTTCCACACTACTCATCCGGAACCAAAAGATTTTATTTTCAATAGAGATCCTTCCTAATATTAAAATTACCTTTTTTAATATTTAGATAAACTAATCTTTGTTTTAATTCCCCAATTTTTCTATTTGCAATTAAAATTCAATAAATAATTTAAATATGTTAAAATCGATATTAAACTTTTTTGTTTTTATTTTTTCATAATGAATGGATTCCAAATACTTTCCCGGTTATTATTATACACGCAGGAGAAAAAATATAGGTGTATGTAAAAAATGGGGCTAAATATATTTCGTTTGGATTAAATTCTTGATAAAAGATAATCATAAATGAATCATATGTTTAATTGAACGCATCTATAATTTATTATCATGGGAGCTCATTCATTTATATTTTTCAAGCAAACTACTTAATTTTTGATAATCAATTTTAGAATTATGACGAGGATCACGGGGGATTTTATTTATAAAAATAATTCGATCAATTAATGGTTCTACTTCTTTTATAAAATCTTTGACGAGGAATTCTTTTGATTTATCTCGAAGTTGAACAACAGCGGAAACTTTATTATTTGTATTGATAATCGTCCCTATTTCTATATGTTCATTTAACTGAAAATAATTTTCATAAACAAAAGGATAAAGTATTTTTTTATTCTTTTCAATTAATGAATTGCACCTTCCCATTAAAAAAAGGTTTCCACTTTCAGTAATATAACCACTATCACCGGTTCGGTGCCAGAATTCATTACCCACCAAAATTTTGTTTCTTTTAAAGGCTTCTTCATTATTGAGGTAATCACGAAGAACATGTTTACCCTTCACAATTATTTCACCAATTGTATTATGAGGTAAGACAATTCCGGTTAGATCATTTTCTGAATTTAAAAAAATATTTTTATCGTCAATTTTGATGATTTTAACTTCTGCATACGCTGATACTTTTCCAACATTTAAACCATTTAAAATGTCATTTTTTAAGTTCAACAAATCGTTAGCAGAAATGCTACTAATTGGCTCAGCCTCCGTAGATCCATAAATAATTTCTATTTTTGTTTCAGGAAAGGCATCATTATAAATTTTTGCTTCCGAAGGAAAAACAGGGGCTCCTCCCGTAAAAAAATTTTTAATATTAGGAAGAAATTTTTTTTCTTTAATTATATATTCTGCCAGTTTTTTAATAAAAAAAGGAGATCCGATTATTGTATTGACTGAATGTCTTTTTAACTGTCGAATTATTTTTTCAGGTAGTAAACTATCGGGTTTGGAGCTCTTAAAATCAGCAATTACAGAGGTAGCACCAACTGCCAAATTAATTAATAATACTATTGGCAGTACTGTCATAGAGATATCATCATCTCTGTATTCCAATTTCTCTTCGAGTGCTATAAATTGGTTAAATAAAAGTCGGTGAGTGCGAATAGAAGCTTTAGGAATACCTGTTGAGCCGGTGGTAAAAGTAATAAGAGCAATATCATCGTAAAATGTTTCCGGTAAATTTTTTCTTGCATTTTTTTCGTTAAATCCAACTCCCAATCTTATAGGTATTTTTTTCAATTCCTTTGAAAAAAAAATGAATATTCTTGCTTTTAATGTAGTTATAATTGCCTTACAAAGCGCTATTTTGCAGCACTCTTCCATCCTGTTTTTATTAACCCATTCGTCAAGAAAAACAGCTATTGCTCCGATTTTAAATAATGCTAATACAATTCGGTACAAATCAATACTCATAGGCACAAAAACTAAAACCCTGTCGTTTTTTCCTATTCCTTTGTTTAAAAAATATTGCGCTGTATTTTCAATTTTAACTTCAAGTTCGCCAAAGGAAATGTTTTTATTTTTAAAAATTACTGCTGTTTTATTAGGATATTTTTTTGCAGTATTAAAAAAAAGATCTGTAATATTAAAAGCATCGTTATATACTTCTTCCATACAGTACATAGTTTTTGTATGATTTGCCGGAAAAGTTATTTGACATTTTCTTTGATGTTCCTTCCTCGTGCATAAAAGGATGAATAATAGCTTGGTAACCATCTTTTAATGCCCTTGCAGCAATAATATTACCTAACACATGCCCAACACCACTCCACGTTTTATCAGGATGCCTGGCTACTGTTTTAGCAATTAATGCTTTTGAATTTTTATTAAAAAAATCGTGTATACAGAAAAAATATCCTATAAGGTTTTCTTCTTTATCTTCAGCAAGCATTACAAATTGTGGATTTATAAATTTTTTAGTTTCAGTATACTTTTTAAGAAAATCTTCTTTTTTAATAGGTGTAAACAAGAAGTTTGATTTAAAAGAAACAGAATTAAACTCATATATTTTTTCCAGTTCTTTTTCAAATTCTTCCAAATTAATGTTCCTGAAATTTACACCGATTTTTCGAAGCTCATTTTCTCTTTCTAATACAAATGCGCTATTAAAAATTAGGTTAGTTTCAATGCTTGAATAATACTTGGCTATAATTTCAAAATCAGCATTTAAAAAGTGCTGATTGTAATACAATTGGTGGTAAGGTTCTAAAAAAAATGTAGGATATTGGTGATTAAGGCTAAAACGATATTCATCCCAAGTGCTTCCATTCATAGGGCCTATTAAAAATTCGGCTTCTAATTTTTTGGCTTCCAAAATAATATGGGAGATTAGTTTTTTTGAACAATTTTTATCTTCTGACGATTCATAATGCCCAATTGTAACGGTTTTTTTATTTTGATAATACATGTATGGATTGCAATACATACTTGCACGGCTTTTTACCTTTCCGTTCTCTAAAAGAAGAAAACAATTTTCTAAGTAAATTTCATTAATATGCCTTGATTGTTGATAATACAGACTGCCTTCAGGATAAATTTCATTTGGAAAATCCTCAAATAAATTAAAATTAGTATCTCCAGGCCTTGTTTTTATTATTTCATACATGTAACACAATCAAAATCATTATTACACTCAAAGGAATTGTAAAATTGTCGAACCCTTTTACAAATAAAGCTTCAGCCAAGGTGGCTGATAATGCGACTGAAAAAGTAATTAAAAATTTATCGCTATTCGGCAATAAAAAATAAAAAAGTATCAACGTTATAATAGAACTGGAAATAAAAAAGGCAGCAGAACCCATAATTGTCTTGTTATCTTTTCTAATATAAAACTTTCCATAAGGCCATCTCTTTCCAATTATAGCAGCAAAAGGATCGCAAATTGACATGATTAATAATGGAAGATAAAAATAGATGTAATTATTATTAAAGTAATTGTAAATTAAAAAACAGATATATATAATTAATGGATAAAGTAAGCTACCATAAGAAACCCTTTCTATAGCATTTATTGATTTTAATAAATTAAACTTTAAACTGGCAAAAAGGATTACTGCGAAACCGAAACAAAGAAAAAAAACAAACCAATGGCTATGAAGCATGGAAGGAAATAATAAACAAAGAAGTCCGGTACCTAAATGAACTACCTTTCTTGTCGTATCAGCTTTTACATGGAATTTATAATAAAGTAATTCAGCGATCCCAAAAAGCAATAAAAATAAAATGGCTAATAAGATGGTATTAATGTATTCTTTATTCATTTTTTATTTTCGACTATAAATTCACTATAAAAAAAACCTTTATCCTTATCAGTTAAGTCTTTTGAAATTTTTTGTTGGTACTCTACTTCTTCGGGAAAAGTTTTTGAAATCTTTCTTGAAACCATTAAATTCCAATAACATATTTTCGCTTTATCCTCCAAGCCTTTTAGCAATTCTTTAGATGTAGTTTCGAATGTATCGGTATCCATGTATTCAAAAATATTAGAAAGGTTCATTGCATTAAATTTACCATGAACATCAATAGCATGTTGAGCCAATCCTTCCATTAATATAAGTTTCTCAATATTCGCTTTTACAAAGTCAAAATTTTCTTTTCGCATATAAAAGGGAAGATTTTCTCCAAAATTTCCCTTAAGGCAAAAATGAAGAATAAAGTTATGCTGCGCTTCTAATGACTGCAAATGTATAGCCGCTTTGTTATAAATTGTTTTAGCAACTGGTACATTTACCTCTTTCAAAAACTTTGGGTCGCGACCGTATCTACCCATTATATATTTACTAAAAAAGATTTTAAATAGAAGTTTCCATTTCCACGAGTTCCATATTTGGTTATAATAGCTTTCTTGTTCTTCCTTTGTTTTTTTTGTGAAAATACTTTCGATCTTTTTACCTGAGTGAATCCAAGGTAAAATTTTACTGCTAAATAATATAAAATATTTTTCAAATTTGCCGGAATATATTATTCCTTTTTCTATGATGTTAGTATTAGCTTCCCAATAACTATTAGCCGAAAGGCTCATTTCTGATTTGATTTTATTAAATACTTCCTTTCTATTTGTGGATGGTAGAAACCCCAGAAATTTTAATGTTTCCTCGTAAGTTAAATTTTTTATTGCAACCTTTTTTAACTCTATTAAACTCAACTGAGTTTTATTAATATCAATTGCTACCACCATTTGAGGATCAGTAGTAAGCAAAGCAAAACAGTTGTCACCTCCTGATCCAATAGAAAGTATTTTCGAACCTGCTTTTAAAGACAATCCTTTTAATAAAATATCAGCATCCTCCCAACAGTTTGCATATCGAATAAAATTAAAATTTACTTTTGTGGAAATTGATTTATTCATATTCACTTTATCAATGTAATAGCACCTGTACTCCCATTCATAATTATTTCGTCTCCTGTTTTTAAAGTTTTTAATAATCCCTGCACTCCAACAATGCATGGCTTACCCATTTCTCTGGAAACAATTGCAGAATGGCTTAAAACACTCCCCCTTTCAGTAATTATCCCCGATGCACTCGGAAAAAGAGTAACCCAGCCGGGGTCAGTACTTGAAGTGATTAAAATATCTCCATTTAATGGCAGAGCATTTATAGGATCAAAAATTACTTGAACTTTAGCCCTAACAATACCCGGGCAACAACCAATTCCATTCAGATCGCCATCAAATTTTTGTAATTTATTAATATTAAAAAAATCATTGTCATGATAAACTATACCGGATGTAGAAAAGCGCTCTGAAGGAACGTTTTGTTTTCTGTATGTTTCAAATTCATGTTTACGAAACCCAATAAGTTCCCTAATATTTTGAGACACACTTGTGCCTTCTATAAAAGAAAAAATTTCATCTTTAGTTAAATAAAATACGTCACTTGGCGCATTAATAATATTATTGGAATAAAATTGATAACCAATACCGGAAAATATTTCACGAACTATACCAAAGGCCCTTGTGCGTTCATATCTAAGATTTTCTCTAGCACTTACCAACTCTCTGGCCCGGGAAATAGCCCGTTTCATTTTAAATTTTTTGTACCAATTTCCTTTCAAGGTCTCATTTACTTCTTTTAAGGCGGTAATTCTTATTTCTTCTTCTATTTTTCCGGAAGTACTGTTTAAAGTAATTTCAGAAACAACATAAGCTTTTAATATTTTAATAAATTTGGTAGGATCTTGTGTATATGAAACGGTTTCCAATTTAAGTTCACCTATGCAGCGTTCACCAAAGTCTTCAATATAATTATCGATTTCTAACTTTAATGATTTGCTTTCTTCAGATTTATTTTCATTTAAATTTTTCCATATAAATATTTCATCTTGTTTGATAAACAACTCCTTTAGATTCTTTTCTTTCGATATTTTTGATGCAATTGCTATAGATCTATGAATGGGTTGGGTTGAAATTATATCACCGCTGCCACACAATAAATCATTATGAATATTGGGATTATTACCTATTAAATACTTTTGACAAAGCTTTTGCAACCTTCCATAGCCAATCATGGCAAAAAAATCATTTATTAAAGGGGCTTTCCATTGGTTTAACAATGTGGATTCAAATGAATAATATAAATCCATTAATTCGTAAGCATTTTTTTCTCTGAAATTTATTTTTTTGTATTTCTTAATTGTGTCATTCAACAATATAAAAAATTCTTTCTTTTTTTTAGGAAGCAAAAGAAGACGAAAATACATCCTTATAGCCATTATAAAGATTTGCCAAAATGCTTTACCGTGCGATAATCTGTAGCTTTCAGGAACATCAAAACGTTCCTTTACACCCATCATATTTTCCATAAACCGCGCATTGATACTATAACCCGGAACCATGGCAAGCATGTAATACCAACTCTTAAGATTATAGTAAACCCTTCCGTTTATAAAACCTAATGTATTTGCAAAAACCCTTTCGTTATTTTTTATTACTTTAGGACTAACACCCATGTATTCGCAAAATAGTTTGTATGCACCTTTATAAGACTGACTTATAAAAGAAAAGGTAAGAGGGGTTGTAACTCCGGGATAAGATTCTATAATATTACTGTTATCCCAAACTATATATGACTCCTGAGGGTTTTTGCTTGTTTGATTTAATGTAGTAATAGGTCTGGTTTGTGTTAAAAAGATAGTGTTTTCTTTTATTGCAAATTCTATATCCTGTGGCGTTTGATATTCAATATTAAGCTTATCAAGAATTTCTTCTAGTTCATTTATTTGTGTATCAGTTAAGGATTGCAAATTTTGAAATTCTTTGTTAACTTCTACTTTCCTGACCCCCCAACATTTTATTGAATCAAAAACAATTTTATGAGTTTTATTATGGATTTGTTTTACTGCGGAATCAGAGTTTCTTATAATAAACATATCTGCATCCAGTTCTCCTGAAACAAGCCCTTCACCCAAGCCATACACTGAGTTAATTAATTTTTCATTTTGATTTTTATTGATGGGATTTATTCCGAACGCGACTCCCGAAACATCAGCATTTATCATTTCCTGAATAATAACTGCCATTTTGGAAGTACCGGAAATATTATTGTTTTTTCTATATTCAATTACTCTTACTAAAAAAAGAGAACTCCAAACACTTTTAATTTTCTCAGCCAGATGATCTTTATTAACAAACAAATAACTTTCATACTGGCCAGCGAACGAAAAATTAAGATTATCTTCATCTGAGGCAGATGAGCGAACAGCAAAATATGAATCAGGAGAAAAGTAAGAAAGAATTTCATTTATAATTTCTTCCGGTATAACTATTTCTTTTAAAAAAATTATAATGTCATTTTCATGGAGTTCGTCTATGTTTTGAGGTAAAAATTCATTTAAAACTTCATGAGGAATAACTACAAACTTTGGAACGTTAAAACCTAATTCAATGAGACGAAAAAGATTTTTAGCCTTTCCCCCAATATTAAAATCCTTAATTGATTTTTGACTTGTAATAATTGGATATGTCATTTAAAAAAGAATTTTGAAATTATTGGTCCTCCACCTAAAGTTAAGTACATGGCTATTGTCCAAAGTGCAGAAGCATATTCTATAGTTTTGGATAGTTTTTTAGACTTTTTAAATAAGAAAGCAAACGCCGGGAATGAGCACAAAAAGAAACAACCGGTAAGTATAATAAAGATGATCCGACCATATCCGGCAAATGCACTTGCTATAATACTTAAAATTAATGTGATTATTAAAATAAAAATCCACAGATAGGTTGCTTTATTAACACCTAAAAGTGCAGAATATGTCAAAACTCCTTCCGATTCATTTTGAGGAATACGTATCTTCCTTCCAATTTCTAATACTACTCCGTTCATGTAAGAAACTGCAAAGAAGAAAATTAATCCTTTTGGAGGGTTAACATTACTCAATTTCCAGTCAAGGCCGCTTGCGTACATATCTACTAAGGGAATAATAAACATATGAGAAGTTACATACCAAAACCGGTGTCTTTTTAGCCAATCCGGAATAAAAAATTCTTTTCCCATCAATAGTAAATAAAACATAACTATTAAGTAGAAAACTATCATCTGAGAAAAAAAAAGAAGAATTACGATAATTTGAAATATTATAATTATTACCGCAATGCTTCCCAATTCCAATAGAGAGATTAATCCTCTGGGAACCGGTAAATCACTTCTAAACTTAGCATCATCATCTGCATCTTTAAATTCATCAAATATCCTAACTAAAAAAAAAAGAGATATTGTAATAAAGATACCGGCAATAAAAATATTTGTATTGATAAATCCTGTAGCACCTCTGCATATTCTGGAGTAAGAAATGGCAGAAAAGCTAAATGAAGTTACAATCAATCCATGGCCTAAAAATGAAAACCTTTCTTTTTGATAGATATAAAACCGTTTTAGAAAGGAAGAATTATTTTCTTTTATATTACTAAATTGATTTGAAAGCATATTTGAGTTTAATTCTTTCTACCAAATTTTTTATGCGCGGCTGAAAAATGCCCATTAGATAGTGCAGCGGCGATTGAAAGCTCTCCGGAAAGCACTAAAGCTCCACATATTTCAGCAAATTTCTTTGCTTTGCCACTACCATAACAATCCATTAATTCAAGGCATTCTTTTTGAGTGGGCAGCCCTGTACCACCTCCAACAGTTCCAACAATCAGGCTTGGCAATGTAACGCATGCATATAAATTTTCATCTGAAGTAAGTTCCATTCTGGTAATTCCTACAGCCGCTTCTGCTACACAAGCCACATCCTGACCGGTTGCCAAAAATAAAGCTGCAAGCCCATTTGCAAAATGACCTTGAGCTCCAATAGCTCCACTTTGAACAGTACCAACTGTAGATAATTTCCAATATTCGGCCATGGCATAGGGTGTAGTTTTTAATACATCCCTAACTATTTGAGATGATAAAACAATTTCTGAAGTAACTTTTTTACCTCTAACGCTGCTAAAAGAAAGAGCAGTGGCTTTTTTATCCCCTGAATAATTGCTTTCAATTGACCAAAATTGTGGTTTTATAGGAGCGTGTTCAATAATGAAATTACAGATAGCATCTGTGCAAAAAGTAACCATATTCTGCCCTGCAGCATCGCCTGTATGGTATTCAAAAGTTATTATAAGTTGGTTGCCTTCAATATTTGGTTTTACTTCAATTAACTTGGCATAATTACTTGATTGCTCGGTAATATTTTTAAAATTATCCAGCTGACCTAAAATCCAAATTAGGAATGTTCCCAGCTCCCCTAAATTAATAAATTTAAAAACCGGAGAGCGTTGTACACCCTCCATTAAACAAACTGAGCTTGCACCTCCTGCTAAATAACAAGCTTTAGCTCCCCTTTGGTATGAAGCAACAAGTGCACCTTCTGTAGTAGCTAATGGAATATAAAAATCACCATTGGCAGCAGAACCGGTTACCCTGAGTGGACCAATAACTCCTGTTGGAACCATTGTCATCCCAATATAATTTTCAATATTCCCTTCTAATCGATTAAAATCATTAAATGTATTTTTTTCCGAAACATAGGCAAGCTCTTTCTTCGTTTCTTCGTACAAAAATTTGAGCCTTTTGTTAATTCCTTCTTCAGTAACAATAAATTCTCCGGGTAAACTAATATTTCTATTAAATGTCTGTGGTTTATTTTTAATGTTTTCAATAACTGTTTCTATGTTGTGTAAAGCTTTTAATGTTTTCAATGCCATTAATGACTTATTCATGGATGATGCCATATTTAATACCGAAAAGGATTAATAAAATTGTGAAATATATTTAATTTCAAGCCGGACAAAAATAAATCTCCAGATAATAATATTAACAAACGATTCCGATTAATTTTAATTATGACAAGATTACTTTTAACATTTTTTTTATTTTTTATTCCTCTTATCATATATGCTCAGGAAAATTGGAATTTAGCAAAAGAGAAGAATGGTATTTCGGTATATACGAGAATGCTAAATAGCGAAAGATATAAACAAGTAAGGGTTATTTGCGAATTTAATGGATCTATAGAAAAACTGATAAAAATATTACAAGATGTTGATAATCATAAAAACTGGGTTTATAAAACCACTGTGTCTTATTTAATTAATAAAAAAAATGCCGATACATTATATTTTTATTCGGAAATTTCCTTACCCTGGCCGGCAAGCAACCGAGATGCCTCAGTAGAATTAGCTGTAGCGAAAGACTCTTTAAGTAAAAAAGCGATTATTACAGTTAGAAGTTTCCCAAAACTTGTTCCGTATAAGAAAAACATTATTAGAGTGCCATATTCATTGGGATTATATAAATTAAATTCTTTGCCGAACAATCATATTAAAATTGATTATACTTTAAGCGTAAATCCGGGAGGTACTCTTCCTTCGTGGCTGGTAAATTATACTGCCACGATTGGTCCATACCAAACATTTGTAAATTTAAAAGAAATGGTAGAAAATCATTAATGATAATTTAAGGAAAGGCAGAAACATAATCTTAAAAATCATGGTATTGTCTACCATATATATGAAATTTATTAAAAATATAAACATATTTTTTTTTACAATCTATATTAATTGCTTTATAAACGCATTACCAAACCTCAACTAAAAGAAAAACAATGCAAATGCGATTTCAAAATATCGAACCACATCCCTTGCTTAAAAGTTACATAGAAAAAATGTGGGTGTTTGAAAGCAGCGGAAAAATACCTATTGACGATTTGAAGTTGGTTGTGCCCAATGGAAATATTAAATTGACAGTAGCCTTTCGCAATGGTATTGTAGCTGCAATGGGTGATAAAATATTTACATCAAAAGAACAGGGCATTACATTAACAGGATTGGTTGATGTGCCTGTTATATTAGATGTTGATAAAAATGTTGCTACAGGTACACTTTGTGCAGAGTTTAATCCTCAAGGAGCTTATCGTTTTTTTCGTTTGCCATTAAACAGCCTAAAAAACCAAATTTATTCACTTACAGATATTTTAGGAATTATTGCCAATCAATTAGAAGAGCAAATTTCAAACGTTGAAAGCATTGAAGGTAAAGTTGCTTATTTACAACAGTTTTTGCTTAAACAACTTATGAATCATGGTGAGGATTCTATTTTTGAATATTGTGTATCAAAAATAATTTCATCAAAGGGAAGAATAACTATAAAAGAACTAGAAAAGAAAAGCGGTTACAGTAGCCGATGGCTGAATATGAAATTTGAAGAAAGGTTGGGAGTCAGTCCAAAAAATTTATCTACCATTATCCGTTTCAAGCAATATTATAATGCCGTAGCCAATAATGATGTATTATCATTCATGAAAAACGATTTTTATGATTTCTACTACGACCAGTCACATTTTATAAAAGAGTTTAAAAGATTTACAGGCCAATCATATTCCGGTTTTGAAAACACAACAAACGATTTTGGAAAACTATTCTATAAAGAATAAGCACTTCCGATTTTTACAAAATCAATATATAATCTATTCTTTTCTTTGTATAAGATTTATAAATAACTAAAAAAAAACAAAATGGAAAAGCAAAATTACAATATAAGTATTGAGGTAAAAGGCAATGTCGAAAAAGCATTCAAAAGTATTAACAATGTTACAGAATGGTGGAATGAAAATTTAGAAGGCGGTTCACACAAGCTAAATGATGTTTTTAAAATAAATTTCGGAGGGAATAATTTTGTAACTCATAAAATAGTTGAATTTATTCCCGACAAAAAAGTTGTTTGGTTGGTTACCGACTGCTTTCTTGATTGGCTTAATGACAAAACCGAATGGACAAACACCAAAATGAGTTTTGAACTCACAACGAAAGACAATTCAACTCAAATTAATTTTACTCACATCGGTTTGGTACCCGAAGTAGAATGCTACGATATGTGTGTAAAAGGTTGGGATCAATATATAAAAGGAAGTTTATTTAAATTAATTAATGATGGCGAAGGGCAACCGGCAAAGAAAAAATAAGGTAATAATTTCAGTATAAAAGAAATCGCTTTCAAATGAATATAATTTGAAAGCGATTTCTTTTAAATTTAAAAGCCACATCTGCAAAGAGTTAAAAAAGAGAGCGTCCGCTAATGATTGATATGTATATTAATTATAGGGTATAAGAATGCTTAGAATCTAAAAATACTTTATCTTTCATTTGCTTCTTCCCTATTAATATTAAAATCAGAAGTATCGATCTTAATATTATCAAAAGATGTAAATTTCTTTGAAAGGTCTGTTTTTTCCTGTAATCCTTCTTGTTTTTTAAAAGCAATGATTTCTATTTCCTCTCCAATATAATCTATAGGAAAATCTAAAGTAACTTTATAATTAGTAGTGCTTGGAATAATTATAGTCCTTATCATAATTAGTAATATTTTTGCTTTTGTGAAAAATAAGTAAATTATTCCATTTAAGAAAATGATGATCTTAAAGTTTACCGGCTTAACAAATATTAATTATCAATATACCGATATCAAAATATTGATAATTTAGGTCGTTTATCAAAAATTGGTTAAATTTAAGTATCAAAACAAATTATAAACCAATAAAATTATGCTTAATCAACTTCCATCTCTCGCTGCTGCTGAAACTGTTTTAATGAAATTAAATATGAAACAAAAGCAATTCATTTACCGGATTGCAATGTTGGAATATAGGATTTATAAAAGCTTAGTAAAACTGAATGAAGTAACTCTGCTTATTATGGAGGAAGAACAAAATATAATATCATTGAATGACGCCATTCAAGCTGCCGGAAAAGGCAAGGTGGCAGATAAACTCACGGTTTGGAAAACTAAAGCCGAATACAAGCTTTTTAAGCTCAACCTGCGAAAAAATAAAATCGATATTACAAAACTTATAATAAATCAATCCAAACTGGAACAAACCAAACAAGCTTTAATTAGCTTAGAAGCTGACCTGAATAAAATTATAATACAAAAACAAAATTTTTCGACCGTATTAAATGAAAATAAAACTGCAAAAAGCAAAGATATTAATTTTGAATCTTGGGAAAAACTGAGGCAAATGAATGAAGTGAACCCAATAAATCAATCCATAAAAACATATCTAAAAGAAAATTTTAAAATGGCCTCTTAATCAGATTGTCTCATAAATATTTCCGGAAACCCTTTCAACCAGTTTTTTAGAAAAAAATCTGGGTAATATGGCATTTAGTATATTCACAAAACCCGGTATAATTTCAGCTCTCCCTGCAAATAAGCCTTTCAATGCAATTTCTGCAACTTCATCAGGTTTCATATTTACTTTTTGTGCCAGCTTTTGAATTTCCTCACCCATCAGCGCCCTGTGAACAAAATTAGTATCCGTACTGCCCGGGCTCAGGCATGATACAGAAATAGAAGATTTTCTTAATTCGTATCTAAGGCTTCGTGTAAATGAAAGTACTGCAGCTTTTGAGGCAGCATAGATGCTTAAATAGGGAACTGATTGATAAGCAGTAGTACTGGCTACATTCAAAAGATAGGTTTTTCCGTTATTTTTTAATATTGGTATGAAAGCATGAGATATTGCCACAAGCGCTTTAAGGTTGGTATCAATAATGTTGAGGTGCGAATGGATTTCAACAGTTTCAAATTGACCGTTGATGCCATATCCGGCATTGTTTACCACTATTTTGATATTGCTTAAATATGGGCCGGCCCACTTAATAATTTCACCGGCCGCATTTTCTTTTGAGATATCAAGCCATAAGCCTTCAATAATCAAGCTTGGATATTGATGTCTGTAAAAGGCAACTGTCTCATGCAGTTGCCTTTCGTTGATATCAATAATAAGCAGGCTGTACCCCCTTTTAGCCAAAGACCCTGCTATGCTTTTTCCTATTCCTCCGGCAGCGCCCGTTATTAATGAATATTGATTATTATCTGCCATCCTTTTAATTTTTTACCAACGATAATTTTAAACCTTTATCAATCCATTTTTTGAAGCGTACCTGCAAAGGTTTTACAATTTTTACACCGCCACCATAAGGGTTCCATTTTAATTGTGCCAGCGTATGATAGAATGGTGTAGGGCTTTCAGCATGTTTGGGTTGATAAGCGCCTGTAATGATAGGTATATACATTACTCTTCTGCGACTTTGTTCGCCTGTAAAGGGTGATTGTTGTACCCGATGCCAAATATTTCCATCGTGAACAGTAAGATCACCCGCTTCAATATCAAAACCAGTTTCTCTTTCGTCGGGTTGATTGTCAACAAAATATTTTTTCCTAAAAAATAATTTCCACAGCCCTTGGTTATGTGTTCCTGCCAATACTCTTAAACCACCATTTTGATAAGGGCAATCATCAAGATGCAAGCCTACGTTAAGCATCGGTAATATTTTCGAGCCTAAAAATAAATCGCGAGGGCTATCGGTATGCCATCCTAATTGCTTAAACTGACTGAAAGGTGAATTTACATAATGGTTTACCACCAGGCCATCTTTTTCGTTTTCACCTATGCGAGCTTCATAAATTCCCAAAAGGTTTAACAATGCCTGCAACCGTGGGTCTTTTAAAAAATCGCTTAATACTTTACTGTAATGTGATGTAAAAGCCAATCTTTGAATGAGTGGTGAACCATTCCAATCCTTCCCAAATTTTAATGGGATACCATTTACTTTTTTAATATCATCGTTAATGAATCTTTCCTGTACTCTTTTAACTTCTGACCTGAACAAGGACACAGTGTCTTTATCTATGAATTGCTTGAATTGAATGATACCATTTTTTTGAAAAAAATTGTTTTGTTCCGGTGTGAGAACATCACCCAATGTAAATAAAGGTTGGCGTATAACTGTCATATAAAATTTAATTTCCGGAATTAAATAAATAATTTAAGTATAAAAACTTAGGCACCTTTTGCCCCTGGGGCATGTTGAAACAACAGGCGCTACTGCGTATAGTTATGCCTAACGGCAACAACAGGTATGACCCGGAAAAAATATTGCGGAGGAGATAGAAAGCCGATATGTAAGTAACTGCCTTTGCATACGGCAAATGTAAAATCAATTTTTTTAAAAGTCAATACCCTACAAAATTAATAGGGAAATAATTTTAAAAAATTTTATAAAGTTTTAAAAATATAGCTTTTGATTATACTGCAAGTTTTTTTGCAGATATTTCAAATTCATATTTTGTTTTAAAACACAAATGACAATCTTCTTTTAAATAAAAAAGCCGCTTACTTACGCAAGCGGCTTTAAAACAAAATAATATTAAAAATTAAGCACCTATTGCTTTTATAATTTCTTCACTCATTGGGTTTACTTTTGAAGGAAAGAATTTTTCCAATTCCCCTTTTTCATTTATTAAATATTTGCAAAAATTCCATGTGGGGTCTTGATCGTTCCAACCGTTATTTGCTTTATTTGTTAACCATTGGTATAAAGGAGATTGTTCCTTACCTTTTTTAACCATCACTTTTTCGAACATTTGAAATTTTACACCAAATTTTGTTGAGCAAAATTTAGCAATTTCAGCATTTGAACCTGGCTCTTGTCCGCCAAATTCGTTTGATGGAAATGCAAGAATAACAACCTTATCGCCATGTTTTTCATTTAATGCTTCCAAATCTTTATACTGCGGTGTATAACCACATTCTGAAGCTACATTTACAACCAATACTTTTTTTCCTTTATATTTCGAAAAATCAATTGGTTTGCCATCAATAGCTTTGGCACTAAAATCATAAAATGTTTTGTTTGGTGCTTCCATATTTACAGGGCGGGTTTTTACTTTGCCAAAGCAGGCAGAGAACATGGCAATAACAATGGCGATTAGTTTCATGGTTTTGTTTGGTTTTTATAAAAAATAATTAATTTCTAATACAAATACGAATTTAATAAAAAACACGGATTTAAATTTTTTAATTATGTCAACACCTATTATTACAGCATTGGCCGCTTATGGTTTGTCGGGCGAAATATTTCATGCACCCTTTCTGGTTTCGAATCATAACTATAATTTGAAAACTATTGTTTCAGGTAAGCCCGAAAAAATTAAAAATAAATACGACCGGGTTATAGTTGAAAGCGATTTTAATAAAATTTTACAAGACGATTCCATTGAATTAATAGTTGTAAATACACCTAACACTACCCATTTCGATTTCACAAAACGAGCGTTAGAAGCGGGTAAAAATGTAGTGGTCGAAAAACCTTTTACAGTAGATAGTGCATCAGCAAAAGAATTAATTGAACTCGCCGATAAAAAAAATCTTGTTTTATCGGTTTATCACAACAGAAGATGGGATGGTGATTTTAAAACCGTAAAAAAAGTAATTGATGAGGGTTTATTAGGTAAATTAGTTGACTATGAAGCACATTTCGACCGTTTCAGAAATTTTATAAAACAAGGCTGGAAAGAAGAAAAAACACCGGGATCCGGAATGTTATTTGATCTTGGTTCCCACCTTATTGATCAAGCCTTATTTTTATTCGGCCTTCCGAAAAGTATTTTTGCAGATATAAAAACCCAGAGAGAGGGTGCTGAGGTAGAAGATAATTATATTTTAATAATGAATTACGAAAACAACCTCAGGGTAACGCTGAGAACTTCATTTTTAATGAAAGAAGAAATTCCTAAATTTATTATAAATGGTCAGAGGGGTTCTTTTATAAAATACGGGATTGATGTACAGGAAGATGATTTAAAAAATGGAAAACAACTACCGGATTTAAACTGGGGAGAAGAACCGGAGCACACCTATGGAGTATTGAATACATCAATTAATGATATAGAATTCAGAGGAAAAGTAAAAACTTTACCGGGTTCATATCAGGATTATTATAAAAATATTTATGAGGTGATTAGAAACAACGCAAAGTTAATAGTTCAACCCGGCGAGGCCATGAATGTGATCCGCATTATTGAACTGGCAATGGAAAGTAATAATTTAAGAAAAGAAATTGCATTGAATTGAATAATTTTTTAAAAATACGTTGGCAATAATAAAATATATTGCCAACGTATTTTATTATCAACCGGAAAATATTAAATAAATGATTGAAGCTGCCACAGGTCGGCTTTAGGTTTCTTACCTTACGAAAAGGATTTTTACTGCAATCCTTAATCCAAAAAGAAAATAAAATAAATACCGGTTCCTTTCAGCAAAAAATGTGAATTAATCCTCAAAAACTTAAGATAAGTTTGAAACAAAGACCATTGCAAAAATAATAATTAATTAATTCTAAATATTTTGCTTTTAGAAAAAAAAATTAAATATTTGTATGTAGAAAATGATTAACAGCTGATCTCCTTCTCGTTACAGAAAAATCTTTCTGACTTTTTTTACTTTATAAATGACAAAGATTGTAGTTATTGGCAGCATTAATACGGATATGGTAATTCGCACGCCTCACATTCCTATCCCCGGGCAAACTTTGTTGGGCCAATCTTTTATTATTAATGGAGGTGGTAAAGGGGCAAACCAAGCAATTTCGGCAGCCAGAATGGGATGTGAAGTGGTTTTAATTGCAAAAATAGGAAATGATTCTTTTGGTCAACAAGCATTAGAGGCTTTACGTAAAGAAAATATTAATGTCAGGTATATCAGCAAAGATCCTGATGAACCTACAGGAGTTGCATTGATAACTGTGGATGATGACGGTGAAAATACAATTGTAGTTGCTTTAGGTGCAAATGCAAAATTATCAATAAGGGATATTATTGCGGCCGAACATGAAATAGAAAAAGCAGATGCAGTACTTTTTCAACTTGAAGTACCTCTGGAAACTATTTATGAAGGGATGAAGCTTGCGAAAAAACACAATAAAACTATAATATTAAATCCTGCCCCAACTCAAATACTGGATGATAAACTTCTTTCAATGGTGGATATCATCACCCTCAATCAAATAGAATCTTTATTTTTAACCGACCTTATTGTTGAAGATAAAAGTAATGCTATTGAAGCTTCAGAAATTTTACATAAAAAAGGGGTAGAAACAGTAATAGTAATGATGGGGGAACAAGGTTCATACATTTCATCAATCAATTTTAAAGGAATGATTCCTGCAAAACTAGTTCAACCTGTGGATACTACTTCTGAAGGTGATATATTTACAGGAGCATTAGTATCTTATCTCTTAGAAGGAAAACCACTTGAAGAAGCCGTGAAATTTGCGAATGTTGCCGCAGCATTATCTATTTCAAAACATGGAGCACAATCATCTATACCATATAGGTGGGAGGTAGAAGAGCATCTGTAAAAATAGTTTTAAGAAAATATTAATTTCCTTTCTTTAATTCTGTAATAAATAATTGCAGTAAATGCAGTAATTATTGCAATAATAGAAAGCATTAAAAATGAAGAACCCCATCCATATTTTTCAGAAAAATGGCCTGTGAGTTTTACAGCTATTGTTCCGCCCACATAACCAAAAGAATCAATTAAACCAACTGCTGTTGCAGCTCCTTTTCTCCCACCAAAATCCAACGACATGGCTCCTGCTAAAAAAGAATATGGGCCAAGAAGAAAAAAACCTGTTAACGCCATTAATAATATACTTAATAAAGAGCTTTCGAACGGGAATGTCATTAAATATAATATTATCGCCATTGGAACGCAACCTAAAGCTATTAAAATTCCTCGCTTTCCTTTAAAAATTGCATCAGAAACCCATCCGCATAATATTATTGAAACAGCGCCTGCAATAAGATATAATGAACTGGCTTGAGAAGCATCACCTTCTTTTAATTGTGCAACTTCATATAAATAGGTAGGAGTCCAAAAATTAAAAGCTTCCCTAATGGCCGTTAAGCCAAATGACATAATTAAGAGGACATAAAAAGAAGGAGTTTTAAAATAAGGTAATAATAATTCTTTCAAACTTTGAGATTTACCGCTATTTTCATTTTCTAAAAACAAATTTTCAGGATTTGTTTGGGGTACCGGTAAGTTTAATTGGCTTGGGGAATCTTTTAAAAAAAATAAATTAAAAATTAAAATTAACCCTAACATTGCTGCTGCCATAAAAAACAGCATCTGCCAGCTAAAGCCAATATTAATTAATTTGCCAAAAAAAAGCCTTGCCACAATATCGCCGAAAAGGTAGCTTAAGCTTAAAATGCCCATTACCTTTCCATATTTTTTATAATCTATCCAATTAGAGGTCATTTTTACCAATCCTCCCCATCCCATTGATTGTATTAAACGATTTAAAAACCATAAAATACTAAACCACATAATTCCTGAAGAAAACCCAAACAATATTGTGGCGATGATAGAGCCTGCCATACCGAAAATAAAAATCTTTTTACCTCCGATAAAATCACCAATAATTCCATTTAGTAATTTCCCAATCGCATAAGCCATCACACCTAAGGAACCAATATTACCCAGTGTTTCTTTATCTATACCTTTATAACCAAGGGTTTTTATTATTAATGGTGTAGCAATAGATAGATTCGTTCTGCACAAATAGTAACCTGTGTAACCAATAAATAAACTAAAAACGGTTAGATTAGTCCAATATTTTTTTTTATCCACTTTATTAATTGAATCTAAAATTATATTTACTATTTATAAATTAAATATTTTATTTAATTCAGAAACTCTTTCAATTAAGTGCGTATGAGGGAATTTCTCTAAATCGTTTTTTGAATAGGCACCTGTAGTTATACCAATAACCCACGCACATTTTGCAGCTGTTCCCTGCTGCATATCAGATGCTGTATCACCAACTTTTGCTACATTTTTTACATCATTAACTCCCGTTAATTCCATTGCCTTGAATATCATATCGGGAAATGGCCGCCCATATTCTACTTCATCACTTGCAACACTGGCATCAATCAGATTATTTTCAATCCAATTGAGCCGTTTAAGTATTACATCGGTTATCTGCCTGTCAAACCCCGTATCAATAGCCACTTTTACGCCTTTTTCTTTAAGAAATAAGAAAAAATTACTTACTCCGGTTCTTTCTCGTACATTTTCATTTGTTTGATAATGATTAACCATTTTTGAAACAAATGAAATATGTATTTCTTCAATTAAATGGTCATTTATTATTGATAGATCTTTAACAGACGAAGTTAATAACTGCCCTATTGCGACAGGTTTGGGAATACCCATTACATTAAGTGCATCTTTTAAATTAATGTTTATATTTTTTGCTTCAAAAGCAGCTTGTAAGCATTTGGCTACATTACTTTCGTCGTGCACGGTAGTGCCTGCCATATCAAAAACAACTAGTTTTAACATTTTTATAATAGATGGATGAAATAAAAATTTATTTTGGATTTTGTTGATAATGTTCCTTTCTCTGCTCCGATTCATTATCCATTTCAGGTCCTTTCCGGATTTTTTTTAAGTCGAAAACTTTTTTATATTTATTTAAAGCTTTTTGAGGGTCGAATATTCTCTTATCGCTTTCTACAAGTGTATAAGGAGAAAAGTCGGGTTTGTCAGTGAAAAAATCTTGTAATAAAGAAGCAGTGGCATCATATTGATTAACATAACCTGCTCCCAAAATATTATAAATTATCTTTAATATAGATCCAAAGTTTGCATGGGTATTTGATACATAATTTTTTTTAACATAAGGCCCTGCCATCATTAATATTGAACGATGGGCATCAATATGATCAACACCACCTTGAGGATCATCTTCTGTAATTATTACAAGCGTATTTTTCCAATATTTTGTTCTTGAAAGAAAATGTAATATCCTCCCTATTGCTAAATCGTTATCAGCCATAAATGAATGTGGATACGGATAACCATCTTCCGGTCTGGGCTGAGCACCATGATCGTTTGGCACTTGCATGGTAATTAATCGAGGCATTGTATCTTTTCCCGAAAGCCACTTTTTAGTAAACTCTTCTTCAAACTGATCCATTCGAACCTGATCAGGAATATTGGTATTAAAACCGGCATAATTTCTTGAAGTATTTTCAAATAAAGCTTTTGGCAAGGGTTCTGCAACAGGAAAAACTGCTCCAAATTTTGTATGGTTCCATTCTTCTTCAACGCCTGCAAACTCGTTAGACTCACCGAAATTATAAAAAGAAATTTTATTTCTCTCCATGTTCTCCCAAAGTCCACCTATTTCATTGTAATCTTCAGGATCAACTCCTCCTGTTGTTTTAGGCATTCTTCTACCGGGTGCTGTTGAATGAACTTTATAAGTGCTGTTCGCAGCCGAATTTGCTTCGACATATTCATTAGGAATTGTTCCTACCATCCAATGATGACCATGAATACTTGCATCAGAATCGCAATAAAAATTATCGGAGAATGCAAACTGCTTAGCAATTTTATGATGATTTGGCATCACTTTAAGATCGGCAAACTTATTTCTGAGTGAATCAGGCAAAGTGTAAGTTACATTAACTCCATAGCGAGCAAGACTAGAATCTCCTTTAGCATTTTTTAACTGTCCAAAAACCTCATCATAAGTTCTGTTTTCTTTTGTAATGTATACTATGTGCTTAATAGGGCTTTTACGAAGCTTGGGTAAAGCAGGAAGGGGATTTTTTTTATTATCATCTACTTCAACTTCTTTAAATGTATTTTCAATTACTTGTTTTGTATATTTTTTTAATTGTTCATCCCATTCTTTCCCATTAAAACCTTCCGAAGAATTTGCTGATGATATTTTTTGAAATGTTCCTAATTGAATATCTCCTATATAAGTACCTTGTGGTGGTTTCACAAACGCTTTTCCACCATTAGGTCCTGCGCCATATCCCCTTGCTGAAATTATATATAAATCTTTTTCATCGTTAGATAAAAGAACACGGGTAGTACCCCAACCTGTAGGAATATATCCTTTAACTTTTTTAGATTTAATGTCTATTACTGCAACTGCATTTAAACCTAAACATGCTACAAATAATGTTTTTTCATCTTTAGTGAGGAATATCCCAAATGGAATTATACCTCTGTATTTATCAATTCGTTTATCAATAGTTAATTTTATTTCTTCTTTTATTTTTTTACTTTTTATATCAATAACAGATATATTATCATTTGTAGCATTAGTAACATAAGCGAATTGATTACCAACAGCAATTGAATTAGGGCTCGATCCACCCACTATTTCTGCTTCTTCAATCATCCCTCCTACTTGATAACCGGTTTTAATTTTTGATATCGTTTTGTTTGTTTGCAAATCAATGGTCCATACGCTCATTGCTTCATCAACTAAAGGACTACCGACACCCGGGATTTTACGACCATCTATTTCAACACCGTCTTCAGATTCTTTGGTATTAAAACCATAAGGAGGAAAAGAGAGCATCATTGTATCTTTATTTGTTTTTGTTACACCGGGGATAATTGGATATTCAAAAAAACCAACATTAGCTACAAAGCATAACTTATTATCTTTACTTAAGGTAATACCAAAAGGTATTCTCCCTGTTTTAATTGAAGCAGTAATTTTATTGTTGGATAAATCAATTCTTACCAACCTAAAATTTCCCCTATCAAGTACCAGCAATTCATTTTTATCGTAATTTATTGTAATATCTGAAGTAAAGGAATCTTCATAATTTACAGTTTCAAATAAACCATTAAGTTGAATATCATTAATTTTATTTAGTGTTTCTAAGTCAAAAACAACAACAGAACCTTTATCACCACCACTTAAATAAGCAATTTTTGAATCTTTTGAAAAAGCAATTCCTAAAAAAGTGGCACCATCAAGCAGACTTTTAATTTCACCTGAATAATTAGGAATTCGAATATTTTTTTGAGGATTTAATAAATCAATAATTGTAATTACTCCTGATTGATGTAATACAAGTGCCTTTTTTCCATCCGGGGTAATTTTCATTGCAAATGGAGATCTTGTAATCGTTGTTACAATGCCCGCAGGTGTTACATATCTGCCACTGCATAAAACAGAATTTCCTGAAGGTTTTATTATAGAATATTCATTTACTCCCGGAACTTGTAGAGTGATAATTGTCTTTTGAGCAGATAAATATAAAGGTGAGAAAAAAGAGGATAGAATAAAGAAAAAAGAAAAAGGCTGGTTGAAGAAAAATTTTATACTCATAAAAAATTATTATTGTTAACTCCTTAAATTAAATAGGTTATCAAAAAAAACAAGAAATAAAAAAATGACTGCTCCAGCTTAAAAAAAACCGGGTAGCAAAAAACATTACTTATTCCTCATCATTGGTTTTATTATTTCCCCTATTTTTTCGTTTTTAAAATCCAGCCCTAAAAATGTAGTTAAGGTTTTGGCAATTTGATTCTGAAAAAATTGATCTTCATTTTTCATTTCACCATTGGCAGGTGTATCAGGACCAATAATTGCAAACCAAACCTGATCTGATTCGGGGGTTTTCTGCCCGTGGTCTTTCCAGGTTTTCGAATCATTGCCACGCCCATGGTCGCAAGTAATGATTAAAGTAGTTTTATTTTTGTAGGTAGGTTCAAATTGTAAATAAGCCCATAACTCATTAATAAAACCATCTGTATAATGTGCAGAATTAAGATAAGCGCCATACTCGCCTGCATGTGCAAAATCATCCGTTTCATCAAAGGCAAAATACATTACCTTGGGTTTATTTTTCTTTAAGTATTCAAACCCATAATAAAAAGTAAAAGCATCTAAACGGACATCACCTAAAGGATTTGGTAAGGTTGCCATGAGTTTGTTCATGGTTTTTTCGGTTTCATTAATATTTACTTTCGCTTCTACCAAACCCGCGTTGACCGGCAAGCCATTCCTTTTGTCATTTAAAATAAAAGGAAAAACATCCCATGAAGTGTAAGCTGCAACCTTTCCTTTAAATCCTGCCTGCCCATTAATAAATTCAAGCACATTTGTATTTGGATTATAAATTTTATCATTGCTGTGTATGCGCTCATTATCAGCCTTACCGGTCAATAATTCATTATAGCCGGGGTATGAAAACCATTGGTTATTTGTAACATTGGCTTTATTTCCCAATGGCCTGTTTCCATATAATTGTCCCTTTGCTGCGATTACATTCCAGAAAAAAGGTAACAGTGCTTTTCTTCTTTCAGTAAGGCCGTCACGCCAAAATTTTTCTTTTAATTTTGGGTCTTTTAGGTGCTGTTGTTGTTTGATGAATGCAGAATCAGCACCATTAAAAACCTCCTGCCATCTGAAACCATCAAGGGTTATAAGGATTACATTTTCTGTCTTTGTTTGACAAAAAACAGATTGAAGATTGAAAAAAGACGAAAGAAAAAAGAGTAACGAAAAAAGAAGTTTGCTAAATAATATCCTGTTCATTGGTTTTGATTTTATGGAGTTAACTTTTGTAATCGTAATAAACCCTTTCATAATTGATGGAACCGTCATCAAATAAATCAACGATAGTATAGACAGGAGGAAATTCATCCAATTCAATGGGAGAACCCCACCAATTGCCTGATACAGCCCCATTACAAAGATATTTTGTTCCTAAATAATCAATTGTATCAATGTAATGCACATGGCCGCTTAAAGCAAGCTTGACATTTTTATACTTATAAAATGAATTTTTAATTTTTTGATGGTCATTATGCATATCGCCTGATGGGAATTTAACCTCTTTAAGCGGTTTGCGTTGTGTATCATAAAGCACTGCACCCATTGAAATAATTGGCACATGATTAAATACACAAATGTTAGATGAAGGGATTTTACTCAATGTTTCATTTAGCCAAACAAATTGCTCATCATCCAATTGATAACCATCACTTCCGTTAATACTGTCTAAAGCAATAAAATGCCAACCGTTTTTCTCAAAATTATAGTATCGATTGGGCATAGAAAGCATATTAATTGCCCATTGTTTACCATATTGCTTGTCTTTTTTATATTCTGCATCAAGCTTTTCATCGGGACCGTACCATACATCATGGTTTCCGAGGGCGCTTTTCATTTCAAGTTGATTGTTCTCTTTTACGAGTTTATTCCAAACCTCCCACCGCTTTTGTACAGTTTCACGGGTTTGTTTGTTCGAATCCATTATTGTATCGCCGGTGTTGATGATAAAATCCGGTTTGTCCTTCATGGAATTAATTTCTTTTAAAACCCTCTCATAGCATTTAATGGCAATGGGCTTATCTAAAATATGTACATCTGTAATGTGGGCGATTCTTAAAGACCTTTTTTTGTCTTTTGTATCCGCCCGAGCATTCCCGGATAAAAAATTTGTTGCTAAGCCTGCTAAAAATGTATTTTTAATAAAACTTCGGCGGGAGTTCATGGTGGTGGAAGATTTAAAGAGGTTTAAGGTTTTGGTTTAATTTTTTAGTTGTCTAAACTCGAATAAAGAAAATTAAGAAATGAACAGAATGGAATCTTTTCGTATTTTTAATCCATTGTCCCTTAATACTTATAATGCGTTGTTCGGAAAAATGTCCGGCCTATTGAGGCCCGGACAAATCTTTTTTATTGCAAGATCCACATTATACCATTCAGATCGTCTTTTCCACCATATTGACGTTGAACTGCTGCGTCATAATTAGCTTTATTTGAAGAAGCTTCCCCAACAGGATATTGCCATCTTAAAGCAACCTTACCACCATTACCGGTGCCCGGACCGGTTGAATAGATTGGAACGCCTGTTCGCCTTTGATTAAAAAACGCTTCCCAGTTAGAATTTTGCCAAAAGGCGATGTATTTCTGTTGTAAAATTTGTATAAGCCCCGCTGTACCGGTTTTGTATTGAATAAGAGGTTGGGATAGATAACTTGCTACGGAAATATTAGATATCAGTCCATAAGTTTTAGTGCCATTCAGGTTGCCTATTTTAATTGAACTGCCTTCAGTTATACCTAAAAAGTTCATAGAAGCCTTAATGCCTGCATAATAATATGATGCGGCATCACCTACGGCCCATCCTCGGTTGATTCCTTCTGCTATATTAAAACATTGTTCGGGGAAACCAATTATGATGGCCGGTTCTGCCTTGGATCCTCCAAAATCAGCAGAATAGCGTAAAGCATTTATATAAGAATATTCACCACCCTGTGCTCTTGACCCTAAATCACCCATGCTTAAACCGGCAGGTGCACCAATATAAGCAGTGATATCTGTATAGCTTTTTTCTGCTGAGCCAATCGCAATATTTACCTTATTTACTGTTTTATAGTTTACATCTTGCAATCCTCCTGATACAGAGTAGGTAAAAGTACTATCCGAAGGTGTTGATAATATAATTGCGTTGTCTATATTATAGCCTGTTGGTGTAATTTTTTTGATACTTACTGTTTGCCCTGCCTTGTAATGATGTGAAGGCCTTGTAAAAGCTAAGGCTGTAGTAGAACCACCCGAGATGACTTGATAAATACTATCCGAAAGTTGATTTGGTGCAGGAGTAGCTGCAATAAATGTCCTGGGGTCATTTAATGAAGTGGTAAGGTCTAAATAAGCGGAGGCAACATTCTCGCGTGTTCCATCTCTTCCAAGACTGGTCGGATTTTTAGGGTATGGATTGTAGGCAGCAATAAATGTAAATTGCACATTATCACTTAAATCGACCATTATCGGATACTTAAGAGGGTTAGATATAATCGCTGAAAATTTTTGTTTAACATTTAAATCCGGATCATTTTCTTTTTTACTCAAACTTATTAATACCCGTAAGGCAAATGAATTGACTACTTTTTGCCAGGCACTTAAAGAATTACCCAGATAAATATCACCGGATAAAGAATTACAATACGCTCCAATACATTTAGGGTTACCTTCTATAAGATTACTGAAATCAGTGTTAGATTCTTCCAACAATTTTAAAATTTGAATGAAAACATCCTTTTGAGTATCATAAACAGGCGAAATGTTGGCGTCTGCTTTTAGTGCCTGACTAAGTGGTATATCACCAAATTTTTGAGTCATTAAATAATAATAGTATGCATTTAAAAATTTACCAATGGCAGAATATGGATTCAAATCTGTAGAAGCACCTTTTCTTGCCTCAATTTTCATTTGTTCAATGTTCTGAATCACCGTTACATATTCGAAGTTGTTCGTATTCTTCGTAAAAGGACTTTGGTCATAATTATTAGTTCCATAATAATCGTACGTACTCACGTAAAATTGAGCCGCACTTTGTGAACCTTGTTTACCACTCCAGGCATTTTCATTATTCATATGTTCTAACACCCCTAGCAAAATAGTAGAAGGGGGCACTGAAGTTGGCAAATTCGGATTTTTTACAAGGCTATCAAAGTTTTTACAAGCATCTAAAAAACTGATTGATAAGACTATTAAAAGTATTTTTATTTGAAGTTTCATATCTAAGAATGTTTTTAGAAAGTTAAATTAATATTGATACCATATCTCCTAAGCGTTGGCGACCTCAAATCTTGCGCGTTGGTATAAGTACCTATGAAAGAATCCCAATCAATATCCTTCCTTTTTGCGAAGTAAAGCAGGTTTCGCCCTACTAAGGAAATGCTTGCAGCTTTAAAAAACTTATTGGTTAGAAACCTGGAAGGAAAAGTATAAGTTATGGTTACTTGTCTCAATTTTGCAAAAGTTTTGCTGATCAGAACTCTTTCATCAAATTTAGTTTCAGTACCAATGTAATCCTGTAAAGTATAAGGTGTTGTATTTGCGACTAAATTTAAAGAGTTGTAATTAGTAATTTTACCTGTTAGAGGATCTACAGTGGGATCAGGAGAATCTTTAGTAAGTGCTACTCCTTGGCCAACATAGGTTGGTGTAGGCTTTTTATTAGGGTCATTATTAGGATTCGCATTAAATTCAGCTGACCTTGCCGTCCCATAAGCACCTTCGGCTGTAGATACCTCCCTACCTCCCTGTAATAGTTTTTTATAAACGTAATCCTGACCAACACCTCCTACCCTGCCATCAAATTGAAAATTGACTGACAGGTTTTTATAACTTACTGTATTTATAAGCGACCATACCCAATCCGGATTATAATTTCCAAGTTTTTGAGCAACTAAATTATCCTTAAATATATCACCATTGGCTTTATGAATTATATTTCCTGACAAATCCCTATAAAATTTATATCCATAATTACCGTCCACCCTATCTCCTACTTTGTATGTTATCCTCGAATCTCCACCGATATATTTCCCTCCTACAGAGGATAAAGTATCGTAAAACTCTTTAAACACCTCTTTATAAGTTGACCAATTGGCTAAGATATTCCAAGTAAGCCCGCTTGCCGATTTTATCGGAGTTCCGCTAACAGTGATTTCCCATCCTTTTTTTTCAGTTTTTACTCCATTAATTGTTCCTCCATGAAAACCTGAAGCATCAGACCATTGCTGAGTAATAATTCTTGGCCCCTTTATAGCATCAAAATAGGTAACATCTAAAACTAGCTTATTATTTAAAAATTTGATTGTACCACCAAATTCAGTACTTGAATTAGAACTGGTTACAATATTGGAATTAGAACGAGTATCCGTAAAATATGCTGCAGGCTGATTATTATAGGGCTTTCTATATCCATAATAATTTTCAGTATTATATAATGGGCCATCATAAGCTGAAGTATAAACGGCACCATATTGTATGGGATTTCCATTTCCACTACCTGTTGATGTTCCATCATTGCCGTTCGAATTTGCCGACCAGGCCGGGCCGATTAAAGATTGAGTATTTGTGTTTTTTACATTTGCATAAGTACCCCTAAGCTTTAAAAAGGAAATTATTTCAGGAAATTTAACATAATCACTTATAACTGTGCTTAAACCTATTGACGGATAAAATCCTGAGTTCTTTCCGTTCGATAAATTTGAAAACTTATCATATCTTCCGGTCGTGGATAGCGTCACAAAATTTTTAAAGGAAAAGTCAAACGAATAATAACCACTACCTACCTGCATGGGGGCAGAGTAATTATAAACAGCCACAGAATTTGAATTACCGAAATTGTAAATACTATTTGTAATTAAGTAATTCGTAGTGGCAAAAGATGAATTATAAGAGTATGTACGTAAATTGGCACCTACTAAACCCGATATATTAAACTTAGATCCAATATTTTTATTAATATTTAATAAGACATCTGTATTATTTTCAAATAAATCCCTTTTATCTTCTCTGTAATCGCCCAGTTTTTGATCACGGCCATAATCAGAAGCAGATACCGGCATTTTTTCTGACCTTGTTACATTCCAACTCGTAATCTGAGTCCTTAATGAAGCATTAAGCCAATCGTTGAATTTATATTTAACAGATAAATAACCATAAATATCTGTTTTATGATGACCACGCAACCATTCATATGCAGAAAAGTACGGATTATTGTACCTGATATATTCATAATTTCTTTGTTGTGTACCTACCTTATTTGGCTGCCAGTAATCTTTTAAATCTCTTATATCATAATCCGCACCACCCCATACATCAATATTATATATAATGCTATTTGGGGCCATAGTTAACATCAGGTATATTATCAGAATACTGCCTGCTATAATTAAGGTTGCTTTCCAGTCTTAATTTGGGTGTAAAATTATAGCCAAGAGATAAATTAAGATTGTTGATATTTAAATCAGTATTCGGAATTATGCCACGTTGATAACTGTGTGAAACGGAAATACGTATGTCAGACTTATCAGAACTTGCCGATATAGCCAGATTATTAGTGGAAAGAATTCCGGCACGAAGAAAATTTTGAAGATTATTTTTTCCTCTTGCTGTCCAGGGTGTAGCCGAACGAACGCCTGTTGTTGCATCAAAAGGACTATCATATTGAGAAATTTTTTGTCCGTTAAATTTGGGCCCCCAAACATCATAATCATTTTGATTATAACCGTTTTTTTGCCCGAAGTCATCATCTCCAAAACGGTAAGTATTGTATTCCCCCGGCCCATATTCATTCTGAACTTTTGGTATTGTCATAAAACCTTTATCTACCATGGTACTGGAGTTAAAGTCAATAGAAAATCCTCTTTTATCTTTAGAACCCTTTTTTGTTGTAATCATAATTGCGCCGTTTTGCCCACGCGAACCATATAATGCTGCGGCACCGGGTCCTTTTAAAACCGTATAAGTTTCGATATCATCAGGGCTAATGTTCCATGAATCAGAAACTACAGGCACACCGTCGATTACGATTAGCAAATTTGTTTCTCCTCTTAAAACAAGTTGCGGGCTGCCGAGCAATTCTGAAGAAGCACCTACTGTAAGACCTGCAACCTTTCCCACCAGTGAGTTTAATGCATTCGGCTCACGGGCTTTTATTAAATCAACGCCTTTAACACTTTGTTCTGAGTATGCTAATTTGCCGAAGTTCTTTTCAATCCCCAATGCCGTTACTACTACTTCATTCAACTGTTTGGTGTCTTCAACCAATTGGATATTAATACTGGTTTGATTGCCTAGGTTTATCTCTTGCGTAACAAAACCGATAAATGAAAATACCAACGTATTGTTGGCCTGTGGTACATTGATAACATACTCACCATTTGCATTACTATTGGCACCTATAGTAGTTCCTTTTACTACTATATTTACCCCGGGCATCCCTGAACCATCTGTTGATGTTAGTCTGCCGGAGATTGTTTTGTCTTGAGAAAAGGCGGGGTTTGATAATAATAATACCAACGATACCAGCCCAAACAAACAAAATCGATTTTTTAAGACATTTTTTACATTTGTCGAAATGTTTTTCATAAATTTGTACGTTTTTAATGGGTTTAAGCGTTCATTAAAGACAAAAAAAGACTCACTCTTCCTGTTAGAAAAACTTTTTGCGAAGTATACCAACCATGTAAGAAATGAGATTTTTAAGTCGCCTGTATTGTTAGCGCAATGCAGGCTTTTTTATTTATTTTAATCCGGTTTTAATGTGAGGCAAATATAAATACTAATTAGTTTCATAATTATAAACATTGTTTTATTAAATTGTTATTAAAATGTGAATTATGGTTTGATAGTTTCCTTAAAAGAAACCTTTCAAATAGTATAATTAATAAGTTTTAAAAAACGCTTTATTTCTTATTTCTAAGGGCTTGATTAACTATGTAAGGTTTTGCAAATCTTATAATCATTTTAAAGGGATTTTAATTTCTTGTATTATAAAATAGTTAACCTTAAGTTAAATTTTATTCAATATGCGAAATTGATTTACGAGCAAATGATTTAAAATAAATCTTAAATGAATTTTTGGTAACAGGAAAGGGCAGGGGATAATCTAAAACCTTTTTAAAATTGGATTTTTAAATCAATTTAATTTTTAGTATAATAAAAAATAAAGGAGAATTTAGAGTTTGGGTTTTTCTTATCAAGAACAAGCTCTATTCCGAATCATTGGATTTATAAACTTATTGTAAGTTATTTTTAAGACTTTTCAATGGATCTCAGAAGAATTTGTAGGTTAATCATTATAAATGGGTGCTATTTATTTTCGGGTAGAGCTTCCTTTTCAAATATATGAAGAGTATGCCCGCTATCTAATATATAAAGCTTGTCGCCTGCCAGTTGTGGGACCTGCCCGGCAGGAATAAAAGTCTTGTCATTAAATTCCATTTCGTAAAACCAATCCAGTTGATAGTTTAATATATTGAACAATCCAATGTATTTTACTATGCCACTATGTTCTGCAGAAGCTGAAAAACTAATATATTGGCCTTGTAGTTTGGTATTAACTACTACATGATTTGCAAGAGAATTAAAAAAATCTTTTACTTTTAGTTTCAATTCTATTTTACCATTTAAGGCATTTATAACAACAAAATAAGCACTCAGAATAAAAATATGTGTTTTATTTTCATTGAGAGAAGCTTCTGAAGATCTGGGTACAAAAAATTCACCTTCTTCAATTTTCCAGTCCAAATAGTTCACTAACTCACCACTGTCTGCATTTAAACTTATTATCCGGTTTCCTTTGGTGGTTAGCCATAATAGTTTTCCTGAAAGCCCTATAAATTTATTTATTTCATCTTTTTTTGGACCGCCCTGATATAAATAAGTGGGTAAACTAAATGTGTCGAAGGTAAATAAATCCTTACCCTCATATGATATTGCAATGATCAAATTCCTTTTTTTATTACAGAATATTTTATCTTCTAGTATTATTCGATATGTTAAATCATTATCATCTGAAATTATTGTAATATTTTTTGGATTTTCTAAATCAAACATTATTAGTTTCCTAGTAAAGGCTTCGGGCTCATATAAGTAAGCAATGGTATTTTTTGAAAAACTAACGATGGAGCTTATAAAACCTATTTCTAATAAAGTATTTTGTTTTATATCAAAAATGAAGTTGCCTTTTCCATTATCAATCCCATAAACTATTAGATTTTCTTTAATAAAATAAGCTGGTACAGAAGCATTATGAGCCAATCGCTGATTATTTAAATATATTTCATTATTGAGAGTAGAATAATTTAAACCATACTGTGATACATTATATAATCTTATACTTGGTATTGTAGCTATCTTATTCATTTATTTTTATGATTTGATATAATAAATTATCATTATTATCAGCCATAGTTTTAAATTTTTGCTTATAAATGGGTTTTGTAGTAGCGTCAATTTCATCCGGTATATCATCCCACAAATTACTTCTTAAGTTTTCGTTCTCCCAAATTGTATCAAAAAACTCATAATCATTGGCCTTATAAACCTCTTGTAATTTATTTTTAAGGCTTTTCAGCGGATCTGCGGGGAAGCCTTTTCGTTTTTGAATAACTATAAATAATTCATCCATGTTGTTAATTTTCTTAAAATATGCCTTAAGCTGGCTTACATTATCGCCATCAAATATTTTGTACAGGTTTGAATAATTTTTAGTATCTATATATATATTCCTTTGTTCGGAATTTTTAAATAGTAGATCCAATCTGTTTTTCCCATCTTCAACCTCTTCAAACAGCCTAAGTTCCAATCCTTCCAAGGTATGCCCCTGTAGGTATGGTGGAGGATTTCTTATTATTTCGAGCCCTACAGTGCCTGCCTTAAATTTTTCCTCCTGAGCAATCATTTCATTAAAGTACTTAACGATGTCATTTTTATCGCCATAATTTATAACTACGTATTCAATATCATCCAATACATTTCCCAGGCTTTTTATACTTAAATCATCAATTGCCTTGGCGGATTTTTGAGCTTTGACTATTTCTTCAATAAATTGCTCTGAGCCACTTAAGTTATTACCCAGTTTTGTAAGTCTAAGTGAAAAATCATTTGTTTTCTTTACAAAATTAGCTATCCCGGGTATAAAAATGTCAGTTATGCCTTCGACCTTAAGGAAATTTTTAAGATTGTCAGATATGTCAACCCCAATTTTCGCCAACACCATTTCCCCATTATCCAATTGGGCATGTGCATAACCATCTGCATCGGTTATTATGTTTCCATCCGCATCTTTCAGCCAGGTTTTAATCGTGTTGCTTTCTGTAATATTATTACTATAATGTTTGCAAGCGTATTCGGTGGCGGCATCTTTCAATTGAATATCTGTGAGATTTTCTTTCTTGATGACATTTCCTGCATCATCTACAATTTCAAAAAGGAGCTTATCCGTATTCTTGAGCATTTTAATTGCCCCTCTGCCAAACGATACGAGCCTTTTGCCCTGCACTAATACAGTTTTAACAATTAAACCACTGCCCTTTAGAAGCAAACTGAAGGCATCTATTGCTTCTATTGCTTCCAATATAACAGCTGCTTTACCTATTTTAAGCCAGCTAACTACTATGGTCACTACCTGAAAGATGGCACCGCCGCATTTAGCGGCAATCTGGTACTTATTTCCGCTGGTGAAATGATTTACTATAGCGCCCCATGCGCACCTGGCCGGCAAGGCAGCTGCTGAATTTGGGTACAAGCTTATGATGGCATAAGTAGGGTATTCTGCTGCACATTGCTCTATGAGCTTTTCAATAGCAGTGATAAACTCGCTGATTTTATCAGGTGCCTTTTGAATATCCAGTACAAATTTTATGATTCCTGAAGCAGAAGTTGGTAATGCCTGTATTAATCCGATGCCTTCATTATAAAACCCGCAAATAAAGGCCCATGCGAGCTCCGTATCAACTTCTACAAAGCTGGTATTTAATTTTAAGAGTTCTAAAACCTTTGCTCCGGCTAATACTTGAAATTGTGAATATTTAAATATAACATACATAAAAGCATTGTAGTCGCCAATCCCATTACAATCTTTATGCTCTTTGTCATAAAAGCGCTCCGGTATTTTTAATGCACCTATTGCCCCGCCTATAAAATCCAACACTTCTGCTATGTCATAATAATAATCTGCAACAACGGATACCGGGTTTTCCAAATATTTCATCGCCCATCCTGTAATGCTTTTCTCATCCTTACGTAAAAACATTCCATTTGCTCCGAAGTATTTGTATTGGACACCTTTTGCATCAAAGTTTATCCATAATACTATTTCATTCCCTGTTACATTTTTCGTATATTTTTCAATAGTTTCCCTGTCTTTTTTCTCCACTCGGTCGTCCGTAAAAATTACTTTGCTGATCATTTTCACAGCGCCTTGCTCGCATGAATTTTGGATTGCAGAAAAACGCCTGATTATTTTATTCTTTGTATCTTCATCGATTACATTTGCAAAGTCAAAAACATACGTTTTATTATCGCTGAGTGGAGTAGTAATTTTATTGGGCGCATTTTTACCGTATTTTTCATATAATTTTTGCAATTCGGAGCCTTGTTGCGGGCTTAAAGTAACCCAACTTTCAGTATTAGAACTGTTTAAATTGCCTTCGCAATTATAATCCGGATTTTTTTCAGGATAATCGCATGTGGATCTGGTAATGGCTTTTATGAAATTTTGGGCACGGCTGGTATTGGTGCCACTCCAATTCAGGCCATACAAAATTGAATTTTTTATAATATTCTGAATATTTTTCAGAAAATCTTCTTTGAGGGCCGCTGTTTTTTGATTTGAATAAACGCTAAAACGCTGATTGGTTTGATTTTTAACTTTAGCCGCATAATAATTGGCCATTCCGCAAAAATATTTTTTGCCTGTTTGTCCGTTTATCGTTTCGCCTATCAGACGGCTAAAAATAGAATCGAAATCTTTTCTTGCCTGAAGGGCTGACTGTTGGCTATCATCAGGAGTGGCAGAAGACAGCAGGCTACGAACTGTTTCTTTATCCAGGTCAGCTTTGTCAATGGTAAATGGCAGATAGTTTATAACTATTAAATAAGATTCTATACCGCTTGCATTGGCTTTTTTTAAATTTTCATTAAGTACCTTCCAATCCGTTTCAGTGATTTTATCTTTTCCTATATTTTTCCTTATACGCAGGTTGTCAACATTATCTCCCCAATCACCATCGTCAAGTATAATCAGAAAATTGTTGTGGCTTGATAAACCATGCTTTACATTGAATTCATTTTTATCGATTTGATATTTTATTTTTGTTACGCTCCTTTTTATCCATTGCTCTAGGGTAATATTGCTGGCCTTAATGATAGAAATATTTCCTACTAAACAAAAAAAGGTTAATAGATAATAACAATAAATGTTTAATAATTTTTTCATAAATAATTAAAATCTTTTATCTAATATGCTGTTGATCAAATCCACAATTGAAATTTTTACAATTTTAATCAAATCTTCATCAGAGGTATTTTTAGCTTTTTCATCGGTTATATAAGCCTCTAAATCTTTACTATTTATTTTTGTGCTTTTGGCAATTAATCCATATTCGGTTTTGGTATTGATATCCTTAGAAAATATTTTAATTATCAGTCCCCTGTTATAATCCTTTTTGGAGTTTATTTGCGTGCGGGCAATTGATAATTGTGATGCATCAATTTCATCATCCGGCACTGAATCCATATTTAAAATTTCCCCGTTCTGTATCGAATCGGTTTTGGCTGAAGCAAGACCCCGAATTTGGTTCTTCGACTTTATTTCATAGTCTTTCATCGCCGCTAAGCCCGCATTTTTTTCACTTTCCAATTCTTTCAGTTTGGAATCGCTATAATCCTGCCTTAGTTCTTTAATCGATTTTTTTATAATATCCAATGTTATCTTACTCACATTACTCGTATTCAGCGGCGGAAGCCCGCCCCCTTTGGCCTGCTCTACTTTTCCATCTTTACCAATCACCCATTGATCACCGTTTTTATCCTCAATTACAGTAGCCTTATCCCTTTTAGCAGGCAAATCTTTGGAGGAATATGTTTTACCTTTATCGTCGGTTAGTGTCATAGTTCCGTCATTATTTACCGTTACATTTGCAATGTGGTCCATTTGATATAAAATTACATCATCTTCAAAGTCGGTACCGTTATATTTTTCTAAATTAGCCTCTTGTAGCAGCGCCAAGGCCCTTGTTTCTTTTCTTTGCTTGTCTTTCTCCAGTTCCTCTTCTATCCAGTCATCAATGTTTACAGAGTTTAAATAAATAGTACCAAAAGTAACATCTCTGTTTTCATTAATATAAATATTGGTAAAGGTGGCTGCATAACTGGCACCTCCCAAAAAAGGGACACTCACTTTTCCGGTGCCGGAATAATAGCCCGGTTGACCTACCGCTTGTATAGTTGATAATGTCATAGGTATATTATTGGCCACTACCGGCATTAATGGAATTGCTCCCAGTAAGGGCTTGCCTAATTCCTGAGAAAGGATTCCTAATCTTTGACCGCAGGCAATAACTTTTTTTGCGGGGGTTGTAAAGTTTACAATACCTGAATAATTGCCTGCGTAACCATCTTTAAAGCCCTGCACTCTTACTGTATATTCAGTTTCAGGAATTAAGTCAAATATTTTCAAGCTTTTGTCTTTAGTAGTTGATTTAAACCAGTCAAAACCCTCTTTATTTGCCTTATATTCTACCCGGTACGAATCAAAACCATTATTTTCTGTCTGCCACGATACATTTCCTCTTCTTTCATTTTCTGCAAATGCCTGTAAATTGCTTACTGCTGCTGTGAGGCTGGGTGTATTTCCTGTGCTTCCTCCATAGGTAAATAAGCAAGGCTGTGAAAAACCATTATTACGGAAAGCATCTTTCCCCTCAATATCTATTGCTTGTACCCGCCATGCATATTGCAAAGAATCGAATAATGCCGGCTCAGTTAATCCATAAATCAGTTGTGGGTTTTGTACCCTGCTTTGAAAAATAGGCTTAGAGGTTAAAACCACGTCATTTATATTTCTTCCCCATGGCCTTACTTCAAATAAACTGAATTCATATTCGGTATTAATTACTGAATTAGGTGATGAGGTATTGCGAGGAAGCCACGAAAATATAATAGGTTGAGTAAGCCCGCTTAAAGAAGCGGCAATTTTAGTGTTGCATGCCGGGGTATTTAAAAGCGGCGGTTCGCTTTTAGACAGGAAATAGTAATGGCAACCTTCATTCGACACTTGAATGTCCCGCCTTGAATAATCGTATGCAGTGAGGCATATTTGATAAGCACCTTCCGGAAGGGCACGGGTTCGTTCGTATTTTGCTTTATCATAGCCTATAAAATCCATATTTCGGCTGTCCAGATACGGGATAAGATCGGTTCCGGAAAGTAAGGTAGGAATGTTAGGTTCTATATTAATCGGAGGGGGATTAAAATTTCTATTTGTCTGAATAATTACTTTACCATTTAAGCTTACTTTAAGGTGCAATCTGATATGATAAGTAGGTTTTGTCAGATCTTTTAGGAAGATAATTAAACGCAGTTTTTCATCAGCTCCGTAATCCGTCAGATAAACGGAATAAGGTGGGATAAGTTGTAATGTTGAGTTAAGAGGATAATTTTGTGCATATGATGCCATTTTTATCCCGCTCAAAATAAACAATAAAACATATTTAAATATCCGATTAGGCATTATATTATTTTTTATGGCTTTTAATAAGTTAGAAGTTTAAAATACATTCGATCAATTTCATAAAGCGGAAGACTTGCAATCATTCAACTCTTAAATAGCTGCTATAATTAATTATTTATTAATCCCAATGTTGTCTAAATTTTATCTGAATACAATTTAAAAGCGAATATTGATTGTTTTCTGCGTAGTGATTATCTTGTTTTTATCGTCGCCGGGAAGCACATATTTTAAAATTACAGGATACCTACCTGCTTTTAAACCCGGATAAACCGTATTATAGGATAATAATTTTTCATAACCGCTTTTTCCTGCTATGGCTAACCCACCGGCTTTGTTTCTCAATTCGGCATAATCGTTAAAGGCATAAAAAGAAAAATAATATTCAACGGTTACAGTCCCTGTCTTTCTTGAGGTAGTACCTGATGTAATATCTGATTCTTCGAGTTGGTAACTGGTCCGTCCTTCGTCGGTAAATAATTTTACCGCTTTTAGTGGAGGAACCCCTAATTTTTCCAATGGTGCCCGGTTTGTAAGTGTTAATCCACTTTTATCATAATCTTCATATACCAAAGGATAAATTTCGTTTTTATACCAATCATTATCTGTCCCGACATATAGTTGCACGAGCTTACATTCTTCAGCAACATTTTCACCCAATTCAAAATTATCAAAGGTTTCATCTGTATTATTTCTTTGTGCTAAGGTAAGTGTATTGTTTATATTCGGTATAAAAAGATTGTTTTCCCCCGAAAATGAAGTTATTTTATCATTAAAGCTCGAGTATTTACTAGTACGAAACGCTGAATTATATATATCTTTTTCAGCCCCCTGTATAAAATTACCTTTCAAAGACACAGAGGTTACAGTTACATTGTTGTCATTACCGGCATTTACCAGGTCTTCTTTTTTATCAACGTTTTCGTTAATGTCGGTGGTGCTTTGAGGAACTCTTAGAAAAATAAGTTTATGAATGGTTTCGGCAGGTAAGTTTTGTGGTAAGGCAAAATTCACTCTTTTTACATTTGCATCATAGGTAAGGTTAACATCGTTAATCGATCCGTTTATACCTTGAAAGCGGGCCAAAAACTTCCATGCAGGTTGGTCAGGCTTATTTTCAAATAAGTAAGATTGGCCTTGTTTCAATTGTACATATCCTTTATCAGATTCTTTATTATAAAAATTGTATTGCATTTTTATAGGATATGAATAAGCTACATTTTCATCAGGAATAAAATCCGGTGCTAAACCTGTCGTAAAAACAACTTGTTTTGTTTCATAATCTACCCGGCCTGAATTGAGGTTTTTAATATCTTCCCAGATGGAATTGTTTAATTTTTTCTGCCAGTGAATCTTTACACTTACTTTTAATTCGCTTTGAGCAGGTAATGTTTCAAACGTTTTAATAACTGCACTTTCTTTTGTGCTGTTCCATACAATATCTCCATTTAAAGGTAAATTGTTTTGAGTAAGTACAAACTCATCCGTCACCACTCTATAGGTACAAGTTTGCTTAAAGTTATTTTCCATACTAAATTCCTCATCTATGGCTATATTAAAAGCTACTTGTGGTGCGGCAAAAACGCTTATTTCTTTAGCTAAATTGGCCGGCTTAACGTCCCCTATAACTACTACCTCTATTTCTTTTCCATTGGTAACAAGCTCACATTCATGCCCAAATTGAAACTTTAAGTGAAAGCTTCCCTTTACAAATCCTCCAAGTAGCTTAAATGAACCGGCAGCTTGCCCCTGCATCCACGTAGGGTTAGGACCTTTGGCTTCTAACAGTGCTCCTAAACCCAGAGACAGTATATCAAAATTTCCCCCTGCTATTTTCACACCTACTTTACCTTCCATATAAATGTAGGCCTGGCCCTGCGCATACCAACCTTCTATACCCAGCGGTGGATTGCTTCCTTTACAATACGCGCCTGTACCGAAATCAGTTAATAAAAAATCGAACCCGCCACCAACAAAAATGCTTGCATAAAAAGGGGTTAAAGTAAATTCTTTACCAACTTCTAATCTGGCTCCAAACCCAACTCCCCTTCCGGTAGCCATCGCCATGGGATTTTGGCTCCTTGATGCACTATTTTCGCCTAATATTTCCATGAGTTTGCTAGGTGGCAATGGCAATCCTTCCACTTTGGTACCTACCATAAAATAGGCGCTGGCCCTGACAAAATTTAATACTTCTACCCCGATCATATTTGATGGCCTTCCTACATAAAGATACCAGTCGGACGGGCCTACATAAATAATTACTTCTCCGGCCAGGTTATTCGGCCCTATTCCTTTCACTACGTTATATATATTAACCCTTGCTTTTAAATTAGCATAGAACACCTTGTTGTCATTATCAAAATACATCAGAAGGTTGGCTACAATGGACGACTTTTGTTCAGGCACAGAACCCGGAGTGGTCGATACATTTTTAGCTACCGATGCCTTGTCTTTTACAAAAAAGCAGGCTTCCCCATCGAATCTTATAAACTTTAAGCCACCGCCTTCCCTGAAAGCGACTTCAAAAAGAGCATTCGCCGTTAACACTTTCGCAGACACAATATCTAAGGCAATTCCTGCCAGTAAAGAAAGGCTGATAGTAGAATCGGGAACATAAGTTAATATTTTGCCCATCCCTGTAAGATTATCAGCTTGGGTAGTAGATTGGTCTCCCTTTGCCAGGGCTGTAAAATCCGGCTTAAAATCATACCGTTTCATGTGATATGACATACCACCTTGTAATCCGGAAAGCTTAAGCACATACACGATAGGTATAGAAGGCTGAAACATAGCAAAAACATCTAAGTGCCAATACCTCATACCTCTTACACATCCAAAATATACTGTTGCACCCGCCTTCAGTTTAATAGGAATAAATTCGAAAGCTACCCCTCCACCAAAGCCATTACCATATATCGGATCATCATCATAAATTGCAAGTTTCCCTGCAATTTTAAAGGCCTGAGTATTGATATTAATATCAATTTCATTAAGTTTTAATTTATCAAATACCCACTTTTGAACTACCTCACCGTTATCTCGGGTTTTATTTTCATTTTTTGCTGATAGAGATAATGAGGTTGATACTGAAGAAGATTTATCTTCAGAGTTCATGATGTTCAGTTTGAGGGTAAAAGATAATAAGGCTTTTGCTTCCACTACTCCGAATTTAATCTCATTTATACTTATAGAAAAGCCCGACAGCTTTTGTTCAAAACCACCTCCCAACGAAAAATAACCGCCTTTTATATAAGGTTTTTCTGTTGTTAATGTTAAGTTTTCGAATTCAATACCCTTCACTTTGAATATTTTCTGGTCTACATTCATATTGCCATTTAATATTGCAGTGGCAGATAATCTGCCCTCCTTCTTTTCTAAAGTTACTGAGCTGTTTTTCGTTAAGATGATTTTACAGCCCAGTGCAGAAGGAAATTCTATTTTGCTTTCGGTGGCAATTAAAAATTTGTAATTGATATGATCAGCAACCTGTTCCAACTGTGCCGAATAGTTTAAGGTATCATTTCCCAAAAAAGGAACATTTATCGCCCCTTCAATACCTGCACCTACAAGCCTGTTACGCAGCAAGGTAGCAGATAAAGAATTTACTGAAATAGGCCAGCCTCCTGCAGAGCCATTACCTATTGCTATCAGGTTTTTGGCTGAAAAATAGCCTGAAACACCTGAATCGTCAATCAAAACATTTTTTGCCTGAAATGTAGGGCTTGTTTTACCTGTAGAATCTGAAAAATTATAAGTTATTTTTAATTCTTTCAAATAAAAACCTCTCCATAAATTAATATTTCCGCCCAGTGTTTGCCGGTAATCCTGTGGAAAGGTGAAATCGGGAGGATTGGCAATATCACTCATATCCACAGTAGCCTTCTGCACTACAAAACTAAAATCCTTGACACCTTTAAGATGAAAAGGTGTAATATTTACACTCAATAAAATGTCATTAAGACTGCTTGCATTTACTTCAAATGTGGCGGACACTTTTCCGGAAGGATGGTTCAAAAACGAAGGGTCCTTAACAGGCTCTATGATATCTTTACTGAACAGAAAATTCCCTTTAAGATTTATTGATTTGAAGCCATTACAATCAAATTCAACATAATTATTATCATTTCCCGGCAATTCTAAAGTTAAATAATCACCCAGCACAATTTCTTCATCACTTACCAGTTGAAGTTTAATAGTTGAAGCACCTGCTAAACCTTCAGGGCCGAAAGCAACACCTGATGCCCTGAAAGCGGTAGGCCTTGTTGCCCCGGGTATTGTGAGGGCGGTATATGCCGATAAAAGCCAAATACCCTGAGACGTCTGATATGCACTGTCAATAGCTATGACATATTGCTTACCGGCTATTTCTTTCACAATCCCTACAGGTAAATCTGTAAGGTCATCTTTTGTTAAGTTATTGACCAGTTTGCCATTTTTTACTAAATAATCCTGTATTTTAATTATTTTACGAGCAATAGGGGATATTTTTATGCCTTTTATTAAATCATTTTCCTGTGCGCTTACAAATAAATAAGGAACAAAAAATAAAAAAATAAGCAAAGCGCTTGAAGTATTATTAATATATCTTTTTATCATGCCTATTTTTTTTCTTCTAATGTTTTAAAATTTTTTTTAAAACTTATTTTATCTAAGATATTAAATCCTTAAAAACCCAATGTATAACTGAAATTTGTTGTAAATTCCATATAAGCAGGTTGCGTTGATGTACCTTTTAATTTTTGCAATAAATTTAAACTTGCGGAAAAAATGTGCCTTATATTAAAGGTTTTATCAGAACTGTTTTGTGTAGATTTAGGATTAAAAGCCAAAGTCAAACGGTTATTTAATATTTCACTTATGCTACTACTGTTAACCAATTCAGAAATAGATTTTGATGAATTGTAGGAACTGGCAAAAGCGGTCCTGAATTTCTTTTCAAACAGCAATTTAGATATACCCAATGTAGGTCCGTAATATGTTGTTGTACTTCCGTAACCATTATTTTTATTAAAATTCATTGATGCAGTCAAGGTGAGTGACTTTGGAGAAAGTATGTGCGAATAAGAAAAAACGCCACTGAAAAAGTTTGAATTTCCACCTATTCCTGACCCATAGTCTGTCATTGTTTGGCACATGCCATTAAAAATTAATACTCTTCTAATTTCTTTATTACCAAAACTATAAGACGCAGTTCCGTTGGCACTTCCTGTAAGTTGATAATAATTTAATGTATCCAAAGCTGTCCTTTGCTTAAAGGGATCGGTAATCGGTTTTGTATTTGTAAAAGAAGAAAAATTAGAATAAGATAAATTAAAATTCCATTTCTCGTTAGGGTTTAATGCAAGGTTAAGCGCCCCTATCCATCGCTTGGTAGTCGATATACGGCTTTGATCGAGATTATTTTGTTGTATACCTGCGTTGGCTGAAATATTAAATTTATTTTTAAATAATTGAAATGATGGAGCAATGGTAATGTTCTCCATATCATTATTAAAATAATAAGCTCCTAAAGTTTGATATTCAGGAGCTATCCTCTCATATTTAAACTGTACGTTAAATAAATTCACCTGATAACCAATTGAACTTCTAATAGCATCAAAATATCTTTTTGTACTGTTTTGAGGCAATAAGCCATTAATAAAATTATGATTATAGTTAATTGAAACTGAGGAATCTTCTACATTGTTTCGTGTATCTTTATTAAGTACAGATATCGCATATTCACCTTCTAAACTAATATGTTTTGCTATTAGTACCCTGCCTGACAAACTTATGGCTACGTTTTGCTGAGGTGTGAGTGTACTGTTATAAAGTATAAACGGGATTGAATTGATATCATCTTTTGCTGTAAATGAAGAGAAAGTTAATCCATATTTCTCTTCTTCGTAACCTACTTTAATTCCATATCCTATTCTTTTAAACGCGGCATTATCCTGATTATAATGATTGGTTGAATCAGTGGAGAAGGGTACTGCTTTTCGTAAACGCCCATACATGATTGCTAATTTCCATTTTTTTGGGGATAATTCAACTCCGATTCCTGAAAATACATGACCTGCAAGGGTATAAGGAGAAAATGTTAAACTGGAATATCCCAAATATACTTTAACCCATTTATATTGAGGAGCGAAAACAAATTGATTGAATGGCTGAGAAAACCTTGAATTACCATTGCTGTAAGTGAAGGTAAAAGGCGCCGAATAACCAAAAAGATTTAAATTTAAATTACCGGAAGCAAAATACGTAAAAGGATCTCTTCGTGAATTAATTCCATGAGCTGTATACGCTACTCCGGACAAGTTGAGTGAGCCGCTAACTTTAAATCCCTTTTTCAACGAAATCTGATCAAGATTTTGCGAAAAAGAAATATAATAAATTGTAAATAAGCAAAAACTTAAAAGTAATTTTTTAATCATTTGTTTAAAAAATTCGAATTATACGCTTCAAAAATTACTTTTAATGTTTACGTTCGGTTTAATTTGTTATATTGATTCTAATATCTCCTGCATCGTTAGCGGTAACTACTCTTATTAAATACAAGCCTTCAGACAAATTGGGAAAGGCGATTTTTTCATCAATTTCCAGCATATTTTCCCAGCTTCGGTTCCCCTTTTGATTTCCCAATACATCATATATTACCATCTTTATCGGTTGTTTCTTAATCAGTTTTATATGTATATTAAACTCCCCGTTATTTGGATTGGGAGAAACTATTAATAATTCAATTGGTTTAATGCCAATACTTATCTTTTTGACATTCGGGTCATACGGTTTAATAGTTAATAATTTGGTAATAGAATAATCACAACCTCCCAGATATCCTGTCATATTGATTTGGTAGGAACCTTCTGTATCGAATTTTATTTTAGGAGAGGCGTTATTACTATCAATTACTGCCGCTTTTGGATCAAATATCCAGCTTACAGAATCAACTTTGGGATAACTGATTTCTTTGATCACTAAGGTATCCAAAGCGTTCGTTTGGGTGGTGGATACTAAAAAATCCGGTGTTGGTTTGTCTTTACTTTGATCAACTGTAACACTGGCAATTTGACTGCAACCCATTTTATCTTTAACAACTACCGCATATTGTCCTTCAGGAGCGTTAAAGAATGGGGTATTTTGATATGTCAGGCCATTATCAATCGAATATAAATAAAGATTATTTCCGCCTGACGCTACAATTTTAATCTCTCCGTTGGCTTTCCCATAACAGACAGGCTTTGCTGTAACTTTTATAGAAAGAGGTGCTATAGGCTGCTCTAATATGATACTTATCTTTTTAGAGCAATTGTTATTATCATGAACTAAACCATTGTAAACGCCTGCCGTAAGATTATTAATTTCATTTCCTTTTTCACTTCTTCCTTCCCAGGTATATGTGAATGGACCAACTCCCGAAAGGTTTACTTTTATTTTTCCATCATTTCCACCAAAACACGAAACCGAATTTATCACCGGTGAAATGATCATTGGAGGATAGATACTTTTGATATCTACTGTTATACGTGAGCTACAGTTATTTTTATCATTTACAACAATTAAATAAGTCCCTATCGAGAGTTTTTCAAACTTTGATTGGGTTTGCAGGGTTTTATTGGTATCGATACTGTAAGTAAAAGGCGCAAGACCACCTATAGCGTTTACTTCAATTATTCCTGAGTTATCTCCTGAACATAATATGTCTGTTTTGTTTACCAATTGTAAGGATAGTTGCAAGTCAGACTCCGTAAAATTTATCAATTTACTTACTTTACACCCTCTCGCATCCCTCATATATACCATGTGGCTACCTGCAAAAATACCTGTTATAGAGTCGGCATTTGTAAAGTTTCCCCCATCCAGAGCTATTTCATATCCTGAATACCGGGCTCCATTTCCACCTGTCGGTTTGATATATAATTTGCCATTTTTACTTCCTTTACATGAAATATTATATCCGTTATAATTTGATAAAGTGTAATTAAAATCAAGGGCTTGAGAAGGAGAAGTTATAACAACCGGATTGTTATAGAGTTGAATACAGCCTTTGCTGTCTTTCAACCTGATTATATAATTGCCGGCATCAAATGATGTATTGTTATCAAATACTGTGTATTTGTTCCCTCCATCTATAGAAAATTCAAAGGTATAAGGTAATGTTCCCCCTTTCGCAGCTATAACAATACTTCCTTTATCACCGAGGCATTTTATGTCATTTATTTTCACAGAGCTGATCATCAATAATGGAGGGCGATTTATGGAAATTGTACCTGATAGAACCCGGCAGCTATTAGCATCTTTAACCACTATTTCATAATCATTATCCGATAAAGATGTAAATGAATAACTACTGCCTGTCACTGCATCCCAACCGGCTCCACCGTTTTTTGAAATTAGATAAGGCGGAGTACCGCCGGTTATATTTATATTTATTTTTCCATCATTATCTTCAAAACAAGAAATATCCTGTTTATTGATATTTAATGATAAGGTCAGAGTTTGAGATATAGTAATTTCCGCTCCGGTAAATATATCGTGGCAGGTATCCGGTAAATGTCTGAATAAAGTAGGGATATATGTTCCGGCAGCAAGGTTATCAAACACTCCGGCAGTGTTTGTAAAACTATTCAATGCATTATTCTTATCTGTAATGCGATAGTAATAACCGCTACTGTTTCCCAATCCTTGAAAAGATATTTTGCCTGTAGATGCACCACCGCACAGAACATTTGTCTTTAAAATATTAACTATTTGCAAGGCTCCGGGACCTGCAATGGTAACATTCTGAGAAAATGCATTACAATCTGCTCCTCCGGCTTCTTTTACAAGAACAAGATAATCTCCGTTTGAAAGGCCTGAAAAAATATTATTAATTTGAGACGTTGTATTCTCTCGTAAAAATGCAGGGTCTCCTGATTTAGTAAGCCTGTAATAATAATTGGAAGAAACCGAAGCTCCGGGAGTTTTGCTAACTGTTATGCTCAGTTGCCCGTTTCCGATATTATTACAGGTGGCATCACCTGATTGTAAGGGGGTGGAAATGTTAGCCAAAGTTATTTTAGGAGGCTCAGTAAGTGTAATACTTTGAGTAATTTTATCTCCGCATCCATCTGATACCTCCAGAGAGTAGGTGCCGGCTTTAAGCACATTAAAACTTCCGGATAAATTAGAAACCGGTGGGCCCGTTTGAGGTATCAGCTTAAAAGCTATCGCTCCTGTTTTTCCTCCTGAGGAAGTTGCTGTAATTGATCCGTCGGTACCGCCATTGCAACTAATATTACCGGTTGTTACTGATTTACCAAGAGCATTATAAGAATCAATAATAACAGAATATTTTTGATCGGTACATATATACGGGTCATCATTGGAAATCCATAGTGTGTATATACCATTTACACTTGAAACTGGCACGTTATAAATATTTAATACTCCGTTTGCATCGGATTTTAAAACTCTTTTTGACCTCTCTACATTTCCTGTACAGCTCCCACCTGTAGTATCATTGGGATTACATGCCGGCTTATTGGTGCTGTTTCCCTTTTCTAGAATATAAAGAAAACTATTTCCCTTTATACCGGAAATATCAGCCCTAATACTACCGGTGGCTTTGCCAAGACAAGTTTTTTCTGTGGTAATATTGGATAAAACAGGTGGGGGAGGATTAAGTAAGACATTATTATCCGAACTAAAAATACTTGTATCATCACTTCCGGATGCACTTACTCTAAATTTAATATATTGTGAACCGGTTGCATTGTCCATCCATGAATAAATTTCCGGAATAGATTGATATTGAAGATTTAAATCCTGAGTATTTTGTGAAATGTTTTTCCAAGTTGTCCCTCCATTTATACTGTATTGCCAGGCATAGTTTAAGCCACTTAGCGTTTGCCAATTAATGTTTGCCTTCAGATGTAGCATGTCACTTGGGCAATATCCATTAAATACAGATATTTCTGAAACCAATGGCTGAGGAATTCTAATCATCATATATACTTGAGCATAAGATGCATTTACATCAGAAAAGACTACAGATGGTTTATCTGCATAGGTTGCCGGCCCTAGGAAACGTCCTAAATAATTAGTTTGTAGTGTGGGATCATTAAAAAAAGAACTTGGATTTGAAGGACTAATTACTGTTTTATCGTTAAATAAATTTAATGTAACTGAATAATTGTTGCCACCAATAGGAAACTCTTGGATATAATTGGGATATGATGTACAAGTCAGTTCAGTTGGTAGACAAGTATTAGTTTCTGAATAGTAATTGGAATTGTAGCTAAAATCTGCAGAAAACATTCCATCAAAATAAACCTGAGAAATTTTGAAGACCACTCTGTCAGGGGCATTTGGAATTTGAGCAAACCCAAATGAATAGGAAAATATTATTGATAAACAACTTAAAAAAAACAATAATTGGAATTTTTTCTTAATATTAATGTGAATTTTCATTTTTTATAAACAACCTAAATTCATTTAAATTATATAATTCTTAATATGCACAAAATATTAATAATAATTGAGTATTGCGGTAAAATTAAATTATTAAAATAACTTATTAATAATTAGCGGATTATTTAATTATTAATATTATATGATTTTCAACTTTGAGTTTAATATTAGATAGTCAAATAAAAACGCTATAAAAAATACAATTCGAATAAAGAGATAAAAACAAACCTATATATATTTTTCCATTCATTATATTTGGCAGTCTATAGCACTTGCTCAAATGAAATATTTGTATTTAAATTTTTTATTTCTATCATTAAATTTTTCCCTCGTTTATACACCTGCGTTTACTCAAAGTAAACCAAATAGCATTAAATTAATTTCTATAGTTCGAAATGGAAGCGTTTATTTAAGATGGGCTCCTACTACGCCTTATTTATGGAAAATAGGAAACCGGAACGGATATATAATCGAAAGGTATACAATAAGGCCTGACGGTAAAATACAAGAAAAACCAAACCAAGGCAAAAAATTATCTTCAGGTCCGATAAAACCTTATGATGAGCTATCTTTAAATCGACTTAAAATAACGGAACCAAATGCTGCTGTTTTATCTGAAATGATTTATGGAAAAAATTTCCTGCCTGATCCTTCAGGAAATAACCCCAAAGAAATTTTTGAGAAAAACCAGCAAGAATTAAATAGGTTTTCCCTCGCCCTCCTTACTTGTGATATGTCACGAGAGCTTGCCATTTGTGCAGGCCTGATGTGGATTGACAAAGGTGTACAAGCTGATAAACGATATATTTATAAATTAAGCCTTGCCACACCCGGCTCTGAAAATATTGAGCCCGGAGTTCTTTTTGTAGATATGAAAGAAGAAACAAAGTTGTTGCCGCCCAGAAAAATAAAAGCAGTCTTTGAAGACAAAAAAGCAACTCTAGAATGGTCATTAGAACTTGATAAAGGAGAATATACCGCTTATAGTGTCGAAAAATCTATTGACGGTAAAATCTTCAAGGCTATTAATTCCTTGCCATTTGTTTACATGAGCGAAAAAAATGCTGATCCTTCAACAGCCTATTTTGTTGATAGTTTAAATGATAATAATCAAAAATTCTATTATAGGGTTAAAGGCATTACGCCATTTGCAGAGAAAGGCCCCCCATCGGAAATTGTAAGTGGAAAAGGGAAAGAAGATATGACAGGTTTTGTAGTTATTGACAAAGCTGCGGTATCAAAAAATAAAACTGTAGTGTTGGAATGGAGTTTCCCTAAAGATAAAGTAAAGGCTATTAAAGGTTATTATATAAGTAAGGCGAATAATTCGGATGGGCCTTTTAAAGATATAAACAAAGTTGTTATACCTTCCAATCAATTTACCTATTCCGACTTGCTGATTTATCTCAATAATTATTATAAAATAAGAGTGATCGGCTTGGAAAATGAGGAAGTTGCCTCTTCTTTTCCTTATTTGGTTCAAAAAGAAGATGATGAACCGCCCGCAGTGCCTATTGGATTATCCGGTTCAATTGATTCAACCGGAATTGTAAAGTTGAGTTGGAAAAAAAATACCGAGAAAGATTTACAAGGCTACAGAATTTTTAGGGCGAATAATTTAAAAGAAGAGTTTGTGGAAGTTTCAAAAACCATTTCTAATGTACCTGTTTTCCTTGATACTGTTGTCGTAAAAACATTGACTAAAGTTATATATTATAAAGTTATTTCGGTAGATAACAATTATAATACTTCAGAATACAGCAATCATATCACAATTAAAAGGCCCGATAAAATTCCACCTGTTTCCCCACTATTTAAACTGGTAGTTTTTAAACAAGATTCAATTTCCCTCGATTGGTTGAATAGCACCAGTAATGACGTTGCCTTATATCAACTTTTAAGAAAATCTATTGATAGCAGCGAGTTTATCAGAATTCTTGAGTGGAAAACCGGTGACAAAAAAAACCATTTCTCCGATAAAAAATATATTCCAGGCAAAATTTATCAATATAAGCTTATAGCTCAAGATAGCTCAGGGAATAATTCCCAAGTGCTTTCAGGAGAAATCTTAGCAGAGCCCGGAATCAGAAAATCAGTTTCGGAGCTAAAGGCAAATGCCAACAGAGAGAAAAAAAATATTTTGTTTGAGTGGAAATATCAGGAAAAGTCTATAAGGTATACTAAGATATACAGATCAATAAATGAAGGGAATTTTATTTTATACCAAACCCTTAATGGAGATCCCGGGAAATTTGAAGATATCGAGGTAAGGGCAGGGAATAAATATAATTATAAAATACAAATGGTACTTCAGGGAGGGGTCAGTTCGTTAATGAGTAATTCGATAACCGTAAATTATTAAAAAAATCTCCATTGGTAGTAATTTATCAAAACAATATCCCTATTTGTACTCCAAGACCCAACGAAGCAGGCATTTGATTACCGAAACGGGCAGGAATAGGCGTTGCAATAAAGAAACTGTTGGTTTTGTTACGGATAATTATTTTTGAGAATATTAGAGTACAGCCATATCTTCCCGATGTTTCAAAAGCAGCACGTGTGGCGATTGTAAACCCCTTAGGATACCTGAATAAAACGCCGGGGTGAAACAAAAAGTATGACACCTTGCTATCATTGTTTTCAGCCTTAATAAATGGTGTAATTTCAAAACTAAAGCCGATCTTATCACTTTTTAAAATATTAATACCTACCGGAAAACCAACCACATAGCTGTTTTTAAAGTTAGGTGTCAATTCATCTTTATTGAAAGCAAAGATGGGGTTAATAATGCTAAAATAGCCTGTAATTTTAGGATATGTTGCAGTAGGATGTAAATCCTGACATTGTGCATTACCGAAAAAAAATGATAGTATTAACCCTAAAAAAAATTTATTAAAAGGGAAAAAACTTTTACTCATCAATATAAATATTTAGCCTTGAGCAAAGATATTTTTTCTTTGGATAAACCTATCTCTTTTTCTAAAAAATTATTTATTGAACCGAATTTTACGTTTATAGCATCTATGAAAGCCCTTAAATATTCCGGTTTGGCATCCATTAAATTATGTGCCGCTTTTTCGGAGATTCCTTTATCAACCAAAGCATTTATGTATCTATCATTATAAGTTTTCCTGAAATAGTTTGTTGATTCATAATCATTAAAAATATCTGTTTCTTTAACTCCTAAAGCAAATAATATTATAGCTGCCCCTATACCTGTTCTGTCTTTACCTGCCGTGCAGTGAAACATTAATGCCTGATCATTCCCTAAGGACAATAATTTATCAAACATTGGTTTATATTTTTCTTTTAGGTGATCAGTCTTAGTATAAAAAGATTTTATTAAAGAATCTGCTTTTTCAGCACTCGTCATGTATTTTAGGTAATCACCTTGTTTACCGGTAACATTTTCACTTCCTGCAGGTAATAATATACTTTCTATTCCCGGAGGTAAACGATCAGGGGCATTTTGCGCTTCATTATGTCCACGAAGGTCACAGACAATTTTAATATTTAATGATGATATTACTTTTAAATCTTGGTCTGTAAGTTTACTAATTTCTGCTGATCGATATATTTTGCCCCATTTCATCTGTCGTCCTTCATTTGTTAAAAAACCTCCCAAATCCCTAAAATTATTTGCACCATTTAGTTTTATTTCTCTTGTTGAAAAGTAGACAGGCTTTTTATCTTTTGAAATAAATGCTTTTAAAATAGGATGTGAGTAGAGGAATTAATACTGTATCGGTATAATAGATTTTAGAAATAATTTTTGTTCGTTTTTCCAACTATCAGGTTTTGAATTCCAAAATAATATGTTCATCAGTGATTTGATTGCTTTTGCAGATATAACAAATACAGGCTATCTTTAATCTTGCTTTATCTCTATGATTTGCGCAAAAATGACAATGGCATTGATAAAAAAATAAAATTAGGCACGGACATTAATTTTCTTTTCATTTTAATTTTATTTTATATGTAAAAATAGATGAGTTAATGAATCTAAATTATTAAAGAATCAACCCAATCTTTTTATGGATTTAAACACATTAAACCTTCCTAAAAGTTATGACTTTAATTTTTATTAGGGCTTAAAAACTTTCGTAATTGTAAATTTATCCCTTATCACCACCGTCAGCACAAACCCATTGAGCTGATAATTTATTATCAGAGCACATCAAAAATTAATGAGCCACCATTTGTATTATTGGAATAAACTGCAGCCTTTAACGGGTAGCCAGGTTCCTGCCCTCCTAAGTTGTCCACCCGATCCGTTAACTATATATATAATACCCTGCCTTTGACCGTTCAAAACATAATTATTTGGTGTTGTTTTCTTGTTGAACAATATTTTTTTCCTTGGATTAAAATTTTCAGATAAGACCATAGTGGCCTAAAATAGGATATGTCCTTTCATATACATGGCTATGCCCACCCTAACACAATATCAACATTAAATTTTTCGAGTACAGGTAAAAAATCTTCCCGGATTTTCATCAAGTTGTTGTTCTTTATCCGAATCATGGGAACCTTTTGAATAAGGGTGGGTGATGCCAATACACGATAGTCCATGGCATTTTATTAGCTGATCAAATCATTTTTGAAGCCATTGCTACTTGTTTACTAGTTGTATCTGAATAGTCATTTTTCCACCATCTAATTTTCCCTGCGAATCCAGAGATACGAAATGGACATTGGCATAATCAAAAGAATAATATGATTTGGAACCGGAAGGTACACCCCCAGCCTGCTTCGGCTTTTTGGGGTATTGAAAAAATATTGAAGTAAGGAATCTTTACAGCGTCATTTTCTTCGCCATAATCATGGTTACCAGGGGCAGGCCAAGAACGGCAAGATTTTTAAAAAAATCCTTTTGATAAACGTTAAAAACATGTTTTTGAAATTCTTCATCTTTTCCTTCGCTGAATAGGCATTATCACCCAAGCCAAAGCCAAACATCCGGACGGTGCTTAACATGTAGTTTTTTAATATGGCATCCCTTACATTCCAATTTGATTTTTAGAACTGCATTTCCAAAATCGCCCAAGTGCCCATATTTTAAATCGGTTTGGTTGAACCAGGTTGTGGCGCAGTTTTAAAATATTGGTTAATATCTTTTTTCAACCCGCTTTTCCTTTGCGCCAAATGCATAATAATAAATTGAATTTGCGTTTTAAGCCCTCCACTTTTATTTCATGTTCGGTCACCAATTTCTGAATCTGCTACTTTTTTATTCAAAGCCGTTAAAATTATTTCCATACTACTATAAGGCTTGGCGTAGCCTGGTCTGTTCTCCATCGAATGGTTATAGAGGTGGGTGTTAAAACTTGTAGGTATGGGCCGCGGATTGTTTTTGGTTGTTGGGCATAACATGCTATAACTAAAAAAATGCAACCTATTGAAATAATTATGGAGGTAAGTTTCATTTTATAAGAAGTTTACAATTAATAAAAAAAACCGGAAATGGATTAAATGTTCTATTTCTGGGAAATTCTTTAGATTATTTTATTAACCACATTACTGCATTAACATCATCTGTTATTTTCTGATTTGCTAGAGCAGCATTATAATTGGCAGTATTTGCTACTGCTTCATCATTTGCATATAACCAACGCAAAGGTATTTTATTGCTTGATGTTCCTATTCCTGGACCGCCTTGAGAAAAAGCAGGAAAACCAGTACGACGCCAGTTTAAATATGCTTCAAGGCCAGAATTTTGAAACATTGCAACATACTTTTGTTCAATAATTTGTTGTAAGCCTGCAGTATTATCACCTTTATAAGTAATATTTGATAAAAAAGTACTTACATCTACAGTTGTTTTACCTAGAGCTTTTCCAGCTTTATCACCAATTGTAATCCCCTGTCCGTTAGTTAATCCATATACTGCTAAGGAAGCATTAACACCGCTATTATACCAGGTTGATGATGGTATGGCTGAAGTTGGTGCCCAGCCCCTGTTTATTCCTTCTGCGATGTTTAAGCACAATTCAGGATAACCAATGACAATATAACCCTCAACAGTTGATCCGTCAGATGATGCATAATATCTAAAATTTGCAAAAGAGTATGCACCATTAGTTGAATTAGTCAACAAAGTGGATTGACCAATATTGGCATCTGATCCTACATAGGCTGAAAAATCGTTTACCAATTTTGTACCAGCTGAGCCTAATGTAGTAGGTTTTGCCAAAGGTGCTGCTAATGTAATTATAAATTGATTCGAAACTGGTTTACCATTTTTATCCAAAGGTATTGCATTTACTGTGACAGAACCATTATATCCAGACGGACTTACTCCCTGTAAATAAACAGATTGTCCTGTACTAAATCCATGACCAACTGAAGTTGTTATTGTATCAGTGGTACTTGTCGGGTCTTTTACAGTAGACATACTTATAATTGTATTTACAAGCACTGGAGCAGGAGTAGCCGCAATGAATGTGCGTGGATCTGCATTCGATGTGGTAAGATTTAAATAGGTGTTACTTATGTTTGAGAACTGACTATACGGAGTGTTACCATTTGCTTTTATTGGATATGGGTTATTTAATGTACTATATTTATAAACCATATTATCCGCATTAGAAGTCAAAATCGGATATTGAGTTGGATTATTAATGATATTAGCAAATTGCTGAGGAACATTCAAGTCGGGATTATCAATCGCCCTTTTACTAAGACTAATTAAAACCCTAATTTTATAAGTATTTATTATCTTTTGCCATTGCAAATATGTTAGGCCATAAACATCATTAGGTACTAATGGAGATGCAATAGAAAAAGAAGGAGATGCAATATAAGTAGCCATTAGTGTATTGGCCGTATCCAATAAAGCTAAAGAATTCTTATATACATCATGCTGAGAATCAAAAATAGGGATTAAGTTGTTAGGGCTTCCCGCTTGTGACATAGGTATATCGCCCACTTTTTGAGAATACCAAATAAAAGAATATGCTTTAAAAAATTTTGCTAAAGCTAAATACGCATTCGCATTTAAGTTAGAAGGCCCTTGCTTTTTTATTTGTTTTTCTAATAGTACGGCATATTTTAACATTCCGTAATTAGTTGCCGAATTACTCCAGTTGTAAAAATTATTTCCCCAATAATAAGAATAATTTGAAACGAAGTATTGGTTCCACCTTTGAACCTGGTTCCATGGCCCTTCGCTTTGGCTGTTGGAATAACCGTCCATTACCCCACCACCGTTATATATTTCATTATCAAGTCTATTTAATAGAAGGTTAGGACCTATAATCGCATCTTCTCCTGCTGCATTTGGGTTTAATGTTAGGTCTTCTTTTTTACAACTTATCATTAAGGATAAAATTGCAAAAAGAGGAAATATAATAAGTATTTTTTTCATGATTATAATATTTTAAATATTAAGTAAGTACTAGAAGCTTAAATTGATATTGATCCCATATCTACGGGTAGTTGGAGAAGATAAATCTACGCTTCCGGGAGTACCTGTTAAAGACCTTGAAGTTGCATTATATCCACTTGCATATTGATCAATATCAAAATCTTTTCTGGCAGCAAAATATAATAAATTACGTGCAACCAATGATATTGATGCAGATCTAATAAAAGACCCTGATTTGCCAAAAATGCTCAAGGGTAAACGATAAGAAATGTTTACTTCCCTTAATTTTACATAGGTTCTATCTATCATATAAGCTTCATCAAAATTACCTCCGACAGAAGAAGATAAATAACTTTGAACAGTTTGCATAGTAGTATTTGGAGCAAAAGTAAGTTCACTTAAATTTGTAATTTCTCCATTTTTTAAAACTGGTGTTCCGCCGGTGATCACTACCCCTTTTCCAACATAGGAAGGAGTTGGTGCCACAGTTCCGTTGTTAGTACTTTTCCACTCTTTAAGTCTGGCGTCACCCAAATCACCTTGAACAGTCTCAAGAGCAGTTCCTCCGTTCATCATTTGATACCAGTTTCTGTCATATATTTTGCCTCCTACTCTTCCGTCAAATTGGAAACTTAGGCTGATTGATTTGTAAATGAATTTATTATTAATACCAAATGAATAATCAGGATTTAAATTTCCTAAAAACTTATTATTATTTACTCCTCCAGGAGTGGGCAACGGAGCTCCACTGGAATTAAAAACAATATTTCCTTGTCCATCTCTAATAAAAGCTGTGCTATAAAATGCATCTAATCTATCTCCCACTTTGTAATTATGGCCATTTAATGTATAAGTCTGCAACCCTTGACCAATTTCATATAATCTTTCTTTAAAAGTCGACCAGTTAACCAACACATCCCATGAAAAATTATCAGATTTAATAGGAGTCCCTTTTATTGATACCTCCCAACCCTTCTTTTGGGTAGTTAATGCATTTTGATTTTTGCTATAAAAACCAGTTGCAGGTTCTATCGGAAGAGGAGTTATGCTAGGTCCATTTAAATTTTGGAAATATGTAACATCTAAACCAAGCCTGTTCTTGAAAAATCTAATATCTAATCCAGCCTCGTAAGAGGTAACCTTAAATGGCTTAATATCAGGATTTGCTAATGTATTGGAAAAAGAAACGGACGGCGTATTGTTCCAATATGTTTGGGAAGTATATAAGTTTTGATTAGCATAACTGGGTCCATCGTAGGATGTATAAAGTTCTGAGCCATAGCCTAACAAACCGGAATTCAGGGTTTTACCTGTTAAAAAGGCATAAGCTGACGGTGCCTGGGATTGGGTCAAGGCTGATTTTACTTCTGCAAATGATGCCCTAACTTTAAGAAAACTTATTGCTTCTGGAAGATTCACATAATCAGATACAGCACTACTTACTGCCACGGAAGGATAAAAGAAAGTATTTTTACCTGAAGGCAACGTAGAAAGATTGTCAACTCTACCAGTTGTAGAAATATTAAAGAAGTTTTTATAACCCAAATCCACACTATAAAAACCGCTAAAAACATTCATTCTAGAATTAAAAGTATATGCAAGAGCACTAGTAGTATTATTTAAATTATAATCACCCGCTATATTTAAATTTCTTGTTGTTGTAAAGGAAGAGCCATAATTAAAAATGCGAGCACTACCACCAAGCAAGGCAGATAAGGACCAATTACTTATCTTTTTATTATAATTCAATAATAAATCTGAATTATTTTCAGTAAGATTTCTTTGATCGATTCTATAATCGCCTTTATAGATACCATTTACAACATCATTAGACCACCAGGGAAGATAAGTATTTAAGCCTGTACCAGCAGGCACTTTCTCCGTCCTGGTTTGGCTCCAAGCGGTTACTTGGGTTCTTAAACTTAGGTTTAAATCATCATTAATTTTATAAGTTAATTTTAAAGAGCCAATTATATCCGTTTTTTGATGACCTCTCTTCCATTCATGAGCCATAAAATATGGATTATTTAATCTTCCGTATTCAAAATTGTACTGTTGAACGCCAGAAATACCAGATGGCCCTTTGTAATAATCTTTCAAGTCCCTTACATCATAATCATCAGATCCATAAACCCCAAACATATAAACATAACTATTTGGGCCATAAGCTACATCAGGTATATTTGGAGTGTGTTGAACGTTAAGATTTATATTTCCATCCAATCTTAATTTAGAAGTAAGGTCAAAACCGGCAAGTAAGTTTATATTTTCAATGCTTAATTTTGTGTTCGGAACCAAGCCTTTTTGATATGAATGAGTAGCTGAAATCCTTACATCATATTTATCACCTGCTGAAGAAAAAGAGAGGTTATTTGTGGAAAGAACTCCTGGTGTTAGAAAGTTTTTTAAGTTATTTTTACCCCTTGCAAGATATGGCGTTGGTGTCCGGGTGTTAGTAGTAGCATTGTATGGACTATCATACTGTTTTACCAATTGACCATCAAAATGAGGGCCCCATTCCGGCAAACGTTGGTTACCTACCGTTGAAAGCGGGCCAAAGTCATAAATACCATCTCCATAAGAATATGCAAACCCGGTTCCCCTGCCGTATTCTTCGTTATTTTTAGGAAATACCAAAAAACCACTTTCAATCATTGTACTAGAATTGAAATCAATGTTCCAATTTTTATCCGTTCCTTTTTTGCCTGATTTAGTGGTTATTACTATTGCCCCATTTTGTCCCCTAAATCCATATAAAGCTGACGCATTTGGTCCTTTCAAAACTGTATAAGTTTCAATATCATCAGCGCTAATATTCCAAGTATCTGAATTAATAGGAATACCATTTACTACAAAAAGAACATCTGTATTACCTCTTAAAACGATATTTGGCCTTCCTAGTAATTCAGGAGAAGAACCAATCGACAAGCCTGCCACTTTACCGGTTAATGAATTAATAGTATTAGGCTCTCGAGCCTTAATCAAATCCTCACCTTTAACTTCTTGGGTTGCAAAACCAACAATCCTTGCATCTTTTTTAATTCCATAAGCCGTAACCACAACTTCGTTTAGTTGCTTGGCATCCTCTACAAGAGAAATATTAATAGAAGATTGATTTCCTATTTCAACTTCCTGGCTCACAAAACCAATAAAAGAAAAAATCAGCGTGGTAGCTGATTCGGGTACGTTGTTAATTGTATAATTTCCGGATGCATCTGTTGTACCACCCGTATTTGTGCCCTTTACTAAAATATTTACTCCGGGCATACCTTCACCTTGAGGTGTGGTTACTTTTCCCTGAATTAACTTTGTTTGTGAAAAAGCAGAACTTGCTGTGATTATGCAAGCCAATGAAAACAAAAATAATTTTAAACGTTTTTTAAAGACATTTTTAACATTTGTCGAAATGTTTTTCATAAATTAATTCGTTTTTAATGGGTTAAAGCGTTCATTAAAGACAAAAAAAGACTCACTCTTTCCTGTTAGGAAAAACTTTTTGCGAAGTATACCAACCATTTAAGAATCGAGGTTTTTTAGCCGCCTGTATTGTTAGCGCAATACAGGTTATTTTTTGATTTTTAGTCCGGTTTTAATATGAGGGCAAATATAAATACTAATATGTTTCATCATTGTAAACACTATTTTATTTAATTGTTATTAAATGATGAAAAAAATATTTTTAACTTTACTTAAAGGAAACATATTCCAAGTTTAAATTTTTTTTATTAAAGTTACCTCTAAACTGAATTTTACCCTTTTCAATTGTCTGATTTTTTATATTTTTCCGGAAAAGGCAACCTCATCTTATTTTTTTTAATGTTATTGAATGATTAACTGAAAATTAAATTTCATTCAAGTATTCTTTTTTTAAATTTTGTTCATAACTATATTCTTATCATTAATAAAATTTTTATTTGCGCATTGCTATGAGTAATCACATTATTATAAACATTGGTAAAAAAATAAGGGAAATCAGAAATCATCAGGATATAAAATTGCAGGAAATTGCTGATGCTTCTCAAATTAGTAAAGGAATGTTATCAAAAATTGAAAATGGAAGAACAGTTCCGTCATTACCGGTTTTGTTGGCAATTATTGCTGCCTTAAAGGTTGATATGAGATCTTTTTTTGATAATCTGGATTTAGGAGAAAAAAAATTATACATCCATAAAAAGAAAACTGAATATCCGCTTTTGGAAAAAGAAGATGCTCATGGATTTCTTTATCATTCTATTTTAAGCCAAAGTATTAATCAATGTATTATTGACGTGGTTATTCTTGATTTAAAACCGGGCTCTCAAAGAGATAAAGTTACAACAGATGGTTTTGAATTAAAGTATATAATTAAAGGGCAGGTAGTTTATGAGCTTGGAGATGAATCCATAACACTTGAAGAGGGTGATACTTTATTTTTTGACGGAAAAATACCTCATGTACCTATCAATAAAACCGATTCGCCGGTAAGTATGTTGGTAATTTATTTTTTAATTCCTGAAGTAGGAAATTAACATTATTATGATGATGACGCCTTTAGAAAATGTAAATGAGATTTTTAATTTATACCTGCAATTTGGTGAAGACGATTATATAGGTGAACCTGTATCTCAAATTGAACATATGTGCCAGGCAGCTGATTTTGCAAAAGAAGAAGGATTTGATGACGAAGTAATTCTGGCAGCATTTTTTCATGATATAGGTCATTTTTGTTTTAGAGAAAATAACAAGAGTATGGACGGATACGGAAATATAAATCATGAGAAAATAGGTGCAGATTTTTTACGTGCAAAAGGATTTTCGGAAAGAATAGCAAAATTAGTTGAAAACCATGTTGCTGCTAAAAGATATTTAACTTTTAAAAATCAAGATTATTTTTCAAGACTTTCGGATGCCAGTAAAAAAACACTTGAATTTCAAGGTGGTATAATGACTAAGGAAGAGGCAGAAAAGTTTGAAAATGATGATTTATTTGAGCTGAGCATTAAAATGAGAATGTGGGATGAAGCAGCGAAAGAAACAAATAAACCATTACCTGATATTGAAATATTTAAAAATATGGCTTTAAAAAATTTAACAAAATGACAAATATAAATAAAACTGAGATTGCCATTGTTGGAGCCGGAATAGTTGGGTTGGCAATGGCTTATACCTTAGCAAAAAAAGGAAATAAAGTAACCGTATTTGAAAGAACATCTCATTCAGTTGGTGCTTCTATAAGAAACTTTGGGATGATATGGCCAATCGGTCAAACTTCCGGTGCGCTTTATAACAGGGCAATGAAGAGCAGAGAAATTTATTTAGAAATAGCTCAAGAAGCCGGTTTTTGGGTTAATGAAAGCGGCTCACTTCACTTAGCTTATCATAATGACGAAAAAGATGTATTGGAAGAATTTTATTCAAACAATTCCCTTGAATATGGATGTGAAATTATTTCTGATCATTCAAAAATAAAAGATATAAGTTCTGCTGTTAATACACAAGGTTTAATCACTGCTCTTCACAGCAAAAGGGAAATTAATGTAGATCCAAGAGAAGTAATTAAAAAACTTCCAGCTTTTTTAAAAAATAAATATAGTGTTGAGTTTAATTTTTCAACAGCAGTAAACCAAATTTCTGATAATAATTTTGTAGCGGGAGGTAAAGAGTGGAACGCAGACAAAATTTTTATATGCAGCGGTGCTGATTTCGAAACCTTATACCCTTCGCTTTTTAAGTCTGCCAATTTAACCAAGTGCAAATTACAAATGATGCGTACCTCTTCTCAACCTGATAATTGGAAAATCGGTGCATCACTATGTGCAGGACTAACATTAACTCACTATTCTTCATTTAAAAATTGCAAATCACTAGCCATTTTAAATGAAAGAATTGATAATACTATGCCTGAATATAGAAAATATGGGATTCATGTAATGGCGTCACAAAATGGAATTGGTGAAATAATTATAGGCGATTCACATGAATATAGCCCAACACCGGAGCCTTTTGATAAAGAAGAAATCAATCGGTTAATCCTTGATTACTTAAAAACATTTGCAAGCTTTCCCGATAATAACATTAATGAGCGTTGGCACGGAATCTACCCCAAATTAACTGACGGTAAAACAGATTTAATAATTCAGGCTGATAAAAACGTAACTATAGTTAATGGATTAGGCGGAGCCGGGATGACACTTTCCTTTGGTTTAGCACACGAAATTTTATGAATATATTAATATCGTTTTTTTGATATTTATTTTTGCAAACCCATGCAACCTTTTGTTTATTCAAAAGTCTTTATATTGAATTTGGATTTTTAATTTTAAAATTCACTTACCTTAAATCACCTTTTTAATTTTTTGGAAGCATTAGAATATCCGGATATTCACAGACCTGTAGTTGAACGGTGCAGAGAAGGTGATCGAAAAGCGCAATACGAAATTTACAAGCTTTATTCTAAAGCGATGTTTAACGTAAGCGTTAGGATTACCAATAATATTGCAGAGGCTGAAGATGTTTTACAAGAAGCTTTTTTAAGCGCCTTTCAAAATATCGGGTCTTATAAATGGGAAGCTTCTTTTGGCAGTTGGTTGAAAAAAATTGTTATAAACCAATCCATAAGTGTTTTAAGAAAAAGAAAATTAGAAATCAGTCCTATTGAAGAAGAGAAAGAAATAGAAGATGAAATTGAAAATTTTGATGAAGATGAAATTAATTTTAAGGTTGATATTATAAAAATGGCAATGAAACAATTGCCTGAAGGTTTTCGATTGGTTTTGTCTCTTTATCTATTTGATGGTTACGATCATGGTGAGATTGGCTTGATTTTAGGAATAACAGAGACTACGTCAAAAACTCAATATATGAGAGCCAAGAAAAGATTGTTGGAAATAATGAAAAAGCAAGGAACGGAAAATTAATTATTAAAATATGAATGACGATAAATTAAAAAACTTTATTAATCAAAATAAAGATCAATTTGATGATTTTGAACCTACTGATAGGTGGTCAATAATTGAAAAGGCTTTAGATACAGAGAAAATAAATATTAGGTCTCAGCAAAGGAGTCGATTATCTAACACTTTCACTTGGCAAATTCAAGTATGGAAATATGCAGCTGCCATATTACTTATAGCGGTGATAGGTATGGGATATTATATTTTTATAATGCCTTCAAATAAAAACGTGGTTAATTTAACTACCGAAAAATTATCACCGGAATTAGCAGACGCCGAATATTATTACAGTTCACAAATTGCCGAAAAGCAAAAAGTTTTAAAAAGCTCATCATTATCCAATTATTGCACAAGCGATTTGGCAGTTTTAGATTCTAATTATATTCAATTAAAACAGGAATTATTTAAGGATGTAAACAATCAGCAGATTACAAATGCAATGATCCAAAATTTACAAATCCGGATGAAGATTTTGAATGAACAGGTTGAAATGTTAAAAGTGATGAAAAAATATCAAAATAAACAAATTAAAGGGAAGCAATTATGAAAAAGAAGATGCGAAAAATATTAATTTTTCTACTGATAATCTTAAATTGTCAAATAATTTATTCACAAAATAAAAAAGATAAATCATCTGATAAATTAAAAAAAGAATGCAAAGATTTAGGGAAAAATATTAACAGAATCCTTTCTTGCAGTATCAATGAGATAAATAAAGCATTTAATAATATAAGTGAGGAGGATGTAAAAGATTTTGCTACACACCTTCAAAAGAAAATAAAAATAACCATTGATGAAATTGATTCTGAACAGGATTCTATTAATGATTATTCAAATGATTATAAAGTAAAAAATCATTATAATTTAGAAAAAACAAAAAAAATCAATAAGTCTTTTAAAGTAAATGCATCCACTAAGCTAGACCTTGAGAACAAATTTGGAAAGGTTCAAATTACTACCTGGGATAAAAATGAAATTGCAATAGAGATTAATATTATTGCTCGCGCCAATTCAGATCAGAAAGCCCTGGAAATTTTAGATAAAATAAATGTGGATATAAGCGAAGGGTCTGATATTATTTATTTGAAAACGAAAACGGAATCTATACACAGCAAAGGCGGCAATAAAAGCTTTGAGATCAATTACACTGTTAATATGCCTCGAAACAACGCCTTGAAAGTAAAAAACAATTTTGGAGATATGTTTTTAGGAAATTTTAATGGTAAAACAGATATCGAAGTAAAATATGGTGGTTTAAGAGCTGAAAAACTTTCTTCTAACGAAAATAATATAAAAGTTGGTTTTGGAAGCGGTAGCGTTACTTATATCAAAAATGGAAATCTTAATATTTCATATTCAGATTTTAATTTGAATTCAGGAGGAAATATTGATTTAACAAGTAGTTTCTCCGATATAAAACTGGAAGGAATAGATATACTTGATATAAAAAACAAATATGGAAAAGTTGAAATAGGTTCGGTTAACAGTGTATCCGGCAGTAACAGTTTTGCAGATTTTAATTTAAAAAAATTAGCAACGGGTTTAGATATGAAAGTAAGCTATTGCGGTGCTTTTGAAGTGCGAAATATTGGCAAAAATTTTAAAAATATTAATATAAATGGCTCATTTAGTCATTTTGATTTAGACTTTGATGATGGCAATGCTTTTAACTTTGATGTAAATGTGAGTTTTGGAAATGCTCATATTGATAGAAGTAAAGCACAATTTAATATTTCGGAAAAGAAAAATACTTCGGCTTATTATAAGGGGAAATATGGAAGGGGCTCATGCCAAGGTAATGTAAATATAAAATCAAGCTATGGTGATGTAAGTTTTCAAGGAAATAACGATTAGAAAATAAAACTTATGTGAAAAAGTAAAAGGCTTCGATTTCGAAGCTTTTTACTTTTTATTGCATATTGAAATTAAATATCTTTGTTTGACAAATAAATAATTTTATGGTTGATGGCGAAAGGGCACTTAATGAAATTATTACTTTATTGATCTCTGTTGGTGCAGGAGCAATTGTTGGTTTTGAAAGAGAATATAGAAGTAAGCCTGCAGGTTTTAGAACCATGATTTTAGTTAGCCTGGGTTCCACACTATTTACTATGGCTTCAATAAAAATGGGGAGTTCATCTGCACACGATCGTATTGCAGCCAATATTATAACGGGTATTGGTTTTTTAGGTGCAGGTGTAATTTATAAAGATGGTTTAAATGTGGGTGGTTTAACCACAGCAGTTACTATATGGGCAGTTGCCGCTTTAGGTATGATGATTGGGATAGGAGAATATCATTTGGTTGTTTTTTCATTAATCGTTATTTTAATTATTCTTTCCCTGTTGGAAACTGTGCAGTTAAAAATTGATAAAATGCATCAAAGAAGAAGATATTCTTTTAAAATTGATAAGTCCAAAAATCCATTATCGGCTATAGAAAATAAATTTTCAGAATTAAAAATAGATTTTAAAAATATTAAAACCACTTGGAACGAAACCGAAATCACAATTATATATGACTTAATGGCCAGCAGGCAAAAGCTTGAAAAATTTGATTTATTTATTGAAATCCATCCCGATATAAAAGAAATTGAACAAACCGGTTTTTAAAAAAAATTACAAATAAATTGAACTGGAAAATTTATATTAAAAACTTTGGAGATTATTTAAAGTTAGAACGCGGATTAAGTGAAAATTCTATAGAGGCCTACCTTCGTGATGCTGAAAAATTATATCAATATATAGATTTAACCGAGCCTTCCCTCCTGCCAAAAGATATTACTGAAAAACATCTGCATAATTTTTTACAATACATTGGAGAAATCGGCTTGGCTGCACATTCTCAAGCAAGAATTATTTCAGGTTTAAAAGGTTTTTTTAAATATTTAATCAATGAAGATATAGTATTAAATGACCCTACGGAATTAATTGAAGGCCCAAAGCTTGGCAGGAAATTACCTGATACTTTAAATTATCCTGATATTGAAAAAATTCTTGATTCCTTTAATATGTCGACTCATGAAGGGATTCGAAACAGAACAATGTTAGAAATTTTATATAGTTCGGGTTTGAGAGTGAGCGAACTTATTAATTTACAACTCACAAACGTTTTTTTTGATATCGGTTTTTTAAGAGTAATTGGGAAAGGAAATAAAGAACGTTTAGTACCTATTGGCAGAGATGCGTTGAAATATCTAAGTTTATATTTAAATGAAATTCGTGGAAAAAAAATGAATAAAGATGGAATGGTTTTAAATATTAAAATTCCGGCATCATCCGAAAATTTTATTTTTTTGAACCACAGAGGTAAACCGCTTACCCGGGTATGGATTTTTCTTATTATTAAGGAGGCGGTCATCAATGCCGGAATTGATAAAATTGTAAGTCCTCATACTTTTCGCCACTCGTTTGCTACGCATTTAATTGAAGGAGGTGCCGATCTTAGAGCTGTACAAGAAATGCTTGGGCATGAGAGCATCACTACTACAGAGATATATACTCATCTGGATAGAGATTACTTAAGACAAACATTAATAGATTTTCATCCAAGAAGTTGAAAGTGAATTTCTAATTATCAATATTAAATAAAAATTTATTTTTATTTATCCACTTACTAACCGATTCAATCAAAAAAGTATGACCTGTTTCTAGAACTATTAGTTTGGGATGTTTTAATAATTGAATCAAAACGTTAATGTTTTTTTCCGTAATTACTTTATCATATTTCCCTACAAAAATGGTTATGTCAATTTGATATAAATTAATTATTTCTGCAATTTCTTTTACATTAAATTTAAAATCCGAAAATATTATCCAAGAGAAATAAACCCTTAAGCGCTGTTCGCGTGTTTTTAATTGCCCATCAGCAAATTTTATCAAACCCTTATCTACAATTTTTAATTTGCCAAAAAATTTTGTTATTAATTGAAACCTTAATGGGCTAATAACAACGCTTTTAAATATATTTTCGGTCCAACCGGGTAATGTAGCAATGCTATACCAAAAGTTAGTATTGACACCGTCGGGTGCTATTAAAATTACTTTTTTGATTTTATATGGAAAGGATTCTAAGATGGCCAATACAAATTTACCACCCATACTAAAACCTAAGAGAGAAAACGAGTCGATATTATTTTCTATTAGAAATTGAGAAATAATTATTTTCCAATATTCTTTACTTAACTTATTTTTTTTATTCTTCCAATTCGATTGTCCGTGCATAAATAAATCAAAACTGAAAATTTTACAATCCTCTCCAAGTGTAGATGCAAAATTTCGAAATACATCATGGCTTTGCGCGTAACCATGAAAAGCAAGGAAAATATTTTTTCCGGATCCATATATTTGATAGTTTAATACATTATCATCAAAAGTGAAGGACAGGGTTTTCATGAGATAAAAATAAAAAAACAAATAATTTTTAAAAAAATAATATATTATTGCAATAATGGAAATTAAAAATCTTAAATAGAACTTTATGAAATTAAATTCAATTTTCAAAATATCAATTATCGTTATATTGTTATCGTTTTTTTCATGTGAGAAGAAAAATGAAAGAAAAGTAAATGTAGATTCACTTTCAAGCAAACTGGTTATTTTGCAAGACAGTATTGATAAATCGTGGAAAGAAATGATTAAGGCAGACGAGGATAAAATAAATGATATTAAAATTTGGATTTCAAAAATTGATAAAATAAAAAAACTACCTCCTAAAAGCTTAGATACACTTAACGAATTAGTTACAAAACTTAGTCAGGTTAAATACTCTCAAGCAGATATATCGGTAAAAGCGGTTGATAAAAATGACAGTATCTCAACTGAAATTATGAACAGGATTATAAAAATAAAAGAAGCTATCCCTGATTTAAAAAAACATACCGATGAGGAGAATATGTTTGAAAAAATTAAAAAAACCGATAACGATGTGGTTACAGACAGAATAAAGTATCAAGGCTTTGTGTTGGAATATAATAGTATTGTAAAGCAGTTTGGAAAAGATTTGAAAGAAAAAAATGAAAAATTTAAAGACTTAAAATATAAACGTGGTTTTCAGGCCGATTCAACTGAAGGGATTTAAACAATAAGATTTACAAAATGTAAATTTATATGAGGTCTAAGCAATGTTTTATTTGTGTATAGAAAAAAAACATGATTTATTTTTAAATACTGTTATTTAATATCAGTTTTGTATTTAGTAGTTAAATATTTCTTTTATAATTAAAAACATAAAGCCCGATTTACGTTTTACTTTTTTAAATATAAATACATATAATAAAATAAATTGTATATGGCATATATTGAACCGGCTCCTATTAAGGATAAAAACAATCCATTAGAGTCTATGATGTCCCGATTCGACGAAGCAGCACGCTTATTGGGTTTGGACGAACAAATGTATTATATATTAAAAGTACCTGCCAGGCAAGTAATAGTTGGTTTACCAATTACAATGGACGATGGGTCTATCAGGGTTTTTGAAGGTATAAGAGTTATCCATTCCAATATTCTAGGGCCATCTAAAGGAGGCATTCGTTTTGATCCTGACGTTACTTTGGATGAAGTTCGTGCACTTGCTGCCTGGATGACGTGGAAATGTGCCGTTGTTGATATTCCATACGGAGGTGCGAAAGGTGGTATTGCATGTAACCCCAGAGCAATGTCGGCGGGTGAAATAGAAAGATTAATGAGGGCATATACACAGGCAATGATGGATGTATTTGGCCCGGATAAAGATATTCCGGCACCTGATATGGGAACAGGACCCAGAGAAATGGCTTGGTTAATGGATGAATATTCCAAATCAAAAGGGATGACTGTAAATGCTGTTGTTACCGGAAAACCTTTGGTACTTGGTGGTTCTGTAGGCAGAACTGAAGCTACAGGCAGAGGTGTGATGGTATCTACAATGGCTGCGATGGAAAAATTAAAATTAAATCCTTATAAATCTTCTTGTGCTGTTCAGGGATTTGGAAATGTTGGTTCACATGCAGCCGCATTGCTTCATGAAAGAGGTGTAAACATTGTGGCAGTAAGTGATTTGTCGGGAGGTTATTATAATGAAAATGGGATTGATATTCAGGAAGCTTTAAAGTACCGTGAAACAAACAGAGGTTCATTAGATGGTTATAAAGGTGCCGGAAAGATTACCAATGAAGAACTTTTATCTTTAAATGTGGATGTTCTTGTTCCGGCTGCAAAAGAAGACGTTATAACAATGGCAAATGTACAGAATATTAATGCACGTTTGATTGTGGAAGGTGCGAATGGGCCAACTTCAGCTTCAGCCGACAGTATTATTAATGAAAAAGGAATAGTAGTTGTTCCTGATATTCTTGCGAATGCAGGCGGTGTTACTGTTTCTTATTTTGAATGGGTACAAAATCGCTTGGGTTATAAATGGACATTAGACCGCATTAATCGCCGGAGTGATAGAATTATGAAAGATGCTTTCGATAAGGTTTATCAAACATCATTAGATTACAAAGTTCCAATGCGCATCGCTGCTTATATTGTCGCGATGGATAAAGTGGCAAAAACATATAAGTTTAGAGGTGGGTATTAAAAATAAAATGTTAGTGAAAAACAAAATCCGGAAATAAATTCCGGATTTTGTTTTTTTAAAGGCAAATTAAATTCTGAAAAATAAATTATTTTTGTTTTCTGATAACAATGAGCATTGATGATTTGAAGACATTCTAAACATCAAGATAAGAAATCATTTTTAATTCTTACAATTATATTTGAACCCGTATCATGTATGTATTTTTTATTTTTTTATACTTGACATATTATCATGCATATTCAACATACATGATAGATATGTCGATTTTATTCAAAATTTCAACAACCTATGCACTCAACCCTAATTAATGCCGGTTTATTGAAATATTAAATTTAAAAAATAAAATATATTTCATGTAAATTAATATCATTGCTTAAATTATAATCCACGCTTACCGAATTATTATGACAATTCATAAAGAAGGTTTTAAAATCCTTACTTTCTCAGTATTTTTTCTGGTTGCCTTAAATTATGGAATTTATTACTTATTCCCTCTCAATACTTTGGTACAAGAAATTTTTTTGGTCCTAAGCCTTATATTTTATCTTGTACTTTTACAATTTTTTCGTAATCCAAAAAGAGATGTCATTATTAATCCAAATAACATTATTGCACCTGCCGATGGAAAAATTGTGGTGGTAGAAGAAACCCTTGAAAATGAGTATTTTCAAGACAGGCGAATTCAAATTTCGATATTCATGTCACCGTTTAATGTTCATATTAATAGAAATCCAATAGCCGGTATAATTCAATATTTTAAATATCATCCGGGAAAATTTTTAGTTGCCTGGCATCCAAAATCAAGTACTGAAAATGAAAGAACAACTATTGTAACCAAAACAAATAATAACAAAGAAATTTTATTCAGGCAAATTGCCGGAGCTTTAGCCAAAAGAATAAAATGGTATGTCAAACCCGGTCAATCAGTAAAGCAGGGCACTGAATTTGGTTTCATTAAATTCGGATCAAGGGTAGATGTATTTTTACCTTTAGATGCTAAAATAAATGTAAAAATTGGTGAAAAATCAATTGGAGGCAAAACTGTTTTAGCTGAATTTAACAGTTAAACCAAAGCCATATGTTGGGTGTAAATTATTCACCGAAAACAGATTCAAAATATGATGAATACTTCATTAAAAATTGTAAATAAAAGCGAAGCTCTACAAAGAGTGGCCAAGTGGCAGAACGAAGGAAATGAAATTGTATTTACAAATGGATGTTTTGATATTGTTCATTTAGGCCATATCGATTATTTAGAAAAAGCACGCAACTTAGGCGATAAATTAATAGTTGGTCTTAATACTGATGCCTCTGTAAAAAGATTAAAAGGCGAAAAAAGGCCCGTTGTAAATGAAGAAGCCCGAACAAGAATGATGGCTTCGTTTCAATTTATTGACCTTGTGGTTTTATTTGACGAAGATACACCACTTGAAATTATTGAAATTCTTTCCCCTGATATTCTAGTTAAAGGTAATGATTATACAGTTTCTACTATTGTAGGTGCTGATTTTGTTTTGGATCATGGAGGTAAAGTAGAAACCATTGAACTCGTAAAAGGATATTCAACTTCATTAATTATAGAAAAAATAAAAGATATGTAAGAGAAGTTTCTTTTTTTTAGGAAGAAAAACAATTAAATAAATTTTAATAAATTATTTTTATAATCCGCAGCTTTATTAGCTTGCGGATTTTTTATTTGTAATGGATTTTATTTTTTATATTTTTGACCTCTATCATAAAAAATCTTCTCAAGCAAAAGCGTGAAATTTAATACCTTATTTCGAAAGAAAACTACTGAGAAATTACTATCCGATGCTTATGCCGAGCATAATATTTCAGGTGGATTAAACAAAACACTCACAGTAACTGATTTAACACTTTTTGGAATCGCTGCTATTATTGGTGGAGGTGTTTTTTCAACCATTGGCCGTGCAGCTTATGATGGTGGACCTGCGATAGCTGTTCTTTATTTAGCATTTGCAATTACCTGTATTTTTTCTGCTTACTGCTATGCACGTTTTGCTTCAAGCGTTCCGATAAGTGGCAGTGCATATACATATGCATATAATAGTCTTGGTGAAATAGTGGCTTGGATTTTAGGATGGAATTTAGTGTTGGAATATGCAATTTCAAATGTAACAGTGGCTATTTCGTGGTCAGATTATTTTACAACTTTGCTGGAAGGTTTAAATTTCCATATTCCCGGTTATTTAAGCAATGGCTACCTCACTGCAAAAAATGGTTATGATGATTCATTGGCATTAATAGCAAAAGGAGAAACTTTACCGGAGTCATTAAAAGTAATGAAAGCAGTATGGGAAAATGCACCTCTAATTGGAGGAATAAAATTTATTATTGATTTACCCGCACTTCTAATTACAATCGGAATAACAAGTTTAGTTTACAGAGGCATTAAGGAATCAAAAAATATAAATAACGTTTTAGTTATTCTAAAACTTATGGCCATTTTATTGGTGGTTGTAGCCGGGGCATTTTTCGTTAAACCCGAGCATTGGATACCTTTCGCTCCCAATGGCTTAAGCGGAGTAATGGCAGGAGTGGCAGCAGTAAGTTTTGCTTATATTGGTTTCGACTCTATTTCAACCACCGCTGAAGAATGTAAAAATCCACAAAGAGATATTCCAAAATCAATGATGAATGCACTTTTAATCTGCACCATATTATACATAACTACAGTTTTGATTATGACCGGTATGGTAAGTTATAAAGAATTACGCGTTGGCGACCCACTGGCATATATTTTTCAAAAAGTAAACATGAATGTAATTGCCGGTATTGTTTCTGTAGGGGCAGTTATTGCAACAACAAGTGCCTTACTTGCTTATCAGATTGGCCAACCAAGAATTTGGATGGTTATGAGCCGTGATGGTTTATTACCGAAGATTTTTGGAAAGATTCATCCCAAATTTAAAACCCCTTCTTTTTCAACCATTATTACTGGTGTATTGGTTGGTATCCCTGCATTATTTTTAGATCAGGCTTATGTAACTGATTTAACAGCAATTGGTACCCTTTTCGCATTTTCATTGGTATGCGGCGGTGTACTTATGCTTGATGAAAGAAAGGTAGAATCGAAATTTAAAGTACCTTATGTAAACGGAAAGTATATAGTGGGGTTGCTTTTATTGTGTGCAATTTTATTTTTAATTTTTAAATCACCGGAAACGCTTTTAGTCTGGAAGCATGAAATAATAACAGGCGAAAAATGGGCTGATGTTTTACTTAAATTAACCTTTTTTTTATTTTGGGCCTGGTTATCCATAATAAGTTTAAAAAAGAATTTATCATTAATACCGGTTGCCGGTGTTTTAATTAATTTCTTTTTAATGACAGAGCTTGGGAGTGATAACTGGCTAAGGTTCATTGTTTGGTGTATGATTGGTTTCGCTATTTATTTTGGATATGGTTATAGAAAAAGTAAATTAGCTGTTGCTGAATAATAGGCCGCGGATATGAAAAATCTATTTTTGATTACATTTTGTTTATTCTTTACAAATTTCTTTCTCTGTAGTGCACAGAATAATAAAACAATTGCTAAACAGCATCCAAAATTCAGGCATAAAAATTATATCCCGGTTTCAAAAAATTCTCAATTTAACCTTTCTACAGAACCTATAAAAGTCAGTGCTGACAGCTCAGAAAAATTACGAATCGATATTATAAAATTCGCAGAAAAATTTTTAGGATTAAAATATAAATTTGCCGGTCAAAACCCCATTGGCTTTGATTGTGCAGGTTATGTATCGTATGTTTTCCGAAAATACAATATCCATCTTTACACTTCTGCTTCTTATATGTATAAGCAAGGCAAAAATATAGAGTTAAGAGATGCGAGGGAAGGGGATGTGATTTTTTTTACTTCTACTGCATCCAAAGCAATTGGCCACGTAGGTATTGTTATTTCAAAATTTGGTGAAAAAACCAGATTTATTCATTCATCATCCGGTAAAGAATATTGTGTAAAATTTGAATTCCTTGAACCTAATTATATTAAGAGGTACTTTGGATTAAAACGTATGATTGAATAATTATTTATTTTTTTTTAATATTTACGAGTATACTAATATTGATAAAACGATAATTTTAATTTATTTTTATAAGATTACTTTATTGGCGAAATAAATTTTAAATGTGCTTCCTACTCCTTCCTCACTTTCCAAATCAATTTTACCTCCTGCATTTTCGACTATTCTTTTTACCATTGCCATTCCAACCCCTGTTCCTTCTACGTGTGTGTGTAACCTTCCATACATTTCAAATACTACATCTTTACTTCCTTCTTTCATTCCAATTCCATTGTCTTTAACAGATAATAAAATGTATTTATCATTAAATTGTTCTGTTGTTATTGATATCAGAGGCTTTCTATCGGGCGAGCTGTATTTTATTGCATTTGATAATAAATTTAAAATAATACTTTTAAGATTTTTATTCAAAAATTTAACAACCGGAGCGTTTTCAAAATCTGATGTAATTTGAGCACCGGAAGATTTTATTTCACGATTGAGTTGAATTAAAACATCTTCATATACTTTTATAAATTCAATATTATCGTCAATTATTTTAATATTTTCCTGATCCTGTTGTCTCCCAATGAATGATAATTCCCTTAACGTATGCCTAAATTTATTAATTGCGGAATAAATGGTATCAATCAGAAACTTTGGTTCTCCATCCGAAGGCAAATCCGGTTCTAAAAATTTTATTAAACCTTCAATATTATTAATTGGAGCCATAAGATCATGAGAAGCGGTGTATACAAAAGTATTTCTATCGTTTATGACTTTTTTTTGATCTTCATTTTTCTGTTTTAATTCATCCTCCAATAATTTTTGTTTATTAATGTCCTGAATAATTTTCATTAAAAACTCCTGTCCCTGGTCATCTTTAGTATATATACTTTCCCCACTTACCCATATTTGAGAGCCATCTTTATGAAGAATATAATTATTATCAAGTGCAGAGCCATTAATAATGGCACTTTCTATTTCTTTTTGAGGTAATTCTTTTGTTTGATCTTCTTCAATAAATAGGAATGAAAAATTTTTACCAATAATATCGTTTTTTGAATAACCGAAATGTTTTTGAAAGGCAAAATTTATATTTAATATGATACCTTTTTTATCTAATATTAAAACAGATGTTGAAGTTGCATTTTCAAGCATAATCTTGAAAAAAAGTGAACTTTCCAATTTTAATTTATTTTGTGCAATTTCTGAATTTTCTATTTCTTCGTCTTCCATGGTGCCGGTTCTCAATTAAATTGTTATAAATCAATAATAATAATCATACAATAACAGTTCCATCATTAATTTATAAACTTTGAGAGTTTAGTATTTTATTATATTCTATTTTGTTAAAAATAAACTGGCAGATTTTTTTTCTTGGAGAGATGAATTCAAACGTAATTCTGTTCATTTTCTCTTTGCATTTTAACTTTATTCTATTAACTGTTATAGAGGTAACTATTTTTACACGGATATATTAAAAAGTAGTTATTAAATATTAAAATGATTCGAACAAAACCTAAATAAATGTTTATTAATCATAGAAAAGAAAATTCTTTTTGGACAATACCTAATGTTTTATCCTTATACAGAAAATTGATTTTTCCGGTTATCTTATACTTGATTGTAATAAAAAATGAATTTTCGTTTTCAATTTTTATTACAATAAGTCTTATCACAGATATTTTAGATGGGTGGATAGCGAGAGTTTTTAAAATGCAAACAGATATTGGAGCAAAACTAGATTCGTGGGCTGATCTTGGAACTTATATTCTTGCATTTTTTGCTATTTATGTTTTTAAATGGAATTATATAAAAACACATTTAGTGATGTTAATTATTTTCTTTTCTGTTTGGTTAATTTCATATTTATATGTTTTTGTAAAATTTAAAGGTATTATCGGTTTGCATACATATATGTTTAAACTTACCGGATATTTTCAAGGGGGTTTTATTGTTTCATTATTTGTTTTTGGTTTTAATTACAGGTTTTTTTATTTTTCTTTAATTTGGGGCACTCTCGCCTGTATTGAAGAAATTATTATCATTACCTTATTAAAAACACCAAAAACAAATGTTAAAGGGCTTTATTGGATTATCAAAAACTTAAATAAAAATCTATAATGTTTTTGATTGTCATGTTAGTCTTTTCTTTATTGGGTTGTTATGGGATGTTTATTTCAAATAAAAAAACCGATCAAAAGACCAATAAAGAACGATGGTTAAAATACACAACATATATAATAATTGTAGGGCTTATAATTGTTTCGATTTTAAATAATTTTTTCCCTCGGCTTTCATCATTTATTGTTTTTGTTTGCCTTATTGAAATTAAAAAAAATATTAAAAGTTATAATACTCCCAACTTAATTTTAATTTTTGTCTATTCGTTTTTAATTTTTCTTTATTTAAGCTTTTCTTATTATGTGCCAAATATAATTCTACTTTATATATACATTCAGGTTGCAGTTTTTGATGGCTTTTCTCAAATATCCGGGCAGTTATTTGGTAAGAATCAACTTGTTTCAAAAATTAGTCAAAATAAAACCGTAGAAGGGCTTATTGGGGGTATTTTAATGTGCATTATCGCATCTATTTTAATAAAGGAATTAATATATATATCAATTATTAAGGCTATAATTTTGGGTATTATTACTTGTTTTTTTTCTTTAAGTGGAGATATCTTAGCCTCATATTTTAAAAGATTAAATAATATAAAGGATTTTAGTAATTATTTACCGGGTCAGGGTGGTTTTCTGGATCGTTTTGACAGTTATATTATGACAGGATCTGCTTACTTTATCTTTTATAAGTTTGGCATAGTAATAAATGTTAAATAATATGTTACTTAAAGAAAAAATAAATTAATTTTTCAGACTTTAAGAATTAGAAAACTATAAACTCAATCTAAATTTATTATATCTATGCAGTTTGGAAAGGTTGATAATATAAGTGGTATCGATTTTACTTTACCCCCTGATGCCCCTGAAAATAAAAAAATTATAAAGCATGGAAAGGATAAAGACACGGCTATATATATTGGATGTGCAAAGTGGAATAAAACCGATTTAAAAAATTTTTATCCAAAAGGAAATAAAGACGAACTGAGTTATTATTCCACTCAGTTTAATTCAATTGAACTCAATGCTACTTTTTACGGTGCACCGACAAAAGAACAAGTAGAACTTTGGAAAAGTAAAACACCTGCTGATTTTAAATTTTTCCCTAAAATAACTAATTCAATCAGTCATTTTAGGAGATTAATTGACGTGAAAACATTAACAGATGATTACTGTGATGCAATTTGCCTTTTTGAAGAAAAACTTGGATCGGTGTTTTTACAACTTCATGATAATTTTAAACCAAAAGATTTTATGAGGTTAGAGGGTTTTATCCAAGCATTTCCAAAAAATATTCCTTTGGCTGTAGAGGTGCGAAATGCTGAATGGTTTGCAGAAAAAAAGATTGCTGAACAATACTTTAAGCTATTGGAAGATAATAATGTTGCGAATATTATTGTAGATACTGCCGGCCGAAGGGATTTACTTCATATGAGATTAACCAATTCAAATGCTTTTGTGCGATACGTGGGTGCAAATGACATAACTGATTATAAACGCCTTGATGACTGGTTTGAAAGAATTAAAGAATGGAAAAACGAAGGTTTAAATAATTTATATTTTTTCGTGCATCAAAATATTGAAAAAGCATCGCCATTACTTTCGGCTTACCTGATAAAAAAGTTAAATTCCGAATTAGGAACAAAATTACATGTTCCCACCACTTTGTCGGAAAATCCTATGGGATTTTAATAATTGAAATCGAATTTTTAAACATAAAATATCGTTTAACAGTTATTAAAAAAGCATACACTAAATTTGAAATATAAAAAAGAATGAAATATATTATTATTACTTCTCACAATCTTAAAACCATAAATTAAAAATAAATAACTATTTTTGTTGAATAATTACCCCTATTCTCTTAATGGACACATTAACGAAAATTCACCATGGTTGTTAAAGAATTAATGTGTTTTTTGATAGATGACGATGTAGACGACCAAGAAATATTTCATCTTGCTATTGCCGACGTGCCAAAGCCACCACCAATTAAGTGTATTGTTGCTAAAGATGGTATGGAGGCCATTAAAAAATTTAATAAAGATACGTCCCTAATTCCTGACTGTGTTTTTTTAGACATGAATATGCCGGGAATGAATGGAAAAGAGACGCTCTTAGAAATTAAAAAGATTGACCGCTTAAATTCCGTACCTGTTTTTATGTTATCAACCCATTCAAATCCAAATGATGTTCGGGAAACACTTAAGATGGGAGCAGTTGATTTTCTTAAAAAACCTACAAGTATAGATACCTTAACAAACATGCTGGCACAAATATTTAATAAGCTCAAAAAGATCAATTAAATGAAAGTGCCTTATGTCTTCAAGTAATGAAACATCTAACTTTAATTCTCCTGAAGAACCTGAAGGCAGTGGAATAAAATTTAATAATCTTGCTGATGTTTTACCTCAAAAAGTTTGGACTGCGAAAGCAAACGGGTTTGTAGACTACTTCAACAAATCATGGTATGAATATACAAAACAACCTTTTGAAGAGCTTAAAGATGAAGGTTGGGTAAAGGTAATCCATCCTGAAGAGTTAGGAAAAATATTAATAGATTGGAAAAAATCCCTTGATACCGAAAATGATTTTGAAATTGAACATCGTTTATTAAAATACGATGGCTCATACAGATGGCACTTAACAAAAGCGGTATGCCAAATGGATGAAGCAGAAACTTTTTGCAGGTGGATTGGTACAAGTACGGATATTCATGAACAAAAAATCTTTTCTGAAGAACTTGAAAAAGAAGTTTTAACCCGCACCACAGAATTAAAAGATTCACAATCATTTCTTGATTCAATACTGAATACATCACTAAACATAATTTCATGTTACGAGGCTGTATATGATAAGGATAATCAAATAATTGATTTTAAAATATTATATAATAACATTCAACTTAGCAGTGTTACAGGCTTACAACCTGATGAAATAATAGGTAAAACCATAAGAGAAACTTATCCAATGCTATTTACAAATGGCATTTTTGAACGCCTTGTTAAATGCGTTATTACCGGAGAACCTGATAATTATGAAACCTCTTATTTATATAATAATGAAGAAATTTGGTTTAGTGGTTCAATAGTAAAATTAAATAATGGTATTACCATCACATCTAAAAATATTACTGAAGAAAAAAAATCAAAAATCCTGTTAGATGAAATGAACCAAAGGTTGGTTCAGCAAAATGAAATTCTAGAAAGGACTAACACAGAACTTGCTTCATTTAGTTACGTTGCAAGTCATGATTTACAAGAGCCATTACGTAAAATTTTATCTTTTACCACCCGCATACTTGCAAAAGATAAGGAATCATTTTCAGATCAAACTAAAGATTACTTTTCAAGGATTACTTCGGCAGCATCTCGCATGCAAAATTTGATAGATGATTTATTAAATTATTCTCGGATAAGTATTTCAGATACTGAACTTCAGGTAACAGATTTAAACCATATTCTTCAAGAAGCAAAAAATTACTTGTCAGATATTATTGAAGAAACAAATGCAACAATAGAGGCTCAATCATTACCGGCTTTAGCTGTAGTACCAATTCAAATTCAACAATTGTTTCAAAATATAATTGGCAATGCCGTTAAATACAGTAAAAAGGATGTGGCTCCGGTTATAAATGTATTTTGTGAAACTATAGATGGGAAAGAAATAAATTCAATAGAAGCAAAACCAAAATGGAAATATTATCAAATAAGTATTATAGATAATGGAATTGGCTTTGAACAGGAGCATGCTCATAAAATATTTGAACTTTTTCAACGCTTGCACGGTAAATCAGAATATAAAGGAACCGGAATTGGTCTTGCTATTTGTAAAAAAATCGTTCAAAATCACAGTGGTATTATTACAGCCAAAGGTCAACCAAATATAGGCTCTGTTTTTAATATTTATTTTCCTGTGGAAAAACTTGCAGACTAATCCCAGAACTTCCCCTCAACTTAATTTGTTAAACTTAAATCATGATAAAACATGATATAATGAATTTTTACAAAAACTCCTTAACAGTATTAACTCATAATCAAAAAAATAATGAAATTTTTAAAAATGTTTTTAATCCTATCAACTTTGTTTGTAGGACATGTATTGTATGGACAAACTGTTTCTGATAGTTTAAATGATCAAAATAAAGCAGTTAATGACAAAACAAAAGTGAATGAACAAAATATTAAAGACAATAAAGAGAAAGAGAAAATGCATCACGATGAAGCAAAAGCTTCAAAGAAACTTAAACGGTCTACAAAACATGCAGCTAAAATTACAAACAGGTCCGCAAAAGCAGAAAAGAAATCTGCCAAAGCTCAAGCAAGGGCCTTACATGCAAAAAAGAAGTTAGACAGGCAAAATAAAAAAATTAGAAAGGGCTAATAAAAATTTAGAGAAAAGTCGATCACAGTAGTAGTTAAATAAAAACCTTCCAAAATTAAATTTTGGAAGGTTTTTATTTAATATTGAAGTTTTCAGTAAAAAAAGTATAGAGGTACAATTTACTTTTTAAAAAAATTATAAGTTTAATTTAAACCCACCATTAATAATAACTCCATCAGTAGGTGTATAAACATCCCTGAATTGTGGGTCTTGAATAGTTCCGGTGTACATTGCTTCCCATCGTGATTGCCTCGCATCTAAAAAGTTTTCTAAATTAGCAAACAGGCTAAAATATTTAAATTTATATTCCCCTGATATTCCCATTACAAAATAATCCCTTGTTTTCTCTCCATTGTTTAAATATTGTTGCCCAACATAAAACATTTCAAAAGCTATGCGCAGTTTTTCATTTAATTCATACATTATATTGCCATTGATTCTATGTTTGGCAGTGAGGGGATTAATATAATTTACATTATTGAACTTCCTGATTGCATCTATGTATGTATAACCCAAATAAAATGAAATATCGTCGAACCTGAGTTTTACATTGGTTTCAAATCCTTTAGTTTGAATGTTCCCATTTACATTTTCAAACGATGAAGTAACAATTAATGGAATTTGATTAAGTATAAGAGGATTTTGGATGGCTGTAAAAAAAAACATTTGATTAACTGACAAAGAGATATCTTCAGTGATTGTGGTTTTATAATTTATATCAGCATTAAAACCGTAAGATTTTTCTGCATTTAATTTTGAAAAATCTAAGGGTAATATATTTTTAAATGCTTTTGTTTCTGCATCTTCCGAAAAAATAGTAGGCATTTTATATCCTAATCCGCCACCAACTCTAGAGCTTAACTTTTGATTTATTTTGTATAAAAATGATAGCCGGGGTAAAATAAAAACTTTTTGTCTGTTAGTTATATCAATTCTTAAACCACTTTCAATTTTTAATTTTTCAGAAACACTACAATTATTTTGCCCGAACACACCAAAAGCTGAGTTAAAATAATCAAGTTTATTAGCTGTTTGATTAATTTGTTGAAAGTTATCGGTAACATAATTTAAACCCAGGTTCCATTCCGATTTTTCTTTGGGGATGAGATAATTTACTTCGCTGAATGAAGCCAATTGAGCACCTTCAAAAACATAATTATTCCTTTCTATTTTCCGATTAAAATAACCTATACTATTTTTAAATGTTAAAATATTTTTATTGGAAAAATTCTTTTCAAATTTAGTTTGAGATGAGTACCTGTTACTATTGTTACTTTCATAATAATTATGAATAGGATCATTTTCGTATCTTATTGCCTTTAAGTCACCACCTGTTCTTTTTTCTATACCGGTATTTAAACCAATGCTTAGAGTGGTTCTTGGATTAGGGTAATAAAAAAATTTAGGATTAAAAGTGAATCGGGTGAACTCAGGAATATCGGCAAACCCATCATTATTATTATCGTAAGCCTTTTGAAAATTTCCGGATGTATAAACAGTCATTCCTGTTTTTTTATATTTTTCAGAGTAAAATGAACTTACATCCAATGCATTAGTTTGATTTCCATTTACCAAAAATGAAATTTCTTTTTTGTTTGTGGGCTCTTTCGTAATAAGGTTTATTAAACCTGCAATTGCACCACCTCCATATAGTGTGGAAGATGAGCCTTTGATAATTTCTACTCTTTTTAAATTTAGGGGAGGTATTTGTAAAATGCTTAAACCACTGGCAAAGCCGGAATAAAGCGGAAGCCCATCTTGTAATAGTTGTGTGTATTTTCCATCTAAACCCTGTATACGAATACTTGCACTACCTGAAACTTGAGATGTCTGTTGAGTTTGCATACCGGTACTTTCGGTAAGCATCATTTTAATACTACCGGGTTGCATAATAGACTGCTCTTCTAATTCACCGGCTGCAATAGTTTCAATCCTTGTCGGTATATCATCAATAACTCGGCTACTCCTTGTTGAAGATGTAATGGTAACCTCCTCAAGTTCTTCGCTTTTTGCACTTAAATAAATAATTTGCCCTTGCAAATTATCAGCGACAGGAAAATTAAAAACCATTTCAACTTTATGATGACCAATAGAACTGAAAATTATTTCGTACTTACCATTGGGAATGTTAGTAATTTCAATTTTACCATTAACATCTGCAGTGCTTCCATTAGTTGTTCCGTTTACTCTTGCGGTAGCACCAATTAAAATTTCGCTTGTAGCTTTATCTTTAATAAAGGCTTCAAACTTATTTTGCGCAAAGCAAACAGAATTAAAAAATATTAGTAATATTATATGTAGTGTTTTATTCATTAAATAAGCTATAATCTTTAACTTATAGGCGCTTTCATTATTGGAGTTTTTATTTAAAATAGATCATAATAAAATAATTAAAGGTTTTTTACAATCATTTGCTCATATCTTTTTTTAAGACTATCCCAAGAATATTCTTTTTTTGCAAATTCTTTTAACTCTTCTTTTGAGATATTTCTAGTATCAACATCATTTATAGCTGTCCCTAAAATCCCTTCTTGAGTCAGGTTTTTAAATACTCCATAATCTTTTAATGTTTCATGTGCAATTGTATAATCATGCACTATGGGAAGTAATCCTGTACTAAGTGCTTCCGGTAACACCCTTGGAAGCCCTTCATTTAGCGAAGGCAATATAAAATAATCCGAAATACTTAAATACATTTGAACTTCTTCCCCATTAACTTGCCTAATCAAATAATTTTCGTTTTTAAGTTTTTCTTTTGCAAGTTGTATTATTGGCAAACTCATTTCATCAATTTGACCAAGTACAATTAAAAAAAAGTCTTCATTTTTCATTGTTGAAAACTCATTAATAAGATAGTCAATTCTTTTATGATCGCTATTGATTGCTCCAACGCAAATTATAATTTTTTTATCTAAAGGAAGTTTAAGATTATTTAAAATTTCAATTTTATTGCTTTGATATTTGTTAATTAAATTTTCATCTATATTAATTGCATAAGGTAATAAAGTTTGTTTTTCTAAAGGAGTTCCGGCTTTCTTTGCTATTTCAATATAATTTGGCAATAATTGTTGCACATGGTCCATTCTAATGAATGGAGGTGATAAAGGTGCTCCGTTTGAAAAAAGTAATTTATATTTTAATTTAAAATGTTTTCGTAAGTGCCAAAGATACTTTCCTAAAACTATGTCACTATAATATAATAAGGAGGGTTTAAACCAAATAATATATGGGATCATTCCTAATAAAAAAGTTGCCTGCTCAGTTACATATTTATCTTTTTGAATAAGCAATTTAGAAGTTAAATCAGCCAAGTAAGACTTTCTTCTAATGCAATTAATTTTAATTTCTTTATCTTTTGTTCTCCCTCCACCTTTAAGTAAAAATATATTATAATGTTCCGAATTTTTAATTGCTGAAAAACATTCTTTAGTAAAAGATTCATATCCCCTGTTAACATGCCCTAAGCCGGTAGAAATTATAAAAACAACTGGTTTGCTTTTGTTCATCATAATTTATAATAATTTGTCAAGAAGGAATTTAATTTTTCATGAACCACTTCAAAAGAGAATTCATTTACAAGTTTATTCCATCCATTTTCAATTAATACGTTATATATCTCAATATTATTTAGAATATTTTTCAATTCTAGGGCAGCTAACTTTTCATCATTCGATTCAATACATAACCCACATTCATTTTTTTTAAGAAAAAAATTATTTGCAGAATATTCCGGGCCGCAACTAACAATTAGCCTTTGCGCCTTAAGATAATCGGTTAATTTAGTTTGTAAGGAAGCAGAGGAATGATTATAAAACTTATTTAAAAATGATGAGGTTACAAGTAATAAATCTGCTTCGCTTAGCTTTTTATGAATATTATGGTAGGGTATAAGCCCTCCATAAATAACATTTAAGCTTTCAAGCTCTTCACTCCAAAAGTTTTTTTGTGAGTATAAAATGAGATCAATTAACATTCCATCCTTTTTTAAAATATTTACAGCTTTGGCAATTATTAAAAAAGCGTCATAATGCATAGTCCATAGTGCACCTGCATAAGCAATGGTAAATGGTTCTTTTTGTTTCAAAGAATAACGAGCAGGTGCATTATTAATGTCCACAGGATTTCGTATATTTAAAACATCATTAGGTTTTAAATGATATCTTTTTTGAATTAATTCAGATAATTCATCCCCTATCATAAGCCATTCAGTATTGTCCTTTAAAATTTTTTTAATTTCAGAATGTAAATTCCCACCTAACCAACTTAAGTTTAAATCTTTCATCCAATCATCCATGAAATATGGAAAGACTTTATATTGTGAATCTTTAAATAATTTGTTGTACATGTAAATACTCATCGGCCCATTAGGACAGAAAATAATTAAGGAGGGGTTAAATTCCGAAATTTCTTTTTTAAGGGATGAAAAACTTCTAAATAAATTAACTATATAATTTGTAGTTATTATAAATTTACCAAAAATCAACCCTATGCGATTCTGTGGAATTTCAAAAAAGCCAAATTTATAACTAATATGCTTAAATACTTTTGGTGGATATTTTTTTATTTCTTCAAGAGGAGCGATACAAAGAAGGGAGCTTTGTTCATGGTTTGAAAATAAATTATAAAGGGTTTGTGATATTCCACCATAATTAACATCGACCGGGGAATCACAAAAGATCAAAATTTTCATTAATAAGCTTTATTCTTTTTTAAATGATCTCAGGTTCTAAATATGATAATATAAATAACAATGGCATAGAATGGATTATATACACTATTCTAAGTTAATCCTAAAAATAACAGAAGGCAATTTTGTATCAATGATAATATTCTCTATTCTATCCGGCTCAAATCCAATAGGGTACATAAGAATTATATTTTACTCACCCACTTTTTAATACTTGATATTTATAATATTAATCTTTTTTCCGGCAAATTACTCATCCGACTTTTAATAAAAGGTTGGATTTTTTTTTCTAAAATATATGATAAAATGAAAACCAAAATGAAAATAATAATAACCCTAAATACAAAAGTACTTGTGGATCCGGAGAAAAAATTTATCCTTTCAAACAGCATTAATATAGGCATATGAATTACATACATTGCAAATGAGATACTTCCTAAATAGGACCAGAATGAAATTGATTTAAAAATAATTTTTTTATTAAAAAATAAAATAGTACTGATAAATAAAAACGTACATGGTATATAAAATATTTCTGTTTTAAAAAAACTCTTATTATAAATAATATATAATAAATGCGACCAACTAAATATATAAACAATGATTGTTAATCCCCTTAACCATTTTTCATTTACAGAAGTGGCAACTGAAATGGCATATAAACAATATAAATATATGCCGAAATCATTAAAATTAACCATATCATCATAGTAATGATATGATTGCCCATGTATTACATTTATTTTTGACAAAAAGTATCCAAATGTATTTAAATTATCGCAGCATAGTAGGAAGAAGAATAATGCTATCATTTTATCTGCGCTAATATTTTTAAAAGATAGGCTATTTTTTAATTTACTCAGTGTAAAACCCGTAAACCAGAAGAAAAAACCTACCAGATAACCTTCAATAATATAAGGGAAACGCAACTTTAATAAGGACGCGGCTAACGCCGTGATTAAAAAAAAATATACATATAAGGGCTTAATATTTAATTTGAGGATGGGTATTGCAAGCAAATAATAAATTATTTCATGATTGATAGACCATAATGGATTATTATTATATATTACATCAGTAAATAAATTTTGAATAAAAAACAATGTTCCTATTATTGACTTTATGGTTTCAATAAAAAACAATATGGTTATTAATATTGCCACAAGGTAGATTGGGTACAATCTAAGTAGTCTTTTTTTTACATATTCAAATATACTGAATGTGGTTTTATATCCATTCGCCAACCCAATAACATATCCGGAAAGCATAAAAAAAATCATTACCATTAAATGCCCCGATGGACTGTAAGGAATTACACTGGCAGTAAATATATATCTACCCCCATTTAGTTTGTCACTGTATACTATACAATGATGAACTAAAACCATTGTTGCACAGAAACCTCTTAAAGCTTCTAAATTAACATCATAATTTTTTATTTTCTCCATTATAATCTAGATCTCCAGTTAGCAACTATCTGCCTAATTGTTTCTTCCAGACTTATTGTTACATTCCAATTCGGATAATGATTTTTCATCTTCCTCAAATCACTATAGTAACAAATATGGTCTCCTTCGCGATTTTTATCTACATATTCAAAAATCTGAGCCTTGCCACTAAACTTTTCAGTAATTAAGAATGCTTCTAATATTGAACAAGTATTGTTTTTACCCCCACCTAAATTATAAACTTCACCGATACGTGGTAAATTTATAAAAGCTTCCATAAAACATGCAATGTCATGCGAATGGATATTATCCCTCACCTGCTTGCCCTTATAACCATATATAAAATACTTTTTGCCTTCTAAATTACATTTCACCAAATAACTTAGAAAACCGTGTAATTCAACTCCACTATGATTTGGACCTGTTAAACAGCCACCTCGTAAAGCACAAGTGGGTATATTAAAATAACGCCCGTATTCTTGAACCATTACGTCCGCTGCAACTTTAGATGCTCCAAAAATTGAATGCTTGGATTGGTCAATCGTAAATGATTCAGAAATGCCATGTTCATAAAAGTCATTATCATAATCCCACCTTGTTTCTAATTCTTTTAATTTTATTTTATTTGGAGCGTCACCATATACTTTGTTAGTACTCATATGTATGAAGGGTGACTCAGGGCAAAATTGCCTTACCGCCTCTAACATATTTAAAGTACCCACAGCATTGGTATCAAAATCGTCGAAAGGAATTTCAGCAGCTTTGTCATGACTTGGCTGTGCGGCTGTATGAACAATGGCATCCGGTCGAATTTTTTTTATCAATTCAATTACACCTTGTCTGTACCGGATATCAAGTTCATGATGATTAAAATTTTTAATATCCTCAACCATTCGTTTTTGATTCCATCTTGTATCACCTTGAGGTCCAAAAAAAATAGCCCGCTGGTTATTATCTACACCATGAATTTGGTATCCGGCATTGGCAAAATGCAGGCATACTTCACTTCCAACTAACCCCGAGGAACCTGTTACTAAAAGCTTTTTCATTTTTTTTAAATGGAAAGATATGCTATCTTAAAATAAAAATAACAATATCAAATATTATTTAGTGGTGACAAAAAAGAGAAGTTCTTTTAAAATAAAACATTTAGGATTATAGCCAAAATCTATTTTTATACAGGAACAAATTGCAAGGAGGTCAAACAAGTTAATAAATTTATCTATGAAGAGCTTCTTACAAGGTAACATATATTAGCTCCACCTGTAAAAAGGGTGGCTTGTGTTCCAAAAAGTTTATCTAAAATAAACTTTCTAAATTTAAGTTTCCAACCTCTGCCGGGTAAATTTCCATATTCACTCCATTGATCTAAAATTTTGAAATTTAAATTACTCAACATTTTATTTATCACATATGGATGCATGGCATTAATATGGGTAGGCATATGGAACCAAAATTTAAATCCCATCAATGAATCCAAATTAGGGGTACACATATAAACAGTAATATTCTTTAATTTAGATAGTTTAGTAAATACTTCCAAAACTACTTCTAATGGAACATGCTCAACAAAATCGCTCATATAAAAAAAATTATACAAATGTCCATACTTCTCGATGGCTTCAATGGCATCTATTCTTTCTACATTAAGCCCTTCAGTCTGAGCTCTTTTAACAGAATCTTCATTTAAATCAACCCCCAAAACTTTTATTCCATTGTCTTGCAATATTTTTACATTATAACCCGGGCCACATCCGATGTCCATTACAGCATCCTCCGGTTTGATAAATGTTTTCATCCAACTATTCTTAAATCTCGAAACGGAATCTATATCCTTATAAGTTTCTAAATCCCAAACATGGAACTCCGGGTTGTTTTCAAAACGATAGTATGACATATATAATAATTATTAATTAAATTCTTTGGAATATGTATTTCAGAATTAATCATTATTTTATTATTTTAATTACTGAGACATTGCTCATAAATAATTAAAATTGAATATCTTTTATAAGATAAGTTAGATTTTAAAATAAGTGATAGGTGGATCCTTTTAAACCTAAAACTAGTATATATATTTTAATAATTTTAATACAATAAAACATTAATTTAGTGAAGGTATAATTATACAATTCTAAAGTGTTTTCATTTTTCCATCAATTGTTTTATTATTTTAATATTGGATTTTTTCTTTTTTTCTTAGTGATTTTCTCTCTTACGTATGTAATAGTAAAATCGAAAGGATCTTAAAACATATATAATTTTAAATGGGTGTTTAATTAAAAAATTAACACATCTTTTAATATGCACTATTTTGCTTATATGCTGATCGAAAAGAAGATCTTTATCACATTTTAAAAAAAACCTTTCAACAAATCCATTGAGTTTTTCATAAGTGCCTATTAATTTTATATTTTTTAATATTAATCTTTTTCTTTCTGAAATCAATTTTTCCATTGATGACCTTACAGATATTGAGGTGTCGGATCTCCTGTACGCACTTGCAATTTTATAATTAAAGCCAACTTTACTTGATGGTGTATATCTTATCCTAAAATCCCAGTCATGATATATAGCAAGGCTTTCATCATAAAAATTAAATTTTTCATATACAGTCCTTTTTGCAAGTTCAAAACGATATGAAATTCCATCCGGAAAAGTTTCTTCCACTGTTTGTTCGAATACATCACCTTCGGGCATAGAGGAGGTAGCCCAGCTACTTATTGTTTTTCCGGAGGGTTCAGTATAAACAAAATCGGAATATACAGCATCTAATGCCATATTGCTTTTAAAAACCTTCATCTCTGATTCAATTTTTTCCGGAAAATAAAAATCATCCCCATCTAAAAATGTAATAAAATCTCCCTTTGCCATCTTAAATCCATAATTTTTATTTTTAGCAATTCCAACGTTTTTTTTCTGAAAGTAATATTGTACCCTTTCTTGGTTTTCAGTATGAAACTTCAAAATCAATTCTTTGTTAAGGGGATTTGTTGAGCAATCGTCAACTATAATGATTTCAATGTTCTTATAAGTTTGTTCTAATAAGGATTTAAAAGCAATTTCTAAGAACTCCGGTTGATTAAAGCTCGTTAAAATAATAGATACTAAAGGATCTGACATTATAAAGTGAATTACTTAGGATTAAATAAAAAATAATATTATTTTAAGCGCCTAAAACTAGAAATGCCAATCAAGGATTTTGTATGATATATGAAAGCCGTTTTAGCATTATGAATTTTATTTTTTATCGAACATATAAAATTATCTACCCTAATACTTTTCTTAACTAAGGCCGAGCTTAAATGAGGTTTTATATTTAAATAGTCATCTATTAATTCATCCATACCTTTCGGCACACTTTTATTCCAATATTCCATCATTTCTTTTCTATAAAGTTTTAGACCTTCAGCGGTTGAGCTTAAGCCGTTGAAATCATACCCTGCCAAAATAGTTTTAATATGTTTGAAACACTTGCCTTCAATACACAAATCAAGAAATTTTATATAATCACAAGACAATTTAAATTCTGTTTTAAAAAGGCTATTTTTAAATAATTCTCTTTTTATAATAGACGCCTGGTGATTAATATTTTGATTTTTAAAAAAGGCTAAATTAATTTCTGACGGTTGTTTTATATGCAATGGAGTCTCTTGATTATTAAATAGAAACATTACGTCACCATAAAAAATATCGACATTGGGATAATTATTTATATTTTCTATTTCTAAATTAATAACTTCATTTTTATAAAACACATCTCCACTATTCATGAATTGCAAATATTCCCCACTTGCCACTAATATGCCCTTGTTCATAGCATCGTAAATACCCTTATCAGGTTCACTAATCCAATAATTGATTTTTGCAGAATTTTTTTTTATAATTTCAATGCTTTCATCTTTTGACCCACCATCGATAATAATAAGTTCAACTTCTTCCAGTGCTTCTTGTTCGAGGATGCTTTTTATGGTTCTTTCCAGTCCCTCACAATTATTATAATTTATTGTTATAATAGAAATTTTCATAAAATTACCTTACCTACTTTTATAAAAATATTATTGACAAATGTTTTTGTAAGAATTTTATTTTTGTCTAAAATTCCTCTAAATTTTATAAATCATCATCTTTTCTCCAATTCGTAGTTTATTAATTAATATATTTTTTAATATTAAATCATAAATATTACCAATTTATAACAACTATTAACCTTTCGATAATCATATATCAGACGGTTAATCATTACTTCCTAAAAAATAATCATCTCACTTTGAAATTAATACCTATATTAATTTCAAAAAAAATTCTGCTCTTTTTCATAAATAAAATTTGTTGGAGGCGTGTGCACATAATAATGCTTAATTATTATAATCGTTCTTTAGTATTTTAGCTATTCTTTATTTGAATTTTCAAAGTGTTGAAATATTCAAAATACCCTTTCTTTCTTTAGAGTTTTAGAATATTTTTTTCTTTATATGCCTCCATCACCAAAGCTATACAATAACAGATGAAAACAAGTGAGTATTACGCGGTAAATTAAAAAGCATTATCTCTTGGGTTTTAATAGATACATTTATTTTAAGAAGTTAGTCCCCAACTTTAAAATGAATTAATTACATCTATAACCTTCATAATATCATCTTTAGTATGTGATAAAGATATTGGTAGACTTAAAGTAGTATTATGAATTTCGTCTGAAATTTCATAACATTCATTAAAAAATGACTTTTCGAGTGCCTTTTGTTTGTATGGAGGAATGGGATAGTGAATTTCCGTTTTAACATTATTTTTTAATAAATAATGTTTAAGTTCATCTCTTTTATCAAATCTAATATTAAAAATATGAAATACATCATAATAATCCGGATGCACAGAAGGTTTTATAAATTGATCTTTAAGATTTAAAAGGTACAATTCAGCTAAATTTCTCTTATGTTCTGTTATTTGGTCTAGATATTTAAGTTTTATAGATAAAAAGTAGGCTTGTAGTTCATCCAATCTTGAATTATATCCTATTAAATCGTTATGGTATTTTATTTGAGAACCATAATTTCTAAGTTTCTTAATTTTATCCGCATATTCTTTATTATTTGTACATACAGCACCTGCATCTCCAAGTGCTCCTAAATTTTTGGTAGGATAAAAACTAAAGGCTCCAAAATCTCCAAATGTACCGGCTTTTTTATTTTTAAAATGTGCTCCATGAGATTGTGCACAGTCTTCTATAACTTTAAGTGAATGTTTAAATGCTATCTTTAAAATTGCATCCATTTCACATAATTTACCATATAAATGTACAACAAGAATAGCTGAAGTGTTTGAAGATATCTTTTCTTCAATCTTTGAGGGATCTATGTTGTAAGTATTGATATCCGGTTCAACAAATACAGGCTTAAATCCGGCGTGAAGAACTGCCAATACTGAAGCGATATAAGTATTTGAAGGAACTATAATTTCTGATCCCTTTGGAAGATTAAGCGCTACTAACGAGAGTGTAATAGCATCTAATCCATTAGCGACCCCTATGCAATAATTCGATTTGCAAAATTCAGCAAAATTATTTTCAAATTTTTCCACTCCATTTCCAAGAATATACCATCCTTTATCCAGAAATTCCTTAAATGCATTTTCAAACAGTTTCTCAAAAGGATTATTAACTATTTTAAGGCTTTCGTATTCTATCATAAATAGGGTTCGTATATATAATCATCCTTATTAAAATACTCAGAAGCAAAAACCATTAGAATGGCATCAACACTAAAATTATACATTTTATGCCAATCCGGTGGTTCAAGTATCAAGCATTTAGATGGATTATTCAGCTCAAATATTTTTTCTATATTCCCATCGTGATTATAGATACTACAACTTCCTGTAATACAAACAGCAGCCTGAAAAGTGTTATGGTGTCTGTGCCCACCTCTTACAGAATCATCAACTCCATAAATATAAAAGATTCGTTTTATATCAAAAGGTATAATTTTTTCAATCACTGTTAAGTTTCCACGCGGATCAGTGAATGTTTTTAAGTTTATTAGCGACGCCATTTTTTATTTTTTTTAAAAATGAAATTCCTCTAAACACAAAATGAAAAATTTTGTATTCCCTCCCGTTAAAAATTATTCCCAACCAATCTATATAAATTAAATAATTTCCACTTAAAAATATTTCTTTTATTGAAGGGGTAAATGTATATCGTTCAATATTATTATTAAAACTATTTCTACAAATCAGACGAGCATAATCTTTATACATTTTGATAAGATTATGCTGAACATTAACAACTTTATAATGATTTAAAAGAGTTAATAAGTAATTTTTATTATAAGTTCTAAATCCATGAAAGTGATAATATATAACTGGATGATTTTGGATGTATAATTGACCGGCCCTGTCAATTAAATTATATTTATTAATATTCCAAGGCGCTAAACCGGCTCCTTCAATATTTTGAACGTATACATTGTCAAATCTTGATTCAAATTCATCTAAATATTTTTGATCTGCAAACCTACTAGACTCGGGTATATCAAAACACCAATCTAAACATTTTTCTTTCCACCACTTTAAGCATTCCAATCCATTAGCGTCCCTTTTAAATGCCTGAAGGCTGACGTTATATATTCCACAACCTTTGTAATGTTCATTTTCTACTGTAAAGTTATGAGGTGTAATTAAAATGGAATGATCCTCCATTTTTTTTAAAATGTCCTCCGGTGAACTATAAAAAAAGATATCTGCATCCAAAGTTGTTATAAAAGGAATTTCGGGAAAAAAGTTAAAAATATATAAAGGTAATATAGGACTTAATGTAAAAATATATTCAGCTTTATTTCTTTGAGGCTTAATGTTCAGTAATTGAGGTTCATACTTTTCAATATCTTCTAAAAGAAATGTTGTTATTTCCGGATAATTATTATTCAGAAATATTTTACACTCCTCGTCTAAACATAATACAAAAAAATTAATGCTTTTTAGATATTTAGTCAAAGAATTGTATAATGCCAAACCTCTGGAAAGGTAATTTTTGTCGAAAAGAGTTGCGAAATAATAACTATTCATAATTAGTTTTGACTGCTTCAATAAATAATGAATCGGGTTTTCTAATATTGCCTTCTTTGTTTGATTCAAGTTCAAATGAAGTCCAATTTTCAATATCGCTTTCAAAAGCTGATTTTACAGTTATATTTTTAAACATGGCTTCAATCAATAATCTTTTCATGGAATATTTATCATACATCCATTGATGAATCTCACCCTTTAATCTAAACCGTCCTATTTCAAGTGCACGATAATCATCCTTTAATAATATTTTAATCAAACGTTCTTTTCTATTAGAGTATCTTATTAAGTAATATAATTCTTTTAGAAGATTTACCTTGGGTGGTTTACTTAATTCTGCAGTTATATTTTGATAATTTTTTAGATTATTAATAATATCTGTCACTTCTTGTCCGCACCTTTTTATTACGAAATTAAAATCTATTGAACTTTGAGAAAGGTATGTCATCATTTCTCCACCAGACTTATTGCGAATAGTTTGATCATACATTTCTAAAAGTATCCAATTATAATTATTGCTTAATTCCTCAGAATCAGGGGCTTGACTAAGGTCATTTAATATATTAAGATAACATCTGATAATTTGTTCGAGATCAGGAATAGCAATTCTAATTATACCACCCGGTTTTAAAACACGATAACATTCTGAAATAAAAGGCAAGGCTTTATTTTTGGGAAAATGTTCCAGTACATGAGAATGATAAACTACATCAAAAGAATCATCATCATAAGGAATGCCATCCAATAAATTGTATGCAATTACTCCAGGCCCAGTGGAAGAAAAATCAATGTTTGTCCACAGAGGGTGATAATGATTACCACATCCTAAATTTAAATATTTTTTATTTGACATTTATTTTCTTTTAAATATGAAACCTTTCCAATAAACTGATTTATGATCATCAAGAAAAGTTGGGGGTGTAAATCCATTGTCAAACGTGGTAATTAAAATATATTTTTCATTAAAAGGCAATAAAAAATTTTCCTCATTAAAAAACCATACCGGGTAAGTGGCATTATAAATATTTTCCTGCACAGTTTGCAAGGTTAATCTATCTTCGGAATGCATAATAAATCCTGTTCTATCAACAATAATATACTCAAAATTATAATTTATAAAATTTACAATCCATTTGTATGGTTCTTTCAAATATTGAATGACGCTAGATAACAAGAGCAGATTATAGTTACTAATCTCTAATGCTTCTTCAATCGAAGTATAAAAACTTAGCTTTCCATCGGAAATTTCATTATTACCTATACTAACAAAATGAGGCTGTTCTATTATGCTCCATTTAATATTATTTAAGCCCACAAAAAATTCTGCATTTTGAAAATATGAGCTGCCAAGAGAACCACCAAAATCAAGAACTTTAAGTTCGTTGGCGTTATCAATAGCTATTTTTAATAAATAAGTCGATAAAGGCCATGAATACTGAATTTTATCAAAAAGTACAGAATCTCTTTCGTATGCAGCATCATTATTTTTAACTTTTAAAACTGCATTTTTGATTTTATCCAAAATAATATGAGATTGATAGCCGTCTGTTTTTTTTTCAACTTCTTCCCATCTTGAATAATTTCCACTCCACATTGATTTAGGATTGCTATTTTCAGGTTTCCTTAATTTTATTTTATTATAAAGAATATAAAAAGCAGGCGGTAAAAGAAATTTAATATATTTTTTTATATTAATTGCCATTTTATTATTAACACTGTTTATTGATTTTTCATAACCCGATTCCATTTTTTTTAAAATAATTTCATTGGTATTAACTTTTTGTTTAGTTACTGTAATTCTTTGCTTTGAAAATTTTGAATTATTATTATAATTATCATCACCTCCATGAGTTCCATCACTACCAAATCCGATATTTTTAGTCATGGAGAACTTTGGATATAAGGAAAGTTTATTGTTTAAATACGCAACTGCCTGCCATCGAATAGCCCATGAATTATTTTTTCCATTAATCTGATCTATAAGCATTTGCTCAAAATTGTAAGCGCCATTAAGATTAAATTTTTTGATAAGATTTCTTTCTCTTAACTGTTTTAATAAAATATTTCCATCGTGTTGGAAAAGATCCCATCTATCTTTCCACGTTGCCCAACCCCAACAATCGGGAATAGGAATAAAGAAAGTATCCGGTACTTGATTGTCGTTTGCAAAAAAATTAAATGCCCCTATACTAATTACTTCTTTTTCGTGTTCGTAAACATCAAGAGAGTCATTCATATATTGTAAAAAAAAGGGAGAAGAAATAATATCGTCCTCTAAAACTATTACTTTTCCGTAACGAGAAACAACAGAAGTGACACCTTCTATTATAGATGCTGCTAAACCCATGTTTTTGTCGGATTCGATAATTTCTACCTTTTTGCACCATTGGTCTAATCGGATAATTCTTCGAGTTTCATTAATTGCAATTAATTCGTCCTTTGAACAGTCTAATTTAGGTCCGTCACAAAAAATAAAAAGTAAAGAATCGGATGCAAGAGGATTTCTTTGAAGTGCTCTTAATACTTCAAGTGTATGACGTGGTCTTTTATAAACGAATATAATAATAGGTGCTGCCAAAAGTATTAATTTAATATTTTTCGAAGATTTTCAAATCTTACACTTTCGGAAAATAGGTCTGCTAAAATTTTATAATTTTTATCTGAATCTTCCTTTGACAAAGGTGAAGAAAAATCTTTAAATGGTAATTGTCCAATATTATCAGCATCAAAAATTTTAATGCCGGAATCTTTAAATAAATGATAAAGTGGATTTATTTTTTTTAGATAAAGTTTTTTTCCTAAAGTTAATAAGGTAATACAATTACCTAAAGCCTGACTTCTGTTGTGAAACATTACACATATATCGATATTAAAAAGATTTTCTACAAATGTTTCCCTTGAAACAAAAGTTTCTTGAAAGTTTACTTTATCATTAAAGTATTTAATGGCATTATATTTAACAAATTCTCTATATTCTTGATTGCCGTAGGATAAAGGAATAAAAAGCTTTAAACCATAAGAACTATATTGACTTAATTTTTTTAAGCAATCGACGTGGTTATTAGATTCAGTATCTGAATTCCCTAATTGAATAATTGTTTCTGAAGAATTATTTTTAAATTTATTAGAGTTTAATATTTTTTTCGCCAGATCAAAGTTTTGGTTGTAAAAATATGGTAAAAAAGAAATATTACTTAAATCATAAGTTTTTTTTATAAGAGCTTTTTCAAAATAATTGTTTTTATGAATCAAAAAAAAATTTACTCTCTGCATCGTTTTTCTTTTGACAATAAAATTCTTTTTATCAAAATGTTTATAAAAAAAGTATTTAAAAAATAGCAAAATAAGCTTATCCGGTCTTTTTGGAAAATGTGATCCTATTATATATTTCCTTTTAACATACTTTAAAGTTATAGGATCATGGATCCAACCAATATTGTAATTAAAGGGATCTTCAAAAATATCCCCTCCCCAATGTGTGACATAAACCGGAATATTTTTATCTATTGCCAAAATATTTTTTCCAATACTTAAATCATACCAGTGGATAAAAATTCTGTCTGATTTTGTAACGTCATTAAGGATTTTCTCAATATTTAAATCCCATTCAGCTTTGTAATGACTAACGTACCTTGCATTTCTTTTTTGAGCCCTTATTAAATATCTGTTATTGGAAGAAACTTTTTCAGCATCTTCAATAAAACTATCAATAAATTTGTCATCAACCATTATATGGTAATTCATTACTGCTAATGGTTTTTATTATATATTCTAATTCAAAATCTTTTAAGTCGTAATATAATGGTAATCTTAGTAATTTATCAGAATAATTATCTGAATTGGGAAGGTCAATTAAATTATTATCTTTTAAAAAGAAGGGACTTCTATGCAAACTTAAATAATGAAAAACTGCTAAAATTCCTTTTAATTTTAATTTTTCCGCAAAAGCTGTCCTAGTTTCTAAATTTTTAAAAATCAAATAAAAAATGTGGCCGTTGTTAAGAGAATATGAAGGTATATAAGGCAATATTATTTCATTTTGCTCACAAAAGAGTTGCAATCCATTGTAATAATGATTCCATATATTCATTCTTTGCCTTTGTATATCCTCCAAATTTTCAATTTGAGCCCACAAAAAAGCTGCGGTAATTTCAGAAGGTAAATATGAAGAACCAATATCTACCCATCCATATTTATTAATCTCTCCTCGAAAAAAAGCAGCTCTATTTGTACCTTTTTCCCAAATAATTTCTGATCTGTTAAAAAAAGCCGGATCATTTACAACAAGCATACCACCTTCACCTGAAATAATATTTTTAGTTTCGTGAAATGAAAAAGCAGCAAAATGACCAATTGAACCTAAAGCCAATTTTTTACCTTGCCTATTTATATAATAATTATCAATTGCTTGAGCTGCATCCTCAATTACATAAAGGTTATAACGTGATGCAATTTCCATTATAACATCCATATTACAAGCTATTCCGGCATAATGAACTACAACAATAGCTTTGGTTTGAGGAGAAATTGACTTTTCAATTAATTCTACATTTATATTAGGATTATCAATCCCGGAATCAATAAATTTTATTATTGCGCCTCTTAAGATGAAAGCATTAGCTGTTGATACAAATGTATAGGAAGGCATTAAAACCTCATCACCCGGCTGAATATTTATTAATATAGCCGACATTTCCAACGCATCTGTGCAAGACGAGGTCAATAGACATTTCCCAAACCCATATTTATTTTTAAAATAATCCTGACATAAATGAGTATATTTTCCATTGCCGGAGATTTTTCCACTCTTTACTGCATTTTCAATATAAAAGGTTTCTTTACCTGTTAAATACGGTTTATTAAATGGAATAATCATTTAAGTATGGATCTAAATTTTTTGAGAGGAAGTGCATTAGTTAAGGTTATCATATCTAGCATTTCAGTAATCATAATTAACCCTTTTGAGCAAATAATTACCGGAAAACCATCTTTAACAAAAATTACTTTCCCCGGAGTTCTGTTTTCTACAAAGACATCATCAATTTCTATAGCTTTTATTATTTTATATTTTTTTTCATCAATTTTAGAAAAGGCTCCTTCATATGGAAATCCAACAGCATCAATGAGTCTTAATATTGCCTTTGAATTTTGATTCCAATTAATATGATAATCGCTTTCATCTAACCAGAGACTATAGGTTGATTTGCTATCGTCTTGTTCTTTACCCTCTAATATTATATCCTTTTTAATTTTTTCAAGGCAATAAGATACAACTTGCCGATAATTTTCAGTGATTTTTATAATAGCTTCGTTAATAGTTATTGGATATGTTATTTTTTGTGAGGATTGAGTAATTATATCCCCGCAATCATAATCATCACTTGCGTATAATGCAGAGACACCAATTTCTGTTTCTCCATTTTTAAGCATATTAATTAATGGAGCAAATCCTCTATATTTTGGTAATAATGAATCATGAAAAACAATTATTGGAGCGGATGAATGAATTAGCCACCTCCAAGAAATAGCCATTGAAAATTCAGATTCTTTAATTTGATGAGCTTTTCCTTTTTCAAAAAAAATAATTTTGTTTAGATGACAAAGTTTTTTAATATCTTCAAAATAATCTTCTTTGATCGATGTATCTCTACTGGAAATTACACATGAAATTAATTCTTTATAACCATTTTCTAAAATAAAATTTAAGATATTAAAACCTTTAAAGGTCATTAAATATAGATTAATCATAATCTTTGAATTGCAAAACTAGGCATTTCATCTTTATTGATAGTCAAATGAATAAGTTCCCATCCATCATGAACGCATAGCTCACTTACTGCCTCAATAACTCCATATCGACAGTCACCTGCCCAATTGCCAATAATATAATCATGGCCTGTTATTATACCATCTCTTTTAACTTTGTTTTTTAAAATACTTAATTCATGTTTAGTAATATCATACACATGAGCAGTATCCAAATAAACCCAGTCAAAATAGTAATCAGGAAAATTAATTAATACATCAGTTGATAGGCCAATATTAATTTCTATTTTTTTCTGTAATATTTCTTCGTTAAACTTATTTTCCACTTCGAGTTTTAACCCTCTATGATATCGTACTTCTTCTCCCCATAAATCTATTAAATGTAATTTATCAGGAGAAGTATACTTTAATATTAATTCTGAAAAATCACCTTTATTAACACCTATTTCTGCGCAAACAGCTTCTTTCTTTAGCTTTTTAAGCAATTCAACTCTGTTGGATAAAACTTTTAAATTTTGAATATGCTTTTCTAAAAGAGTAACTTTAGGTAATTTTTTTTCTTCTATTTCTCTCCTATTTAAAAATTCTTGATAAAATTCTTCATATTCCATCAAACCTGAATTTTTTTTAATAAAATTTTTAATACGGGTTTTAGCAAATTTAACCATTATTTATTTTTTTTATTGACCATTGACTATTAATAAAATGATTTACACCCCAATTTCTCGATGTATAATAATGAATGTTTCCCTGGTTTTCAATATTAAATAATGGAAATAATGATATAACTTCCCAAGCAGGGGTTTTGTCAGATTGGTTTATTCCCAATCCAATACTATATTCATTCGGTGATAAAGATAAATGTTGAAATGAAAATTCAAGTACGTAATTTCCAATTTCATCAATATTTAAAAAATAATTGTCATCCAAACTAAATGCTAATCCAACATTAGTGCCATCGGAGTCGAAAAGTGAAATTGTAATATTTGCATTTACAATAGGTCTTTTTACAGTAAGATAGACCAAAATAACCGGGATATAGCTTAAGGGTAATTTTGGAATTAAATCTTCATGACCTTCTAAACAAATATTGGTAACATGAATTGGCGAGTTTTCATCTGAAGTTAACCGATATGGATCGATTGATGATTTTGTGTCTTGATCATAGCCTTCTTTATAGTATTTTTTAACAATATTGATTGCATTGCCGATATTGTTTAATTCTCCATTTATTAACAGCATGCCTGTATTACATAAAGTCTTTACTGCCGCCATATTATGACTTACAAATAAAACTGTTCTTCCTTCGCTCTTGCTCACATCTCCCATCTTCCCAAGACATTTTTTTTGAAATTCTGCATCACCTACAGCTAAAACTTCGTCCACAATTAAAATTTCACTTTCTAAATGGGCTGCTACCGCAAATGCAAGCCGAACATACATTCCGCTACTGTATCTTTTAACAGGCGTGTCTATATAACGATCAACTCCGGAAAAAGCTACAATTTCATCAAATTTTTTCGTGATTTCTTTTTTACGCATGCCCAAAATGGCACCGTTTAGATAAATATTTTCCCTTCCGGTAAGTTCCGGATGAAAACCCGTACCAACTTCTAATAAACTTGCTATCCTTCCCTTTACTTTAATTGACCCGGTAGTTGGCGAAGTAACCCTGCTTAATAATTTTAAAAGGGTACTCTTCCCGGCACCGTTTCTGCCTATAATTCCTACTGCATCTCCTTCACCTATTTCAAAATTAATGTCCTTCAGACTCCAAACTATATTACTTTCGCCTTTTATAGACCTAACATTTGTTTCTCCAACTTTTAAATATGGGTCTTCTTTGCCCTGTACAATACTCCACCAACGATGGATATCATTACTTAATGTACCAGTGGAAAATTCGCCAATTTGATAAGCCTTTGATAAATTTTCAACCTTAATAGCAATATTACTCATTCAATTAATATCTTAAATTAATGCTACTTTTAATTAAACTGTATCTACAAAATCCTTTTCTACCTTATTAAAAATAACCAGACCTATAAAAAAAATAATCAAACTGCTAAAAATGCTATAAATAAATGCTCCTATATAAAATTGGCCTGTACCTAAAAAAGAATATCTGAATGTTTCTACCAAACCGCTTAATGGATTAAATGCTAATAGTTCTCTATACTTATCCGGAACAGCAGACAATGGATAGATTACAGGTGTAGCATACATTAATAACTGAACGCCAAATCCTACAAGGAATGCCAAATCGCGATATTTTGTTGTAAGTGCTGTTACAATTAAACCTATCCCTAAACCAAGGAGCGCCATTAAAAAGATTATAACTGGAAATAATAATATATAAAAATTGGGATGTACATTTTCTTTTTGAAATAGGTAATAAAACAGCATCACAAGTAGTAAAATAAACTGAATAACAAATTTTACTAAGTTTGAAAAAATAATACTCAAAGGCATAATAAGCCTCGGAAAATATACTTTTCCAAAAATACCTGAATTATCTCTAAAAACTGTAGATGTTTTAGTAAGGCAATCAGAAAAGTAGTTCCATGCAGTTATACCTGCCATATAAAATAGTGGTCTGGGTGCATCATTAGTACTTATACCTGCTAGTCCTCCAAAAATAATTGTGAATGTTATTGTTGTAAATATAGGTTGAATAAAAAACCATAATGGTCCAAAAATGGTTTGTTTGTAAAAAGAAACAAAATCCCGCCTTACTAATAAAACCAATAAATCCCTATATCTCCAAACATCTTTTAGGTGAAGGTTAAAAACGTTGTCTTGTGGTTTAATTTCTAAATCCCACTGTTCGGCTGCCTGCATTATAAATTATTTAATCTACTTAGCTTGTTAAATTGTAGCAATTACTATCAATGGCAAAAGTAATAAATTGAATGAATTAATTATTAAGAATGGTGAATACTTATAATTTATTCATTCAAATTTTTAAGAAACGCTATTATAAATAAAATGTTACAATATTTAAAAACGTATTTATAAAGAAATTTAATTTATACTTCGAATATTGGCAAAAAAAGAAGCCAATTACATAGTAGTTGGCTTTATTTTATGTGTGTTCTCGTAGGGAGTCGAACCCCAAACCTCCTGATCCGTAGTCAGGTGCTCTATCCAATTGAGCTACGAAAACATTATGGGTTGCAAAGGTAAAATTATTTTCTGTTTATGCAAAAAAATTATTTTCCTTTAAACGCAGGTTTTCGCTTTTCTAAAAACGCTTTTACGCCTTCACTAAAGTCATCTGTATTTCCTGCTAAATCTTGAAATTCTGCTTCGGTTTCCAACATTTCTTCTAATGATGAATTAAAAGATTTATTAATTAATTTTTTAATTAATGATATGGCTACCGTTGGTGTATTTGCGTAATGTGCGGCTAATGTTAGTGTTGCAGAATCTAAATCTGCTGATGGAACTACCTTGTTGATTAAACCAATTTCAAAAGCTTCTTTTGCTGATACCTTTCTGCCTGTTGAAAATAGCTCGAATGTTTTTGCGGCACCGATTAACCTTGGTAAAAAAAACGATGAACCCGCATCAGGTATCAAGCCGATATTTATAAAAATTTGTGATAATGCAGCTTCTTCTGATGCAATTATCATGTCGCATGCCAAGGCGAGTGAACTCCCCGCACCTACTGCAATGCCATTTAATTTGCATACAATTGGTTTTGACATATTGCGGATTACTATAATAATTGGGTTGTATCTTTTTCTTAATATTTCACCAAAAGAATTTTTATTATCTACTTTCAAATCTGCACCTGAGCAAAATGCTTTGCCATTTCCTGTTAAAACAATTGCTCGAACATTTTCATCCTGACTTGCATCTACCAATGCTTTGTATAATTCGGCAGCGATATTTTCATTGATAGCATTGTAAACCTCCGGCCTGTTCAGCGTAATTGTGCAAACGCTTTCAGCAATTTCATAAAGGATATCTTTATACATAATAAGCAGATTCTTTTTTTTCGAAAAATTAAAATTGATATTTACAAAGTAGACGAAAATCTGTCATAAATTAAATATCATTTTAAAATATTGGTTGAAAGTATTTTTTATAAAATTTTATGAAAATAGGAATTATAAAAGAAGGAAAAATTCCTCCTGAAAGAAGGGTATCACTGCTTCCTATGCAATGTAAAGAAATAATGCATGCATTTTCTGAAATCGAATTCATTATCGAACCCTCTGAGCATCGTTGTATAAATGATGAAGAATATAAAAACGCAGGAATTACATTGAGTGAAAATATGGATCAATGCGATATTTTGCTCGGAATAAAAGAAGTACCTGTTGATAAACTGATTGAAAATAAAACATATTTTTTCTTTTCCCATACCATAAAAGCACAGGAACATAATAAAAATTTATTAAAAATTATTTTAGAAAAAAACATTACCCTTATTGATTATGAATGCCTTACAAACCCTGTGACACATGAAAGATTAATTGCATTTGGCAGGTATGCCGGTATAGTAGGTGCTTATAATGCTATTTGGATGTATGGAAAGAAATTTAATTTATTTGATATAAAGCGTGCATATCATTGTTACAACTATGCTGAAATTCAACAGGAATATTCAAAAGTGAATTTACCACCAATTAAAATAGCGATTACAGGTACCGGAAGAGTTGGGAAAGGTGCAATGGAAGTGTTGGATGGAATGAATATACGAAAGGTGAGTTCAACTGCTTTTTTAGAAAAAAAATTTGACGAACCTGTTTATACTCCTTTGCAATCAAGGGATTATCATTATCATATAAATGATTTACCTTGGGATAATGAAGATTTTCATTATCATCCGCAAAATTATGAAACCGTTTTTTCAAAATTTACAAAAGTAGCTGATGTACTTATTGCCACTTCATATTGGGATCCAAAAGCTCCGAAATTATTTTGCGATGAAGATATGTTATCGCAAGATTTTAAAATGAAAATTATTGCTGATATAACTTGCGATATCAATGGCTCTTTACCGAGCACCATTAAACCTACTTCCATTCTTGTTCCGGTTTTTGATTTTGATCCTGAAAGAAAAACGGAAGAAGAGGCTTTCAGTAATCTTAAAAAAAATATTTCAGTAATGTCGATCGATAACTTGCCATGTGAAATACCTTACGATGCATCGGAATTTTTTGGCAGACAATTTATTGAATTCATTCTGCCGCATTTTTTTAATCACGACGAAAGAAAAATTTTAAAAAATGCTACTATTACCGCCGATGGTAAACTGACAGAAAAATTTTCTTATTTAAATGATTTTGTGAAATAGAAATTTTATATTCTGAATTAAAAATAGTTTTCAAATTATGAATATTTTGATATTGATAAACTGATAATTTAAAATTACTTTAATTTTTATAACTGAATTAAATTTTTAAGCATAATATTATTTAGACAAACCAAATTCACATAAATTTTACTTAAAACATTCTTTAAGGTGTATAACTATTAAATAATTGCATCCCACAAAATTTCAACCGGATGCATGGCTTTTCTACCTGTTCCATCATGTATTTGATGGCGGCAACTTGTGCCGGGTGCAGCAATAATAACATCTAAGCCTTGTTTTCGAACAGTTGGAAATAAAACAAGTTCACCAATTTTCATTGATATATCATAATGTTCTTTTTCGTAACCAAATGATCCTGCCATACCACAGCAACCGGATGGAATTAACTGAACGTTATAATTTTTCGGAAGTGACAATATTTTTTTTGTATAAACTAAAGAACTCATTGCTTTTTGCTGGCAATGCCCGTGAAGCTTTATTAATTGTTTTTCATTGGTAAACTGTTCTGTTTTGATATTTCCTTTTTCTGCTTCATCAGATAAAAATTCATCGATTAAAAAAACATTTTTTGCTAATTTATTTGCATCTTCAACAAGTTCACCATTTACCAAATCCGGATATTCATCCCTAAAAGTAAGTATAGCTGAGGGTTCGAGCCCAATTAACGGTATTTTTTCTGTAATTACGTTTTTTAAAAGTTTCACATTTTCATTAGCAATCTTTTTTCCTTCTTTCAACATTCCTTTTGATAAATAGGCTCTTCCACTTTCAACATGTGAGGGAATTAAAACCTGATAGCCTAATTTTTCTAATAATAAAATTGCTTTTTTTCCGATTTCCACATCATTATAATTTGTAAATTCATCACAAAAAAAATAAACTTTCTTGTCAGAAACAGGAGGGGAGGTGATTATTGAAGGACTATCCTTAATGCTTGAAACTAATTTAATAGTTCTGTTAGTAAACCATTTTTTAAGAGTAGTTTTTGCCAATAATGGCATTGACCTTTCCGGATGGAAACCAACAATCGTATTTGCTATTTTTCTTAAAACAGGAGTACCAAATATTAAATTGTAAGCCCATGGAACATTAGAAGCTATTTTTGATAGTTTGCTAAAATTTCCAATTAATTTACTTCTTAAAGGTATTCCGTTTGCATCGTGATAGTTTTGTAAAAATTCTGCTTTCAATTTTGCAACATCCACATTAGAAGGGCATTCTGATTTGCAACCTTTGCAACTCAGGCACAAATCCATTACTTCTTTTATTTCTTTGTGGTCAAACCTGTTGAGTTTATCGGAGTGTGTTAAAAATTCTCTTAAAATATTGGCTCTTGCACGTGTGGTGTCTTTCTCATTTCTGGTAGCCATATAACTTGGGCACATTGTCCCACCGGATATTTCCGTTTTTCTGCAATCTCCCGAGCCATTGCATTGCTCGGCATGTTGCAACACATCCTGATTGTGGTAGCGAAAATATGTTTTAAATTTTGGTGTTTGTTGTCCGGCTTCATATCGAAGAAAGGTATCCATGGGTGGAGAATCAACTATTTTGCCGGGATTAAATATATTTTCAGGATCAAAAATATGCTTGATTTCTTTCATCAAGGCATAATTTTTTTCACCCACCATTTGCTTTATAAATTCGCCACGCAAACGCCCATCGCCATGTTCACCACTTAAAGAACCTTTATATTTTTTAACAAGCGTTGCAATTTCTTCAGCTATCAACCTGAATTGCTGATGGCCTACATTTGTTTTTAAATTAATAATTGGTCGTAAATGTAATTCACCGGAACCCGCATGCGCATAATGAACCGCATACATACCATGCTTTTTTAAAATTTCATTAAATTCTCTTATATATTCGGGTAAATCGTTAACATCTACTGCAGTATCTTCAATTACTGCTACTGCTTTTTCGTCTCCGGGTAAATTGGATAACAAACCCAAACCTGCTTTTCGTAATGTCCATATTTTTTTTGTGTCTTCTCCAAATAACAGTGGAAAATGAAAACCCAAATTATTTTGTCGCATCTCAATTTCCATTTGATTTGCGATTTCTATAATTTCTTCTTTATTTTCTTTGCAAAACTCTACAACTAAAATAGCTCCCGGATCCCCCTGAACAAAAAACCGGTTCTTTTGCTGTTCAATATTATTTTTTGTGCATTCAAGTATATAATGGTCAATAAGTTCAGATGCAGAAGGTTTGTATTTAAGTGCAATTAAATTAGCCTTTAAACTTTCATCTACATTATTAAAATGGATACAAACCAATCCGATTTCTTTTGGTGGAAGCGGAACAACATTTAGTTTTATTTCGGTGATAAAACATAAAGTACCTTCGGAACCTGCTATTAACTTACAAAAATTAAAATTATCGCCATTTTTTGTAAAAGGTTGGCAAGCCAACAACATATCTAATGCATATCCTGTATTTCTGCGTTCGACAGAAGCTTTTGGAAATTCATTTTTGATTTCATTTTGATTATCATTATCAGAAAGTATTTCAAATATTTTTTTATAAATATTACTTTCAAAAGTATTTTTATCAAGTATTTCTTTTGATGATTCGGATGAAAATTCTACCTCTGAGCCATCACTTAAAATTGCTTTTACTGATATTAAATGTTCGCGTGTACTGCCATAAACAACTGAATTTGATCCGCAGGAATTATTTCCAACCATTCCGCCTATCATTGCACGATTGGCGGTAGAGGTTTCCGGTCCGAACATCAAACCGAATTCTTTTAAATAAAAATTTAATTCATCCCTTATTACACCGGGTTGCACTCTTACCCATTTTTCTTCATTATTTACTTCTAATATTTTTGTAAAATTTCTGGAAACATCTACCACAATTCCATTTCCCACAACCTGACCTGCTAAAGATGTGCCGGCAGTACGCGGTATAATTGATGTTTTATTTTTATGTGCAAAAGCAATTATTTTTTTTATGTCATCAATATCTTTAGGAATACTTACACCAAGAGGCATTTCGCGATATGCTGATGCATCGGTTGCATATAAGGTGCGCATTACAGTATCGGTAAATAATTCACCTTTTATCTGTAAGGAAAGTTCTTGAAGGGCTTCTTTCATTCTTAATTTCATTAAAGCCCGAAATATAAGTTTTTAGTAGGGAAGAATGAGAATTTTTCGAAAAAAATAGTAGAAAGAAGAAAGAGAAAAGAAGTAAAAAAAGATGAAAAAGAAATGAACAATTAATTTTTTTTTAAAATAGTCAATATAATTTTCAATTATTAGTATACTGTTATTGTTAATGAGATAATCTTTATGAATTATTTTTGTCTTTTGGGTTAGGGATTGCAGTGGAAATCTTTTTTGTGAGGTGCGAACAAAAAAGTACCTTATTTACATCATTTCATTCTTCACAAGCTCCTGTACAGTAGGCACAGTAAATTTTAAACTTGTACCGATTCCGGGCATGCTTTCTATAGAAATTACCCCGCCATTTTTTTCTACAAAATCCTTACACAATAATAAACCAAATCCTGTTCCTTTTTCCTTGCCTGTACCCGGCGTTGAAAAATGTATATCAGGTTGAAATATTTTTTTCATGTCTTCAGGCACGATACCAATACCGTTGTCATGAACAATTACCTGAGTAAATTCCTCATTATCTGATACTGTTGAAACCTTCACTTCACCTCCCGGACGTGTAAATTTTAGTGCATTTGAAATTAAATTTCTTAAAATAAAATCTAACATATTTTTATCTGCCCGTACATCAACCTGATTATCGATTTCAAGAATTAATGAAATATTTTTATTTTTTGCTGTTTCTAAAAATAAACTCACATTTTCTTCCAATAAAATTTTTAAATTAATATTTTGAGGTTTATGCTCTATGCTTCCGGTTTGTGATCGCGACCATTGCAAAAGATTCTCTAACATTGTTAGAAGTCTTTTAACCGATAAATCCATACTTTCTGCAAATTCCTTAAGCTCAGCTTCTGTAAAAGTGCTTGTATATTTTATTAAAATTTGCAAGAAACCCGTTAAAGTGTGTAAGGGGCCTTTTAAGTCATGAGAGATAATTGAAAAGAATTTATCCTTTACTGAATTTAAACTTTTAAGCTTATTTTCCGATGATATTAATTTTAAATTGATGGATTGCAATTGCATATTTTGCTTTTGCTGTACCTTCGATTTTCTATTAATATCTAATAATGTATTTTGAATTTGACCGGTCATTAAATTAAAATTTCGGGTCAACCTACTCACTTCATCTTTACCTATAACGGGCAAAGCTTTTATATCTCCCGTAAAGCCGCTTTCAACTATCGTATTAATGTGTTGTGAAAGATTAGTAATGGGTTTGGTAATTTGTATCGCTAAAACATAATTTAATACTATTCCAATTAAAATAGCCAATATCAAAATCCCTATAAATAAGCTTTTAAAGGAATTGATTAATGAATCGGCTTTTTTCTGAGTGTTGGAATCAATAGCAAAAACTTTGGTTTCAATCCTCAAAAAAGCATTGTTAAGTTCCTTCCTCAATCCCATTTCATAATTATACCCTATTTGCTCATCGATCGAAACAAGTTTTTGAAAACTGCTGTAATACCCAAATAAATTATCCTTGGTAAGTATTACCGATTCCGACTGAGGTGATTTATTTAAATCGGCTAAATTTTTTGTTATTAAAAATTTAAGTTTTTTGACTGAAACAGTATTTTTGCTTATAAAATAATCATTCTCATATTGTTTTAAATAGAGAAGCTTTAAATCACTTATAGCACTGTTAGTAAGGGCATCGGAATATTTATGAAGTTCGCCTTCAATACCATAGTTAATAAAGCCCCTGGCTTTATATAATTTTACAACCTTTTTAAATATATTTTTATAGTTAATGATATATCGATTGAGTGAATCAATACTGCTGCTAATATCCAAATTATTTTTTTCACTCAATAACTTAAGAACCTGAAGATTTGACTGAGTTTCTGAGAGAGTTTTAGAGTGGTTGATTAATGTTTGGCAATCGCCAAGACGGTAAAATAAAGTATCGGAAACATCATACCTCAAAAAATTTGTTTCTAAATGGTGAATATGAGTTACATTCACCATTAACTTACCTAATTGTTCATATACAGAACCCAATTTGTCGCGTTTCTGATAAAAAAAGATACTGGTAAGGGCTACGAGTGCCGTTAAAAGTATAAATACAAAAAAGGAAAAAAATAACTTAACCTTTAATGTATTAAAAAAATATAACATACTTATTGGTTTTATAACATCAAAAAAATGAAACTGATATTTATGATGTTTAATAGTATAAATTAACTGTAAATTTAAAACAAGTTACTGTATGTTTTCTAAAAGAAGTTATGAACCTGAATTGATGGACGACTTCAATGCTGATAAACAAGTTATTAAACTTACCTTAGCCGAATTAGAATTTATTAATAGATGGCTTGGGGGTAACAATGTAACTGTTTCAGGTATTGATAAATTATTAAACCATTATTACAATAGCAATCCAAATAAATCTGAAATTCGATGCGTTGATATTGGCTGTGGTGGTGGAGACATTCTAAAAATTATGGCTAAATGGGCTCGAAAAAAGAAATATAATTTCATTTTTACGGGCATTGACGCAAATAACTTTATTATAAATTATGCTTCCAAAAACACAACGCAATTTTCCGAAATTTTTTATGAAAACCTAGATGTTTTTTCAGAAAAATTTCAGAATCAAACATATGACATTGTCACCAACACGCTTTTCTGCCATCACTTTACGAACGAACAGTTGATAAAGTTATTTATGATATGGAAAAAAAATTCAAAAATAGGTATTGTTATTAATGATATTCATCGCCATTGGTTTGCATATTATACAATAAAATGGTTAACCGAATTGTTTTCAAAATCATATATGGTCAAAAATGATTCAAAATTATCAGTATTGAGAGCCTTCCGTCGAAAAGAACTGGAAGATCTGCTTCAAAAAGCAGAAATACATAACTACAAAATATCATGGCATTGGGCATTTAGATGGCAAATAATTATTTTTAACTTTTGAGAAAATTATAAAATATATTTAAACATCAACTTTAAGTTAAATTATTGACTGCCATAATTATGAATTATCATTTATGTAAGATCGAATGAAGAAACATATGCAGGTACTTCGCGTTCAGTATTTAATACTGCTCCATAGCTTTTAACCATTATTAAAGAACATACCTTTTTACTGATTCGATTTAAAATCCCTAAATTATTGGTGAATAATTGGTTTAATGGTGAAATTTTGTCCAACATAATTAATGCAGACGTCATTTTAAATCGGTTTAAAAGTCCTTCAATTAAAATAATCAGTTCTTTTTGATGCCCATCTTTATAATAGAGACCTTCCAATGAAAGAAAACAATGTTTTTTTGGATTAAATAGGCGGTTTAATAATGGTAAATATGGAAGTAAATGCATTATTATTTTTCCTTTTGTGCCGGGGATATTAATGATTTTCCAATTTACAGTATTGGCCTGAACGCCGGCAAGTATTTCATTATTATTATCTTTGATTACAAAATAATTTTTTTGATACCCGATATGAGATAAATGTAATAAATCATAACCTTTATAAAATTCTAAAAGAAGCTTTTTAATACTTTTTATATTGGCTTCCTGAGTAATATTTCTTTTCACTTTTGGAAATATCCTACTGAAAATTAAAGCATGAATATCCCCCATTGAACAAAAATATTCTTTTTTCGAAATGTTAGCAGACCGTATATTGTTTTCTTCAATATAAGAGTAAAACAAATGTTGTTTTTTAATTTGACAGCTTATATGTTCGACAGCTACTTTTTTTATAAGTGAACCATATCCTTTACCCTGATGAAGTATATTTATTGAAAGATACCTCCCGTAAAATGCTGTTATAATTTGATTGTCAATTTGAGTTTCTCTCTCTGAAAGGCAATAAGTACCAATAAGATTTCCTAAAAGGTAAAGACTAAAAAAGTGAGGCTTGCAAATATTTAGTGCTTTTATATACTGGCCTGTCTGAATATATTTAATCCCTTCAGCACCATAAATTGTATTTTGTAACAATATTACTTCGTCATCACTTAGAGAACTTGATAAAGTAATAACTATGTCATTATTTTGATAAATTATTATTTTATTCTGCATATTTTTTCAGAAATATATTTTCAGATTAGTTTAATAAACTTTGCATTCCAACAATTAAAATAATTGCAGCATAGGAGGGATTTTTGTCAAAGGAAAAAATAATAACTACAGTAAACTAGACAATAGTGCATTTTTTTGGGTTTAAATATCTTTGAAATTGATTAACAAATATTTTTAGATAAAAAAATAGGGTATAAAATCAATGATAAGCTGAGTTGCTAAATTTCATTACTACTATTGATTTGTATAATAATAAAAAATTATTTATTTAATAAAGACTATCGCTAAAATTATTATTTTTGATCATTACATGTTTTATGCTATTAACCCGAAAGAGTTATGATAAAAGTTTGTTGCCCATCCATCTCTTTTATTTACTAAATCACATTAATTAAAGATAAATTGAATAAAAATAAATTTATTATAAGTGGTGGAGGAACGGGAGGACACATTTATCCTGCTATCGCAATAGCCAATGCAATAAAAGAGAAAATGCCTGATGCTGAAATTTTATTTATAGGTGCATTAGGCAGAATGGAGATGGAAAAGGTTCCACAAGCAGGTTATGAAATTATAGGCTTACCTATACAGGGAATTCAACGAAAACTAACTTTAACTAATTTTTTATTTCCGGTAAAATTAATTAAAAGTATCATTTTAGCTCGGTCTATAATTAAAAAATTTAAGCCAAGTGTATGTATTGGAGTAGGTGGTTATGCAAGTGGGCCATTGTTATATTCGGCATCTATTTTAAAAGTTCCCATTTTAATTCAGGAGCAAAATTCATACGCCGGCCTCACAAATAAATGGTTGGCAAAAAAAGCAATGAAGTTTTGCGTAGCATATAATAATATGGATTTTTTTTTTCCAAAAGAAAAAATAATTTTCACAGGCAACCCTGTTAGAAAGGATATTGTTTTTTCCTATAAGAAGAAAGAAATAGGAATTGATTTTTTTAAATTAGATCCACGAAAAAAAACAGTTTTAGTTTTAGGTGGTAGTCTTGGATCAAAAACAATTAATGAAAGTATTGAAGAGGGCTTGAGTAAACTTATCAGTGAAGGATTGCAAATAATTTGGCAAACCGGAAAAAAATATTATTCAGTTATTAAGGAACGGCATCTCCTAAAAGATGAAGAAAATGTAAAAATATTTCCATTTATTGCAGAAATGGATTTAGCATACGCTGTTGCAGATATTATCATTTCAAGAGCCGGTGCACTATCAGTTTCCGAAATTTGTATAGTATCAAGGCCGGCTATTTTTATCCCTTCGCCAAACGTTGCTGAAGACCATCAGACTAAAAACGCAAAAGCGCTGATTAATCAAAATGCAGCATTATTAGTAACTGATGCAGATTCAAAATCAGATTTAATAAATAAAATTTTATTTCTAATTAAAGATGAAGGCCTGCAAAAACAACTGGCAGATAATATAGAGAAATTGGCGAGGCCTGATGCTGCTGAGCGAATAGCAGAAGAAATTTTTTTATTGATAAAATAAAAAATCCTTGATAAATCAAGGATTTTTTATTGTTACAATCGATATTTTTTAAAATTCCCAAAGATTATGTTCATATTCCATCAGCTTATACTCAAGTTGTTGAGATGCCACCATAGGACGAACATTCTTATCTCCATAAATTGTCTCTAAAGATTCATCACGTGGATTTGAAATTTTTATTATCATAGAAGCAAACATCCTTAAATCAAACGCATCGGAAAGATTTAAATGACCTCTATTGTTTTGTTCATTATACCAAATTGCTGTTGGGGTATTTTTAAAATATTTAACTAGATCTTTATATCTAAAAGAAGCAATTCTCTTATCTGTGCCTGTTAGCTTATTTTTTGTACCCGGCAAATATATAGTGATGGTTTGAATATCATAATATAATCTTGAACGTTGTTTATCAAAAATCATATCTTCTTTTATTTCCATCTGCGAAAGTTGAGCGGCTAAAAGTTCATCACCTCCACCCCCATTTTTTGCATTTTCAATATCTTTAATTCTTTTATCTCCTTCCGGTTTTTTAATCCAACCATCCTTCATTTGTTGTTTAACATCGGCAATTTCTGCCTCAAAATCTCTTTGAGAAGAAGTAGGATCTGTAATTGCTGTTCTAAAATCAGCGATTGACATTTTAGTATGAAGTGAATCGGAAGTATAAGCAGTAACCTTATTTGATTTAACGCCATCGATAATAATTTTAGATATTTCGTTATTGGCAGACATAAAAGGTCTGTTTTGCTTTTCATTCAAATCAACATTTCTCCATACTGTTCTTTTATACATAATATTTGATTCATGTATAGGCCTTACTGAATTTGGATTATATCCTCTTGTGTCAGGCACCGATGACGAATTATCCACATTCGCTTTAGTTTCAGTTTTAATTTCAGGAGTTGTTTCCTTTGTTTTAACTTGATTTGGATTCCTCTCTGCCTGAGCAAAAATCATCGAACACGTTAAGAAACTAAATGTTGGTATTAATAAAAGATTTTTAAATTTATTCATTCCTCAAATTGTTTAGCACAATATTAATAAGGGTAATTATTAGTTAATTGAAATACTATAAACACCACCTCCGGAGATTCTAGCCTCTTCTAATTGACCTTTATAGTTCATTCTTTTAACAGATTTTATCTCGATAACCACACGATCGCCTGGCCTGGCTTGTTGCCTTACAGCTCCAATATTGGCTTGGTCACCATTAAAACGCAACGGACCTACAGCCGGTCTTCTTCCTCTAACTAAGGTGACCTCCCAATCAGTTACCCTATATTTCGCATCATTAGGTAGGGCAGTTTTAAATCCTTCGTCAGCTAATGCTCTTGCTTGTAATTGACTTGGACCAGGCGCATCAACACCAATTTTTTGATTAATAGGCGTGCCACCACTAACTATTTCTACAGATGGTCGAGGAATTGGGCGCACAGGAAACTTAACAGCGCCTATAAAACTACCACCGCTTGATACGCTAAGATTTACTTCATTTAAACTCGATGGAACAACGGTAATAATTCCTCGTTGAGCACCGGGGATAACCTGAGAACCCGGAGCCGAAAATGAAGGCTGATAAGTAGTTCCAAGAGCAGGAACCTGAACATTTAACTCATTGCCACAATTTAAATATAATGCCTGAACAGAACCGGAACGAACTTCAATAGTAGGTTTTACCACAAAATATTCAATAGTTTTTTTGAAAAGAGTATCCCTACCTGATGAAGTTTTGAATCTGATAATTGCTTCCCAACTTTTCTTTGCAAGACCATCTTTATCATAAGCACCACCTTGAGCAGGAAATTCTACTTTTCCTCTTCCGTTTGTTACAGAAGCATTAGAGCCATTAAAGGTCATTGTAGCAGGCGCCTTAGAAAAACCTGCAGCTAAAAACATTTCAGCCTTATATTTAGTACCTGCAGCTACGTATCTAGATTCTTGTTCAACAGCAACTTCAACCTTATCAGGTTTAATTTCAACCAGATTTAATTTATCAGCTAATGAATTAAGAACTTCTGTTTGATAACGCACAACATCATTTTCTTTTTGACTAATAAATGCCAATGCAGCAACGACAGGAGTTTGTTCAAAACTTAAGGCAACAAAGTCTTTCTTGTTTTGATTAGGATTATTTTTTGTATCAGGATCATTTTTACCATCTAAGGCTAAATTTTCAACGCTAACATCTTTAGTTACAGTATTAATATAATCTGTAAAATCATCTAATACTTTCTTTAATTCATAACCCTTTCCATTTTTATTGGAACCGCTACCAATCATCATTTGTTCAACTACAGTTTGAGCTTCTTTGTTTTTTATATGAATCTTGTCTTCTTCATAGCCATTACCTGCTTTTTGTATAATTTCTTGCTTATATGATTCAAGTTTTGCAAGTACATCATCGGTTTTAGACTTAACATCATGAGCTTTTTGCATTAATTGCTGAGCATTTGGTGGCAAGCTGGTACTTTCTTTCATTGTCTTGCCCATTCTTTCAATAATCGCAGCATCATTACTAATCGCTTGATTTTTTGAATATTCTAAGCTTCTATTAATTTTCTCAAATTTCTCGAGAATGGCAGAACTTACGTTCAATGCAAGCATTGCAGTAAGAACCAGATACATCAAGTTGATCATCTTTTGCCTAGGGGTCATTTTTCCACCAGCCATATATCTTTTATATTTAAATCGTTATAGGTTAAATTAAAAACTGAAAGAAGAATTAACCTTTCATGGCAGTTAACATATTACCATAAACTTTATTTAAAGAAGTTAAGTTAGCAGTTAAACCAGATAATTCATTTTTAAATTGTTGAGTATCTTTACTTGCTTCGGCCATGTTTTCCATTGCAGAACTTAAACTGCCATAAAAAGCATTCATAGCTTTTAAATGCTTGCTAGTATCTTGCAGTTCCATTTCATAAACTGCGTTTAGTGCACCTAAATTTTTAGTAATAGTTTGTACCTGTGCGTGATAAGCTTTTGCATCCGTAGAGGCATTTGCCATATCTTGCATAGCATTTACAGTTACTTCATATGATTTATTTAATTCTTGTATTTTACCTGCAGCAGACTTAATATTACTGGCATATTCACTAGTAGCTACAGAAGCATCGGTAAAACTAGTCATTCTGCTAACATTATCAGAAAGACTACCCATACTTTTACCTAACCTGTCAACCATATCTTTCGTTAAACCTTCAAATGCTTCTGCAGTTCCTTTAGGTAAAGTTGGAGATTTAGCACCACCAATTAAATTATCAAAAGTTCTTGTTACACTAGGATCCGCCAATTCAGGATAAACTCGTTCCCAATGTATATCTTCATCAGGTAATATAAAAGCAGTAACAAAAAATATAAAAGCCTCAGTAACTAAACCAATACCAATTACAAGATCACCACCAGGTAAGTGTAATATTTTAAACATGGCACCTAAAATAACAACTGCGGCACCGGCACCATACATAAAAGTTAATAAATCGAATCCAAATCTTGGTTTAGCCATTTTAGTAAGAAGTTTAAATGTTAAGAATTTTAAAATTAATTTTAAGATCTATTATTAATGAAGTTGTAAGCAATAATTTTTTATTATCTGAATTCTTTTCCCGATGAACGGCCAAGGTCAGACATAACACATCTGAAACCTATATAAGATTTAGTACTATCCCTGAATTCAAAAGCACGCGTACCTGTTTCAAGAAAGAAAGCAACATCTTTCCATGAACCGCCTCGTACAACTTTACGAGGTTCTTCATTATCATCAAAAGTTGGATTTAAATCCCATATTTGGGGCATAGAGGCTTCTGCAAAGGCATCATTACACCATTCTGCTACATTTCCGGACATATCGTATAAGCCAAAATCATTTGGAAAATAAGAAGCTACCGGTGCAGTATACATAAAACCATCATTATAATAATTACCTCTACCGGGTTTAAAATTAGCTAAGAGGCAACCCAATGTATTGGCCAAGTAAGGGCTACCCCAAGGATATTTTGCCATATCTCTTCCACCACGAGCTGCATATTCCCATTCTGCTTCAGATGGTAATCTGAAAGATGGTGAATCAGCAGTACCTTGAGACCTGCGATAGTTATTTAAATATGTACTTCTCCATTTACAAAAAATAGATGCGGCCCACCAGTCAATTCCAACAACAGGATAATCATCAAATGCAGGATGCTGATAATAATATTCAACCATTGGATCTCCCATGTGATGGGTAAAATTTCTTTCCCAAACAGTTGAATCAGGGTATAATTCTTTCATTATATAATCTTCACCTAAAGTTGCGACAGAATCCTTAAGATATAGATTAATAAATTGACGATATTCGTTATTAGTGATTTCGGTATCATCCATAAAAAACCCACTAATACTTATCTGCCTGTTTTGATTGATCATTGTGTGAGATACATCTTCATCGGCTTGCCCCATATGAAAAACTCCGGCTGGAACGTATACCATTCCATAAGGGATTGTTTGTTTCCATCCCGGCCTGCTGGGAGCACCAACAAGTTCTCCACGATCATCTCCGGACTTCTTGTTCTTTTTTCCAAATAAACCACAACTTTGCGTGGCTAGCATAGAAAGCATAGAAAGCAAGAGGTAAAGGGTCTTAAAACGGATTCTATTCATAACACCTGTTTATTTACTTATTTTGTTGTTAATGTTTGAATTAAAGCACTTTTAATTTCAAATTATCTTATCCGCTTATCTGAAGCAAATATATTACTAAAAAAATTTAAGAAATATTAAAAAACTGAATATTAACACAAGTTGTAAGTTTTATTTCAATTTGTGAAATATTTTTAAATTTTTTTTATAAAACTATTTTTAATTAATGTTGTCTAAACCTTGGAGTTCGTGTTATAGTACGAGCCGTTGGAATAAAATTTGGCAACCTATATGATAAAATTAGTTCACTTGATGTCCTTGCTTTTGCTTGATAACCTTTTATTATAAAATCAAATGAATAACCAAATCTAAACGGTCTGTTACCTTGTTTGTCTTTTCCAAAATTAGCACCTACCATCAAAATTGCAGCATCTCCCTGATTAAAACTTAAACCGCCCCAAAAATTTCTATTATAAGTTAATAAACCGGATAAACTAAATTGATAAGTATTTATATCACTTTTAATTAATACAGAAGGCGTAAAAACCCACTCATAATTAATGTCTAAATTATAACCTGCCGTAAAATAAGCATGAGTTGCAAGAGCATTAATTAGACTCACTTTATCATACGAAAATTTTGAATGAACGATATGATTTATACTTATTCCCATGTAATATTTTTCAGTTCTATAATATAAACCGGCGGCTAAATCAGGTTTTGTTGCAGTTTGTCTTCCTGTAGATATCAATTGATCATTGGGTTCTACAGCTCTATATTTATCAAAATCCGTTACGTTATTATACATACCTCCTCTCAAACCAATAGAAAGTTTGCCATTTTTTAATGGATAATGATATGCGTAAGAAATTTGTGCATCTAAATTAGTAATAGGGCTATTCTTATCTTGGTTAACATACACACCAACACCACTTCTTAATCTTGAAATTGGAGTCGTAAAACTAAAATTTGTAGTGGTAATCGCCCCTAAATTATCTGATGAATTTGAAGTACTATACCCTGTCCATTGATTTCGATAATGAAGTTGAAACCTGCTAAATCCTTCAGAACCTGCATAAGCAGGGTTAAAAAAAAGGGTATTAAACATATACTGACTAAATTGAGAATCTTGTTGGGCAAATGCCGATTTAAAAAAAAACCCTGAAAACAGTATTATTAGTATTAATGAATATTTTTTTTTCATTTAAATTACACAATTTAGTGCAAATGCCTCATTAAATTAGAGTTTTTTTTAAGTGCAATTACTTAACGGGCTCTTTAACGGTTAAATATAGTAATTTCAAAAGAAAAAAATCAAAATTAAAGTATATTATTTAATATAATGTAATAAATATCCAATTATGCTTTCAAACAATATTATAATGCATTAGCTTTTTTAACATATAACTCCAAAGCACCTGCCATTGATGGCGCATTAGGCATGGGAGCTTCAATATCTAATATCAATCCTGCATCAGTAACAGCTTTTGCTGTAGTTGGGCCGAAGGCCGCTATCCTAGTACTATTTTGTATAAAATCAGGAAAGTTTTTATATAAAGATGTAATTCCTGATGGACTAAAGAACGCAATTATGTCAAATGTTACATTTTCAAGGTCTGATAGATCGCTTGGAACTGTTCTATATAGAATAGCTTCGGTAAATTGAAAACCTCCTCCGTCCATAAAATCCGGAATATCATTTTTACGAATATCAGAACATGGGAACAAAAATTTCTCTCCCTTATGCTTTCTTAATATTTCAGCCATATCTGCTGCTGTTTTTGTCCCCACAAAAACTTTTCTTTTTCTTACTACGATATACTTCTGTAAATAGTTGGCTGTTTGTTCAGAAATACAAAAATATTTCATATCAGAAGGAATTTCCAACTTTGATTCAGCTACAATCCTAAAAAAATTATCAACAGCATTTCTGCTTGTAAATATTACTCCGGTATGAGCTAATATATCTATTTTTTGCTTACGGAAATCTTTTAAAGAAACTTGTTCAATGTCAATAAACAAACGAAATTCTACTTTTAAATCGTATTTTTTTGCAATATCGAAATATGGAGATTTATCGTCGGCAGGCTTTGGTTGAGTAATTAAAATACTGGAAACTTTACGCAGTCTGTCTTGAGGGGCTTGTGTTTCTACTACACTCATTCTATTAAACTGATATTAAGTTAAGTATTAGAGAATCTGACTGAAGTATTTGAATCCTAATAATACAGGTATTGCTTCGGTGGCACAAATGTAAGAAAAGAAATACATATTATAAAATGGTATTATTTTATTTAATCCTATGGTTATTATTATCATTCTAATAATTTGAAAGCTTACTATAATTGACCAAAAAATCATATATAAATTTGTATTCCCCAATGGGTAAATTAGCATTGTATAAAATAAAGCTGTTACAAAAAACAAATAAAAAGTTTGTGACAAACTTATATGCCTGTAAAAGTGGAGATGAACAACCTTATCCCCTCTTAATAAATTTCCTAAAACATTTATTAAAATATATTTACCCATAATTAAACAAAAAATTACAAGTGCCCAGGCAATCCAGTTGTAAACCATTAAATAAATATTTTCTTCAGCGATTATATAGGTATGAGAATTAAGAGAAAGTATTTTTTTTAAAATATTAAACCCTAAACTCAATAATAAACTGTGATTTAAAATAAAAAGTAATTGCACTCTACTTAAAGATCGTAAGAATGTTGTTTTATCAACAACTCCGAAAATATTATTTATTTGAAAGTATTGTTCGAATACTTTTGGATAAAAATTTAGCAAAAAAGCATAAGAACAAAATAGGAATACAAAAGAAAGAATCATAAAATTCTTAAAAACAGAACCTTGCCTTTTAATGATAGGCACAGCTGTTAATAATTTAACAGGCCGGATAACTTGTGAAGCACTCTGTTTGACATAAACTATACTTGCTTTTGGGAGTTTAGAAAATGCATTTCTTCTATAAAAAGTTAAAAAAGCTTTATCAGCTTTTAATTCCTTATTTAAACTATCAATATTAAAAAGCAATTCACTTTGGGGTGATAGTTTTAATGTAAGCCTGTTATTGATATATAAATAGGTTTCATCAATTACAAAAGCATGTAAACTATAATTCTTATAATCTTTGAGAGGAAGGGATATACTAACAGAATTAGAAGTTTGGTTGCTTAATAATGGGAAATAATTATTTTTCTCTTGGTTAAATATTAGCCAATCATCGGAAAAATCGTAAACAATCTCAAATTTTTTATCAATATCAGACTGGGCAAAAAGAAAATTGCTTTTTAACACCAAAAAGAAAAATACAAATACAGAACAAAAAATATTAATTTTTAATCCATTTTGACATTTAATTTTGGAAATTATAAAATTATAATTGGATAAAATACTCATTGCTTTATGCAAATCAGACAGGCACTTTTTTTAATCGGGGAATCATTTCCAGAATTACTGTTAAAAGTACTGAAAAGATTATAATAATCATTAACTCAAAGTGCATTCCCATCTTTTCAAAAAAGATAACAAATAAAATTGTACTTATATTTATTAATGCTAACATAAATACCGTTGCAATTTGCGAAAACCCCATTGCAATAAAACGATGATGAATATGATTCTTGTCTGGGGAAAATGGTGATTTCCCCTTAATGATTCTTGATATAGAAACCCTTAAAGTATCATATAAAGGAATAAATAAAATACCTAATGCAATTGTAGGTGTAGTATGCACAGGTTGCATTTCAATAAATTTCATTGCCATTACTGAAATAATAAAACCACATACCAATGAACCTGCATCGCCCATAAAAATAATTGCTTTATGCATATTATATCTTAAAAAACCAACAACACCACCTATTAAACATATTGCCAAATCTCCATAAGCCCCAAATACCAATCCTCCATATATAAAAAAGAAAGCTCCGAATGTCGCTGAAATTATTATTATTATTGTGCCCGACAAACCATCCAAGCCATCTATTAAGTTTATAGCATTGGTTACTCCAATAATTAAAATTAATGAAAATGCGTAGCTCATTCCATCAGGAATTTCATAAATACCAAACATTCCCTGAAAACTTGTAATACGAATGTTGCCAATAAATAAAATGATACTGCTTGCCAGTAATTGGACAAAAAACTTCTTAAAAGCCGAAACAGTTACTATATCATCTTTAAGCCCAATAAAAAACAATATACTGGTTCCGGCCAAAACATATTGAATTCCATTTGCAAGATTTCCAAAAATAGTTAATGATGATAACAAACCTGCAAAAATGGCAAGCCCTCCAAGGCGGGGAGTTGATGAAAGATGGATGGTTCTTCCATTGGGTTCGTCTAATATTTTCTTTTGATGCGAAACCCTAACAATAGATGGAATAGCAAAAACTGAAATAAGAAAGGCCCAAATAAATGCAAGAGACGAATTAATTAATGAATACAAGTAAATAAGATTTAGCTGATGCAAAACATGAACTACGTATTTATACTCTATTTAATTAAAAGGTAATTAAAAATAAAATTTATACGCGAAGACTAGTGTGCAAAAAAAGATAATTTTATATTAAAAAAGAAATAAAAACAATTAAAATCTACTTGTATAACCAAAATGGATTTTAGAAAAATTTAGTCCGAAAGTTTGTTGAGAAGATTTTCCACTTGCATAAACAAAATTAAATATTCCATTTGCTGTACTAAAGCTTATGCCCAACCCTGTTCCAAAAGGCTTATCAGAAAATGAAATATTTTTTGTTTGGTATTTATAATATGCATAATCAAAAAATGTATACATATAGGCATCCTTGTCAATTAAAAACCTGTATTCGATTGTTCCCAAACTATATTCTGAAGCATAAAATGTATTTTCATTAAAACCTCTCAGACTATTTAAACCTCCTAAACGAAACAATTCATTTTGAAATAAATTTTCATTCCAAATTTTTGCACTTTGCAAACGCAATAGAATGACTGATCTTTTTTTAAATAAAAAATATTTTTTTATATCCGATTTAAAAATAGATTGAACAGAATTTAAAGAAATTCCATCATAATATTGGTCGCTGATAAAACTATTTTTTATAATGGTTTTTGTGCCTATCGATCCTTGAATTTGCACATCCCAACCCTTTGAAGGATATAATAAATCATTTAATGAGTAAAGATTATACTGAAGGCCATATGATAAATATTTAGTATTTAATACATTTGGCAAGATCTTTATTGTATCATATTTTATATTACTGCCTAAAGGAGAAGATGTTTGCAATGCAATATTTATTCCTGCTTTTTGATTTCTAGATATCCTTTCAGATAAAGCAGCTTTGCGAAATACATTTAAAAATAAAGAATCTTGTTTCAATAAATTTAATTGAACATCAACTTCTAAAGGTGTTCGAAATAAATTAGGATGAATATATTGAACATTTAACAAGGGTGATAGGGGTCGTACTTGTTTCCAAACCAACGAAAAAGTTTTTCCTCCGGTGAAAAGATTTTTCATTTGAAAATTTATTTCTCCGGTAATCAATAATTTACTTCCGGCTTTTGTTGATGATTGATTTGGTGCAAAACCAATTATTCCGTCAAATTGATTTGATTTTTTATTATCTGCATAGATAAGTATATACGCTTTTTCATTTTTAAAAATCACATCTACAGGTGCAGTAATTTTCAAGAAAGGCAAATGTTTTAAAATAATATCAATGTTATTTACCTTTTCCTGATCATAAGGTTGTCCCGGAAAAATTCTTAGGTAAGATGCCAGAAATTTCGTTTTCACTCTTGCTGTTCCTATTATTGAAATACTATCGAAAACAAATGGCAAGCCGGAATCGTACAATAAATTCGCCCCGATTTTATCTTGCTGAATATGAATGGAATCTAATTTAATGGTCGCAAAAGGATAACCATTATTTTCAGAATAGTTTAAGATATCTTTTTCAAGCCTTTCAACTTGTTGATAAGAAAATATTTTTTCTTTATATATTTTCTCCCTAAACCCAATAGCGGATAACATTTCTTCAGATACATTGCCTTTGTGTAAATTTGCCCAATGAAATTGTTTCCCAACATTAACAAAAGCAATTAAAGTATCATGTGTTTTTAAAATCCCTTCCGCCTCTGATAAAAGAAAACCTTTTTTGTGATAATCCAGAATTAAATTTTTTATTGATGTAATAGCTGAGAGAGAATCTTTGAATTCACTTGTTATATTTTTTTTCGCAATGAAAGTTTTTTCATGATCCGTAATATGGATTGAAAGAATTATTTTTTTTTGACCCAACACGAAATGGGTTGAACTTCCGATGAGAATTAAGAAAAATATTTTATAAAATATCCGCAATTTGAATTTTACTTAATTACAATCTTACTAAAAAAAATATTAAAAAATTATGATTGAATTAAATCCATTTTAAAACTGAATATAGATTTAAACAAATCATTTTCTTTTAAATTATCTTTATATCAAAATAACGATATCAGTATTTAAATAATTTTTGTGTCAGGTATTTATATTCATATTCCTTTCTGTAAAAAGGCTTGCTATTATTGCGATTTTCATTTTAGCACCAACCTTAATCTTAAAAAAGATTTGGCATTGGCTATTGCTAACGAAATAGCTTTGCAAAAAGATTATTTGAAATCAAGCAAGATTGAAACAATTTACTTTGGCGGGGGTACTCCTTCATTACTCAATGAGGAGGAGATTGAAATTATATTTAATGCTATTTATAAAAATTTTATTATTGATGACGATGCTGAAATAACTTTGGAAGCCAATCCTGATGACTTATCAAAAGAAAAATTAATTATTTTAAAAAAATATCCCTTTAACAGGTTAAGTATCGGTGTGCAATCTTTTTATGAGCCGCACTTAAAATTCATGAACAGGGCACATAATTCATCTGAAGCTTACATCTCAGTTATCAATTCACAAAATGCCGGCTTTGATAATATAACTATCGATCTTATTTATTCTGTTCCTCATCACGATCACACTATTTGGGAAAATGATTTGCAGAAAGCAGTTGAATTAAATATTCAACATATTTCTGCATATTCATTAACAATTGAACCAAAAACAGTTTTTGGAAAACAATTAAAAAATGGAAAAATCGCTCCGCTTGATGAAGAATTTTCAGCAAAGCAATTTGAAATTTTAGTTAAATATCTTTCTGAAAATAATTTTGAGCAATATGAAATATCAAATTTTTGTTTGCCTGATAAATATGCCAGGCATAATAGCAATTATTGGAGAAGAAAAAATTATTTAGGCCTCGGGCCATCTGCACATTCGTTTAATGGCGCAACCAGGCAATGGAATGTTTCTAATAATAATGAATATGTAAGTAGTATTAAAAAAAATATACTTCCCTTCACTATTGAACACTTATCAACAACTGACCAAATAAATGAATATTTACTTACCTGTTTAAGAACAAAATGGGGAATAGATATAAATGAAATTGAAAAAATATCGGAAATAAATTTTTATAAAAAAAACAAATATTTAATTGAAAATTATATTATTTCAGGCCATTTAACCTTAAATAATAATATTATAACCCTCACCCAAAAAGGAAAATTATTGGCAGATGAAATTACTTTACATTTATTTCTTGAAAAATAATTAAATATAAAATCATTTTATCAACTCAATCTCAACTCTTCTATTATTATCTCTGCCATTCATTTCCACATCGTTTGGTGCAGCAAAAAAATTACTTCCCATCCCTTTATCTATCATTCTATTATGTGCTACTCCCCTTTTTAAAAAATATTTCTTAACGTTTTCCGCCCTTTGATGAGAAATTCTGTTATTAATCAATTTTTCGCCTGTGTTATCATCATATCCTTTTATAAAAATTTTTAATTTCGGATTTTTAATTAATTTTTCAACTACTGAATTTAAATAGACTTCATCACTATTATTAATTTCAGCGTTACTCAACGAAAAATAAATTCTAGCCAAAACATTTTCATTTTTATGCAGAACAGAAGTAAGTAACAATGTATTAAATTGGTTTTTCTTTAATTCGCCTTCATTACTGTTTTTTGGTAAAGAATCAACACCAATAATATTAATCCATTCCGATAAATAATTATTTGATTTTATTTCAATTCGATAATTTTTTAATGCTTCCGGCTTTATAATAAATTGGTAATTACCTGACGAATCTGTTTCCGTTTCTGTGATGGTTTTATTATTTAAATAGTCGTGAAGAATTATTTTTGATTTTAGATTTTTTAATTCTTTATCATTTTTTAAAAGGCCATTTATAATTAATAGTTTGGCTGGGTCATAATCAATTTTTACCAGAAATCTATCTGTTAGATTCAGACTTGGTTCTGTTTTTTCCAAAACCTTTAATTCAATATTAAAATCTTTAACGAAAGTAGTTGAATCATTTTTAACTGAAGGAACATAAAACCCTTCCTCTTTTAAAATTTTTCCGGCTCTATCAACAATTTTTGCTTTGTATAAATAGCTTGATGGTAGTTTTGTTGAATAACTTCCGTTTTTAATTTCAGCATTTAAACTATCATGCGAGTTTGAATAAAATTTTATTATTAAATTATTTTTATTTTCATCCAATCCTTTAATAACAATATTACCTTTTACATTTACCCGGCCAAATGGTTCAACAGAAAAAACATCAAACTCCCCATAACCTCCACTCCTATTAGAAATTAATAATCTTTTATTATTTTTTTGATCAAAGAATGAAAAAAAATCATCTGCCGGTGAATTAATTGGATAAGCAAGATTTAGAGGTGTTTCCCAATCTTTTCTTTCATTATTGTATTTGGCTTCATAAATATCAAAACCACCCATTCCTGAATCTCTCTTTGAAGAAAAATATAAAGTTTGTTTATCCAAACTTAAAATCGGAAAGTTTTCGTCAGCAGAACTATTAATAGAATTATTTAATAATTGTGGTTTTGTCCATTTACCACCAATATCCTTCATGGAATAAAGATCATGGTTGTTTCCCTGATGCGCTGTAGAAAAAATTAGGATAGAACCATCTACTGAAATATTTATGCTTGAAAAGTTTTCAAGTAATTCTACTTCATTTAAAAATGGTTTAAGTTCACCCCAATTGTCACCTGACTTCTCAGAAATAAAAAGTTTTTTTGTTTTGCCAGATTGTGAAACGAGCATTTTATTATCATTATCAAAAAAACTAATAATGTTTGTATTGCTTTTACTTTTATTAATTCCCTTTAAAATTAAAGGGTAAGAAAATTTTTCATTTTTAATTTCCGAAAAATAAATATTTTCAAAGGCGTCACCTTTATGAGTAATCTCATGCTTTCCTTTTCCTTCAGTTCTGTCGGAATTAAAATATAAACTTTGATAATTTTTTGTCCACAAAGCATTTTTTTCGGAGTACTCTCCGTTGAGTGGCATTTTTAAATTTTCACAATAATAATTTTTATCTTTCTCCACATATTTCTTACCAATCGCAGCTTCGGAAATAAATTTTTGAATGCTTAGCGTTTTTTCCGGATGGTTTTTATTTTCCATCAAATATTTATTGTAATGATCTGTGGCAGAATCAAAAGCCAGATTGAGATGAAATGCTGTTGCAAGCCAATAATGATAATCCGGAGAAAAATTTGGTGTTAAAGAATTTGCCTTTTTTAAATAATAAACAGATTTCATATCTGCATATAAATCGATATGGCAAATGGCAGTATTAAATAAAACAGAAACGTTATTTGAATCTTTATGCAATGCCTCCTCATACCAATCCAGTGCATTATGATAATCCCCTCGGTTGAAATATTTTTCAGCCATTTTAATTACAAATTTATACTCCTTATTATTTTCAAGGTCTGCTGTACCTGATTTTGCAATATTATTTTGCGCAGAAGAAATGCAAAACATTGCCATAAAAGCAATGAAAGATGTAAAAAAAAGTTTCATATGAGGCTAATCAAGAAAATATCCAAGTAGAATTATTTAAGGCTTTACTACGATAAAAATACTTAATATGTTGTTAAAGAATAACTTTTTTGGTATTAAATATTTTAAAATTTAAATTATGAATATATCAATATCGATAAATTCATAAAGGAAAAATAATTAAATAACTGATGTTACGCAAAAATTAGTTCTTTGTATAAACCTTTGGTTAATACATATTCTTGTTTAAATAAATTAGTGCTTAATGTTTAGAGATTGTTTTTACTCCATTTAATCCGTGATTCAGACAAAAAATAAGAATCACAGATTAAGGAAGATTACAGGATTACACGGAAGCAGGAAAAAAGAAAATTTGTGAAATCCCTTCAATCCATTTAAATCTGTGATTCATACAAAAAATAAGAATCACAGATTAAGACGTATAGTTAAACTCAAATATTTTTATGCGTAACATCAATTAAATAAATTTAAATTTTTTTTTAAGGGGGGTATCTTTTTACAAAATATTCTTTAAAAAAAAACGTAAGGCTACTTTATTTCTTGGCAGATGGGATAAGCAAACAGTAAAAATTAATACTCAAATTTAATTTGATAGCTCTAATAGAAAACGGAAATCTTTATTTATTTAAAATACTAAGATTTTTTATTTTTGATAATTTTAATTTGGCTTCTTCCGCTTTTTTAATAGCTGCCGGGGAGTTAGCATGTTTATTTAAATCATTATTTATTTTAATATCTGAAATGTATTTTTTTATTAAAATTTTCATGTGTTAAAATTTATTTTGGTGTTATAATAAAACCTTCGTAGAGTTTGCTCAGATTAAAAATTTCCAATTCATCATCATAAGAAGGAATATTCATAGCCTTAAAAATAAACACAAATACAAAAAAAATCAACATTTATTTACGAACTGTGATGTGACCGGCTCACATTACAAAAGCACTACCTATTTATTTTGATTTATATTATTAATCAGCAACGGGTGTTTTTCCGGTTTATTAAAAATACTTATCTATTTAAGTATTTTAATTTTAAAATCATCCGACGTACATTTAAAAAAGTTTTGAAAAATAATATTATGATCATCCAAACTGATATAGAAACACAACTCTTAAAACTTAGGGACGAAATAGATAGCCTGGATAACCATATGTTGAATTTTTTAAACCAACGTATGGATATTGTAAAAAAAGTAGGTGAATTAAAACGATCTAATAATGCTATAATTTACAGGCCCGAAAGAGAAAAAAATATTATAGACAGGTTATCTGATTTAAGCAATGGTTTATTAAACAAAAAAGCTATCGAAGCAATTTTCTTGGAAATATTTGCTGCAGCCAGAAACATTGAATTGCCTGAAAGAATATCTTATTTAGGGCCCGATGGAAGTTTTACTCATCAAGCCGCGGAAAGCAGGTTTGGCTCAATGAGTGAATATTTGCCGATGGGTAGTATTCGTTCTGTTTTTGAATCTGTTGAAACCGAAAGAGCAAGATTTGGCATTGTACCTGTCGAAAATAATCAGGAAGGGACAGTTATTGAAACAATAGATTTACTTGCGGAATTAAATGTAAAAATTGTTGCAGAAATTTTAATGCCTATACATTTTACTTTTGCAACCCAATCCGATAAACTACAGGACATAAAAATTATTTATTCCAAAGACATTGCTATCCGACAATGCAAAAAATTTATCTCCGAATATTTTGAAAACCAGGTTGTTGAATTAGTTCCTATAGAAAGTACTTCAAAGGCAGCAATGATGGCAGCTGAAAATCCAAATTGTGCTGCAATATGCTCACATATCGCTGCTAAATTATTTGATGTGCCTATTTTATTTGATAACATTGAAGATAGCCAGTCTAATACAACCCGATTTTTAATTATAGGAAAAGATTTTCACAATCAACGAAGTGGTGCAGATAAAACAAGTATTGTCGTTAATTTACCGGATACCGATAAACCGGGCAGTTTATTCAGGTTTTTATCAGAATTTAATATCAGAGATATAAATATTATTAAAATCGATAGCCGGCCTATAAGAAATAAAAATAAATTTCAAGCTTGGTTTTATATAGATTTTGAAGGCCATAAAGATGATGAAGTTATAAAAGAGATTTTTTATAAATACAGCAATCAAATTAAATGGGTGGGTAGTTATGTGAAAATAAGTGACTAAAATGGTTATTTAATTCTCTTAAATTATTTTTTTTATGTTTCTATTTATTCCTCAAATCTAATATCTATAAAAATTAAAATTCTTTTTATATAAAAAGCAGACATTTTTTAAAAAAAATTGGTTTGTATAAAAATGCATTTTTTTTCTAATACTGATTTTAACTGCTTTAAATAATTTCAAATCCATGCAGATTAGCAAACTACCTCTTGCACAAACTAAACAATTTCCTTCCTTACTATTAAAATATTTACAAAAAGACTCAAATCTTCAAGATTTTTATAATCTTTTTCCGGATTTAAAAAATTTTGAAAGTCAAATTGAGCAAAACAAAAAAATATATAATAATAATTGCCGAAAGGCATTACACGAAGTTTTAACCCGGCAATATTCTAATTTTAAAAAAAAGCCTTCCATTCAAGTTGATTCTCTTTTAGATGAAAATACATTTACAGTTACTACAGGGCATCAATTAAATATTTTTTCCGGCCCACTTTATGTTATTTATAAACTAATAACAACCATCAACCTGGCAAAAAAATTAAAAAAAAATTTTCCTCAATATAATTTTGTGCCCGTTTATTGGATGGCAACAGAAGATCATGATTTTGCTGAAATAAATCATTTCAACCTCTTTGGTAAAAAATACAGTTGGGAAACAGATCAAAAAGGTGCAGTTGGGGAAATGAATACAAGCGAGATGAAGGAAATTTTTTCGCAAATCACTGAAAAAATACCGGTTTTTGAAAACGCTTATTTAAAAAATGAAACCTTAGCTGATGCCACCCGATGTTGGGTCAATGATTTATTTTGTGACGAAGGCTTGTTGTGTTTAGATGCCAATAACTCCAAACTTAAAAGTTTTTTAAAACCTGTAATTGAAGATGATATATTTAAAAATTCTACAATTAGATTAGTAAATGATGAATCTGAAAAATTATCACAATCCGGTTTTCAAGCGCAGGTAAATGGCAGAGAAATAAACTTCTTTTATCTGGATAAAAATATTAGGGAAAGAATTATAAAAACCGAAAGTGGTTATGAAATTATAAATACCGATTTAAAATTTACAGAACCGGAATTAAAAAATTTAATTGATATTTCTCCCGAAAAATTCAGTCCGAATGTTTTATTAAGACCGGTTTATCAGCAAATTATTTTACCCAACCTTGCCTATATTGGTGGCCCATCCGAAATAGCCTACTGGTTTCAACTAAAAACTTTATTTGAATATCATCAGGCAAACTTTCCTATTTTAATGCCCAGAAATTTTGCTTTTTATATTAATAAAGTAAATAATAAGAAACTTGAAAAACTTGGAATAACTATTGAAGAATTATTTTTAGATGATAATCAACTAAAAAATTTATTTATTGAGCGGAATTCCGAAAACCCAATTGATATAAATGAAGAAAAAGAGATATTGGAAAAACTTTTTGATCTTCTTCTAAAAAAATCTTTATCTGTTGATGCATCTTTGGAAGGTTTTGTAAAAGCGGAACGTCAAAAAGTATATACTTCCTTAGAAACTATTGAAAAACGATTCAAAAAAGCAGAAGAACAAAAATTATCTACTCAAATAACACAATTATCCGGCTTAAAAGCCAAATTATTCCCGGATGGTGGGTTACAAGAACGTTCCGATAATTTTTTAAATTTTTATCTTAACAATCCCGGATTTTTAAATTATTTACTTGAAAATTTAGATCCTCTCGACTTTAATTTTAATATTATTATTGAGAACGAATAATGATGGTTTCAGATAAAAAAAGCATTCGAAAAAAATATCTTGTTGCTCAAAAATCATTAACTATTAAAGAAGTAAATGAAAAGAGTTTAATTATAAGCGAGCTATTTTTTAAATTCTTTGATCTGAAATCTATTAAATATTTACACATTTTTCTTCCCATTCAAAAATTTAATGAAGTCAATACTTATTTTATAATTGATAAATTAATTAAAGATTTTCCCCGGATACAAATTATCATTCCCAAAATAGATATGGCTTCATATAATATGAAGCACTTTATTTATGACGACAATCTAAATTTTGTGGAAAATAATTGGGGGATTAAAGAACCTTTGAATGGAAAAACCATTGAACCTGCTGAAATTGATTTAGTTATTATTCCACTACTTGCTTTTGATGAAAGTGGAAACAGAGTTGGCTATGGAAAAGGATATTATGATCGGTTTCTTGCAGAATGTAGAGAAGATGTAATTAAAATTGGTTGCACTTATCATCAACCTATTAAAAAAATAAGTGATGCAAATGAATTCGATATTAAAATGAATCATTGCATCACTCCCGGCAAAATATATAACTTTTAAGAATTACATTGCTTTTTTGGTATTCTGATCACCATAAAGTTTTTCTCTTATCTCGATAGCTTTTCTTTTTTGCACAGTATCTTCAGGATAACTTACTTTAGATTGACGTGCAGGGCCACCGGCTTCTCCATAAATTTTCTCATCACCCTTGTTTTTATCTTTAAATTCTATTGTATTGTAGCGGCTTCCACATTGTGTAGCTATTAAAAACATTATAGCAATACCAACAAAATATATAATTCTTTCCATTAATAATAATGTTATTTGAAACTTTCTTTTTAAACTTATTGGCAAAAATATATTTGATTTCTATAAAAACATAATTTTTTAAAAATTTATCTTTAAACCTTTTTGTGTTATGCCTCTCATACATTAGTTGCCGACTAAATTCTAATTATTACCTTTATAATTTTAAATCTGACAATATATTATTTTGCCAAATTTAATGGCAAACCATAATAAATTAATTTTTCACTATGTGGTTAAAAATTGCCCTTTTCACACTCAAATATAGGCTTTGGTTTATAATTTTTATTGTATTGCTTACTGCATTTATGGCTTATGAAGGCACGAAAGCTGAGCTCACTTACGATTACACTGCCATTGTACCAAAAGAAGATAAAGAATTAATTTATTTCAAAGAGTTTAAAAACACATTTGGAGAAGATAGTAATGTATTGGCAATTGGAATGGAAGATAGTTCTGTTTTTAAATTACCTGTATTTATAAAATTTAAAAATCTATCTGACTCTATTTCAAAACTGGTCGGAGTAACCGGAGTTTTCTCTTTGCCACGTTTGCAATATCTTACTGTTGACCATGTAAGCAAAAAAATGGATTTTAAACCTGTTTTTAATAAAACACCTGCTTCACAAAAAGAATTGGATAGCCTCATTCAATTTTCAGAATCTCTTAAGTTTTATGAATCGCAAGTAATCAATACAAAAACAAAAGCCACTTTATTATTAATTACAATAGATAAAAAGATTTTAAATTCTCCAAATCGCCAAAAACTAACAAATAAAATAATGGTGTTAACGGAAAAATTTACAGCGTCAACAAAAGTTAAACTTAGGTATGCCGGTGTTCCATTTATACGCTCTATTATGGCGACTAAAGTGCAGGCAGAATTAAAATTATTTTTAATCATCTCCATTTTAGTAACCGGAATTATGCTTTTTGCTTTTTTTCGGTCGTGGGATGCTGTGGTGTTTCCATTGCTCGTTATCGGTATTGTAGTGATTTGGACATTGGGCACTATCGGATTATTTGGATATAAAATAACTTTATTAACTGCATTAATTCCTTCTATTATTGTCGTTATGAGTATTCCTACGTGTATTTATCTTTTAAATAAATACCATCAGGAGTATGTTAAATATCAGGATAAAGCAAAAGCACTTGCAGAAACCATAAGCAAATTAGGCTTGGCAAGTTTTTTAATAAACGCAACTACAGCAGTTGGATTTATAGTTTGGATAACAAATGGAGTAGATATTTTAACAGAATTTGGTATTGTAGCAGGTGTAAATGTGTTTGTTGCATTTTTTATCTCACTTTTTTTAATCCCTGCTTTCTTTTCTTATTTACCCGACCCCGATAAAAAAAGGTTAAAATATTTGGATTCAGAAAGTATGGCAGCGACCCTTAATTGGATAGATAAAATCACAAAATCATATCCAAAAAGTATTTATGCCGTTACAATAGTTTTTACTGCTATATCTATATTTGGTATTACAAAAGTCACTTCAGAAACAAAAATGCTTGACGATCTTCCATCCGGTGATATTGTAAAATCAGATTTAATATTTTTTGAAAATAATTTTAAAGGGGTTATGCCTTTGGAAGTTGTTGTAGATACCGGCGAAAAAAGAGGTGTATTAAAATTAAAAAATTTACAAAAGATTAATGAGTTTGAAAAAAAACTTGCTCAGAGCCCTGCTTTATCTAAACCTATTTCTGTTGTTCAATTTGTAAAAGCAGTAAGACAGGGATATTATAATAATTCACCGGATTTTTTTGATCTGCCAACCAATCAAGATCGTCCTCAAATCCTTTTAGCAATGAAGGATTTATCTGAAAAATCAAAAGAAAATGTTAAAACTCAAGATACCGGTAATAAATTAATAAAATCTTTCATTGATTCTACACAACAAAAAGTTAGAATTTCTTTTAAAGTAGCTGATTTGGGTTCTTATAAACTTGATACTCTTTTAAGCAACACCATCAATCCGGCAATAAAAGAAGTATTTGGTGATACAAAAATGAAAGTAAACATAACAGGCACAACCTTATTATTTACTAAAGGAAACAGGTATTTAACTGAAGGATTATTTTCAAGTTTAATTTCTTCACTAATAGTTATTGCGGCGCTTACTGCATTTTTATTTACAAGTGTGAGAATTATTATAATTTGTCTTATACCAAATATAATTGCACTTGTAATTACAGGAGGTTTAATGGGACTTTTAGGAATACCAATGAAACCGGCAACAGCTTTGATTTTTAGTATTTCTTTCGGAATTATTGTAGATGTATCCACCCATTACCTTGCACGGTACAGACAAGAATTAAAATATAACAAATTAAGTATATCGGATGCAGTTTCTGTTACAACTCGCGAAACAGGAGCAAGTATAATTTACAATTCGATGATTTTATTTTTTGGGTTTGTAATTTTTGCATTTTCAAGTTTTGGGGGAACAATTGCTTTAGGCATATTAATGTCTGCTTCAATGTTCATTGCAATGGTAACAAACCTTACTTTATTACCGGCACTTCTTTTATCTTTTGATTCCGTTAAAAATGAAAAAAGTATTGAACCATTGGTTGATACTGAAGAGTTTTATACAGAACATGGTGAAAAGTAAGACACTACACTGCTTTAATAAAAAATTATACATAATTTGACTTTTTTTGATTCATGAAAAAATATGCCTGAATTATATTTTTCGCTGTAATGCTGATGCATTTACCCCACGCGGATTATAAAAAGTAAATAGAAATATATTCACACATAAATTATAATATTATCTTCATATCTTATAATGTCACATTTAACCCCTTAAGTTGGCATTATAATACCTGACTTTTCTGTATATTAATTCCAAATTTGTACAATTAAAACTTTCAAAAAGAAAAGATGGAAACTAAAAATGCAAACATAGTAACTATTGAAGCTTTAGTTTATAAACCTATTGAAAAAATTTGGGAATGTTGGACAAAGCCCGAACATATTAAAATATGGAATACTGCTTCAGATGATTGGCATACCACTAATTCAGAAAATGATTTAAAAGTTGGCGGTAAATTTCTTACAAAAATGGAAGCAAAGGATAAAAGCTTTGGTTTTGACTTTTGGGGAGTTTATGACGAAGTAAAAATAAATGAACTGATCAGTTTCACATTAGGTGATAACAGGAAAGTAAAAATTCTTTTTATTAAAACCGATATGGGTATAAAAATAGTAGAAACATTTGAAACAGAAGCAGAGAACCCGATAGAAATGCAAAAAGATGGATGGCAGGCCATTCTTAATAATTTTAAAAAATATACAGAATCACATTCTTAATATAAACAAATGGAAACACGTCAAATAATTCCCTGCTTATGGTTCGATAATCAGGCAGAGGAGGCTGTAAATTTTTATACTTCTGTTTTTAAAAATTCAAAGATAGATTCAATCAGTAGATATGGAAAAGAAGGATTTGAAGTACATGGTATGAAAGAAGGCACTGCATTAACGGTTGCTTTCCAAATAAACGGACAAACTTTTACTGCTTTAAATGGCGGACCGGTTTTTAAATTTAATGAAGCCATTTCGTTTCAGGTCTTTTGTGACACTCAGGAAGAAATTGATCATTACTGGATAAAATTAACCGATGGCGGCAATGAAGGGAATTGTGGATGGTTAAAAGATAAATATGGAGTTTCCTGGCAGATAATTCCTTCCATTTTACCCCAATTAATGAGCAATTCTGAGAAATCCGGAAAGGTTATGAATGCTTTTCTTAAAATGAAAAAATTTGATATCGATATACTTAAAAATGTATAAATAATATTATTTATTTTGTTAAGAGATATGAAGCAAGTTCATTTGGCAGATGGGAATGTATAAACTCATCTGCTAATTACATATATTCTTTTAATACTTCACCAAACTTATCTGTTTGTAAAGCATTACCAATTGCCTGAAACTCCCATTGAAAAGAATTTAATCTGGTTACTTCAGCAAAAATAACTGAACATTTTTTATCAAAAGTTTTTTCTACCGATAAATCGTATTTAACTATTTCTTGCCCCTGTGCATCAACAGCTCTAATAAAAGCATTTTTTATTAATCCAAAATGTTGACCTTTTCGTTCACCCTGATAAATAGTTGCAAGAAAAACTATTTTATTGAATTTAGGATTTAAGCTATGAAGTTTAACATAAATTTTTTCATCATCACCTTCTCCTTCACCTGTTCTATTATCTCCTGTATGAATTACTGTTCCTTCAATATGCCTGGGATTATTATAAAAAATTATATCACTATCAATAAAATCAACTGTCAGGCCACTTTCCAGATTACCTCTCCTGCCAAGGTTTTGAATTTTATTATTTTGTCCCAATAAAACAGCAATGCAATCAAGATCGTAAGGTTTTATATCTTCTATACTCTTTCCGGTTTTATTTCTATTGGCAGAATACAGATATTTACTATTGCCTGTACCTATTAATGATTTTAAATTGAGAAAACCCGTTCCGGATTTATTGATGCTTTTCTTATTTCTGTCTTCTTCCAATACATCCCAACCTAAACCAATAGTGATTTCGGACAAATCAAATTGATTTGTATCCAGGCTGATACTTTGCCCTTTTTTAAGATTTATGGCCATATTATTTAAAGGGAATTGGAAGTAATCTATTAAGCATATTTATTTACAAATTCCTGCAAACCTTCGCTGTATCCAATACCAACAGCTTCAAATTTCCATTTTCCATCGCGCCTGTAAAGCCTTCCAAATTCAACTGCGGTTTCTACAGAAAAATCTTCATCCAAATCATATCTCGCTATTTCTTCATTTGTCAAATCGTTATAAATACGGATATATGAATTTCTTACCTGACCAAAATTTTGTCTGCGTTGTTTTGCTTCATGAATTGTTACCACAAATAAAATTTCAACAATATTGGGATTGATAACTGTTATATCAACTTTAATCGATTCATCATCTCCTTCAACTTCGCCTTCAAGCACATCGCCGGTATGAGTAAGTGCACCATCGGGAGATTGAAGGTTATTATAAAAAATAAAATAATGGTCGGTAGGAATTTTTTTTGTTGGTGATAACATAAATGCCGAAGCATCTAAATCAAATGCTGCCCCATTTTCTGTTTCATTAGGATCCCAGCCTAAACCTACCCCTAGTTTGGTGAGGTTAACATCAACTTTTTGTCCTTTTTGAAGATTAATTGCCATAAGTTTAATTATTGATAGAGCTAATATTATATTTTAAAATTATTAAGAAATGATCGCAGTTAAATTTATGCAATCTTTTTTTAAAGTTCCAAATTATCAAGGTCGACTTTATTTAATACAGCGCCAACCAGTTTATTTTTTAAATTTTTAAGGTATGCGATTGAATCTTTATCAGCAGGTTTAATTGTTGACTTTGCAGAAAAGATAACAACCACTTTATCTACATAATTAGCCAGTTCTTTAGAATCCGAATACAAATTTAATGCCCCGCCTTCTAAAAATATATAATCGTATTGAGAAGTTAAATTTAATATCTGGTTTGAAAACTTTTTTTCAGGGAAAACTTCCGAAGGGGAGTAATTACCACCTTCGCAACCAATAATATCAATATTTTTAATATGGCTTTTAGAAACAATAGTTTCCTGTTTGGTCATTATGAACTCATGGTCATAATCGTCAACCATAGAGGTTTCAAGAGTTTTATTTGCATTTAAGATTTGGGTTAAGGAGTTATTCATGAAATTTGTATCAATAATCAAAACCTTTTTCTGGTTCACACTTAAAGAAGTGGCCAAAGCAAGTATTAGAGTAGTTTTTCCTTCATGAGGTTTAGTACTGGTAAATAAAAATATTTTCCCTCCCGAATTTTCAATTTCAAATCTAAGTTTTCTCGTTAATTCTCTAAAAGTAATTTCTTCTATTTCTTCATCCTCCTCTTCAAGAAAAACAGATTCTATTGCTTTTTCCGCTTTCGCCATCCCTTTAGGATTAAGATGGTTAACGATTCCTATTGTTTTGATATCTGTTAAACGCTGAAAAACAGAAGGTATTTTTATTGAAGTATCAAGTGTTTCAAGTATAATAATTACGAAAATACAAATCCCCAAACTAATCGCCCAGGCAAAAATAGTAGTTATACCCGTTTTACGTGTTTCAGGTTCATCCGCAGGTTGACCTTCCAATAATTTTTTAATGGCACCGAAGCTGGAAGATTGTGAAACACTTTGGGCTCTGTCGTAAGCCCTTTGTGCCTGAATATATTCTTCATTGGCAGCATCAACATCTTTTTGCAAAGTTTCTATTGTACCCGATTTACTCGTGCTATTACTAATCGATCCTCTTAAAGAAGCTATTTGATTAGTGATAGAAGTAATAGATTCTTCTGAAACTTGTACTTGAACATCCAGTAATTCCTTTTTATTTATTAACTCTTCCCTTTTACTTACAGCAGTTCCTGCACCTGCAAACTTAAATTTTTCCTCTTCAATACTTATTTGACGGTTTACATTGGCAATCGAATCTTTATATGCACTGTTGGTAGTAGCTATCCTTTGAAAACTTTTTTGTTTTTGACGCAAGTCATATATGCGTTGATTTATCGTTGAAGTACTTTCAAATGTATTTCCCGATCCATTTAATTGCTTTTCTACGTTTCTTAATTGCAATCTGGCAGTTTGTGCTTTTTGTTTTTCAACTTCCAACTGTGTATCAAGCTCACCCAACCTGGCATTGATACCCTCTAATAAATCTTTGCCGCCACCTGCATTTGCCCTCGCTATATTAAGAAGGCCGGTTTTTTCATTTCTTATAGATTCTTTTTGAGCAAGTTGATCTTTTAAAAATTTAATTGATTCCTTGGATTGGGTGGAACTTGAGCGATTATTAAATCTTATAAACTCGTCAACAAAGGCGTTCACAACAAAGGCTGATAATTCGGCATTTTCAGATAAGTATTCAATAAATATATAATCTGACAGGTTTATCCTTGATATATAAATACCCTCTCTGAGAGAGGAATAATCATAACCATATGCTTTTAATAAGTTAATAATTAATATATCGCTTTTATTGGAAGCCAGTAGGGGTTCCATCCTTTCCAGTTTGCTCTCGGTAAGTAAAATGGCTTTTTTTAATTCTTCATCTGAAAAAGGGGGCTTATCAGAATTTTCATTTTTAAGTGTCCTGAAAGATTTTTTAGAATCTTTTAAATCGTGTAATAATAAACTGTAGGAAAGTAAATTAATTATGTTTTTAGATTTTAAATTTTCAATAAGGTTATTGAATTGAAATTCAACCTCTGAAATATTAAACATTGTTTCATTATTAACCCTGATAACATTATTAACAGTAAACCCCGTAGCAATTTGGCAGTTGGATTTATATAATCTTTTACTGTTAAATGTAAACACAAATGCCGCAATTGCTGCCAATAAAGGAACTATTATTAGAATCCATCTTTTACGAATCAATACCTTGAACAAGTAATGAATATCCATATGAATTGTACAGTGAGGAATTTAAATTAAAAAAATTTAGGTTTAAATAATTTTTATTTTAAACCGATACCCCCAAAGATATTGATTATGAATGAAAATAAAAAAATAGCTTTTTAAATGACTTTTTTAATTTATAGAAAATATTTTTTACCTGTTTTTAAATTTTTTATTTTTTCATACAAATTATGAATATATAATATTAACATACTCATAAAAATATTTTTAACTAAGTCTATTATATTAGTAGTGTTTGTATATATTTGTAACCGTTAAAATATTAAGAATCACTTAAGATGGTGCAAACCCATAATACATCGGAATATATGTCGACACAAGTTGCAGAAGAAAGCTTAACCTCATCATCAACCATAAATTCCAAAAAAAGTTTTGTCATTCCTCAAAAATTAATTTATTACGGCCTGGGTGCTACAATGGTAATTTTACTTGCAGTACTTTTTATTTTTAATATCAGTACTGTAATGACAAGCGTAAAAGAAGGTGTGATGAATGGAGAATTTTTCTTATATATTTTGGTTGGTTTTTTAGCACAAACAATTGATGGGGCTTTAGGGATGGCATACGGTATTAGCTCTACTACTTTTTTAATGAGTATGGGTGTTTCTCCTGCTTCTGCCAGCGCCAGTGTACATATTGCAGAAGTATTTACCTCAGGCGCTTCAGGGTTATCACATTTAAAATTCAAAAATGTAAATAAAAAATTATTTAAAAGTTTGGTTATTCCGGGAATATTAGGTGCGATTTTAGGTGCTTATATTTTAACGTCTATTGATGGGAAAATGATTAAACCTTTTATTTCTGCATACCTTCTATTTATGGGAGCTGTTATAATATCAAAAGCATTAAAAAAGAAAACCCCTAAAAAGAAAACAAAAAATATTGGTATTTTAGCTGCTTTTGGTGGCTTTGTTGATTCAATTGGCGGTGGAGGATGGGGACCTGTAGTAGCTTCTACTTTAATTGGAAACGGAAGAGATGCGCGTTATACTATCGGTTCGGTAAATCTTGCCGAGTTTTTTATTGCTTTAGCCGGTGCAGGAACTTTTACCATTATGATGGGTGTAAACAATTTTATAATAACATTGGGTTTATTAGTTGGTGGAGTTATTGCTGCTCCATTTGCTGCCTGGATATGTAATAAAATAAATACAAAAGTTTTAATGATAATGGTTGGTATCTTAATAATATTATTAAGTATCAGGACTATAATTATGTTCTTTTATAAGTAATTAAGTATATAATTACTTACTATTGGTATGCATCTTTTCTGTGGGAAACCTTTCTAATATCAACAATTTGTACGTTGTCGTTAATGCTATAAATTATTCTATAATCACCACTTCTGATTCTATAAATCTTCAAATCCTTTTAATTTTTTACAATTAGATGGTCTTGGAGCATCTGCTAAAGCAGATATTTTATATATAATTTGTTTTAAAGTTGTTGAACCTAGTTTTTCTAATTCTTTAACTGCAGACTTACTAAATAAAATTTTGTATTTCATTTCGATATGCCAAAAGATTAGAATTAAATTTTTACTTTGTTTGTAATTCAGCTACAACCTGCTCAAAATCAATTTTTTCTTCATTTTTGCGCATTTCGGCAATTAATCCATCATAAAAATCTTCCCATATCCCTCCATATTTTTTTAAGTCAATTTGAACCGCTATTTTGCGATTCTTTTCATCAGTCACATAATTAATTCCTTTTAGTTGCATAAGAAAGTTTTTAAGATTAAATGATAAACATAATTATATAACATTTCATTCAGAATATAAAACCAGCCATTAAATAAAATTTCCCTTCCTATAATTAAAACTCAGCATTTTTGGGAGTTCTGGGAAAAGGAATTACATCTCTGATATTTGCCATTCCGGATACAAATAAAACTAATCTTTCAAAACCCAAACCAAAGCCGCTGTGAGGCGCTGTTCCATATTGCCGGGTTTCCATATACCACCATAATCCTTCTTCGTGAATACCCATTTCTTTTACACGATTGTATAATTTTTCATAACTATCTTCCCTTTGCGAACCTCCAATTATTTCTCCTATACCGGGAAACAACACATCCATTGCTTTTACTGTTTTTCCATCTTCATCCTGTTTCATATAAAATGCTTTTATATCTTTTGGATAGTTGGTTAGGATAACCGGTTTTTTAAAATGTTTTTCAACCAAATACCTTTCATGCTCCGACTGTAAATCAATACCCCATTCCACAGGAAAAACAAATTGTTTGCGTTGGTTGGGTTTTGATTTTATTAAAATTTCTACAGCTTCTGTATATGATAATCTTTCAAAATCATTCTCAATAACAAATTTTAATTTATCTATTAATGCCAGTTCGCTTCTTTCTTCTGCCTTTTTAGTTTTTTCTTCTTCGAGCAATCGGTTTTGTAAAAATTCTAAATCATCAGCACAATTATCCAAAGCATATTTAATGAGGTATTTCAAAAAATCTTCTGCCAAATTCATATTATCAATCAGGTCATTAAAAGCAACCTCCGGCTCAATCATCCAAAATTCTGCCAAATGCCTTGGTGTGTTTGAATTTTCCGCTCTAAATGTTGGACCGAAAGTATAAATTTTAGATAAGGCCAAAGCACCCAATTCGCCTTCCAATTGCCCGGAAACGGTTAAATGAGTTTCTTTTCCAAAAAAATCTTCTTTAAAATCCACATCACCTTCTTCGTTTTTTGGAGGATTTTTTGCATCTAAGGTAGATACGCGAAACATTTGGCCGGCGCCTTCCGCATCGGAGCCTGTTATGATTGGTGTATGTAAATAAAAAAACCCATTGTCGTTAAAATATTTATGAATAGCATACGCTAAAGCATGCCTTAACCTTAAAACTGCCGAAAACGTACGCGTCCTGGGGCGTAAATAGGCGATTTCTCTTAAAAACTCTAAGGAATGTTTTTTAGGTTGTAATGGATATTTTTCAGGATCGGCCAAACCATATATTTCTATCTCAATCGCCAGTAATTCAATTTTTTGTCCACTGCCTTGAGATTCGGTAATTTTTCCTTTCACCGCTAGGCATGAACCTACTGTTATATTTTTTAATATATTTTCATTAAAAATTGCCGGGTCTGCTACAACTTGTAAATGATTAATGGTTGAACCGTCGTTTAGTGCAATAAATATTGCATTTTTACTTTCTCTTTTATTGTGCACCCAACCTTTAATGATTATTACATCTCCGAAATTATCTGATTGAAGAAGTTGTTTAATTTGTATCCGCGGATCTAACATTTTTTAATATTTATTATTATTTTACTAAAAACAGCGTAAAATTAAAAATAAAATCCGGAAGAATGTGTAAGGGAGATAAAAAATGGATTTTTATTATAAATATTAAATAGCTAATTAGTCAAATACTCTATACATATTACTATCTCATATAAATACAAAAAAAAATGCGTCATATGAAATCAGAAAAAATGAAATTTAAATAAACGGGATTTAAATAAATTATATTAAATTATTAATAAGCAATATTTATCCTGTAATTTCCACTCATACCAATTGTTTTTTATTTCCTTTCATACTTCGCACCTTTGTAATTGAAAGCAATGATTAGAGCATGATTTCTTACAAGGAAAACTTTTCGTTAAAATCCCTTAATACATTTGGAATTGATGCAAAGGCAAGATATTTCACAGAAGTAAATTCGGTTTTAGATTTAATAAATATTTTATCGTCCGATAAATTTAAAACATGTCCTAAGTTTATTTTAGGTGGGGGAAGCAATGTTTTATTTACAGAAAATTATAGTGGTTTAATTATACATATTAAATTAAACAGCATAGAAAAAATTGCCGAAGACGAGCAGTTTGTTTGGATAAAATCGGGAGCGGGAGCCAAATGGCATGATCTTGTTCTGTTTACAATTGAAAATAATTGGTCAGGCATTGAAAATTTATCTTTAATACCCGGTACAGTCGGTGCTGCACCAATGCAAAATATTGGAGCATATGGGGTTGAAATAAAAGAAACATTCGACAGCCTAGAGGCATACGAAATAAATACAGGAGCCTTAAAAACTTTCACAAATGCTGAATGCAAATTCGGTTATCGCGATAGTATTTTCAAACAAGAATTAAAGGATAAATACATTATTACTTCCGTAACTTTTAAATTTAACAAAAACCCGAGTTCTTTTAATATCGAATATGGTGATATTAAAAAAAACCTGGGTGATATAAAGACTGATGAATTAAAAATAAAAACGGTTAGCGATGCAATTATAAGCATCAGGCAAAGCAAATTACCTGATCCCAAATTTATTGGTAATGCAGGGAGTTTTTTTAAAAATCCCGAACTGGAAAAAGATAAATTTGAAAAATTAAAAATTGATTTTCCCGATTTACCGGGATATATTCTTCCGGATGAAAAAGTAAAAGTGCCTGCAGGTTGGTTAATCGAAAAATGTGGTTGGAAGGGAAAACAAATAGGGAATGTAGGTGTGCATGAAAAACAAGCTCTTGTAATAGTTAATTTTGGAAGTGCGAGTGGAGCAGAAGTGTGGAATTTAGCAATGCAGATTCAAAATTCAGTCCAAGAAAAATTTGATATTATCTTATATCCGGAAATAAACAGGATTTAAATTATAAATTACAGGAATAATATTATTTAAAAAATCTTTATTTTTCTGCCAATTCACTTAAAGCCAACCAACTCATTAAACCTGCACCTATTTCCAAAGCACTTTCATCAATATTAAATGTAGGTGTATGAACGCCGGAAATTATTCCCTGCGCCTCATTTCTTGTACCTAATCTATAAAAACAAGCGTCAGTAACCTGAGTATAATAGGCAAAATCTTCTGCTGCCATCCAAATATCTAAGTCAATCACATTTTCCTCACCCATAAAATCAATTGCCTTGTGTTTCATCCTACTAGTTAATTCAGGATTATTTTTCAAAAATGGATAACCTTTTTGAATAAAAAATTCACAACTCCCTCCCATTGCCTCTGCAATTCCTTCAGCCATTTTTTTCATTTTCTTCAATGCATCCCATCTCCACTCTTCATTTAAAGTTCTGAAAGTTCCATCTATTTTTACTTCATCCGGAATTACATTAGTTGCTCCATTGGCAATAAATTTTCCAAAAGATAATACTGATGGTGTTTTAGGATTCGCATTTCTGCTAACAATTTGTTGAAGTGCTATAATAATATGTGAAGCAATCAAAATTGGATCGATTAACATTTCAGGCATTGCACCGTGCCCGCCCTTTCCTTTCACTGTTACATATAATTCATCTGCACTCGCCATATATAAACCTTCACGAAAACCAATTTTACCAACCGGAATATTAGGAGCAACATGTTGACCTAACATACTTTTTGGTTTAGGATTTTCTAATACACCGGCTTCAATCATTAACGATGCGCCGCCCGGTGCTACTTCTTCTGCAGGTTGAAATATAAGTTTAACTGTTCCTTCAAAATCTTCTTTAATATTATTTAATATTTTAGCCACGCCTAAAAGAGATGCTGTATGAACATCGTGCCCACAGGCGTGCATTACTCCATTATTTAATGATTTGTATGAAATTTGGTTTGCTTCAATAATAGGTAAGGCATCAATATCGGCTCTTAATGCAACTGTGCGTGATGATGGATTTTTTCCCTCAATTAAAGCTACTAAACCTGTATTTGCGATTCCTTCATCGGGTGTAATGCCAATTGATTTAAGTTTTTCTGCAATAAATTTTGCAGTATTATATTCTTGATAAGATAACTCCGGGTTTTGATGCAAATGCCTTCTTATTTCTATTATTTCATTTGCATTTTGCTTTGCCAATGCTTTTATTTTTTGTTGTATTGACATTTATATTATTAATGAGTAGTGAGTAAATAGTATTAAATAATAAATCGGAACTGTTTTGAAAATAAATTAAAATATTTTTTTCAGATTTTTTTTTGCAATTAAAAATATCGTTTTATCAATATCTATATATTCATAATTTAAATTTCATTTTTAAAAAAGAAAAAATTAAATTATTTATCATTCAATATTTTTTCCATAAAAATTAAATTCAAAATTAAACCAAAAAAAACTACTGCCACACAACCCACCACATTTAGCCATAAAAAAGAAACGATATCCATTCTGTAAATGGTAATTACAAGCAGTTCAGCAATAATGGCTGCCCAAAAAACAGGTGAGCCCTTTATATTTTTAAAATAAAATGCTACTAAAAATATTCCTAAAATTGTACCATAGAATAATGACCCCAAAATATTTACCGCTTCTATCAAGCTGCCCATATCAGTCGCAAATTGCGCTACTCCAATACAAAAAACTCCCCATATAAAAGTACTTACCCTGGATACATAAAGCAGACTTTTATCACTGTGATCTTTGTTATTAAAACGTTGATAAATATCTACCACTGTAGTGGATGCCAAAGAATTTAATGCGGCTGCAATACTGCCCCATGCCGATAAAAATATTACAGCAATGAGTAAACCAACCAAACCCTGAGGTAAATAATTTATTACAAAATATAGAAAAATATAATTAGTATCGTTAGTATCAGCTGCGGCATCAACTTTTTTTATAATTGCAGTAGCTTGTTTATGAAATTCTTTTCCTTTTTCGTCAGATAAAAGTAATTTTTTATTTATTTCTGCAACTTCATTATCTTTTTTTGAATGTATTGCATTTACTAAACTATTAACCTGTTCTTTCTTTTCAAAAGAAAGTGCTACATTCTTTTTAGATAATTCATCCCATTCATTTTTTAATTCTGATGTTTTTACTTTATTAACTTGTGCCTCATTAAAAAATAATGGTGAAGGATGAAATTGATAAAATGTAAATAACAATGCGCCTATTAGTAAAATCAAAAATTGCATAGGTACTTTTACAATTCCATTCATAAGTAATCCTATCCTACTCTCGGAAACTGATTTTGCAGTTATATACCTTCCTACTTGCGATTGGTCGGTACCGAAATAAGACAAAGCCAGAAAAAAACCACCTATTAATCCACTCCAAATATTATATTTATCTTTGAGGTTAAACTCTGTTGTTATTACATTTAATTTTCCGCTCTTGCCGGCTACATGTAATGCATCGATAAAACTAATATCGGTCGGCAACATATTAACAATCATGTAGCCGGCTAAAAACATTCCTAAAAAAATAATAATAAATTGTTGTTTTTGAGTGTATGCAACAGCTTTCGTTCCTCCTACAACAGTATAAATAATGAGTAAACCTCCCATAAATATATTTGTGAGATATACATTCCAGCCTAATAGTGAAGATAAAATTATGGAAGGTGCAAGAATGCTTATGCCTGTAGATAAACCTCTTGAAATTAAAAAAAGTAAAGAAGTAAGCGTTCTGGTTTTTAAATCAAAGCGTTGTTCTAAAAATTCATAAGCTGTAAAAACTTTAAACTTTCGATAAATAGGGACAAAAGTTACACTCAATACTACCATAGCCAGCGGCAAACCAAAATAATATTGAACAAAACGCATTCCATCAGTATATGCCTGACCCGGAGCAGAAAGAAAAGTAATTGCACTTGCTTGTGTACCCATTATAGATAGCAAAACAATATACCAGGGCATTGACTGATTGGCTAAAAAATAACCATCCATACTTTTTTGTCCGCGGCTTTTCCATACACCATAAACAATAATAATAAGTAAAGTGGCTATTAATACAATCCAATCAAATAACTTCATGCAAATGTTTTAGTGAAAAAATAAAACGAAATGATTTGCACAACAAGAAAAAATATAACTATTGAGTACCAAATATTCCATTTATTGGTATGTGGTTCTTCTGTCATAAAGGATTAGAAACTTAATATTATTTATTTAGAAGGATTTCAACTTCAGTTTTAAGGATTGGCAAATAATTGATTATAATATTCCAAATATTCTCAGGTTCTATTTCGTCATAACCATGAATAATTTTATTTCCGGTATCAACAATTTTTCTGCTATTACTTATTTGAATATTTGGATCCATCTTCAATAACTTACTCATTACTTCACCAATTATTTCTAAGTTCCTCTCTACTGCTTGTTGTAAAATCAATTTATTTTTATAATTCTCAAAAGTTTTTGGAATACCAATAAAAGTATCAATTCGACTTAAACTTTCACTTATATCAAAAAGTAACTTTTTTATTGAGTTATCCATAAATTTTAATTTTCGTGTTATTCAACTCTTTAATAAAATATGGATTTTTGAGAGATGATTCGGAGACTAAATCAATTTCTCTTTTTAAAATATCTCTTAAGGAATCGTGTAAATTCCACCATAATTCTCCTCTCTCCAAAGGATCTAGGTTTTCCTGAAAATTAATAAGGAAATCTATATCACTTTTTTCATCAAAATTTTCCTTAATAACAGATCCAAATACATATGCCTCTTTAATTTTATATTTTTCAAAAAGCTCTCCCACTACCGGTAAGTACTTTTGAAGAGCAGGATTTATCATAAGTTGAAAGTTTATTTACACTATATTCTGGATAATTTTATTTACTAATCAGATTCACAAATAATCGGTATGCGCCGGGCACGCCTGCAGGTAATTCACGGAAAAATGATAATGAAGTATATATATATTTCCCCTTACCATAATTTGCAACAATTGTTGAACCTTCGTACGGACTTTCTCCGGGATCATTCATTCTAAATATTTTTTGGTATTGAGCATCTTCATTTGAAGTAAAATACAATCCTCTTTCTTGTATCCATCCGTCAAAATCTTTTTCAGTAATTTTATTTGGTGAATTTAGAACAGAATTTTCAGGATTTATAAAAGTAACTTTAGCTGTTTCATCCGTAACTCTTTCTCTTGAAATATTAAAAGGATAAGGGCCAAGTTGAATTGATGAAAGAATTTGAGATGTATTGTATTGAACCAGCATTAAGCCGCCATTTTTAACATATTCCATTAATTTTGGTTGCCAGTGCCTTAATCTTTCCTGAGTATTGTATGCCCTCACGCCTGTAATTATCGCATCGAACCGGCTTAAATCGCCATTCATAATTTCGTTTTCTCCAATTATTGTAACATTATATCCAACCTGTTTTAATAAAGCAGCTACTTTGTCTCCTGCACCATTTATATAACCTATCTTCTTTCCGGCTATTTTTAAATCAATATTTACTAATGATGCTTCTGCTAAAGGAAATAATGTTATTGCAGGTATGTGATCATAATCAATTGTGCGTATGCTTAGATTATATATTTTTCCATTTATGTCGATATTAACCTGAAATTTTTGATTTGAATTATTTTCAGAAATTTTTATTGGGGCGACATTAAAATTAATTTCCAGCTCATCACCCTTTTTTTCGAAAGAAAAAGCAATTGAAGTTTCGCTCGATTTATAATTTGCCGGTAATTTTAAACTTGCCTTACCACTCACTTTTCCTATCAACGATTTCAATTTAATTTTTACAGTTTGGGATTGATTTGTTGTAAACAGATAAACCTGCTCTGCAATATTTGCCACAACGGGTGGATTAATTTCAAGTGGGCGATATATTTCACCTTTTACAGGATCGGTAGATTTATAAACTACAGGTCTATGAAAATTTATGGATTGCCCTCCTATTTGAATTTGATAATTTACATTTAAATGAGAAGGATTTTCCGGTAAGCCAACTAAATTTTGATCATTAATTTTAAAAGCACCAATTGAAGATTTTTCAATCAACCAATAGGGTTGAGAATATGGCGTTTTTTCGTTTAGAGTGATGGTTCGGGCAAATGAAAGCAATTGATTTTCTGTAACAATTTTATTTAATATAGTGTCCTTATCAGAATATGAAATTTTTTCTAAAGTAACCGGAATGTTACTTCTATTTATTAAATACGATTTTATTTCAATCGTCTGACCGGGAACCATTGAATAATCAGATGCATACGCTTCAAACCACAAACCGGAGCAAACTACTATAAGATTTTCAACCTCTTTTAATTTTTGGTGCTTCCAACTCTCATCTTTAATACCCAATAATTGTTTTCTAATTTCAAGTAATTGAGGTATAACTAAAGCCGGGTTTTCAACATTATAATCATTATTAACTTTTGTAATCAATTCTTCAATTTTACTTTCATTCAACCTGCTCCAATCTGTTTTTATTCCATCCATTAAATTATTTTGCGGGGCATCTCCTTTTAAAGTCTTAAAATATTCAATTTGTCCGCCTCGACCTCTTGGTACACCAAAACCCTGACTTTTATGCATCGAACGACTTTCAGCGGCAATTTCTCCATATCCTTTTCCTAAAAGTGGATTATATGCGCCAACATCAATTTTAAATTGATTAGGGTTGGTTGTATTGGTTGATCCGAAATTAAAAGTATTCCAAAGCAAGCGCTTTGCTTGCCAGGTTTTTACAAATTTTAATTGCTCCAGATATTTTTTTGGATCTGCAGCAGCTTCAAATGCTTCTTCAGCTAAAATGGCAGAAGTTGTATGGTGCCCATGACCACCTTCGCCGGTTGTTGGAAAACGACAAATAATTACATCAGGTCTTACATTGCGAATTACCCACACCACATCACTTAGTATTTTATCCCTTTCCCATATTTTTTGTGTTTCATCAGGATTTTTTGAATAACCAAAATCATTTGCTCGAGTAAAAAATTGTTCGCCTCCGTCTGTCTTGCGCGCAGCAAGCAACTCTTGTGTACGAATTAAACCTAGGAGTTCAGCTTGTTCATCACCAATTAAATTTTGGCCGCCGTCTCCTCTTGTAAGGGATAAATAAGCGGTTCTATAAAGTTTTTCATTAGCCAAATAAGCAATTAAACGAGTATTTTCATCATCAGGATGTGCTGCTACATATAATACAGTACCAAGGGTATTCAGCTTTTTTAATTGCAGTTTAATTTCTGCAGCATCCATTGATGGGGATGTTTGCGAAAAAGTAGGATGTGATGAAGCAAAAAATATAGTTAATGCTAAAACAATTGTTAAATATTTACTTACCATAATACGAAATTCACTTTTTAGAATTTCGCAATATTACAAATAAATTCTTTAGGTTATTTTTGAAATTCCACAAACGGAAAACCATCAAAAAAAAATATTTTTAAATTTTCTGTTTACTTTTTTAAAACAAAAAGTATATAGGGTATGTGAGATAATTCTGTTATTTCATATACCTGTTTAGCACTTATACTGGAAAGCCTTTCTACAAATGTGGAAAGGTTTTTTTATTTTATACAAATGGAAACTTTTTTTATTTTAAAGGGGCTGAAGAATAGAAAAACAAATAACTAACCAAAATAGCAACTATAAAGCCTGCTAGGGCGGCAATTAAAGCACAGGATAATGTGTAGCGAGTATTTTTAATACTTACTGCTCCATAATAAACAGCCATAATATAAAAAACTGTATCAGAAGAACCTTGTAAAACACAAGCTACTCTCGCAGGGAATGAATCTGCTCCTCCTTTATATTGTAACATTAAATCAATTAAAAGTCCGCGAGCACCGCTTCCACTTAAAGGTTTCATTAAAGCTACAGGGATGGCAGGAATAAAATCGGTATTTACGTGTAGAAAATCGAAAAAATATTTTAAACCGGTTTGTACATAATTCATTGCCCCTGATATTCTAAAAACACCAACTGCTACAAGTATTGCCACTAAATATGGAATAATTTGAATTGCAACATTAAAACCTTCTTTTGCCCCATCAATAAATGCTTCGAAAATATTTATCTTTTTTCTTAAACCTATAATAATAAAAAACATAATTACACTAAAAAGCATAAAACTAGTAACCACATTCATTAAATCCTGAATGTGCTGCTGGCTCATTCTTTCTAATGGATTTAAACTATCTATTCCCATCATGTTACTTATCATATCCAATAGCATTGGCAGAACAACAAATGGAATTATAATTAAGGATAATAACCCTACTACAGGTTTTAAAATATTTATTTTTTGATAAAAGGATACAGCTATCAAGCCTGCAAAAATGGAAGCAACTTTAGCAATTAAAATAGGAATAAAAACATCCGTAGGATTGACTGCACCAGCTTGCACACGATAAGCAATAATGTTTATAGGGATAACTGTTAAGCTTGCACAATTTATTACAATAAACATTATTTGAGGATTCGATGCTTTTTCAGGTTCAGGATTAAATGCCTGCATTTCCTGCATAGCCTTCATCCCTAATGGTGTTCCTGCATTATCAATACCTAAAATATTTGTCGAAAAATTTAACAGGATGGTACCTATTACAGGATGTCCTTTAGGAATGTGAGGAAATAGTTTAGTAAATACTGGTCCAACAATTTTTGCAAGGATATTTACAATTCCACCTCTTTCTGCAATTTTTAATAAGCCCAACCAAAGTGAAATAACACCTGTTAAATATAAACTAACTTCAAAAGCATTCTTGGCAGTATCAAAAGTACTATTAACTAAATCAGAAAAAACCCTTACATCTCCAAAAAAAATTAATTTAATTAGGGCAATTACAAAAGCAATTATAAAGAAACCAACCCAAATGTAATTTAATATCATTGTAGTGAATTATGTTGGGAATAAGCCTTTATTCTATAAAATAGAGACTAATATCAATAGAAATTTTTGTCAAACCCTGCTTTTGCTCTTAAAAATAGGAAAATATTTACTAATGCAAACTTATTAGTGAAAAATTATCCCCTTTTATTAAATAATTTGTTAAAAATATAATCAGAAATCAATTTAAAACTATTTGCTCAACTCCAATTTTTTTCCGAATAATATTTATATTTAAAAGTGTTTCCATAACTAATTCAATTTCAAATTTTTCTATATTTGAATCTGTTGCCCATTGCACAGTTTTTAACCATTCTTTTGCATCATCTATCTGAATATTGTATTTGACAGAAATTAATTCCGGCCAATCTATTTTATTTTTAAATTGAGAAGTAATACTATTTATAATCTTTAAAATAGTATTCACTTCTTCTTCATTTTCTTTCAAAAACTGTGTTCTTACAGCTATTGCAAAGCAACTCCAAGGTGTTAAACACTCACCAATCCTTTTAAAGACATTTTTATCAACCAATGGTTTAGTCATAAATTTTTCCCACATGAATACATCAGCATTACCATTTTTAAATGCCTCAATAGCGCCATCCATATTATTTACAATCACAAATTGACTTTCATTAATTTTAAATCCATTTTGCCCGGCCATTACACATGCCATCAAATGAGAGCCGGAACCAAACCTGCTGATCGCAAATCTTTTATTTTTAATTTCAGTAATATCAAAATCACTTGTAGCGGGTGTATGTATACCCCATATTAAGGGTGATTTTACATACCATTGCACAATTTTACATTCATTGCCATTCACAATGTCTGCAACAATTCCTTCAGTAAGCAAAACAGCAATATCAAGTGTATTACTTCGCAAATCTTTTGTCATCGCGCCGGTTCCGGTGCTGTAGTCAGTCCATTGTAAATCAATCCCGGCATTTGCAAATAAACCATTTTCAATGGCAGTATACCATGGAAGATTAAAATGTTCAGGCACTCCACCAATTTTTACTTTTAACATCTTTTATTTATTGAAAGAAAACTCTTTAGTTTTACTTAAATTATTGATATATCAATATCAGTAAAACGATATTAAAAATTTATTTTTAATATTCTAAATAATTTTATTCAAAGGGGAAAGAAAATTTTTGTTAACCGGAAGAAAAAATATCTTTATCTAGATAAGCATTACAACATTATGAAAAAATTATTACCATTGATGTTGTTATTATATTCTGCAATTAATTTATTTGCATGTAAAGATACAAGTGTGGTTTCTAAGCGCCCTAAACTTGTTTTTAGTTTTGACGGGCGTTATTCATTTATTAAAAGTGAAGCTGTAAATATTTCGGGTTTAAAACTCGGACTTGATTTTAGAAATAAATTTCGGATAGGGATTGGAGTTTATGGATTATTAAAGCCAGAAGAATACAGTGGGAATGTTACCCGACCTAATGGTACAAAAAAAATTGTAATACCATTTAATGCCACTTTAAACCTTTGGTATGGAGTAATATATGGAGAATATGTGATCGCACACAAAAAAAGGTGGGAAATAAGCATTCCTATTCAATTTGGCGTTGGTCAATCACAAATTGATGCAGAGCCAATAAGAAAAGAAAACATATCCTCAATTAAATATCTTAATAAAAATGATCAAAATACTACTGTTTTCTTAATTGAACCCTCAATAACAGGATATTATAAGGTATTTAGTTGGATAGGTGTTGGTACAGGCATTGGATATAGAAGAATGATTGGGGCAGATGATACTATGAATCAAAATTTTAATAACCCTATCTACATTATTAAAGTAAAATTATTTCTTGGAGATTTTATTAAGGTTGTTTCGGGTAAAAAGCCGGTTTTTAGGTTTGATTAGAAATTTATAAAAAATCTCCTGAATTAGGATCAAAAATAAATACTCCCGGAAATTTTTCAAATATCTCTATAATGAATAGTGATTCGTTAAAATAATCCATATTTGGATCAGCGTCGGCACTCATTTCATATCTACTTTTGCAGCTTGCAATATTTTCCTTTTTTTCATCAACTACGAAATCTTGCCGGGCAATTTCTGCAGATTCCTCTGCTACATAGGTTTCTCTATTTAGTTTTAAATAAAATTTATATTTTTCTGCAAACTCAAGCATAAAAGATTCATCATGGGTTTCAATATTTTTACAACCCATGGTCAATAATTTTTCACAAGCCTTATGCAAATTTTCAGAATTGATATTAGATTCGGAGGAAACTAAAATTAAATAATTATAATAACTGTAAGCCATTTTTTTTCATTAGATTAATTTATTTCAATTTCTTTTTTGTTTCCTCTCAACGTTTCATTCCAAATCCTTCCATCTTTCATTTCTATTTTCCTGTCAGCCATTTCGGCGAGAGATTCGTTGTGAGTAACTATTACGAAAGTTTGCTGCATTTCATCTCGCAATTGAAAAAATAAATGATGGAGCTCCTCTGCGTTTTTTGAATCCAAATTACCACTTGGTTCATCGGCGAAAATAATAGATGGCGAATTTATTAAAGCTCTTGCAACCGCTGTGCGTTGTGCTTCTCCACCTGAAAGTTGACTTGGTTTATTTTGCATTCTGTGCGAAATACCAAGTTTTTCCATTAATGATTTAGCTTTTTCAATAACTTCTTTTTCATTTTTTTTTTGAAAGAAAACCGGGAATACAAACGTTTTCCAAAGCAGTAAATTCGGGAAGAAGGTTATGAAATTGAAAAATAAAACCAATATGCTTATTTCGAAAGGATGATAAATTATTTCCTTTCATGGAAGAAATATTTTGATCAAAAAATGTAACATTGCCTGTATCCGGTTTATCTAAAGAACCTAAAATGTGTAATAAAGTACTTTTACCGGCCCCTGATGCACCGACAATTGATAAAATTTCACCACCTTTTACTTCCACATCTATTCCTTTCAGCACTTGCAAACTCCCGTAAGATTTGGTTATATTTTCAGCCTTTAACATACTTTTTAATCTAATTTTGGCAATATAAATAATGTTGTCTCCAAAATAATATATAAAAACTGAGATAAAGAATGAATACCTCTAATTTCCGTACAGAATTATTTATTAAGCCTTCAGCTACAAAAATTTCTTTGTCGTCAAAAATATTTTCAATTGGATCTTGTTTTGCAGATGTGATGGGAAATCGCCTTACGAAAAATAAATTTAATGTGTCAGCAAATCCATTTGGAATTATTTTTAATCCAGTTTCAATTCAAAATGTTTTTCAAATTATAAAAAATAAAAAAAATTATAATTATCAAAATAACGATATTGATAAAACGATATTTATAGAAAGGGATGAAAACTTTTTTCACTACGATTTTCATTCAAATATTACTGCTCCTTCTGCTAATGAATTGCAAGATTTAATAAGTAAAACGATTGAGGATTCTTATTCTTTTTTATCAAATGCAGATTTTGTTATTATCACTTTAGGCACTTCGTTTGTTTATAAACATTTACAAACTGACAATTATGTGGCTAATTGCCACAAAATGCCTTCCAACTTATTTAAAAAGGAATTATTAAGTATCGAAAAAATAAATTTTTCTCTTAATACTTTGATTGAAAATATTAAAAGCATAAATTCTCATTGCCAAATAATTTTTACTGTCAGCCCTGTAAGGCATATAAAAGATACAATTGAACTAAATCAAGTGAGTAAATCACTGCTTAGAATTGCATGCAATGAAGCACTCGAAAAAAATCCAAATGTGGTTTCTTATTTCCCTTCTTACGAAATAATGATTGACGATTTGCGTGATTATCGATTTTATAAACAGGATATGATCCATCCTAGCGAGGTGGCGGAGGATTATATCTGGAACAAGTTTGCCGAAACTTATTTTGATGAAGGCACTCATATTTTTCTAAAAAAATGGAATGCGATAGAGAAATTATTACATCATAAATTTTTTAAAATCGGTAACGAAAAATATTTTGATTTCGTTAGCAACACTTTAAGTGAGCTTTACAGCGTTAGGCATCAGGTAGATGTAAGTAAGGAAATAGAAGAATGGGAAATAAAATTAAGTGTTAAAAAAATTAATAAATAAACTTTATGAGATTGATTTTTTACTTTTTTTCAATTTTAATTTATACAACCGGTTTTTCGCAAACACCCGCTAAAGTACAAATCATTTCTAAAAACAATGAAAAGAAAATAGATGTGATGATCGATGGAAAATTATTTACATCTTATTTATATTCCGATTCGCTTTTAAATAAGCCCATATTATTTCCTTTAAATACTGCTCAAGGTCACTCTATTGTTAAAGAGTTTATACCAAAAACCATTACAGAAGAAAATGCAGTGCCCAGCGGAGTATGGCTAGGCTTTGGCAATGCAAACGGAATTAATTTTTGGAGAAATGCCGATGAAAGTAATGCTAAAAAATTTGGAAAAATTCGCCATACTAAAATTTTAAAAACCAAAGGTGGTAATGACGTAGGCGGAATAGAAGTTGGAATGGAATGGGTAAAAGAAGATGGGTCGGAATTATTATATCAAAATAATAAATATATTTTTCGGGCTGAGGGTAATATGCGTTTAATAGATATAATTATTACTCTAACACCAATTATAGAACCAATAACATTTATTGATTCTGATGAAGGCTTTTTTGCAATAAATTTAACAAAAGATATAGGTTTGCCGATTACCGGAAGCGATAATATAAAAAACAGTTCAGGAGGAGTAGGAATAGATGTGATTGGAAAAAAAGCTAAATGGATTAAATTGTCAGGCAAAACAAATAACATTCCGGTAACTGTTTCTGTTTTTGACCATCCTTTAAATATTGCATATCCAACTTTTTGGAACATTCGCAATGATGGTTTGTTAAGCGCAAATCCCCTTGGTTTAAAAATATTTACTCAGGGAAAAGAAACAGCAAATTTTGAAATTCCGGAATTGAATTCCTCTATTTTTAGGTATAGAATTATTATTCAATCTCAATCTGTTTTAACCGATAAACAGATTAATGCGGAGTATGAAAAATTTATTAAACTAAAATAATTATATTTTAAATGGTTAGTTATTTCCCTTTCAAATCACCCGCGATCCATTTTGATTTTTTTTCAAAATGTTGCCATATAGTGCGAGATATTGACCTTAATAAAATATACCCTTCATTATTGGGCTTTGTACTCACGTCTTTCTGATTATTAGTTATCACACAAAAAACATAATCGCCATGCGGTGCATTTACAAGCACTACTTCCGACCTTGATTTACTAACAGTGCCTTGTTTTGATATTTTATTTATATAGGGTGGGATTTGAGAGAGTGCTTCGCCATCCCAAAATGATCTTCCTAGATATCGATAAATTTTTTCACTCACATTTTCATTAATTATTTTTTTTTGTCTTAGTTTAATAAATAAATAAGCCATTTCGCGTGGAGTTGTTTGCCCCCAACCGTATTTATTTTGTTCAGCTTTTCTTCCCGGTGTGCGCGAGTTAATTCTTGTTTGTTCAAAATTATTATTCTTCAAAAAATTATTAATATTTATTCCTGTGCCTGCTATAGTTTGGCACCAGAGTGCTGCAGTATTATCGCTCAAACTAACAGCAAGCATTGCTATTTGTTCCAAATTTACTTTTGCAGTATCACGCATAGATGCCAATAAATCAGTTTCAACAGAATATCTGAGAGAATCTTTAAAAATCAACATGCTGTCTTTATTAATTTCTCCCTTGTTAATCCTGTCAAACAATGTTATTAAAATGGGTACTTTTATTAAACTTGCTGACGGGAAAATGGAATCTGCCTTTATGGAAACGGTTTTATGACTTTTTAAATGATGAACATAAATACCAACATCTCCCTTGAAAGGCGCTATTAATGTTAACAGCTCGCTTTCCAATTTTAAATCTCGTTTTTCTTTTTCCGGTTGGGCTTGCAAAAAGGAAATGAACCATAAATTAATCGTGAAAATCAATATGTATTTGTGCATAAATATTTTGGAATTAAACATTAGATGAATACATGTTATTTAGTTTACTATTTGATACCTGCATAATTCATTTATAAAAAAGCATTCCCGATTTTTAAGGATATTTTTTTATCTTTAAACCCGATTTTGAAATATATGAAATAAAGAACAAAATCCTTTTTACAGAAAAAAAATGAATGCATTAAAAGAAACAAATTTTAAATTTATTGGGCAAACAGGTTTCTATAAAGGAAAAGTGCGTGATGTTTATTTTTTAAATGATAAAATGCTCATTATTGCTTCGGATAGGATTTCTGCTTTTGATGTAATTTTGCCATCTCCGATACCATATAAAGGTCAAGTTTTAAATCAAATAGCATCTTACTTTCTTTCTTCAACTGCAGATATTGTTCCAAATTGGCTTACCGAAACACCTGATCCAAATGTTAGCATTGGTAAACGATGCGAACCTTTTCAAGTTGAAATGGTTGTTCGAGGTTATTTATGTGGTCATGCCTGGAGAACTTATAAAAGTGGAGTTAGAGAATTATGTGGAGTAAAATTGCCGGAAGGGATGAAAGAAAATGATAAATTTCCCCATCCAATTGTTACCCCAAGTACGAAAGCACATGAAGGCCACGATGAAGATATTGCGAAAGAAGATATTATTAAAAAAAATATAGTTTCGGGTGAAGATTATGAAGTTATTGAGAGATATGCCTTGGCTCTCTTTAAAAGAGGATCAGAAATGGCAAATGATAGAGGACTAATTCTTGCAGATACAAAATATGAATTCGGAAAATTAAATAGTAAAATTTATTTAATTGATGAAATACACACACCCGATTCATCAAGATATTTTTATTTAGAAGGTTATCAAGAAAGGCAAAATGCTAATCACCTACAGAAGCAACTTTCCAAAGAGTTTGTAAGGGAGTGGTTGATGGAACATGGTTTTCAAGGGAAAGAAGGACAATTAATGCCCGAAATGCCCGTTGAATTTATAAACCAAATTTCAGAAAGATATATTGAGTTATTTGAAAAAGTTACCGGCAATTTATTTCAAAAAACTAATATTGAAATAAATGAAAGATTGGAAAAAAATCTGGCAAATTTTTTAGTGAAATAAATTACTTTAAAAAGTTTTTAACATTAATCGTAAAATTTTTATGAAACTTTCAATTGATAAACAAGAAAAGTATGCAATAGTAAGTCTTCAAGAAGGAAAACTTGATGCAACTGTTTCATCTGAATTAAAAACAATTTTGCAAGGATTACAATCAGAAGGCGTTAAAAATATAATAATAGATCTTAAAGAAGTAAAATATATTGATTCATCAGGTTTAAGTGCACTTATTGTTGGCAATCATCTTTGTAAAGATGCTGAGGGAACAATGATACTTTGTCAAATAAGTGAACATGCAATGAAAATAATTAAAATTTCGCAATTAAATAGTGTTTTTGACATTTTACCCACTGTTGCAGAAGCCACTGATGCTATTTTTATGAGCGAATTGGAAAAAGATTTTGGTATGGAAGAAGGTATGTAAAAAGAATTATCAATAAGATATTTAATTTAGATTGTTCTAAATTATGAATATATTAATATTGATATACTGATTTTTTATCTTTTGATTAATTTTTTTGGGTTAGGGATTGCAGTGGAAATCCTTTTTGTGAGGTACGAACAAAAGGATTGAAACGTAAAGCCCGGCCGTTAGGCAACCCCCAACATTTATTATATTTAAAACAATTATATGATGGTTATACCTTAGATAATTGTTTCGGGTAACAATTTTAATTAACTCAAATTGTAAATTTTATTTTTCTTATTTGACATTTATTGTAAAAATATTAGGGTCTAACTCAGCCGCTCCTGCATTTGGAAGACATCCAACCGCACAACTTCTGCAAATTCAGGAAGAAAACTTTCTGATTGATTGTGGCGAGGGCACTCAAATGCAAATGCAACGCTTTAAGGTAAGAATAAATCGTATTGACCATATCTTTATCAGTCATTTACATGGCGACCATTATAATGGCTTGATTGGCTTGCTATCTACAATGCATTTACAAAAGCGAAAACATGACTTGTATTTATATGGGCCTCCCGGATTAAAAGAAATACTGAGTATTCAATTTAAATATTCTGATACACATCTTTATTATAAAATTCATTTCAGGGAATTAAAAAATGGTGTGGCGGAGATAATTTATGAAAATGAATTTATTTCAGTGGAAACCATTCCATTAAATCATCGCATTCAGTGCTCCGGCTTTTTATTTAAAGAAAAAGCAAAAAAACGCCGAATAAACATCAGTTCGTTACCGGAATATTTTCTGCCGTCGCAAATGCTTGCTTTAAAGCAAGGTGAAGATGTAAAAGATGAAACCGGAAAAGTTATTTATAAAAACAAAGATCATACCTTCGAACCTAAACAGAGCAGAAGTTACGCTTTTTGCTCAGATACAGCATTTTATGAGCCGATACTGGCACAAATAGAAAATGTTGATTTACTCTATCATGAATCTACATTTTTACATGAACAAATAGAACGTGCAGAACAAACTTATCATTCTACTGCATTACAAGCAGCAACTGTGGCCAAATTAGCTAATGTTAAAAAACTCTTATTGGGTCATTATTCTTCTCGATATAAAGATATAACCCCATTTCTGGAAGAAGCACGCCAAATTTTTGAAGAATCCTATTTGTCTTTAGAAGGAAATAATATCATGATTTCCGAATCTTAAAATATTTTTAAAAAAAATATTTTCTATCTGCAAACTATTTATAATTTTATAAATTAAACTTATAAAATTACTTACTTGCTAATAGATCACACAACCGAATTTAACAGAAAAAAAAGTAATCTTTTTCTAATTTTAGGCGCAATAGTTTTAACAAATGCAATTGTAGCTGAAATAATAGGAGTAAAAATTTTCTCCTTATCAAAATTATTGGGTCAGCCAACTGATGTTATTTCGGTAGGAGGTTTTATTCAACTTAATAGCAGCCAAACTGCCGGAGTATTAATATGGCCTATCGTATTTGTAACTTCTGATATTATTAATGAATATTTTGGAAAAGCAGGTGTTAAAAAAATAAGTTATATAACTGCTATCTTTATAGCTTATTCTTTTTTAATCATTTTTATTTCTACTCTTCTACCTCCTGCACAATTTTGGTTGGATGTGAATTCAAAAACATCCACAGGTGAAGCTTTTAATATAAATTTTGCCTTTAGCAACGTATTCAGACAAGGTTTAAATATTATTCTTGGTTCTATCACGGCATTTTTAGTAGGCCAACTCACGGATTCCTTTATTTTTCATTTTATTCGAAAAATAACGGGTAAAAAATGGATTTGGTTAAGAGCGACCGGTTCCACAATGATTTCACAACTTATTGATTCTTATGTAGTTATTTTTGTTGCATTTTATTTTTTTGGAAACTGGTCTTTGGAGCAAGCCTTTACAGTTGCAAACAATAATTATGTATATAAAGCGATAATAGCAATTGCCATTACACCTGTTTTATATATCGCACATAATATGATTGATAAGTATTTAGGTAAGAAAACCTCCGATGAAATTATTGAAGAAGCCGCAATTGAAAGCGGTGATTTAAAAGAAAATCCAAAAATTTAATTTTTCATAAAAATAGAGTACTTTTCCACTTAATTTAATATAATTTAAGTGCAGAGATATACCGGCCTTTTAGGAATTTTTGTAATTTTAGGAATTGCCTTCTTACTTTCAAATAATAGAAAAGCAATTAATTACAAGTTAGTTGCTGTTGGTTTAGCAATTCAATTATCGTTGGCTATTTTTATTTTAAAAATACCATTGGGTCAAATTATCTTCGGCTGGATAGCTAAAGTCATTACTAAAGTTCTTGATTTTTCAAATGATGGAGCAATATTTATCTTTGGAGCCCTCGTAAATAAACCTTTAATGCAATCCGTTTTTGGAAATGAAAATGGAATAATTTTCTTTTTTAAAATTGTACCAACCATAATATTTGTAGCTGTATTGGTTAGCATTGCATACCACATCGGCATAATGCAGAGGATTGTTTCTTTTGCAGCCAAGATAATGCATAAATTATTAGGTGTAAGCGGTAGTGAAGCGTTATCAAATATCGCGAGTGTTTTTGTAGGGCAGGTTGAAGCTCAAATTATGATCAGGCCTTATTTATTAGGGATGACGAAGTCAGAATTATTGGCATCTATGTCAGGTAGTATGGCTTGCATAGCAGGCGGGGTAATGGCTACCTATATTTCACTGGGCATACCCGCAGAATATTTACTTACAGCCAGTTTAATGGCAGCTCCGGGAGCATTGGTTATTTCAAAAATAGTTTATCCCGAAACAATGATTTCTCAAACTGTAGGTGTAGTAAACCTTGAAATAAAAAAAACAACTTCAAATTTAATAGACGCTATATCGCATGGCGCATCCGATGGCTTGAAAGTTGCATTAAACGTTGTTGCAATGTTGATCGGCTTTATTGCATTAATAAGTTTACTTGATTATACACTTGGAAAAATGGGAGGACTTTTAAATTTCCCCGGATTAAGTTTAAAATTTATTTTAGGATGGGTATTTTCCGGATTTGCCTATGTGATGGGTGTACCCAGTGAAGACATTCGTTCTGCGGGAACCCTAATGGGTACTAAAATGGTTGTGAACGAATTTGTTGCCTATTTAGACATGACAAAAATCATAAAATTTCTTCAACCTAAAACAATTATTATAACTACATTCGCTTTATGCGGTTTTGCTAATTTTGCATCCATAGCCATCCAGGTTGGTGGCATCGGACAATTAGTACCTGAAAGAAGAAAAGATCTATCAGAACTGGGAGTTCGTGCATTAATATGTGGTACACTTGCCTCTTATTTATCAGCAACTATTGCAGGTATTTTAATTTAGAATAAAAAAGGTGGTTAATCTAAATCGATTACCCACTTTTTTTATTATCCTTCAATTAATTTAACAAAATCATCAAATAAATATCTTGAATCGTGAGGGCCAGGAGATGCCTCAGGGTGATATTGAACAGAAAACGCTTTTTTATTCTTTAATTTAATACCTTCAATTGTATTATCATTCAAGTTATAATGAGTGATTTCTAAGTCAGAGTTTTTCTTAATAGCTTCACCATCTACAGCAAATCCATGATTTTGAGATGTTATTTCACCTTTACCGGAAATTATATTTTTAACAGGATGATTTAAACCTCTATGTCCATTATGCATTTTGTATGTTGATATTCCACATGCTAATGCAATCAATTGATGCCCTAGGCAAATTCCAAATGTTGGAATGTTATAATCTAAAATATTTTTTGTCGTTTCTATCGCATAAGGCATTGAAGCAGGGTCTCCCGGGCCATTAGAAATAAAATAGGCATCAGGTTGCCATTTTTGCATTTCTTCAAAAGTAGTTTTTGCCGGAAAAACTTTACAAATCCCTCCTCTATCAGTAATATTACTTAAGATGCTTGTTTTAATACCTAAATCTAAAACAGCAATTTTATAAACAGTTCTTTCACCTTTTACTTCATATATATCTTTTGTACTTACTATTGATGAAAGTTCTAATCCATTCATATCAGGCACCTTCTTTAATTCTGCCATTAAAAGCTTTTCATCAAGTATTTCTGATGAAATTATAGCATTCATTGCACCATGGCTTCTAATATGTTTAACAATTTTACGAGTATCAATTCCGCCAATCGCAACAATATTCGATTTCTCTAAATATTCTTGAAGAGAAGTAATGGATGTATTTCGAGAAAATATTTCTGAAAAATGGTTACATACCATGCCGCTTATTTTTACTGAATTTGATTCCACTTCCGGATCAACAGTACCATAGTTACCGATATGCGCTGTAGTATTCAATAAAATTTGTCCAAAGTAAGATGGATCTGTATAAATTTCCTGGTAACCTGTCATACCGGTATTGAAACAAATTTCTCCACCGGTTGTTCCCATCTTCCCGGCAGAATATCCTTTGAACATTATTCCGTCTTCAAGCAGTAAAATAGCTTCAGCAGGATGAGTAAAAGAATTTTTCATTTTTAAAATAAATTTCGTAAAATAAAAAAATAATATTGACATAAAAAAAGGGAATGGAAAAAATCCAATCCCTTTACTTTATATTTTAAAAATCATTATTTCTCTTCATCCTTAATTTCATCAGAGGTTTTACTTACTTCCTCGATTGGTTTATCGTCTTCTACAACTACCGCATCAGAAATAACTTCATTGTTAGATGCTTCAACAGATTCAACAGGTTGAGTGGATGTTGTTTCAACAGTCGTATTTGCTTTACCCGATCCGGAACCTCTTCTACTTCTACGAGTTTTCTTAACTTCAGTTGAATCTTTTAAAAGAGTTTCATTATAATCAACTAATTCAATAAGGCAAATTTCAGCAGCATCTCCTAAACGATTACCTAATTTAATAATACGAGTATAACCACCCGGCCTATCAGCAATTTTTTGTGCAACATTATCAAATAATTCTTTTACTGCGTCTTTATCTTTTAAATAAGAAAAAACAGTTCTCCTTGAGTGAGTCGTATCGTTTTTAGATTTTGTTAAAAGAGGCTCAGTAAACTTACGAAGCTCTTTTGCCTTCGCCAAAGTTGTACTGATTCTTTTATGTAATATTAGAGAAGAAGCCATATTGGATAACATCGCCTTTCTATGCGATGAAGTTCTCCCTAAATGGTTAAATGTTTTACCGTGTCTCATTTTATTTTTCAGTTAAACAGGCTCATCCTGCTTTAAGCTTTTATATCAATTATAGCAATATCTATAAATCAGAATTAATCTTCCTCTAATTTATACTTAGCAATGTCCATTCCGAAGTTTAATCCCTTATCAGAAACTAATTGCTCCAGTTCAGTTAAAGACTTTTTTCCAAAATTTCTGAATTTCATCATATCAGCAATGTCTAATCTCACCAAATCACCAAGAGATTTAACCTCTGCAGATTTTAAACAATTATACGCTCTGACAGATAAATCTAAATCCGCTAATGAAGTTTTTAATAACTTCCTCATATGCAAAATCTCTTCATCAACTGTATCTTCTTCTTCAGCTTTAGCAACTTCAAAAGTCATCGTTTGATCTGAAAACAACATAAAATGCTGAATCAAGATATGAGCAGCGCCTTTAAGAGCATCTTCAGGATGTATAGAACCATCTGTTTCGATATCAATTAATAACCTCTCATAATCAGTTTTTTGCTCCACACGTGTATTTTCAACACTATATTTAACATTTTTAATTGGTGTAAAAATTGCATCTATTGCAATTTGACCAATGCTCTGATCATTAGTTTTATTTTCGTCACTGGGCACATACCCTCTTCCTTTTTCTACGATTAATTCTAATTCAAGAGAAATAGAAGGATCGATATTACAAATTACTAAATCAGGATTTAAAATCTCAAATGTATTTGTAAATTTAGAAAGATCACCTGCTTTTAAAGTTGATGAGTTTTTAACAGAAACAATAATTTTATTATCAATGGCATCTGATACTTTTTTAAAGCGAACCATTTTTAAATTTAAAATCAATTCAGCTACATCTTCAACCACGCCTTCAATTGTTGAAAATTCGTGTAAAACGCTAGGTATTTTAACACTTGTTATAGCATATCCTTCAAGAGAAGATAATAAAATCCTTCTTAAAGCATTACCAATTGTAACTCCATATCCTTTTTCCAAAGGTTTAAATTCGAACAGACCGCGAAAATTATCTGCTTTTTCCATCACCACTTTATCCGGCATTTGAAACGCTAATATTGACATACGTTAAAGCTTTTTTTTAAGGGTTAAAATTATGAAACTTAAATAATTAAAAAATGAATAAATTATTTTGAATAAAGCTCCACAATTAATTGTTCTTGAATATTTTCCGGAATTTGTTCTCTGTCCGGGAATGTAACAAACTTTCCTGTCATTAATGTATTATCCCATTCAAGCCATGTAAATCTTTTAGATGTTCTTGCTGATAAACTACCGGTAACAACTTCTAAAGATTTTGATTTTTCTCTAACTCCGATTGTTTCCCCTGGCTTTAATGAATAAGAAGCAATATTTACTATTTCATCATTCACTAAAATATGTTTATGCAATATAAGTTGACGTGCAGCACGACGAGTAGGTGCAATTCCTAGACGATAAACTGTGTTATCAAGTCTGGATTCAAGTAAAATTAACAAATTAGCACCTGTTATACCTCCCTTTCTTGCAGCTTTGTCGAACAATTTAGCAAATTGTCTTTCTAAAACACCATATGTATATTTTGTCTTCTGTTTTTCAGCTAATTGAACAGCATATTCAGACTGCTTCCTTTTCTTTCCCTTTCCATGCTGACCGGGAGCATAATTCTTTTTTTGAAGTGCTTTACTTGGGCCAAGTATTGCTTCTCCAAATTTTCTTGCAATTTTTGATTTTGGGCCTGTGTATCTTGCCATTATTAATTATAAATTAAATGTTAACAACTAGACTTACAATTGCAAACCTATCGATTTTCGATTTTCTACAATTAATAAACCTCAATTATTAATCTCTTCAGATTAAACTCTTCTACGTTTGGGCGGACGACAACCATTATGAGGTAATGGAGTAATATCCTTTATTGTTAAAACTTCAATACCTGCATTTTGAATAGTACGGATTGCTGACTCCCTACCTGCACCAGGACCTTTCACAAATACTTCCGCTTTACGCATACCTAAATCAAAGGCAATTTGAGCACAATTAGAGGCTGCCATTTGTGCAGCATATGGAGTATTTTTTTTAGAACCTTTAAAACCCATTTTTCCAGCCGACGCCCAAGAAATTACCTGACCTGTCATATTCGTTACTGAAATAATAATATTATTAAATGATGCTCTAATATGAACCTGACCTATAGGTTCAATAACAACTATTCTTTTTTTTGCCTTATCTTTTCTTTTACCCTGCTGTTGAGCCATAACTTTGATTTATTTTTGAGGTGAGGTAGTTTCGTCAAAAACTACATAATACTATTTTGTTACTTTCTTTTTATTTGCAACTGTTTTGCGTTTACCTTTTCTTGTACGAGTATTATTTTTTGTACGTTGACCTCTAACAGGTAAACCCTTTCTATGACGCAAACCTCTATAACAACCAATATCCATTAATCGTTTAATACTCATTTGTACTGAAGATTTTAAAACACCTTCAACTTTGTATTCAGCAGTTATTAAATTTCTAACGGCATTAGCTTCATCATCATTCCATTGAGAAACCTTCTTATCAAAGCTAATCCCGGCTTTCGTTAAAATATTCTGAGCCGATCTACGACCAATCCCATAAATATATGTTAAGGAAATTTCGCCTCTTTTTCTATCTGGTATATCTACACCTGCAATACGTGCCATAATTTTATCCTTGTCTTTGTTTGAATTTTGGATTCTTTTTGTTGATAACGTAAAGCTTGCCTTTGCGACGGATAACCTTGCAATCGACACTACGCTTTTTTATGGATGCTTTTACTTTCATAAAAATTTATATTTATTTCCTCAAGTTATTTATATCTGTAAACTATTCTTCCTTTTGATAAATCATAAGGCGACATTTCTAATTTAACTTTATCTCCAGGCAAAATTTTAATATAATTCATCCGCATTTTACCGGAAATGTGTGCTATTACTTCATGACTATTTTGCAACTCTACACGAAACATAGCATTTGATAAAGCTTCTACAATTATACCGTCTTGCTCAATAGATGACTGTTTTGACATTTTAATTTTTTTGTTGTAAAACTTCTTCTATATATTTAAAAGTAGTTAAAATATCTGCCTTCCCAGCTTTTGTAATTACTACAGTATGTTCAAAATGGGCTGAAGGTTTTCTATCAAAAGTTCTAATTGTCCACCCATCTTTCTCCTGAACCACTTCTTTCTTTCCCAAATTTATCATTGGTTCTATGGCCAATACTAAACCTTCTCGTAATCTTAATCCCTGACCTCTTTTACCATAATTAGGAACTTCTGGAGCTTCATGTAAATTTTTCCCTACTCCATGGCCCACTAATTCTCTAACTACACTAAAGCCATTTTTTTCAACATAATTTTGAATGTGAAAAGCAATATCCCCTATCCTGTTTCCAACTACTGCATGATCAATGCCAACATATAAGGAACTTTTGGTAATCTCTAGTAGCTTTCTTACCCTTTCATTTACTTCTCCAACCTGATATGTATATGCACTATCTGAATGGAAACCGTTTAGATATACTCCGCAATCAATTGAAACAATATCACCGTCTTTTAAGACATTTTGAGAAGGTAAACCATGAACTACTTGTTCATTTAAAGAGATACATAAAGAACCTACGAATCCATTATAACCTTTAAATGAAGGAACTCCATTATTATCTCTAATATATTCTTCCGCTACTTTATCTAATTTTAACGTACTTATACCCGGTGCTATTAACTTTGCAACTTCAGCATGTGCCTTACCTAAAACTAACCCACTTACTCTAATAAGTTCAATTTCTTCAGCAGTCTTATAAATTAAGTCCTTTTTAGACACATTAATATCTTTATGCTGCAACTACATCTCCTGAAATATCAGACCTTCCTCTAACCTTACCGGTTTGCATCAAACCTTCATATTTCCGCATCAATAAATAGCTTTCAACCTGTTGTAAAGTATCAAGAACTACACCTACCATAATCAATAATGATGTCCCTCCAAAAAATTGAGCTAATTCACGTCCTACCCCAAACCTACTCGCAATTGAAGGCAGTATAGCTATTAAAACTAAAAATAAAGCTCCGGGTAATGTTATTTTTGATAAAACTGAGTCTATGTATTCTGTAGTTAAATCACCGGGTTTAACACCGGGGATGAAACTATTATTCTGCTTCATATTATCTGAAATTCCTTTCGGATCAATAGCTATTGCAGTATAAAAAAATGTTAATACAATTATAAGCACACCAAATAATGTACTGTACTGCCATGAAGTATAGTCAGCAAACACAGCATTAATATTTGCTGCAAATTCACTTTTATCAGCAAAAGGACTAGCGGCTAAACTTGGTAAAAACATTAAGGTTTGAGCAAATATAATTGGCATAACACCTGATGTATTTAATTTTATTGGTATGTATTGCCTTTGACCTCCATAAACTTTATTACCTATTACCTGCCTTGCATATTGAACCGGTATTCGCCTAACCGCTTGAGTTAAAAGAACAACACCCATAATAATGAAATACAATACCGCTAATTCAACAATAAACAATAAAAACTTAGGTCCACTTTTAGCACTGCCTTCAATAAAGAGAGCAGGTATTAATCGTGAAACGATACCAATCATAATAAGCATAGAAATACCATTTCCAATACCTTTATCTGTAATTTTTTCACCAAGCCACATACAGAATAATGTTCCCGCTACTAAAATAATTATAGCTGAAATTTTAAAAAACGATGGATTAATTATAATAGCCTCTGCAGGAATGGTAGTCGTCAAATAAGCAATTGATTGAACACAAGTAACTAAAACAGTTAATATTCTGGTATATTGATTTAATTTCTTTCTCCCTGACTCACCTTCTTTTTGCAATTTTTGAAAAGGAGGTAAAGCAAATGTTAATAATTGAATCACAATGGAAGCTGAAATATAAGGCATTATCCCAAGAGCAAAAATGGATGCATTACTAAAAGCACCTCCTAAAAAAGTATCTAAAATACCTAATACTCCGGTTGCCTTACCAGTTAATTTTGCAGGATCAATACCCGGCAAAACAACGAACGAACCTAAACGAAAAACAAGTAATAACAACAAAGTAGTTACAATTCTTGATCGTAACTCTTCGATGGAAAAAATATTTTTTATTGTTGTTATTAATCTTTTCATTTGCTAAACAGAATCTAAGAGAAAATATTAAATTATATCTTTTCAGCAGTCTTATACTCAATTAAAGTTGCCTTGCCACCAGCTTTCTCAATAGCGACTATAGCAGACGCAGAAAATGCATTGGCAACAATTTCAACTTTAGATAAGAACTCGCCTCTTCCTAAAATTTTAATTAAATCATTTTTCGCCACCAAACCATGACTTCTTAAAAATTCAGGATCAATAATAGCTACTTTATGCACATTTAGAACTTCAGTAATAGTATCTAAATTAATAGCCTTATATTCAATTCTATTAATATTTTTGAAACCGAATTTTGGAAGGCGTCTTTGCAAAGGCATTTGGCCACCTTCAAAACTTCTCTTAGCACTATAACCAGATCTAGACCCGGCACCTTTATGACCACGAGTAGATGTACCCCCTTTACCGGAACCTGTTCCGCGCCCGATACGTTTTTTATCTTTTATAGAACCTTTGGCAGGTTTTAATGAATGCAATTCCATTATAAAATATCGTTTACAACAACTAAATGATGAACTTTCTTAACCATACCTTCAATCTGAGGGGTATATTCTACCTCAACAGTTCTATTAATTTTACCTAAACCTAAAGCCTGAATTGTAAGCTTTTGATTTTTAGGTCTATCAATTGTACTCCTTACTTGCGTAATTTTTACCTTAGCCATATTATTAACCATTAAATACGTTTAGCAAAGAAATTCCTCTTTGATGGGCAATAACATGCGGCGCACGCATTTTTGAAAGGGCATCAAAAGTAGCTTTCACAACATTATGTGGATTAGAAGAACCTTTGGATTTAGCCAAAACATCTTTTATACCGGCACTTTCCAAAACTGCTCTCATTGCACCACCGGCTATTACACCCGTTCCTGCTGAAGCAGGCTTTAATAAAACAAACCCACCACTGTATTTTCCAAGCATTTCATGGGGTACAGTATGTTTTAATAGAGGTACTTTAATTAAATTCTTTTTGGCATCCTCTATCCCTTTAGTTATAGCATCAGTAACTTCGTTGGCTTTACCTAATCCGTATCCCACAGTTCCATCTCCATCTCCAACAACTACTATTGCAGAAAAACTAAATCTTCTACCTCCTTTCACAACCTTTGCAACCCTTTGTATAGAAACAACTTTTTCCTTTAACTCCAGCTCACTTGCACGTAAAACTTTTACACTATTATCAAACATAAATTTAAAATTTTAGACCTCCATTACGTGCACCTTCTGCTAAGGCTTTAATATTACCATGATATAAATATCCACCTCTATCAAAAACAACTGCTGAAATACCATTAGCCAATGCCTTTTCCGCTAATTTCTCACCTACATTTTTTGAAGTTTCAATATTATAACCTTTTGAGCCCAATTCTTTAGAAGAAAAGCTTACAAGTGTTTTTCCTATTAAATCATCAATAATTTGAGCTGAAATTCCAGTATTTGATCTAAAAACTGACAACCTAGGCCTTGAGGCGCTACCTTCCATTTTAGAACGAATACTCCTTTTAATTCTTAATCTTCTGTTAAACTTTATATTAGCCATAAACTTTATTTTTTAGCGGCTGTTTTACCGGCTTTTCTTCTAATCACTTCTCCTACAGTACGTATACCTTTACCTTTGTATGGTTCAACTTTACGTAAAGACTTAATTTTTGCAGCTACTTGTCCAATTAATTCCTTATCAATACCTTCTAATAAAACTTTAGGATTTTGACCCTTTTCAGTTAGTGTTGCTACTTTTATTTCTTCCGGAACTACCATAAAAATGGCGTGAGAAAAACCAAGATTCAATTCTAATATTCCATTATTTATTGCTGCCTTATACCCAACTCCAACAATTTCTAAATTAATTTTATAACCTTCACTAACACCTAAAACCATATTATTAATTAAAGAACGATATAGTCCATGCAAAGCCTTATGACGCTTTTGTTCAGTAGGTCTTTCAAGTAACAATTCAGTCCCATCCAAACTTACTTTTATATCAGGGTTTACCCAACGCGTTAAAGATCCTTTAGGTCCTTTAACAGTTACAATATTATCTTTACCTATCGCTACAGTAACATTTGCAGGAAGAGTAATCGGCTTTTTACCAATTCTTGACATCTTATTAATTATATATTAATATACGTAACATAACACTTCTCCACCAATATGTTGTTGGCGAGCTTCTTTATCTGACATTACACCCTTTGAAGTAGATAATATTGCTATTCCTAAACCACTTAAAACCCGAGGTAATCTTTCTGCACCGGCATATTTCCGCAAACCGGGTTTACTAATCCTTTCTAAGCCCATGATAGCAGGTTGCTTAGTATTAGGATCATATTTTAAAGCAATTTTAATAACTCCCTGCACAGCATTATCTTCAAATTTGTAATTTTGAACATAACCCTTTTCATACAACACCTTGGTTAATTCTTTTTTAATACTTGAAGAAGGAATTTCAACTACTCTGTGGCGTGCCATTAAAGCATTTCTCAACCTTGTCAAATAATCCGCAATTGGATCTGTCATAATATTTTTTTTTAACACTAAGCCCACTTTTTAAATGGGCTTGCAAAATTAGTAAATAGAATGATTAAAAAAAACTTTTAATAAATAAATTATAAAAAAGTTATTAATCAACCTTTAAAACACATTTAGTTACCAACTAGCCTTTGTAACCCCAGGTATTTTACCTTCTGAAGCCATATCTCTAAAAACTACACGACAAATTCCAAATTTTCTGATATACCCTCTAGGGCGGCCAGATAATTTACATCTATTATGTAATCTTACAGGTGAAGCATTTCTAGGCAATTTATCTAAACCTTCATAATCTCCTGCTGCTTTAAGTGCTGCTCTTTTAACTGCATATTTAGCAACTGTTTTTTCTCTTTTTCTTTCTCTAGCTTTAACTGATTCTTTAGCCATATAGGTAAATTATTTTTTTTGATTAGCGAATGGCATTCCTAATGAAGATAATAAAGATAAACTCTCTTCATCTGTATCTGCAGTTGTAACAAATGTTATATCCATTCCTGATATCTTTGCAACTTTATCAATGGAAATTTCAGGAAAAATTATTTGCTCTTTAACTCCTAGGGTATAATTACCTCTACCATCAAACCCTTTTTCATTGATACCTTTAAAATCTCTTACGCGAGGTAGGGCTACAGTCATTAAACGATCTAAGAACTCATACATTTTGTCGCCTCTTAAAGTAACTTTTGCACCAATAGGTAAATTTTCCCTTAACTTGAAATTAGAGATTGCCTTTTTAGATATAGTAGCTATTGCTTTTTGACCGGTAATTGTTGTCAATTCTTCGACTCCAATGTCAACAAGTTTCTTATCTGAGACTGCTGCACCAATACCTTTATTGATGACAATTTTAACAAGTTTGGGGACTTGCATAATAGACTTGTACTCAAATTTTTCTTTAAGCACAGGTACAATTTCTTCTATATATTTTTTCTTGATTCTAGTATTACTCATTTTAATAATTTTAAAGTATGATTTTTTTAGAATTCTAAAAAACTGCCATACAGATTGTTGACCTATTTAATAAAAAGACCTGTCTTTTTTGAGAATCTTTCTAATTTGCCATCTTTATTCAATTTTCTTCCAACTTTAGTAACTTCACCATTTGCAGGGTCAATCAAAGCAAGATTGCTGATATGAATCGGCATCTCTTTTGGAATAATACCACCTTCCGGATTAGATGCAGATGGTTTTGTATGTCTTTTAACAAAATTAACACCTTCAACTAATGCCTTATTTTTAGTGGTAATAATTTTAACAATTTTACCGGACTTACCTTTATCATCACCTGAAATTACTTTAACTACATCTCCGGCCTTGATATGTCTTTTTGATACTTTTATAATCTTATCCATTTCCTTATAATACTTCAGGTGCTAACGAAATAATTTTCATGAATTGTTTTTCACGTAATTCACGCGCCACCGGTCCGAAAATACGAGTTCCGCGAGGCTCATCATTATTATTTAATAAAACTGCTGCATTATCTTCAAAACGAATATAAGAGCCATCTTTACGTCTAACTTCTTTTGTAGTGCGTACTACAACTGCTTTAGAAACAGTACCCTTTTTCAAACTACTTGATGAAAGGGCTGATTTAACAGTTACTACTATTTTATCACCTATTGAAGCATATTTCTTGCGAGTTCCGCCTAATACACGAATAACTAAAACTTCTTTTGCACCGCTATTGTCGGCAACTATTAACCTGGATTCTTGTTGCAGCATGATTATTTAGCTTTTTCAATAATTTCTACTAATCTCCATCTTTTGTTTTTACTCAATGGACGTGTTTCCATGATTTTAACAATATCTCCAATACCACAGTCATTATTTTCATCATGAGCTGTAAGTTTGGTTGTCTTCATCATAAACTTACCATACATAGGATGCTTTACTTTTCGTTCGATCGCTACTGTAATCGACTTTTGCATCTTATTACTAAGAACTTTACCAACCCTTTCCTTACGGGTATTCCTTTCTAATTCTTTAACTTCTTCCATAAAAATATTATTTTGCAAGTTCTTTAAGTCGAATAGCTGTATGTAAGCGAGCAATAAATTTACGGCCCTCCCTAATACGCATAGGATTTTCAATAGAAGATAAAGCATGAGCAAATTTCAACTTTGATAAAGCTTCCTGCTCTGATAATAATCTACTTTTTAATTCTTCTAAACCAAAAGATTGTATTTCTGAATTTTTCATCTCACTGATATTATTGACTTACGTAATCTCTACGAACGATAAATTTTGTTTTAACCGGAAGCTTTTGAGCTGCCAAACGTAGTGCATCTTGTGCAGTTTCTAAACTTATTCCTTCCGCTTCAAATAATATTGTTCCCGGCTTAATAACAGCTACCCAATATTCAGGTGCACCCTTACCTTTACCCATACGAACCTCTGCAGGTTTTTTTGTAATTGGTTTGTCAGGAAAAATTCTAATCCAAACTTGGCCTTCACGTTTCATTGCACGAGTAACCGATATTCGAGCTGCTTCAATTTGACGAGAAGTGATCCAACCTGGTTCTAATGATTTAATTGCAAATGATCCAAAGTTTATCTCATTCCCTCTTGTAGCAAGACCTTTTACACGGCCTTTCTGCATTTTCCTAAATTTTGTCTTTTTTGGCTGTAACATTGCTATATATGTTAATTTTTACGAGCAGTCAGTGAATAATATTAACGTCTTTTCTTATTTCTATCATTTGCACCGCTGTTATTTCCCCCTCCGCCGCCACCTCTATTGTCATCTCTTTTTTTCCTATCGTTTCGGCCACCTCTATCTTCCCTTTCACCACCTCTTTCGCGTCTTTCCGAACTTACTCCTGTTGGACTATTAGTTGCTGTATTTGCAGCTGCAGGAGATAAATCCGGTTTACCAAATATTTCTCCTTTAAAGATCCATACCTTAATACCTATTTTTCCATAAACTGTTAAAGCTTCTGAAATAGCATAATTAATATCTGCTCTAATAGTATGAAGAGGTACTCTGCCTTCTTTATATTGTTCAGATCGAGCCATCTCCGCGCCACCTAGGCGGCCTGAAACCTTAATTTTTATACCTTGGGCACCAACACGCATTGCAGAGCTAATGGCTTGCTTCATTGCGCGTCTGTAAGAAATCCTTGCTTCTAGTTGTTGAGCTATTGACTCACCAACTAATTTAGCATCTATTTCCGGGCGTTTAATTTCAAATATATTAATTTGAACATCCTTCGCTGTAAGCTTCTTAATTTCTTCTTTTATTCTTTCAACTTCTGCTCCATTTTTACCAATAACCACACCCGGACGGGCAGTATTAATAGTAAGTGTTATTCTTTTTAAAGTACGTTCGATAACAACTTTAGAAATACCACCTTTAGGAATACGAGCAGCCACATATTTACGAATACGTTCATCTTCTACAAGCTTGTCGGCAAAATTTTTGCCACCATACCAATTAGAATCCCATCCCTTAACTATACCAAGTCTAAGACCATTTGGATTAACTTTTTGTCCCATGAGTTTTTCGCCTCTTTTTAATAGTATTTACTTAGAATCAACAATCATTGTAATATGGTTAGAACGCTTGCGAATTCTATGACCTCTTCCTTGAGGAGCAGGTCTCAATCTTTTTACCATTGCACCACCATCAATAAACACAGTTTTTACAACTAAACCTGCATCTTCAATTTTTTCGCTACTGTTTTTTTCTTGCCAGTTAGCTAAAGCTGATAAAAGAACTTTTTCTAAAATAGCTCCACCAACTTTAGTTTCAAAGCGAAGAATATTAAGTGCTTTACTAACTTCTTTACCTCTAATAGAATCAGCTACAAGCCTCATTTTTTGAGGAGAAGTAGGTACATTCTTTAATTTAGCAACTGCTTCCATAATATTATATTTCTATATCATTAAACATTAACGATATGTTATCTTTTACCTTTATCTTTTTTTGCAGAGTGACCTCTAAATGTACGTGTTGGAGAAAATTCACCTAATTTATGTCCTACCATATTTTCAGTAACATAAACCGGCATAAACTTATTACCGTTATGAACTGCTAAAGTATGTCCAACAAAATCAGGAGAGATCATCGTCCTTCTGGACCAGGTTTTAATAACCGATTTCTTTCCGGACTCATTCATTGTCAAGACTTTCTTTTCCAAGCGAAAGTCAATATAAGGTCCTTTTTTGAGTGAACGTGCCATTATTTTTTCTTTCTGCTAATTATATATTTCGATGATTGTTTCTTCTTGTTACGCGTTTTCTTGCCTTTTGACAATAAACCATTACGAGAACGAGGATGACCTCCTGAAGCTCTACCTTCACCACCACCCATAGGATGATCGACCGGATTCATCGCCACACCACGTGTTCTTGGTCTGATACCTTTCCAACGACTTCTACCTGCTTTACCAACATTAGTATTCATGTGATCAGCATTAGATACAGAACCTACAGTTGCAATACAAGCTGAAAGAACCATTCTCATTTCACCTGAAGGCATTTTCAATGTAGAATACTTTCCTTCACGTGCTAAAAGTTGAGCATATGTCCCTGCACTTCTTGCAAGAGCACCACCTTTACCGGGATGTAATTCAATATTGTGAACAATAGTACCAATTGGCATAGAACCTAAAGGAAGTGCATTCCCTACTTCCGGGGGAACTTCTTTACCTGCTATTACAACTTGACCAACTATAAGGCCTGTTGGAGCAATAATATAACGCTTTTCTCCATCTGAATAAGTGATTAGAGCAATACGAGCTGTACGATTTGGATCATATTCGATTGTATCAACTGTTGCACTTATATCAAACTTATCCCTTTTAAAATCTATTAAACGGTACCGTCTTTTGTGTCCTCCACCCATATAACGCATGGTCATTTTACCATCGCTATTTCTACCGCCTGATTTTTTAATGGAGGTAGTAAGGGGTTTATAAGGCTCGTTTGTTGTGATATCACTAAATACAGGAGCTACTCTAAAACGTTGCCCCGGAGTGATAGGTCTTATTTTTTTAACTGCCATTTTAACTCTGTTGTTTTTGCAGCGGGAAAAGCCCGCTATACCTAACTAACTAATTACTTACTTATTCGAATTAACTGTGGAAATCTATAAATTCACCTGCGACCAATTTAATTAAAGCCTTTTTATAGGTTGATGTTCTGCCTGAAAGAACTTTTGAATGGGAATACCTAGATTTCGGTTTTCCGATTACCCTCATTGTCCTTACCTCTAAAACAACAACTCCATATGACTTTTCAACAGCTTTTTTTATTTCTATTTTATTTGCCTTCAGATCAACAATAAAACCGTATACACCTTTTTCTGTAAGGGCTGATGTTTTTTCTGTAAGAACAGGTCGTTTTAAAATACTCATTTTCCTATATTATTAAAATAGTTCTTCTATTTTTTTTACTGAACTTTCGCTTAATAATAAAGCATCTGTATTCAATAATTCGTATGTATTCAATTGGCTTACATTAATAACTTTTGCCTTTTGAATATTTCTTGATGATAAATATAAATTATCATCCTTTTCAGTTACAACAAACAATGTTTTCCTTCCTGATAAAGATAAACTACTCAAAAAATTAAGATAATCTTTAGTACGTGGTTTATCAAAAGTAAAATCTTCTAAAACCGTTATTTTTGCTTCTGAAGCTTTATAAGATAAAGCCGATTTACGTGCTAATTCTTTAACTTTTTTATTTAATTTAAAGGAATAATCTCGAGGTCGTGGTCCGAAAACACGGCCACCATGACGATACAAAGGGTTTTTGATACTCCCTTTACGAGAACCACCGGTACCTTTTTGTTTGTGCAATTTTCTTGTAGAACCGGCTACCTCAGCTCTTTCTTTAGATTTATGCGTTCCCTGACGTTGATTTGCCTGAAATTGTTTAACATCTAAATAAATTGCATGGTCGTTAGGTTTGATTTTAAAAACCTCATCCGTAAGGATAATTTTCCTTCCTGTGTCCTTTCCGGCTTTATCTAAAATAACTAATTCCATCTTAATATTTCTCTACGATTACAAATGAGTTTCTTGCTCCGGCGATAGAACCACTAACAACAAGTAAATTTTGTTCGGCATAAACCTTTAATACTTCCAGATGTTGAGTTTTTACTCTTCTTCCACCTGTACGACCTGCCATCTTCATTCCTTTAAAAACTCTAGAAGGAAAAGAGCATGCCCCGATAGAACCGGGGTGGCGAAGGCGATTATGCTGACCATGTGTTTGTCCTCCAACTCCGCTGAAACCATGTCTTTTAACAACTCCTTGAAAACCTTTTCCTTTCGAAGTGCCAACAACATTTACAAAGTCGCCAACAGTTAATATATCGCCAATTACTAAATTTTGCCCTAAAGCTAAATCAGTCGAAAAATCTTTAAACTCAACCACTTTACGCTTAGGCGTAGTAGAAGCTTTTTTGAAATGACCTATTAAAGGTTTGGTAGTATTTTTTTCTTTTGCCTCACCATATCCAAGTTGAATGGCATCGTAGCCATCAACATCAACTGTTTTCACTTGCGTTACAACACACGGACCAGCTTGTACAAGCGTACATGCAATACTTTGACCTTCAGCATTAAACACTGTAGTCATTCCAATCTTTTTACCTATTATACCTGACATTTTATTGAAATATTATTATTCTTCAGTATAGCTTTATTAAAACGGATTGCAAAGATAAGGAACTATAATAAGAATGCAAATTATTTAATAAAAAACTAAAAAATAAACAGCTGAAAATATACTTGTTCTGTTGTCTTATGCAGATAAAAAAAAGACCTCGCATAAGCGATCGGTCTTTTTTCTTGATGATATTAAATAAAAATCAAACTTTAATTTCTACGTCTACACCACTTGGTAATTCTAGTTTCATTAATGCATCTACTGTTTTAGGGCTTGTTGAATGAATGTCGATCAAGCGTTTGTAGGTACAAAGTTGAAATTGCTCACGAGATTTCTTATTTACGTGAGGTGAACGAAGAACTGTAAAGATTTCTTTCTCTGTTGGTAGAGGAATTGGTCCGCTTACCGCCGCTCCTGTAGATTTTACAGCTTTAACGATCTTTTCAGAAGATTTATCTACCAAATTATGATCGAAAGACTTCAATTTAATCCTGATTTTTTGATTCATTTTATTTCAAAATAGTATTTCGTATGTAAAAAGAGTCACTTTTAAATTAACCCTTACTTTTAAAATTATTTATTTGAAAGCCCTTTTACTTGGGCCACAACTAATTCAGCAAGATTATTTGGTAAAAATTCATAATGTGAAAAAGTTAAAGTAGCAGATGCACGGCCAGATGTAATTGTACGTAAATCAGTAACATAACCAAATAATTCTTTTAAAGGAACATCGGCCTTAATAACTTGAGCACCACCTTTTGTATCCATCCCTTTCATTACTCCACGCCTTCTATTTAAATCTCCTGTTACCGGGCCGGTAAATTCATCCGGACTTATAACTTCAACACTCATGATTGGCTCCATAATTTTCGCACCTGCATGTTTTCCGGATTCACGGAAACCATCTCTTGCTGCAATTTCAAACGATAAAGAATCTGAATCGACCTGGTGAAAAGAACCATGGAACAAACGAACCCTCATAGAATCAATTGGATAACCGGCTAAAGGACCATTTTTCATAGATTCTTCAAAACCTTTTTGAACAGCCGGAATAAATTCACGAGGAATAACTCCACCAACAATACCGTTTACGAATTCTAAACCCGGTTTTCCATCCTCACGTGGACCAATTTCAAAAGCTATATCAGCAAATTTACCACGACCACCTGTTTGTTTCTTAAATACTTCTCTATGTTCGTAATTTTTTGTTAATGCTTCTTTATAAGCAACCTGAGGAGCACCTTGGTTAATTTCAACACCAAACTCACGCCTCATACGATCTATTATAATCTCTAGATGAAGCTCACCCATACCTTTTAATACAGTCTGACCGGTTTCTTGATCAGTTTGAACATGTAGAGTAGGATCTTCTTCGACTAATTTTGTAATAGCGTTACTTAATTTATCTACATCAGCTTGTTTTTTCGGTTCAATTGCATAACCAATTACAGGCTCCGGGAAACTCATTGACTCTAATACAATAGGGTATTTTTCATCTACTAACGTATCACCGGTTTTTATGTCTTTAAAACCAACGCCTGCTGCAATATCTCCAGCGGTTACTTTATCAATGGGATTTTGCTTGTTAGCATGCATTTGCATTAATCTTGATATCCTTTCTTTTTTGCCGGTACGCATATTTAAAACATACGAACCTGCGTCCAAAAATCCTGAATACACACGGAAGAAACATAATCTTCCAACAAAGGGATCAGTTGCAATTTTAAATGCCAATGCTGCAAAAGGTTGTTTAGCATCTGCACCCCTTGATTCTTCTTTTTCTGTATCAGGATTATGACCTACTACTTCAGGAAGATCAAGTGGAGATGGCAAATATGCAATTACTCCATCAAGCATAGTCTGTACGCCTTTATTTTTAAAAGCAGAACCACACATTAAAGGAATAATAGTCATATCAATGGTAGCTTTACGAATAGCTATCATCAATTCTTCTCTTGTTATAGATTCAGGATTTTCGAAAAACTTTTCTAACAAAGCATCATCATATTCAGCAACAGATTCAACTAAATGTTGTCTCCATTCGTTTGCTACTTCTACTAAATCGGCAGGAATTTCTCCTAAAATATATGTTTTTCCTTTATCTGCCTCGTTCCAAATGATCGTTTTCATGATCAAAAGATCAACAACACCGGTAAAAGTATCTTCAGCACCAATCGGAACTTGTAATGGAACCGGTTTTGCGTATAATTTTTCTTTTATTTCTTTTACAACATTAAAGAAATCTGCTCCTGCACGATCCATTTTATTAACAAAACCAATGCGAGGAACACCGTATTTATTTGCTTGCCTCCAAACTGTTTCAGATTGTGGCTCAACTCCTGATACTGCACAGAATAATGCAACAGCACCATCCAACACCCTTAATGAACGCTCCACTTCAACCGTAAAATCTACGTGACCCGGAGTATCAATTAAGTTAATTTCATAAATTTCTGTTTCACCTTTGATAGGGTCGCCTTGTTCTGTAGGATAACCCCACTGAGCATGAGTAGCTGCAGATGTAATAGTTATACCTCTCTCTTGCTCTTGCGCCATCCAATCCATAGTGGCTGCACCTTCATGCACTTCACCAATTTTATGTGTTTTACCTGTGTAAAACAATATACGCTCACTTGTAGTGGTTTTTCCGGCATCTATATGAGCCATGATACCGATATTGCGTAGTAATCTTAAGTCAGCCATGAGTATTATTGCAAATTTTGAAAAGGAAATGTTATTAAATTAAATTTCACTATGCACATTCCTCGTCCTTAAAATTGAAAAATCAGAAAAAATAATTATCTGATTTTTCAATATAAAAATATTATTAATTAATTCTAAAATGTGAGAAAGCTTTGTTAGCCTCAGCCATTCTGTGTGTATCATCTTTCTTTTTTACAGCAGCTCCTTCGCCTTTAGCAGCAGCTACAATTTCGCCGGCTAATTTCTCAGCCATTGATTTCTCTCCACGACGCCTTGCATACATAATCATCCATTTAATACCTAAAGCCTGTTTTCTTTCGGGCCTCACTTCTGTTGGTACTTGAAAAGTAGCACCACCAACTCTCCTACTCTTTACTTCAACTGCCGGCATAATATTAGTTAATGCCTTTTTCCATATATCAACACCACTTTCGCTCGTACGTTTTTCAACAATACCTACCGCAGTATAAAAAATATTATAAGCAATACTTTTTTTACCTGCTTGCATTAGGTTGTTTACGAACTTTGTTACCAGTACATCTTTATAAACAGGATCCGGTAATACGTATCTTTTTTTAGGCTTGGATTTTCTCATTTTATAACTATATTATTCTATGCTTTTTTAATTATTTTTTCTTTCCTTTTGCTGGAGCTGCTGCCGGTTGACCCGGTTTTGGTCTCTTAGCACCATATTTAGATCTACCTTGTTTACGGTCTTTAACACCTGCAGTATCCAATGCACCACGAACAATGTGATAACGAACTCCCGGTAAATCTTTTACTCTTCCACCACGAATCAAAACTATTGAATGTTCTTGCAAATTATGTCCTTCACCCGGTATATAAGCATTTACTTCTTTTCCATTAGTTAAACGAACACGAGCCACTTTACGCATGGCTGAATTTGGTTTTTTTGGAGTAGTTGTATAAACCCTTGTACAAACTCCACGACGCTGCGGACAAGCATCTAAAGCAGGTGATTTTGATTTAAATTCCAGCTTTACTCTTCCTTTTCTTACTAATTGTTGTATAGTAGGCATTTTATAAACGTTGATCTTTTAAATGCTAATTTATTATCAGTTGAATATCAATTATTTTCGACCGGATTTTAAAAAAGACACACGATCGCCCAGAATTTGGGAACGCAAATGTAGAGGCTTTTATTTAATTATCCAACAACAGCAAAAAAATATTTTAAATATTTTATATAATATCGCTACACGATATTTATTAGCTTAACTGTACGCAAATTGTTCCTGTATAGCCTTATCTTTTTTGCTATAAAATTTGTTTTCTGGATTAAAGGTGTATTTATTTTTGAGATTGATTATCATATGAATAAACCGATAATTATAATTTATATTTGATTGAATTACTTTCTTATTGACATAGGGAAGGCTACACGGAGAAATGCCGCTAATTTTAGTTGGGACAATAAGTATATTTAAAGAAAAATTAGGGAAAATAGTGGTAAAATGAATATGCATGTTATGCCAATCAGACTTGCAGTTGAAACCTTTGCTTGAGGTACGAAAAAAAATGGAACATTGAGCCGGTCGAGACAAGCCCTACATTTATTTTAATCTTTTGTATAATTTAATAAAGTTTAAATAAAAACCTAAAATAATTTCATTAATTTAATTTAGGTTCGACACTATATTGCAATTGATGCTTTTGTCTTCATCTCATTTTCCTTGATTAATAATATGAAAAAATTCGCTAAAGATTCTCTCACTACCATGACGGAGATGATACTGCCAAATGATACCAATACCTTAAACAACCTTATGGGAGGCAAAATGATGTATTGGATGGATATTGCAGCAGCAATTGCTGCACAAAAGCATTCGGAAGCCGTGGTTGTAACGGCTTCTGTAGATAATATTTCTTATAGCGAACCTATCAGGTTAGGTCATGTAATTACATTAAAAGCACAGGTAACACGTTCATTTAATTCGTCAATGGAAGTTTTTATAGAAGTATCTGCAGAAGATATACCTAAAAAAATAAAATATGCCACCAATAAAGCTTTTTTTACTTTTGTTGCTATTGATGATGAAGGAAAACCTAAAAAAGTACCTGAACTTGTTCCTGAAAATGAAGAAGAAAGAATGCTTTTTGATGGCGCCCTTCGCCGCAGACAATTACGTTTAATCCTATCAGGCAAAATGAAACCTACTGATGCTGATGAATTAAAGGCAATATTCGATATTGAGAAAGAAATAGAATTTAGGTTGAGGGGGTAATATAATAAAATCTATTTATCGTTAAAAAAATATTAATTCATCCTTAACACCTTATTATATTTACTTCTATATTCATTGGGAGGCAAGCCGGTTATTTTTTTAAAAACTGACCTAAAAGATTTAGTATCGGAGTATCCCACATCATACATAACTTCATTTATATTTTTCTGACTGTTCTCTAAATCATTTTTAGCAGCTTCCATTTTCACTCTTTGTATGTACTCAATTATCGTATTTGAAGTTGCTTTTTTAAACCTGCGTTGAAAATTTCTTCTACTCAAGGCCAGCATATCCGTTAGTTGGTCTACTGATATTTTCTCCTGATAATTTTTTTCTATAAATTCCTGTGCTTTTTTAATGGGTTCGTCTTCATGTTCTTTCTGACCTTGAAAAATGGTAAAAGATAATTGATTATCTCGTTCTATTTCTATGGCAAACACTTTAGCACATAAAATCGCCATTTCCTTACCTGCATATTTTTCAATAAGGTAAAGGATAAGATTAAGATAAGAAAAAGCACCGCCACTTGAATAAAGTCCATTTTCATCGGTAATAATCTTTTCTGTTACCAAAGTAACATCAGGAAACATTTTTCTAAATTCATGTTCAGCCATCCAGTGTGTTGCACATTTTTTTCCGTTTAATAATCCTGTTGATGCCAACAAAAATGCACCAAGGCAAAGGCTTGCTACTTCAGCGCCATCGCCATATTGCTTAACTATCCATGGAATAAATTCTTCATTTTTTTCAATAGCTATTTTTAAATCACCATCGATGGCCGGAATGATGATTAGATCTGTTTTTGCTACTTCTGCAATTAAGTGGTCGGCATTTGCAATAAATAAACCTCCGCTTAAAGGAGTTTGTTTTGTTATTCCTATTAATTGTATATTAAATATTGGAGACAAGCCTTTTGCTGAAAAAAAACCATTTACCTGGGTAAATAATTGGCGAGTGCCTTCAAGGCTGCCTAATATTGCTCCTTTGGGAACAAGAATTGAAATGTGTTTCATATTATAAACATAATAATTTTGAGTTAATCATTCTTTAAAATTAAAATGAATTTTAATTTTATTTAAAAAATATGCTAATACACTCCTGCTAAAAAATAAAAATTAGCCGGTATATTCGTGAAATAAATTAACGTTTTCTTAATTAAAATGTATCCTAAATACGATCTGATTATATTTACATTATCCCGTTGGGATGCACCGATTTCTTCACCATCCTTATCACTTGCAAAAGAATTTAGTAAAAATAACAGGGTTTTTTATATAGACCACCCTTATTCGTGGAAGGATTTTGCAAAACTTTATAATAAACCCGAAATAAAAGTGCGGAAAAAAGCACTTTTATTTCGAAAAAATATTTACACAAAATCAAAAGAATCCAATAACCTCACTTTTGTTACACCGGGTATATCGCTGCCGATAAATTTTTTGCCTGTAGGTAAATTGTATAATTTACTTTCGAAATACAACGATCGTATTATTTTCTCTACCATTAGGAGGATAATTAAAGAGTTTGATATAAAGGACTTTGTTTTTATTAATGCTTTTGATCCATTTTTTGCCATTGAATTCCCTTCAGATATAAAACCTTTAAAGAAAATCTATCAATCTATGGATGATCTTTCGCAGGTTGCGTATACAGCCAAGCATGGGATTAAATTAGAAGAAGCCATCATTAAGGCATACGATATTACGCTCACTACTTCCCGGGAATTAAGAAGATTGAAATCACAATTTTCCGATAAAGTATTTTTACATCCAAATGCTGCAGATGTATCACTTTTCAGAAAATCAGCAGATGAAATACTTCCAAAACCTAAAGAGTTTGAAACGATAAACAAAAAAGTAATTGGCTTTACAGGTAATTTGGAAGAACGAACAGATTATGAATTATTAAGAAAAATTGCCGAAAAACACAGCGACAAAATACTTTTATTGGTTGGGCCTTTCGGGAATGATGAATACAAAACAGTTAACCTGGATAAAATACCAAATGTAATTTTTGCCGGACCAAAAAATATAAAAGAATTACCCGCCTACCTGCAATATATGGATTGCCTGATTATCCCATTTAAGTGTTCGATATTGACAAAAAGCATTTATCCCTTAAAAATAAATGAATATTTAGCAGCAGGTAAACCTGTTATTGCCACGCATTTTTCCGAAGATATCTATTCATTTAAAGATGTGGCCTACATTGCTGAAAACCAAGATGAGTTTATCAATTATATAGATATCGCTATCGCAGAAAATAATGAAGAGAAAAAGCAGGAAAGGATAAAAGCTACTCTACAAAATACATGGACTGCAAGAGTTGATGCTTTTTGGGAGATATTGAGTGAGAATTAAAAAGAGAATCATAAAATTGTTAATAATATTAACTCTTGACTAATTTTATAAATAAAGTTTTAAATATTAACCTATATAACCTTCTATGATAGATCATGAAGAAATATTTCAAGCAGTTAAAGGACAAAATTGGAATTATCTTATTGGTATCTTACATAAAAATAAAAATGAAATTCTATCTGATTTACTATTAACAAAAGCTGCTCAAACATTTGTAACTGAATTTTTGAGTCAAGTCGATTCCTATCCAATTGATAGAATCGACATTACTGAAAATCTTGAAACGTTATGGACGCTTGACAAAGGAGATTTTTATAAACTTTCACTTTACGATTTACAATTTGTCACCTGTCAAATTGTAAAAAGAAAATGGGAAACTAATTTAGGTGAAGCCTATAATTATGCAAATCTTTATCCAAGCGAAACGATTTGTAAAATTGTGATTGAAACTTATGAAAAAGAATCTCCTAAAAATATAGAACATTCACAATCAGATATTATATCAGTAACTGAAAGAAAAGAGTTTGCAAATGTTGATTACACAATTAATCTTTTTAAGTCGGGACAAGAAAAACAATTCTATGATGCCCTAAAAAACACATTTCCAACTTTCCAAATTTATCCAAACGTTGCAATAAGTTGTTTATTAAATTGGATTTTATTAAAAAGCAGTTTAATAGAAGAGGAAAGTAAATATTTCTTTTCCGGGATAATAGACGTTGTAATTTTTGACCAGGTCGAAGGATTTAAACCTATTTATTTTTTTGAACTTGACAGCTCTTTTCATGATGATACCGAAAGCCAAAGAAAAGACAAAATTAAAGATTCTATTTTTGCACACGCTGGGGTTAAAATAACAAGGATTCGCAAAAAAGATCCAAATGTTAATGTAGAAGAATTCATAAAACTCATTCGCGAATTGATTAAGAACAACTAAAAAACGATTACTTGTCTTTATCATTATTTTAAGTTCATTTCTAAATCCAATACTTTTTTTATTTAAATATTTGTAGCAGATCATTTGTAAGAAAACACAAGCCGGAAAAAAGATTTTATATGGCTTATAAAATATAACTTAACAACATTGATATCTTACATTACATTTAATGATAAAATATAAGTTTAATATTTCTATTATAGACTAACTTCTTTATTTGTAAATGAATAAGAATAAATTGTTTAGTGTATTAAAATCAATTATAGCTTTTAAAACCTAAATTTCTTTTGTGTCTTTTTTTGTTTAGTTAAAGATTATTTTTTTATAAACCCTCCCATTATATTAAATGTTACATTTCAAAATCCGGAAAGGCAATTTGACTTTTTTACATTTATTAAAAAATCATTATCATTAAAGTAATTATTTAGCCTTATTTTCTTTATGATAGTTTTTGGATGGAACTCATTTGAGCAAGATTCTTACATACCTTCATCATTAGGTTTACCACAAAACCTTGATGCACAATACAAAATCATAAAACGCCAGAAATATTTTCATATATTTTGGATACCATTTTTCAGTATAGGTTCTGATTTTATTCTAAAATCACCGGATAATAAACTGTATGAGCCAAACCCGGAATTAAATATTTATTTGAATAGTATTGGCTTAAAGTTTAAGACTCCATGGTTTTCTTTTATAGGGCTGATTCTTCTAGTAATTGGTTTTATTATTTACACAATTATCGATACGTTACAGACCAAATCATCAATACAGAAATCTGCGGAAATGAATATAAAAAACAGAAATGAAAATGTTGAAAAAATTAATAATGCTAAGCTCGGTCATTATTTTACTTTAATGGATAAAGAATACCGGAATAGTTATTTAAAAGTAATAGATGCTGATAAATATAATATCAGATGTCTTTTAAGTTATAAAAAAAATATTAACAGCGCCCCAAAGGCGTTTATAAGCGATTCAACTTATCCTTCATTTGATACTGTAACAGTAAGTAAGCAAAATTTAATTAAATCTTTATCTCAGATAACCGAAATAATTAAAAATGGACCATTAAGAGAATTATCAGAAATAACTTATTTTTATGAACCAAAATTCATATCAGAATCCGGTTTTTATAAAAATGGGAAATTTATCTATTTGGTAAAAAATGAAGGAATTCCTGTAAGGTTTATATCACTTAGCCAACTTGATAGGGGTAATACAACTATAATTGATGAACAGGCTATTGACAAAAATCAAAACAAGGGAATTTTTAATTTTCAGGGCTTTTATAATGACAATTCTGAACCGGATAATACCTCCCTTATACAGTTTCAAAATGAAAGGGGAGATAAATATATTTATAAGATTAGTATTAAGGGCAACAACATTTCTTTTTTTAAAAAATAACTATTATGGAATTTAATACCAGAAGGAAAATTTGGTCAGCTGTTCTTTTCTTTATTGTCTTTTTTTTTACTTTAGGGATACCGATATCATCATATAACCAAGGTCCTTTTTATATTTCTGTTATAGGCGGAGTTCTGGTATTTATATTTACATTTCTTTTTATAAGTGATATTACTTCATTTTACGAGCTTCTCGAAAAAGATCCTGAGTATCAAGCTAAAGGTTTAAATTATGCACCTTGGGCATTAATACCCGGCATTATATTCATTGTTATATTTTCCTTAATTTTTGAATATAGAAAGAAAGACGTTTTTGATAAAGAAGGAATTATTACCAAAGGTGTTATCATAAATGGTCATTCAGAAACCTCAAGGCGGAGAGGTAACAGAACTACTTCTTTTGAAATCAATGTTTCATTTCAGGATGATAAAGGGCAGGAGTATAAATTTAATGAATCAATAAATTCTTCTGAATATGACAAGCTTTATAACGGGGCAAATATAGACGTAAAATATTGGAAAAAATCTCCAAGTGTAGCGATGGCTATACTTAGTGATGAGGATGTAAAAGAAAATCTTAAAATTGAAAACCGTTCAATAACCTTAAACGATCTGGAAAAAATAATTAACAATGATGTAAAAAAAGATTCTGTCATCCAATATCTTAATTCAATTAATTACAAATGGGAACAAGAATCTGTCGGTACATTTTTAAACGATAATATTAATTGCATTATTAAATTAAAAGATGATACAATCATTTATGTTGAATCAAAAAATAAATTTTCCGTCCAAGGAATGGAATTTAAAAAAGAATTTGAAGAATCTATCAATATGACGGAATTTAAAAAAAGTGGAGTGAAAATAAATGGTATTGATCTTGAGATTTATTTAAGCGATCAGTATCAAGTAATTAAAAAAGTTATAAACTCTATTGACAGTGATAAAAACAAGGCTCTGTCACGTCTTTCAATTACTAAAGTTTATACAATTACAAAGAGGAACAAAAAGGAACTTTAATAAATTATCATTCTCTATAAATCAACAAATCCCGGTTATGAAAAATTACGGGTATTTTTTTAAAATTATAAATATATTCAACATCCATCATTTCCGTACATAGCATATTGGTTTTACATCAGTAGCACAAACACCTCATTTGTCTTTATCATCACTTTCCGTTCATTCTAATCCAAGTACTTTTATCTCCTCAAAATGTTTTCTATATTCACAAAAAAAATATCAATATTTTGATATCAAAATACTGATATTTTAAAAATCAACAATTTCCATCAAACTTAATCCTCTATAGAAAATTTATCTATAAGTAAGTTCAATAGTTTATCATGGATTTCGATGTACTTAGGGTCATGAATAATCTGCTTTTTGTTTCGAGGGCGTTCTAAATTGATATTTACAATTTCTTTAATGGTAGCCGCCGGACCGTTGTTCATTACCACTACTCTATCCGAAAGGAAGATAGCTTCTTCAATATCATGTGTTACCATCACAATAGTTTTGTTCCGGTTATCCATATTCCAAAGTTTTAATAGTTCTATATGCATTGATGATTTTGTTAAGGCGTCCAAGGCACCGAATGGTTCATCAAGCAATAAAATGTTTGGGTTAATCGCAAAAGCCCTGGCAATGGCCACCCGTTGCTTCATTCCACCGGAAAGTTGCGAAGGGAGCTTGTCTTTGTGTGAATATAAATTAACCATATTAAGGTTTTCATCAACAATTTCCTTTTTTTCATTTTTAGTTTTTCCTTTTACAGCACTATCCACAGCTTCATAAATATTTTTGTAAACCGACATCCAGGGCAGTAAAGAATAATTTTGAAAAACAATTCCTCTGTCGGGGCCGGGGCCTGTAACAATTTTTTCATTTGCCATTACATTTCCTTCAGTTAGTTTAATCATACCTGATACTGTACCCATCAAAGTAGATTTACCACAACCGGAGTGCCCTATCAATGAAACTATTTCACCTTTATTAATAGTAAGCGAAATGTTTTTTACAGCAGTAAAAAGACCCTTGGGGGTTTTAAATGAGACGCTTACATTTTGAATATCTATGCTCGTATTGCCTAATATTTTATGAAAATCATTTGAAGAATCAACGGTTAAAACATTTGAACCTATCATATTTTTAAGTTTTAAAATTGGAGATTAAAACGATATTTTTTTTTGTAAAAAGCCAAAACATTTGTCTAACAAAAGACCCACAAAACCGATAATAAGAATTGCGATTAGAATTTGCTCAATGCTGCCTGCGTTCCAACTATCCCACACAAAAAATCCAATTCCGGATCCCCCTGAAAGCATTTCACCCGCCACTATTACCATCCAGGCAACACCGATAGATAATCTTAAACCGGTAATAATATGTGGAAGACTGAATGGGATCATGATTTTTGTAATATATTTCCATTTCGAAAAACCAAACGCCTTGCCTACATTTTTATGGTCTTGAGGGATAGTTGATACTCCAAAGGCTGTATTAATTAATGTAGGCCAGAGAGAAGTAATAAATATGATAAATATAGTGGCTCCGGGAGCAGATTTTAAAAATAATAAACCCAATGGAAACCATGCCAAAGGTGATACCGGCCTTAAAATTTGTATTACAGGATTAAATATATTGAAAGCGATTTTATTAGAACCGATCAGTAAGCCAAGCGGAATGGCAATTAAACTTCCAATGCCAAAACCTGTGAAAACCCTTACCAACGAACTAAAAAGCTGAACTGCGATCCCCTTATAATTCTGATCACTATGAAAAGCATCCGCTTTTAATTCTATAAATTTATCCAAAGTAAGTGAAGGGCCGGGGATTTCCCCTTTGCTAATTTTTGAAAAAGCAAACCAAATACTTATCAGCAGGAACATACTCAAAAGAAAATATATTACCGGCAGGTAATTTTTAATATTTAAAAAGTTTTTCATCTTTTATATTTTTTTATTTTTATTTTTATTTTTTTGCAGTTTGCAAGTAAAGTGCAGGGTTAGCGGGATCAAATATGGTAGGTTCTAAATTTGTTTTAAATGGTTTCATACCATCAGCAGGTACCACAATATTCATTTCCTTGGCAACTTCACTGTATAAATCGTCCATTATAAGATTTTCAGCAATTTTATCATAATCCGGGGCTGCTTTTAAAAGGCCGAACCTAACGTACTGTGCCATAAACCATATTGCATGCGCTTTGCGTGGAGAATTAACTATACCATTATTATAAAATAACATCATATCATCTTTATATTTTTGTACGCCCAGCTCACAGCCAAGGTCGTTAGATCCTAATAATCTTGCTTCAATTACAGCCAGAGGGGCATTAACATAATATGGCTTTGTAAGCCACACAGCCGCCTTTTTTCGGTTCGGCATATTGTCTAACCATTTACAAGCTTCTAAAATTGCTTTCATTATTTTCTTAAGATCTTCTTTATTGGCTGCCATTTCTTTATTAACAACTAAAGCCTTTTCCGGATGGTGTTTCCAAATATCTTGTGATGCCACATGAGTAAATCCGATATTTTGCGCTACTGCCACGCCGTTCCATGGTTCGCCTACGCAATATCCTTCCATATTATCCACTTTCATGTTGGCCACCATTTGTGGGGGAGGAATGGTAATTATTCCTACAGTTTTCGAATTAACACCACATGCAGCTAACCAATTTCTAAGCCATATATCATGTGTACCTCCGGGGAAAGTCATTGCAAACGTAATTTCTTTTTTTGACTGTAATGCTTTAATGGCCGCCGCTACTTTATTGTATTGTTTAAAACCTACCAATCCACAAAAATCTTTTGATAAAGTAATCGCCTGACCATTATTGTTTAATACCATAGCAATTTTCATTTCTGATCCTGCTTTGCCACCTACTCCCGTATATACAGAGAAAGGCATACTGAAAAGACAATGCGCCCCATCCAACTCCCCGGTTAAAATTTTGTCCCTAACATTAGCCCATGAAGCTTCTTTAGAAAGTTCCACTTCAACTCCATATTTTTTAAACAATCCCAACTCTTTGGCCACAATTAATGGAGCACAATCAGTGAGTGGTATAAAACCCAGTTTATAAGTTTTTGCGGGACGGAAAAACGTGTTGGATGATAATAAACATAATGTAATTGAAAAAAATAAAGTATATAAATATGGTTTTATCTTCATCATAATTTTGAAATTTAAATTTTTTAGAGATTTTGAAAAAAAGATTATTGTTTAATAGCCACCGGTTTGCTGAAAAAGAAATCAGGACGGATATTAATCATTATGTATGCCCATTGAGGGAGATGGTTGGTTTTGTCCATAGTTTGTTTTTTAACATACTCAAGGCTGTTGGTAGCCGACATAAAACAATATCCCGCTTCTATGTTGGTAAATTTATTTAATGAGTAGTTGGCAACCAGGTCAAATTCGTATCCAAGATTTTTGTCTATTTCAGGTTTTGCCACAACATCTAAAGTATTAATTGTTGGTCTGGCTAAGGCAAAATTGTGAATATCAAATGTTATGTAAAAATCTTTTGCAGAATATCTGGTTTTAAAGTAGGCATTTTTCAACCCTCCCACCGGCGATCCTGTTCCCACATAAAAATAATCCATATACCCCCAAAACTTATGTGGAGTTCCATAAAGTGGGTCAAAACGATGGTCTGTAGTAGTGTTTTGAGTACCGTCATTACCTGATAAATAATCAAAACCTGGACCAAAACTAAATTTTCCTTTTTGTAACATCAAGGTTGCCGTGAAATGAGAAGTACCTAATTCCTTTCCGTCCTTATTTTTTCCACTTTGAAAATAAGCACCGGCAGTCCATGATTTTTTAAAACCTGAAGAAGCATTTCCGATATTCCCGGTAATTAACATTCCATAAGTAAGTCGACTGTTAACACCACCTACGTCATACCTTCTTCCATATACAAGGCCGGCTGTAGCATTTCCAACAGAATCCGGCCTGTACTTTCCAAAATCATCTTTAAATAAAAGCCCGGCAAATTTTGTCTGGTTAAATTTCCTGCTTACATACAAGAATTGCATTGATTTATATTCCTGATTCATTCCGTTCGTGCTGGGTGGGTTTGATAAAACAGGAGTTCCGGTTTTTGTACTTGCAGCACCCACAGATCCGCCCGGGGAAAGAGGTAATAAACCTCCGGGGCTTGCCACAAGTGAGCCTTTGGAATTGGTGATATATGCGGGCACGTTACCTGCAACATAAGCGGTACCTGTATTGCCAAAGTTGTCATTATTTTGATTAAATCCTAAACCCACATCAAATTGCCACCCATGATGCTGTGCTTTTAACACGATTGCATCATGCCTCCTTGCTTGCTGAAGCCAGTCTAGATCGCCTAATAGTCTTACATCATCATAAATTAAGGCCTGCCTACCAATTTTAACTGAAAGATTATCCAATAATTTTGCTCTAATGGTAGTGTCGTTAATATTCATCAAGGTAATTTCACCCCAAGCTTCATGTACCATCAGGCGGTTACCATCTGCGTTAGAAATGGATGAAGCATCCTGACCCCATACACGCACATCTTGTGCTGAAAAATTAAACAATATCCTGTCCCATTTATATCCAAAGGTTAATCTTGCCCTTTGTGAAGTAAAAAATGCGGCTGCGGAGCCGGTGGGGTTAAGCGTTCCAACACCGTCTCTGAATTCAGTACGAGTCCTGAGTTGACCATTTAAAGTAAACTGACCAAAACTTTGGTTTATCGTAACCATTACGATAATAAAATAGAGTGCGATTTTAAAATGTACTTTTTTCGGCATAAATTTGAATTGGTTTTAAGTTTAACAAGGATTTAGGACTACTATTAACCCTTTGAGAACTGCAATTCTTAAAGGGTTTTTTACTTTAAATGCACCGGGATTGCTAAATAAAAAATCTAACTATTCAAGAGCAAGCATTACATTTTTGTCAATAAAAAAGAACTTACTTGAGTATTTTTACAATCATTTAAGTAAAATATTAAAATTTTACTAAGTATTTATACTTGTATTTTGGTCAAACATATTGTAAAAATTAATAAAAGCAAAATTATTTCTAATGTTTTTTTCGATTTTACATGTATTTTATTCTGTTTTAAATATTAATACAATACTTTATATGTATTTTTATATTATTGATAGAATTTAATTTGGTGTCCTATAAATAAAATGCAATTTAATCGCAAAATAATTTTAGGGATTTATTTTTTAAGAAGGTTTTAAAAAGATTTTATTTCAAATGTGCCTTTGAAATTTTTGAAAAATTTTGATGAAACTTTATCGTGACCGAAAAATGCTTTCTCAAAATGGATTTGCTTGAATGATTAAATTTAACAGAGATTAAAACGGATGGCCATTTTGTTAATTAATTATTTTAAATTAAATGATCCACGATAATACAATTAAAAAATGAAGCTTGGATTTGGTCATAAAACTAAAAATTTATACTATCGACTCAAACTAGATATTGAAGTTTGTATTTGAAAAAAAAATCCCGATAAACATAAATAATTTTATGTTTATCGGGATACTTAAGAGAATTGTTTTTACGTAATAATTGAAAACTAAACTTACTTTAATTGTGCATTTTTCGACAAGCCCCTGTATTTGGCTGTCATACTTCCTCCGACACTTGTTTTTTGAACAGGGTCTACAACGGTTGACCGCTCTAAATAAATAATATACGGCCCGGGGTTGGCACCTTGTAATTGGCTTGCGAAAATTGTAACAGACGTTGCATTTAATGTGGTTTGTAAAAATGGTTGAAGCGTAGTACCGACTAATCCACCCACACCTTCATTAGCACTTAAGGGAGCGCCCACCCATTTAATTTCATAATCCGCTGTTTTACTTAAAGGGATAACTGCGGGATCAGCAGGAAATTCAACCGTTTTAACCAACGGTACCGAATTAACATACGCTTTACCTGCTTTGTCTTTAAATGTAAAATTACCTGAATTTATAAACCCCGGATATATTTTTTCATAAAACCCCAATACATTATATAGTAAGGAATCATTATTGAAAAGTACCCCGCTTGGTTTACTTAATTGTAATAAAGTGCCGGTGGCGCCTCCGAATTTAAAAGTGGCCTTAGCATGCGTTTTGTCTTCGTTTTTGTCATAGAAAAGTTCGTACTGAGTGTAAATCCTATCTTGATCCACAGCTTCAGAAGGTTGTATGGTACAGCCCGTAAACAAAGTTGAAGCAAACAAAATAAAAGCGACAATAAAAATACCTAATATATTTTTCATAAATGTTTAAAATTTTTGTTTTAATTAGTTCACCATACGGCAAACATAAAGCCCCGGTTTCCCTTTTGCAATTTTAATGAACCAACAACCGGATATAAAATACCAACAACCGCCACAATTATTTTTACTTGTTTTTAGCCGGAGTGTTTTCCACATTTGGTAGTATAAAAAGAAAAAATTTCTACAATGAGTAAAAGCACTTTGTATAAAATCCTCACCCATCTATTGGTGTGGTTTATTTTCGGCTATTTAAGTTACGATTATGTAAAGCATTGGGTGGTAGACAACCACTTTGAGAAAAGTAACTTAATGGTTATATTTTATTGTTTTGTATATATAGCATTTATAATGCTTGCATCTTACTATAATTATTTTTTTCTGTTGCCGGCTTATTTTATTAAAAGCAAATTCCGGCTGTATTCATGTTATTTAATTATTTCGTATATTATTACAAGCTATTTAATATGCTATGTTGATTATTTTTTCCTTTTGCCCTCAAAACCATTTTGGCTTTTTTCTTTCCCGCATGTTCTTTCCCGCTTGCCATATTTAATATTATTCAGTCTGTTAGGTAATTGGTCGGCTTTGTGGGAAGCGCTATTAGTAAAACAAAAAGAGGAAGCAGATTGGAAAAGGGAAAAAGCAGAGGCCGAACTTAAATGGTTAAAGGCACAAATTAACCCTCATTTTTTATTTAATACTTTAAATAATATTTTAAGCCTCGTTCATTTTAAATCTGCCAAGGCCGCTCCGATGCTTGTGAAACTTTCGGAAATGATGCGATATGTTTTCCAAGAAGGCACTCATGAAAAAAATCAAATTCATAAGGAAATTGAATACATTAAAAATTATGTTGAGCTCCATACCTTAAAAAAAAGCTGGATGGATAAAATAACCTTGAATATAGAAAATGAGTCACCAAACCTGCTTATTGAACCTTTATTGTTAATTAATTTTATTGAAAATGCATTTAAACATGCCAATCTTGGTCAAAATGACAGTTGGGTAAATATAAAATTAAAAACATGCGCACAACAGATTTATTTTTATATTGAAAACACATTTGACCCTGCTGAAACCAAAGACAATACCCATGGTATAGGGTTACAAAATATCAAACACAGGCTTAACCTCGGTTATGAAAAAAAACACAAACTTTCAATTACTGAACATTATAATATTTACCGGGTGGAATTGATTATTGAAACCGATTAACTTATTTAAAAATGAAAATTAAGTGCCTAATCGTTGAAGATGATGACCTTGCCGCTGATTTATTAAAAGATTATATCTCCTGCTTATCAGAATTGGAACTTGTAGGGATTTGCGAAAACGGAGCGGAAGCGTATGAAAAGTTGGAATCGGAAGATATCGGTTTACTTTTCCTTGATATTCAAATTCCAAAATTGAACGGGTTAAATTTAATCGAATTATTGAAAAACCCACCCATAATTATCATTACTACTTCTTATTCCGAATATGCGGTTGAAGGTTTCAGATTAAATGTAACCGACTATTTACTTAAACCTTTTTTGTTTGAAAGGTTTAAGCAATCGGCCTACAAAGCCATTAATTTAATTCAATTAAAGATAAAAGCAGAATTCCAAAATACTGATACATATAGCATTTTTGTAAAAGTGGATTCAAAAATGATAAAAATAAAGCTTGATGATATTTTATTTATCGAAGGCTTAAAGCAATACATAAAAATTATTACTTCCGAAAAAATGGTTATGGTTTTACAAGGCATGTTGAGCATCTATAAAATGCTCCCACAAGATCGATTTATAAGGGTTCATAAATCATTTATTATTTCTAAAAATAAAATTGAAGCGATAAGAAACGATTCAGTAGAGATTAACAATAAAAAGATCCCGATTGGAAGGACTTATAAAAGCACGGTTTTAAAAGAATTCATGTTTAAATAGTTATTTATTGTAGCAGCTACTACAATTAAATGCAAAAAGTTGCTTGATTAAATTTATCTTTTTTGAAAACATGATCAATCTTGTTCGCATTTTCGTTTATTCCAGCCACCTTGCCTAACAATTGTCACCTTTTTCAGTTGATTTTAAATAAACGTTTTCGCATCTTCGGGGATAAAATATTTTTTGGTTTATATAAAACCTATTGCTGAATTTTATACCGAGAAACATACACTATTGCTATGTTGGAAAGGCAGTAGATATAAATTCAAAAGCATTAAAGAATTATTATTAATGGGAATAAAATTTACTCAGGGCAATTAATCAAGCCTGACTCCCAACTTTATACTGCCTGGTGGTATTATAATGGTGAAATACAAACGATTGATCAATTAGACTGGCGTGTAAGAATGATAAAAGGCGAGCTTACATCATTTCCATGCTTTCAAACCAAACTTTTTGCGCTGAAAGGATATGTGCCATAATTTTTTCAGCTTTTTCCGGAGGATTAGTTATTAATTGTAAACTTTTAATCACCTGTAGGTTCGCCCATTGTTCATAATCAAAATTTTGTAGTAATAATTCTTTCATAACTTTTAATATTATGTTTTGATTTAGATGAGTTTATAATTATGTAGCTTTTAAAAAAATAATCAAAGCCAATTTTTACTTATAATATAAATCATTTTTAAATCTATTTGCAAGTAATCCTGTGGCAAGCGATAAATCAATATCAGCAACGATCACACCCACTCTTCCATATATTTCGTTTTTAATACACGTTCCACTTGGTGCTATAATTGCACTGGCAGAATCCGGGAAGTTTGATGCGTAGTTTGAACTTGCAAAGTAGATAGTATTTTCCAATGCTCTCATCATCATGGCTTTTTCGTAATAGGGATTATCTTTATTACCCCATTCAGTTAGTTTTATTCCTTCAATATTGCTTCCGGTAAAATGAGGATGAAAAACGATTTTTGCGCCATGCCTTGCTGCCCATCTTACCGACTCAGGATAACGAAAACCTTCATGACAAATAGTGATACCGAATTTAACACCATCCACTTCAAATATATTTCGTTCAGTGCCATGTATCCATAAATTATCTTCTGACGGATCTAATTGATTTTTTGTTTGAAATCCTAAAACATCACCCTTGGCTGAAATAACATGTGCTATATTTAAAATTCCTTCGGGGCTATGCCAATCCATTGGAATAATTATGGCAATAGAATTTTCTCTTGCTATTTCACAAACCTTTTCCAATGCTATTTTTAATTCTTTTTCCGACCTCTCTTCAGTACTATATTCCATTCCGGGGTATCCGGGAATATAGGATTCAGGGAAACAAATGATTTTAGCATGTTCCTTGGCTGCTAATTTTACTAATATTTCTAGCCAGTATATGCCATCACTAATTGATTTTGGAAACGGAGGCGATGCTACCGATATTCTCATTATAAAAAGAAATTAATGGATAAATATTTTATAACGTTCGATTTTTTAAAAAAATTATTCGGCTTCAGAAGTCATTAGACAATTTATCAATGGTTATTAAAATTCTTTTATTTCCACAAAACTTCCATAGCACAAGTCAGATAAACAAGTGGGGCATTCCAGTTAATGGCGATTTCGTTTGTTGAATACGAACAAACATTATCATTATAACATTCATCGGTTATATGTGTTGCATATTCACATTTATCTTGTTGGCCGGGGTTAACTCCTCCGGCTAAAAGCCCCGGTATCGGTTCCATAATCCCATCCGCTTCCGAAGGGCGATGGTGAATATGCATTGGGGTTTTGCTCCCGTAGCCGGTTACAAAAGAGAAACCTGTCATGTTTCTTCCCAAAATATAATCTAGGTTTGAAAGGGCAAAATCAATGTATTTTTTTTCTTTAGATATTTTATAAGCCTGTAATAAAAGGATACTTTGATTGGCCGCAACAGCATTGCTCCCCCAAATGAAGTTTTTTTTATTATTAACCATTACGGTATGGCTGTAATTTTCTTCGACACCATTTATAAGTTCGTCTGCTTTTAAAAAAAGTAATTTTTTAATTTCAACAACATCATTTTTATGAGAAACCGGAATCTCTTTTTCAAAACGTAGAATAGAATAATAGCCTAAGGTTTTTACATCAGACCAGGAAGGGACATCAAGCGCATTGATTTTACCTATTTTATTACCGAATTTTTCATTTTTAGTAGTTATATATAACTCAGTTGCGGCCCAACTCCATTCGTCGCTTAAGGTTTTATCTTCATAGCCTCCTGTTACAACTGATGGCTTGTATTTTTTATTCATTTCATCTTGCTCGTATAATATATCAGGATTTTTAAGAGCCCATTCCCATGCTTTTGTCGCAGCCAAAAGGCATGAATCAGCAAGGCCGGGTGCTTGTAATTTATAATTTTTAAAAATTCTGGAAGCCTGAGCCATATTAGCCACAAAATCCAAGGTTGCGGTTGTAGATTTTGCAACTACATATCTTTCCGCATTGCCGGCAGATGGCATTACCATCGCATCAAAATTTGCATTAGTAAGTTTGTGATAAACGCCGCCATCATTTGGGTCTTGCATGGTAAGCATCCACCTCAGGTTCCACAGGCATTCGTCAAGCAGATCAGGAATTTCATTTCCACTTTCAGGTATATTGGTATTTAAATTTTTAAAAAATTGTGGCTGGTCCTCATATAAAGAAAATAAAGTACCCATTGTAATCCCCGAATTAACAATATATTTATTGTAATCACCTGCATCGTACCAACCTTTAGAACTTGAAATTTTACTTGAAGCCACTCTTTTGTCACCCGCAGCAGATGGGTGGATTAATACCAAATTATCAGGATGACCTTCTTTTCGCATCCATTTGCCCGCATATTTTTTTTCCAAAGATATAGATGCCCTTTGGAAATAATACCCCTTAATAGCAGCAATGGCTAAAGGTTTGAAAATTTCAGCGTTTATCGAAAAAGGAAGCGAAATTCCTGTTTGCGTCACAGCCAATACATATCTGCCTTCTTTATTAAATTTCGAAAAATTTGCTATGCGTGTTTTTTTATTGGAGTAAGGGTCAATTATTTCCTTATTTAAAATGCCTTTTAACAAGGTATCCTTTCTGTTTTCTGAAATTATATAAAAGCTATCATTTATATTTTCGCCTGTTATTAAGGCCATTTTCGGTGCATTGGGATAAAAACCAATTTGGTTGAGCATTATTTTGTTCCCCGGCACCTGAGCAAATAGATTTTCTAGTATAAATAATGGTATAAGAAATATTCTTTTCATTTTTTGTAAAGTAAGCATAGATGGTTTTTATGAAATGTAGCAAAAAATTGAATAAATATTTATTTTATTAACAATCGTTTTCCATTACCTTTTTTTTAAACTCTGCAATTACTTTCTTAACTTCTTTCAATTGCTTAATTTTTTCATCAATCAGTTTTAATTTATCTTCCAAAACAGAAACCTTTTTATCAATACTGAACTGGTTATTAAACCATGCTTCAATTAATTGCTTAATTTCATTCAGAGTAAACCCAACAGACTTGGCATCCCTTATTAATTCCAGTTTATCAACAGTTTCCTCATTATAATGAAAGTAATTATTGGATTTTACTTCTTCATTTCGCTTTCCTTTTATTAAGCCATAGCGCTCATAATAGCGAATCGTGTACACACTTACACCTGTTATTTTTGAAAGTTCATTTATTAACATGAAGCAAAGATATTAAAAATAAATTACTACTATAGACTATACTCTAACGTTTTATGTTAGAATTTTAAACTATACTTTTGGCAAAAATTAAAAATATCATTATGAAAACTGCATTAATAACAGGCGCCTCATCGGGAATTGGGCTAGAATTTGCCAAAATATTTGCTGCGGCAAAAAATAATTTAGTATTAGTAGCCAGAAGCGAAGGTAAACTAAAAGAACTCTCAAACGAGTTGCAAAGCAAGCATGGCATTACTGTGAAAGTAATTGCTGCAGATTTGAGCAAGATGGAAGAAGTACAAAAAGTATACGATATCTGTAAAGAAAGCAATATCCAAATTGAATATTTAATAAACAATGCCGGTTTTGGAGATTTTGGTTTTTTTATAGAAGGTGATTGGGTTAAAACAGAACAAATGCTGGATTTAAACATAAAGTCACTAACTAAAATGTGTCGCATGTTTATTCCTGAAATGGTTCAGCGTAAATCGGGGAAAATACTAAACGTAGCTTCGACTGCTGCTTTCCAACCGGGGCCTACCATGGCAGTTTATTATGCTACTAAAAGTTATGTATTGTTCCTCAGCGAAGCAATTTACAATGAACTGCAAGGCACAGGTGTGAATGTTACCTGCCTTTGCCCCGGAGCTACAGAAAGCGGTTTTCAAAATGCGGCAGCGATGGGAGAAAGCAATCTGGTAAAAGGCAAGAAATTACCAAGTGCCAAAGAAGTAGCAGAATTCGGTTATAAAGCCCTGATGAATAATAAAATGACTGTCATACATGGATTGTATAATTACATTATGGCAAATGCCATTCGATTTACTCCACGCAAAATGGTTTTATCCTTAGTGAGAAAAATACAGGGACATGCAAGTTAAGATTGGATACCTGAATTATTTTAAAGCCGAAAGGGCCGAAAGTATTTTTTTTGTTATGATTGGTATTCTGGCCATACTCCTTGGCGTTTACTTTTTATTTAAAAGTGTTGATCCTTTTTTGAAAGGGATTGCTTATCCTTTTATAGCCATCGCCCTCATTCAGGTTACTGTAGGGATATCGGTTTATTTTAGAACGCCTTCCGATATTTTAAAAGTAGAAAAATATTTGCAAGACAAATCTAAAATCACAACCATAGAAATTCCCAGAATGGAAAAAGTAATGACAAATTTCTCGTTCTATAAAATGATAGAAATAGGCTTAATCTTGATTGGGATTTTTCTTTTTTTCTTTTTCAAGGATAATATCTTTTTGAAAGGTATCGGCTTGGGCTTAATAATTCAGTCGGGCGTAATGCTTACCCTTGACATTTTTGCCGAAGTGAGAGGAACAATATATCTCAATGAATTAAAAAATAACTCAAAATTTATATAAAATGGAAAAAGATAAAATTGTAGAAATTGTAAAAAATCAACGCGACTTTTTTAACTCGGGCAAAACTTTAGATGTAAATTTTAGAATCGACCACCTGAAGAAATTGAAAGCCGCATTCATAAAATATGAATTCGAAATGATAGAAGCTGTAAAAGCAGATATGGGCAGGGCGGATGTTGAAACATATTTTATGGAACTTCATATGAATATGGAAGAAATTGATTTTGCTTTAAAACATATAAATGAATGGTCGCAATCTAAAAAAGTAAAAACGCCTACATTATTTTTTATGGCAGAGAGCCGTTTGTATCCGGAACCATTTGGAGTTACTTTGATAATTTCTGCATGGAATTTTCCTCTATTGCAATTATTTTCCCCTCTTATTGGAGCATTGGCTGCAGGCAATACAGCTATTTTGAAGCCTGCAAGTGATAGCACAGCCTGTGCAAAAATCGCAGTTAAGATTACAGAAGAAATATTTGCTCCTGAATATGTCATATGTATTGAAGGAAAAAGTGAAATAACAACCATGTTAATGGAAGAAAAATTAGATTATATTTTCTTTACAGGAAGCCCAAAGGTGGGTAAAATTATTCAGGCAGCCGCAAGCAAATATCTTGTACCATGTACTTTAGAACTTGGCGGGAAAAGCCCTGCAATAATAGACGAAACTGCCGACATTGATCAGGCTGCAAAACGTGTTACATGGTGCAAGCTGTTTAACGCAGGACAAATTTGCGTAACAGCAGACCATGTGTATGTTCATAAAAAAGTGAAACAGCAATTTATAGATGCATGTAAAAAGTACATAATTCAATTTTTTGGAGAAGATGCAAGCAAAAGCGAAGATTATGGATTTATTATTAATGATAGAAATTTCGACAGGATAATAACATTTTTGAATAATGGAACACTTATATATGGTGGTAATTACAATAAGTCAACACGATATATTGAACCTACAATCCTTGATAATATAAAAGAAGAAGATGCTGTAATGCAGGAAGAAATATTCGGACCTATAATGCCTGTTTTAGAATTTGAAAGCATTGATGACTTAACAAAACTCCTTCAACAAAAAGAAAAACCATTGGCCCTTTATTTTTTTAGTAAAAATGAAGAAAATAAAACTAAAATCATTCGTAATACTTCATCAGGCGGTATAACAATTAATGATTGTATGGGGCATGGCGGTACTAATTATTTACCTTTTGGCGGCGTTGGGAATAGCGGTATGGGAAGCTACCACGGTAAGGCGACATTCGATTTATTTACACACTACAAAGCTGTGCTTGATGCGCCTACTGCACATATCCTTGATTTGCCGGTTAAATATCCCCCTTATAAAGGAAAATATGACAGTATTAAAAAAATGGAGAAGTTTCATATAATTTAAATTATTAAAATATGGCAATAAAACATGGTGAAGGTATTAGAATGGGGGTTCCAAAGTATTGGAGCAAGGGTGATAAAAATAATTTTGAACAACTACCGTAAAATAGTTGATAACTGATATTGAAGGTCTCTTAGTAGATATTAGTATCTATACCACTACAAAAGGTAAAGCAACAAAATGATGAAGTTTTTGAAAAGAAAGGTTTTGAAGTAATTAATATAAACAACACGGATACCTTATACTCACAAAGTAAAATGCCCTTTCAAATTCAAATAAATTTATGAGAAAAGCAGCAATAACTATACGTATTTACAGCTTCTATCTTTTTGGAATGGGAGCAGGGATGATGTTTGTTCCTAACTTATTATTGCCTCTTTTTGGTTTTGCAGAAACTTCTGAAATATGGATACGAATGTTGGGCCTTTTCACATTCACAACAGGAATTTACTATTTTTATTCTTCAGCATATGAACAGTTGGCTTTTTTTAGATCGACAGTTGCAGGAAGGATCTTCTTTTTTCTTATTACAATTGTGTTCGTTTTTGTATTTCATCAGTCGCCCATGTTAGCGGCGATAGGTAGTGTTGACTTTTTTGGAGCTCTATGCACTTTCATAGCTCTTAGAACTTTTAAGAATTAATGTTAAAAATGGTTATGTTGTCGAAAGAAAAACTAGCTTTTTGATTTTAAAAGCTAGTTTATAAATAATTTATCAATTTATTAATATAATACGAAAAATGAGAAAATTTATTCAAATATTTAAATGGGTTTTACTAAGTGTATTTACATTAGTAGCTATACTTTTAATATGGTTTTACTTAAGCTACGGTGGCAGTGGTGAGGCCTTTCCTAATATGGCCACTAAACCTTTATACCCGCAAGATAGCTTACAAATAATAGCTACATTACCGGAACCTCCGGGAAACGTGGCAGTATCAAAAGAAGGCAGAATTTTTTGTACTTATCACGCCGAAGGAAAACCTGATATAAAAGTATGGGAATTAGTAAATGGGCAACCTGTACCTTTCCCAAATGAACAATGGCAAAGCAGCAAAAACGGCGATGTATTCCTTGATGCAATATTTAATATTCGTATTGATGCCAAAAATAGATTATGGACTTTAGACCACGGACAAAATGGTTTTAAAACACCCAGACTTTTATGTTTTGATATTGATTCGAGAAAATTAATAACTCAAATAGATATTCCTGCCGATATTTGTGGAAAAGGTTCTTATATTCAGGATATGCAAATAGATACTTTATGTAAAAAAATTTACATAGCCGATTTGTCTGCTTTCGGCAAAACACCAGCCCTTGTAATAGTAGATATTGATACGAAACACTGCAGGCGAGTTTTAGAAAAACATTTTAGTGTTATGCCGGAAAGAAAATATAAAGTTGTTAATAAAGGCAGGGAGATGAAACCTGCAGGCCCTTTATTTTTTTTCCATCCGGGTTTTGACCCCATAGCATTAGACAGGAAAAATGAGTATTTGTATTATGGGCCAATGAGTGGCAGTTGGATTTATAGAATAAAAATAAGTGAAGTCAATAACACCGGTTTATCTGCCTCTGAATTAGAAAGCAAAGTAGAAAAATATGCTAAACGTGGTCAATGCGATGGAATTACAATGGATAACAATAATAATATTTATCTTACCGACATAGAGAACGGTTCAATCGCTGTAATTGATAATAATAAAAAATATTATACTCTTGTAAGCCATCCTAAAATGCGCTGGCCTGATGGTCTTTGCTTTGGAGCAGATGGATATGTATATGTTTCAGACAGCGACATACCTGATGTGATGATGCAAAGTAAAAGCCACATGGCTAAAAATAAACCATATTATTTATGGAAGTTTAAGGCACTTTCAGATGCAAGAAACGGCCAATAAATTAATTGTAATTTGCACAGTTGTGATTAATCTAATTAAACCAATTCCTGATTATAAATAAAATGATAATACTTTTTTATGCTGAATACGGTATTATATGCCGTATTCAGCATAAAAATTATTTCAAAGCTTGCTCAATATCACTGATGATATCAGAAATATGCTCCAAACCAACAGAAACTCTTATTAAGCCATCTTCAATGCCAACTGCTTTCTTTTCTTCATCGGATAGTTTTGAATGTGTTGTACTTGCCGGATGTGTGGCAATGCTTCTGGTATCACCCAAATTAGAGGTGAATGAAATCATTTTAAGATTGTTTAAGAAACTTATCCCTTTGTCCAAGCCACCTTTTATAATAAAAGATACCATTGGCCCACCCAGTTTCATTTGTTTTTTTGCCAATTCATATTGTGGGAATGAAGGCAAGAAAGGATAAATTACCCTTTCCACCCTTTCATTTTTTTCTAAATATTCTGCCAGTTTTAAAGCATTCTCACAATGTCTTTCCATTCTCACATGTAGCGTTTCCAAACTTTTTGAAAGTACCCATGCATGAAATGGCGACATGGAAGGGCCTGTATGCCTTAAGAAAAAACGCATTTCTTTAATTAATTCTTTACTGCCTACAATAGCACCGCCCAAAACTCTTCCTTGGCCTTCCATCCATTTTGTTGCGGAATGAGTAACGATATCTGCACCGAAATCTATTGGCTTTTGCAGATAAGGCGTTGCAAAACAGTTGTCAACATTTAAAATTAAATTATGTTTTTTCGATAATTTTCCTAACCATTCCAAGTCAATAATATCTAAGCCAGGGTTTGATGGAGTTTCTACAAAAATCATTTTTGTATTTTCTTTAATCAAACTTTCCCAACTTGATGGGTTATTGACATCAGCATATGTATGGGTGATACCCCATTTTGGAAATATTTGTGTTAAAATCTGATGTGTTGAGCCAAATAAAGAACGCGATGCTAGAATATGATCACCGGATTTTAAAAGTGAAGCCATACTTACAAACATGGCTGCCATACCTGTTGCAGTTGCCAAACCATCTTCAGCCCCTTCGAGCAAACATAATTTATTTATGAATTCTGTATTGTTAGGATTTGAAAACCGCGAATAAATATTTCCTTCAATTTCATCTGCAAATAATGCTTTTGCCTGATCACCATCTTCAAAAGTAAAACTGGAAGTTAAATAAATAGGTACTGAATGTTCTCTGAATTGAGTTTGTTCTGTTTGAGTTCGAATGGCTTGCGTTTCGAAATTAGAACTTTTAAAATCTTTCTTTTTTGGCATCTTAATAAAAATAGTAGTATTAATATTTTATGTATAAACTCCATAATTGGTGAAAATTACAAAATCTTCATAAATATTGGTTCATTTGGCGGATTAATTTTTATTTCCAATGAACCGACTCTTTGGGTCGGATAGGATATTATCTCATTCTTAGTTAAAGAGAAGCAATTTTTAATTTACAGTTATAATTAAAATTCTACCGGCAAAGTTTAAAACTTAATATTTACTCCTGCCAAAAAATTAAAACCTGCTTGAGGAAAATAATAATTTTCTCTAATATTTTGCCCTCCGTAAATATAACCGTATGTATAACCGTTTGGCTCATATTTTTGACTGAAAATATTATTTAATAGTAAATTAAGGCCAATCTCTTTTATAAAATTTGTTTTAATTGAATAATTAATTAGAATATTATTAACAAAAAAAGCATTCAATTTTCGATTTTCATTTGAAGTATTATCCAAATACTGTTTTCCTACATATTTTGCAATCCAACTGATATTTAAACCATTTATAGGCGAATATGCCAGCGTACCTGCAGATATTACATTTGGTGAAAATGAAATATCTGCACTTGAATAATTATTTTCTTTTTGATGAATTAATCCATTTATATCAGGATCATAATTATCAATGAACTCTTTGTAATCTTTAACTTTATTCATGCTTAAAGTTAAATTCCCACTTAAAGTAAGTTGTTTTATTATTTTTAATCCTGCTGATAACTCTATACCTGTTCTATAACTTTTTGCGATATTGGTATGAATATAATTACCTACATCATTAATTTTTCCGGTTAAAACCAGTTGATTTTTGTAAGCCATTAAAAAGTAATTGGCTGTAAAAGAAAACTTTCTGCTATTGTATTTCCAGCCCAATTCAACATTTTCTAACTTTTCCGGTTTAGGTCTGCTATCAGGAGTTGAATTTGTAAAATCATCTCGAGTTGGTTCACGATGTGCAACACTATAGGAAGCATAAAAATTATGTGTATTATTTAACTGATATGACAAACCAATTTTAGGATTAAAAAAATCCAATCCAATTGATTGTTGAACATTCTTTAAATCCTGATTAAATCCCAAAAAGGAATAATCAATTCTACGATATTGTAAATCTATATAACCATTTAGGTTTTCTATAAACTGATAGATTAATTTTCCATAAAAGTTAAAGTCTTTTTTTTCTGCATAATCACTGTAATATTGTTGGTTGATATTTGTATTGCCTGCTTCTTTAGCCCAAATTATTTCACCAAAGTGCTTTCCTTTATAAATATTATAACCGCCACCAAATACTAAATTTATTTTTTTAAAATTATTATAGTTGGCAGAATATACAATTCCATAAAAATCATTATCTAACCACCTACGGCGAATAATATCTGTTGTTTTAACAGTATCCTTTCCATGAACAACATAGGGCAAGTTGTAATCTGAAAATTTATCTTGCACTCGAAATTCCTCGTAATACCCTGCACCTTTTGTATAATGCAAGGCTGTATTTAAACTCCAAAACTTTCCTGCTTCCTGAGAAAAAAATAATTGATAATGATCTTGTTTGTAATTATCGGTTTGATTGCTGTAAGTAAACTGGTTGAAGGATCGTGGGTTTGAATTATATAAATTAAGTGAATCTTGAGGGGTTTTATAAGTTGTGCCGGCATTATTTAAATAGTGATTATCTAAAACTGTTTTGTTGTCAAAAATTTTTGCTTCCGGTATTCCATTCCAGGCTTGATAGGTTTGTTCTTTCCCCGAAAAAACATTCATTTTAACCATTATTTTTTTTCCATAATAACCTCCCGATACAAACCAGGAATTTAAATTAGACGCCGCACGATCAATAAAACCATCGGAATGAATAGAAGATAATCGTCCATCAAAAGCCCACTTTCCATCAATTAATCCCGAACCGACTTTTACTGTATGTTTATGCGTATCAAATGAACCATAAGAATTATTTAACTCTGCATAAGGTAATTTATTTAATGTATTTGTTTGAATACTTAATGATGCACCAAACGCACCTGCTCCATTAGTAGATGAACCTATTCCACGTTGAATTTGAATATTTTCTACCGATGAAGCAAAATCAGGCATATTTACCCAATACACACCGTGACTTTCGGCATCATTTAAAGGAATTCCATTTACTGTTACATTTATCCTGGTTGCATCACTTCCACGAATTCTTATCCCTGTGTAACCAACGCCTGCGCCTGCATCAGAATTTACAACTACTGATGGAGTTTGGTTGAGCAACATCGGTAAATCTTGACCAAGATTTTGTTTGGCAAGTTCTTCTTTCGTTACAGTTGTAAAAGTCGTGGGAGATTTTTCGGAAGCGCGCGTAGCAGTTACTACTACCTCATCTGCAATAAAATTTGATTTTTCTAAAATAACTGATATTTCTTCATCCTTTTGCAAATCGATTTCTTTTGTAATTTTTTCATATCCTACAAAAGAAATATTTAATATATATTTTCCTGCAGGTAAATTTTTCAGTGAAAAGTTGCCGGTGGCATCACTTATTGTTCCTTTATAAGTGTTTTGTAGGATAATGTTCGCACCTACCAAAGGTTCATTAGCACTTACTTCTAAAATTTTTCCGGAAATGGTAAATTGCGAAAAAATAGGAAAGGAGAATAAAAAAAAGAAAATTATTAAACTAATAGACCAACTTTTGGAAGACTTATTTTTTGGTAAAGAAAAATTAAAAAACATTTTACAAAATTTAAAGATTAAACAATTTTCCGGTATGGGGTTAACCGAATTTTTATTGCTTAGACTTTACCCGCAATTGTGATAGTGCTAAAAAATGATTTTTTTGTGGCCACCAAAAATTAAGCATTTTTAAAATACTATACTTAAATAAATGTGTTAAATAAAAAATTTAATCACTCCTAATTAAATAAACAAATTTAAACCTTGTTTCAACAATTGATTTTCTCTTCCCTACCAGGCATTACCCTGTGCAGGTTCAATGGGTATGATCTCAGCCCGAAATTATTAAGGCACCCCTTGTAATAAAACTATGCTGTAAAAGTAATTGAAAATTATCGGCAAACAATTTTAAATTATTAATTTAAAAAATATTATTTCGGAAAAACTTTGTGGTTTATTTTCCCCACAATTAAAAAATTTACTGTGTATTATTTGATTTTAGTAAATAAATTACCCATTCTTACTCAAATTCTATTTAAATTTCCCCACGATACCATGGTATATTATTTTATCAGCCTTTTCTAATGGATTCTCAAAACAACGCCGACAATAAAGAAATAATAGAAAAAAATGAATTTGTAGTCAATAAAGGATTTGATAATTTCTTTTTATCCTTAAATGATGTTTTTAGATTCGTTTCTCAATTTTTTAAAGAAGTTTTTATTCCGCCTTATGAAGGGAAAGAAGTTTTAAACCAATGTTTTCAAATTGGTGTAAAATCACTTCCATTAATAAGTTTAACAGGTTTTATTTTAGGAGTTGTATTTACAAATCAATCCAGACCATCATTACAAGATTTAGGTGCAACTGCCTTACTGCCTGCAATGATTTCAGTTGCCGTTGTGAGGGCAATCGGTCCATTGGTAACTGCACTTATTGCTGCAGGTAAAGTGGGTTCAAGCATTGGTGCTGAATTAGGATCAATGAAAGTTACAGAGCAGATTGAAGCGATGGAAGTTTCTGCCATCAATCCATATAATTTTTTAGTTGTTACACGTGTTCTTGCTACCACATTTATGGTTCCTGCTTTAATGATGTACACATTTGTTGTGGCATTATTCGGTAGTTATTTAAATGTTCATCAAAATGAGCTGACAAGCTTTGCAAGTTTTTTTAATCAGGTTTTTGAATCTATTACATTTTTGGATATTTTTTCTTCTTTAATAAAAAGTTTATTATTTGGCTTTACTATAGGAATGGTTGGATGTTATAAGGGATTTAATTCGTCTAAAGGAACTGAAGGTGTAGGTAAAGCAGCCAATGCAGCTGTAGTTACTTCTATGTTTTTAGTTTTTATTGAAGAGTTATTAGCCCTTCAAATTATTAATGCAATAAGGTTTATGTAACTTTTAAGAAATGGAAGACGCGAAAATAAATAAAGATATTAAAGTTATTGAAATCAAAGGATTGAAAAAAGCTTTTGGTGATTTCGAAGTGCTGAAAGGCGTTGATATGGATTTATATCAAGGAGAGAATTTAGTTGTGTTGGGTAGGTCGGGAACCGGAAAATCTGTTTTAATTAAAATTATTGCAGGTCTTTTAAAGAAAGATGAAGGGTATATAAATGTGTTGGGTAGCGACCTTGATAAAATTTCTCCAAAGGAATTAGACGAACTTCGTTTAAAGATAGGTTTTTCATTTCAAAGCAGTGCTTTATATGATAGTATGACGGTGAGAGAAAATTTAGAATTTCCGCTCGTTAGGCATGTAAAAAAATTACGTAGAAAGGAAATTGATAAAACAGTTGAGGAAATGTTGGAAGCAGTTGGTTTAGCACAAACGATAAATCAATTGCCTGTAGAACTTTCGGGCGGACAAAGAAAACGGATTGGTATAGCAAGAACATTAATTTTAAAACCTGCCATAATGCTTTATGATGAACCTACTTCCGGTTTGGATCCAATTACGAGTAATGAAATAAATAAACTTATTGTTGAAGTTCAACAAAAGTTTAATACCTCTTCGATAATTATTACTCATGACCTTACCTGTGCCAAAGAAACAGGTAATCGATTAGTAATGTTGCTTGATGGAAATTTTCAACATGGAGGTGTTTTTGAAGAAGTATTTAAAACAGATGACAAACGCGTAAAAGAATTTTATAATTATAACTTTATTAATTAAATGGCTACTTCGGGCAATAAACGTTCAGTAATAGTTGGTGTATTTGTGCTGCTTGCAATCATAATTTTAGTTGCAGGAATTTTTATTTTAGGCGGAAAACAAAAAAGATTTGAAAAAACAATTCTTGTCAGGGCCATTTTTGATAATGTTTCGGGTTTGAAACTGGGGAATAATGTTTGGTTTTCTGGTGTAAAAATAGGCACTATAAAAAGCATTAATTTTTCCGGTACATCGCAGGTAGAAGTGACGATGAAGTTGGAACAAGATGTTAATAAATACATTCATAAAGATTCGAAAGCCAGATTAGGTTCAGAAAGTTTAATTGGGAATAAAATTATTGAAATATATGGAGGTAATCCTAATGGTCCTGTTATTGATGATAATGATAAACTTGAAGTTGAAAAATCTTTAGAGACAAGCGAAATAATGGCTACCCTTCAGGAAAATAATAAAAATCTTGTTAAAATAACCGGAGATTTAAAACAAGTAAGTGGCGAAATTCTTCATGGTAAAGGTATGGTGGGCACTTTGCTTACAGATTCTGCACTTGCCAATAATTTTAGATCGATCGTTCATAACCTTCATAAAACTACTGTTGCCACTGCATTAGCTACAAATCAATTAACTAATTTTACCGCGAAACTTAATAATAAAAATGGTTTGGCAAATAAATTAATGACCGATACCCTTGTTTTTTCTAATTTAAATTCATCCGTATTTCAATTAAAAAAGACCACTACAAACGCAGCTATTATAACAGATTCTTTAAAAATGGCGACAAGTAAATTAACTACCGGTAAAAGCCCTATTGGAGTTCTATTAAATGATGAAAAAATGGCTACGCAAATAAGGAATACAATGGGTAAACTAGAAACAACTTCCGTAAAGCTTGATGAAAATATGGAAGCCCTTCAACATAATTTTTTATTGAGAGGGTATTTTAGAAAGAAAGCAAAGAATGATGCAAAAATGAAAACTGAGAAGGAGAAAGAGAAAAAATAATTTTATTATGAAAAAAAACTCAATGATTTGAGGTTTTTTTTTCTTTTTAAATGATTTACTTCCGTGGCAGGTGTAGCCTTGCCTTGAGAATCTAATATTTTAACTCTCGTATTAATTTTGCCTTATTGTCCCACAGCTTAATGTGTCCCTTATGACTGGAAGTGACAATCAACTTTCCGTCGGGACTCCAATCCACACCCCACAAATTATCATCGGATAGTCCTTCTGCAATTAAACTTCCGTCCTTAGCCCATATTCTTAAGTTGTCACTTGCTGTTGCCAATTTGTCTCCTTTCTTTGTCCAGCTCATATTTCTATATTCCGCTTTACTAATGTTTATTTCTTTTATAAGAGTCATATTCGATTTCCAAAATTGGAGCAATGGTTTGTAATTATTTTCTTCGTCTCCATAGTCACCTATCACAAAATATTTACCTGTTTTATGCCATTTTACACAGAGCATCATAACATCTTCCTTCCGATGTTTAAATTTTTTCAATAATTTTCCCTCTGAGTCATATACCCTAGCCAGCTCACTCAGGACTATAAATTCATTCTTGCCTGGATGCCAATCTATAGCGACATTACTTTTAGTATTCTCTTTCTTAATTGTCCTAATCAACTCACCGTACTTTGTCCAAATAGTTATTTCTCCCTCATAGTCCGCGTTTGCAAGTAAGTCTCCTGTATAATTCCAAGCGGTAGCTCTTGACCCGAAGCCCTTGTCGCCTTTGAATTGAATAACTGAATCTTTTTCTACGTCAATTAGTTTAGAGCCGTCTCCAACTGCAGCAATAGCTAATAAATTAAAATAAGGATGCCAACTCATTCTTTGAATTTCAGTACTGCTTTCAAATATCTTTATCAGGTCAAAAGATTTTCCACTAAAAATTCTAATTTTCTTATCTACTCCACCAACAGCAATGTACTTACCATCACTGCTCCAGTTCGCTGTCCAAAGAATTTTATTTATGTCTTGAGCTTGACAAAATTGAACACAAATAGTTAAAAAAATAACAGTTAAAGTCTTTTTCATTTTTATAGGTTTAATTTATAGGTTTATTGCATTGGGAATACGAAAAATTTATAACTCTTACATATGGTATATTTACAGGCCCATATAATACTGCTGAATTACAATTTCTTGTCCCGTGGCAGGCGTCTTCATCTGCCACTAATTTAAATTCAGCCCTCGCTTCCCATGAGTCTCATGTAAAGTAAATTTCGTCGTTTATCTTCTAAAAACCATGAAATATCAGTATAATGATATCGAAATACTAATATTCTAATAGGGAGACTTGATTTTTTAAAATTTTTTTATTATTTGGAATATCATTGTTAGATCTATAATAATTAATTTCAATAGATTTGCATTGGATTATAAGTCCAGTTTTTTATGGTTCGACTGGTCCCAAAAGCGAACATAATAAACAGCAGCGTGAATTAACTAAGGCTTCGCGATAAGCCAATTCTGAAAATGAACATTAAAAATATTATAAGGAATATATTAAGCATCATTTCAGGTTACGCAATTTTCGTAGCAACGTCACTTGCACTTTTTAAAATTTCAGGATTGAGGCCTCATTCTGACCCAACGACTTTCTTTGTAATTTTGACAACAATTTACGGAGCGTTTTTTTCATTTATTTCCGGGCTTGTTTCCCAATTATTATCAAGGGCAGCAAACTTGAAAATTAATTATATACTTGCTATTATTATAGCAGGTTTTGCCACATTCTCATTTTTTAAATCCGAGGGCAATCATTGGACACAATTGCTTGCTATATTTATATTTGCACCAATTTCAATTTTAGGAGGCCTAATGCATATTAAACAAAATTTAAATAATGCAAGACGTAATAAAGAAATTTAAGTTTAAAGGCATTGGAGTGGTTATTAATGCAACACCATCAATTGAGGAAGAATTTTTAAAACTTGGGTTTAAAAATAAATTCGAGAAACTCAAAAGTACTAACACTTTGGTATTCATTAATAACAATAAAGAGTTTTTGAACTTTCTCGAAGAAGGCTTAAAAAATGTTGAACCTGATAGTGTGCTTTGGTTTGCATATCCCAAAGGCACATCTAAAATCAAAACAGACATCAACCGGGACATACTGCGAGTGACAGGAGAAGGGTTTGGAATAACGACAGTTACAGCAATTTCTATTGACGACACTTGGAGTGCTTTGAGTTTTAGGCCAATTGACAAAGTTGGAAAATAACAATTAAAAAAAATAAACCACCCAAATAGCGGATTTGCAATAAAGATGGCGGTTTCATGATCTTTTTTAATTAGCTATTTGATCAATTCAAACTCCTCTCAATCATTTCTGCTAAATCTAATACTTTAACTTCTGCTTCTTTTTCTTTGTTTTTTACTCCATCAGATAACATTGTCATACAGAACGGACAAGCAACCGCAATAATTTCTGCTTTAGTTTCTAGAGCATCTTCAATTCTCTCAACATTAATTTCTTTTTTGCCCGGTTCTGCTTCTTTAAACATTTGCGCACCACCTGCACCGCAGCATAAGCCGTTTTTCTTGCTGCGTTTCATTTCAAAAAGCTCAGCATCCAATGCTTCTAAAACTTCTCTGGGTGCTTCGTAAATATTATTGGCTCTTCCTAAATAACATGAATCGTGATAGGTTATTTTTTTTCCTTTAAATTCACCACCACCCTGCATTTTTATTTTTCCTTCATTAATTAATTGTTGAAGAAATTGTGAATGATGAATTACTTCATAATGGCCGCCTAAGGCAGGATATTCATTTTTAATGGTATTAAAACAATGAGGACAAGCAGTTACAATTTTTTTTATTTCATACCCATTTAAAGTTTGAATATTATTAACTGCCTGCATTTGAAATAAAAATTCATTTCCGGCACGGCGGGCAGGATCGCCGGTACATGCTTCTTCGGTACCCAAAACAGCGAATTTTATTCCTATCTTATTTAAGATTTTCGTAAAAGCTACTGTTACATTTTTATATCTTTCATCAAAACTTCCTGCACAACCTACCCAAAAAAGAATTTCAGGTGTTTCGCCATTGCTTTTCATTTCCTGTACAGTTGGCACTTTATATGTTATATCGGTCATGATTTTTTTATTATTTAGTCTTCAATATTAGGTAGGTTATTAAAAATTCCTCCAAGTTCAAAAGTTAAAATATCCACTACCACCAAATCATTTGGAGAATCATAAACAGTTTCCATCCACACTTTATGATCGTTAGTCCTTTTGAATACATTTATTGTTTTCAAAAATCTATCTACAAAAACCATTTCTTGTAAATCTTCCAATTTTTGATACTTCTGCCTTTTTTCAAAAAAATCATAATAAGCAGTTGATTTCGATAAAATTTCAATAATAATAAATGGGTTGGTAATAATAAATTTGGAATCTTTTTTAAACTTTAATTTATCTTTTATAATAGTTACATCCGGATTATAATAACTATCCATTTCAGGTATTGAAATACCTAAATTACTTCCTGCAATTAAATAGCCTTTGGATTTATAGAAATTGCCAAAAAGCATAATAAAATCTGACACTAATACTTCATGTAAAGGATTTGCAGCTCCCAAAATTATTATTTCACCATTATGATAATCGGTTTTGTATTTACATTGTAATGTAAACTCTAAGAATTCATCCCAAGAGGCTTTGATAGCCACTATTTTTCCGTTTTCCACATCGGCAATTTGTTTTTCGGTTAGTTTTATCTTTTCAACTGTTTCCATAAATTTTTATTCTGAAATATTAGGGAGATTATTAAATACTTCTCCAAGTTCGAAGGTTAAAGTATCTACTACCACCAAATCATTTGGAGCATCATAAATTGTTTCCATCCAAACTTTGGGGTCATTAGTTTTTTTTTAAACGATTATTGATTTGTCAAACCTATCTACAAAAACAATTTCCTCCAAACCGGCTAGTTTTTGATATTTGTTTCTTTTAAAATGAAAATCATAATTGGCCGTCAATTTTGAAATAATTTCTATAACAATAAAAGGGTTGGTGATGATGTATTTGGAATTGTTTTTAAAGTTGGGTTTATCCTTGATGATAGTTAGATCGGCATTATAGTAACTATCTATTTCGGGTATTGAAATGCCTAAATTGCTTCCTGCAATTAAATAACCTTTTGAATTATAGAAATTATAAAAGATTAAATTTATGTGCGATACTAACAATGCATGTAAAAGATGTGCTGCTCCCATAATTAAAATTTCGCCATTATGATAATCATTTTTGTATTTATTAGTTTGTGCAAATTCAAAAAATTCATCCCATGAGGCTTTAATGGCCACTATTTTTCCATTTTCTACATCGGCAATTTGTTTTTCGGATAGTTTTATCTTTTCAACTGTTTCCATAAAATCATTTTTTAGATTTTAAATTAACTTTTTAATTTTTCTGCCCAATTAAACCTGTCTGACGGAGAAAATTTCCATGGTGCTGCATTGTTTTCAACATTAGAAAACATTGCACCCCATGATCCAGGAACTTTACTTTCTTCCATTGCCATATACCTCCGCATTTCAATAATAATATCCAATGGATTAATACTTACAGGGCAAGCTTCAACACATGCATTACAAGAGGTACATGCCAATAATTCTTCACGAGTTATGTAATTATCTAATAAAAATTTTCCGTCGGTAAATGGTTCTTGTTTTGCTTCAATGGCTTTGCCAACTTCTTCCATTCTATCTCTGGTATCCATCATAATTTTTCGGGGAGAAAGTTTTTTACCTGTAATATTTGCAGGGCATTGTTCTGTACACCTTCCACATTCAGTACAACTATAGGCATCCATTAAATTTTTCCAAGTCAAATCATTTATATCTTTTGCACCAAATCTTTCCGGTTCAATAGGTGTAGTTGTTGGTATTTCTTCATTTTCGACAGGCAAGCCTAACATTGATTTAACTTCCTTTGTTACAACAGGCATGTTATAAATTTCCCCTTTTGGTTCGAGCCTTGAGAAATATGTATTTGGAAAAGCTAAAACAATATGCAAATGCTTAGAATAGGTAACATAAATAGCGAAAGCAAGAATGCCACAAATGTGAAACCACCAGGCAAAACGTTCATAAATTTCTAATGATGGACTGCTCCAAGCATTGAAAAAAGGAATAAAAACCTGACTAAAAGCAAAATTACCTGTTTTAACATGAGCGAAGTGACCAACACCTCTATCTTGCAAAATAACATCTGCAGCATTCATGGAAAGTAATGCGAACATCAATAAAATTTCCGCAATTAAAATAATATTGGCATCAATTTTAGGAAAGCCATTTAGCTCGTCTTTAACAAAACGAGGTAATTTTAAAATATTTCTTCGGATGAGAAAAACAGCACATGCTACAATAACACCAACAGCCAAAAATTCAAAAAAACTGATCAAAAGAGGATAAAAATCTGATAAAACAGAATGCAAAACCCTATGAGTACCTGTTAAACCATCAATAATTATTTCTAATATTTCTATATTTATTAAAATAAAACCTGCGTAAACAAGAAAATGTAAAAATCCGACAAGGGGCTTATCGAACATTTTTTTCTGACCAAAAGCAAGCAGCGTCATATTTTTTAAACGTTCTCCCGGTCGGTCGTTTATTTTTTTGTCTTTCCCTATATTTATATTACCTGCAATTCGTAAAATTCTTTTGCGAATAATATATCCTGCAGCCAATAACACAATAAGAAATAATATTTGTTGAATGATTAACATATTAAAATTTATTTAAACCACTGACTAACAATCAAAATACCCAATTTGTATAAAAATAAACACCTATTTTATTTATCTACACTTGCAACTTAAATTATAATTCCTACATTTGCACCACTTTTTATATAAAAAGCGCTGGTGATGTAGCTCAGTCGGTAGAGCAAAGGACTGAAAATCCTTGTGTCGGCGGTTCGATCCCGTCCATCACCACCGGCACAGATTACCTTCCTGATTTTCAGGGAGGTTTTTTTGTTTTATAGCAATTATTAAAAAAGAAAAATTTGATTTGTATGCTTGCATAATATTTCAAAAATGAGATATTAAATTAATTTTTCAAAACCCATTGCTTTACAAACATCGTTAAGTCTCTATAACTTTTATGCCTAGAGTAAGATAAATTTTTAAATCGTAGTCAGATTAATTTATTTTCATTAAAATATCAAAATAACGATATTGATTTATCGATAATTCAATTGATAACAACAAAGTAATTAAAGTTGTTAAAAAGATGAATAAATACTTACATAAAGAAGAATTCTTCGAAATTATTTAATTTGGATATTATTTTAAAGATTTTAATTTTGCTTCTAGGTATCAAAAATATCTTTCAATACGTGAGGTTACTTTTGATATTTTTTTTCATTCATATTTTCATTTAAACATTTACCTTAAACTTAAAATCATGGGATTAGCAGAAAAAAGAGGAGTAAAAACTTTTCAAGAAGGAAGTTACAAAAAATTAACAAGTGAAATTAACGCACTTGCAGGCTATGATATCGACTTTGATGTAAATTGGGATACTCTAGCCATTGATGATAATGTTGACATGTATGATGAAAATTTTACGCAAATTTATTTCCAACCTGTTATTAATTCATTTAAAGAGATTACCTCTGATGAAATGGGAAAAGAGGCATTAAAAGATATTTTGAAAAAAATAGAAATCAAAAATGTGAAAGGGGCAATGTATGGATCAAGTGCATATTCTATTGCTGATGGTGTTTTAACTATTGATCATTTGCCTAATACCAATGCACATCATACAGATGATCGTACAAAATCGCTTACTGAGCTTTTAATGAGCAAAATGTAAGATGAATAAAATAGATTCAAAATTTTTAAAAGTTCCTGCAGTTGGTAAGCAGGAACTTTTATCTTATATAGCAGAGCATTTTCCATTAACTTCTTTAAAAATAACAACCGATTCCGGTATTTCTCATAAAGGAATAATATTGAATATTGGGAATGAAAAAAGAGAAGTTGATTTTGTGATTTTGCAGGTTGCTGATGAAAGGAACAGTTTGGCAAATAATTTCATCCATTTATCAGTTCATAAAATAGAATCAATTGAGATAATTAATCCTACAGATCCTGTAAATATTCTGTCATTAGGAAAAATTATTAAGAGTGAGACTTATGAAAACTCCGGAAAATTAGAGGTTCGCAGAGGGTTTCAAACTTTTGCAGAAACTGTTTTAAGTGCAAGTAATGTAAATACCGGAACACCAACAATGGAGCTCCCGGAAGATGGTTTAAAACTGAATAGAATTTTTAGGCTTACGCAAAAAATCCAACTCGCTGTTATTGATTTACTTAAAGATGAAGATGCACAAAGCAGCTGGAAAACTCATTATGATAAAATAACTTTTATTAATAGTGATTCACTTGATGTGAAGGGAATAAATGGGCTGGTTAAAATTCATTTTCCATTTGAAGATATTGATTCGCCTGAAATATCATCAAAAGAATTTACAGATTTATTAATGGCAATACTGTAACTAAATAAAATAAAAAACTATTTGGTTAGGATAAAATAAAAAACCTGTCTGATTTTTATAATTAGACAGGTTTTTTATTGGAATATAATTATTTAATTTTTAGATAACAATTAAAAATTCTCTAAATAATAAATTGATTCTTTTCTTAACCGGATTTGAATAAAAATTAATCAGGTGAGAGATCTGCCCCGGGGGGAGAGGAGATTTATATATTTATCATCTGTCACTAAAAGCTACCGTAGTAGATTTAAATCCAAAGACTTAAACAAGAAGTACGTTTGGAGTATGTAAAAATGTTTGCTTCTCTATGGTTGGTATGATATAAATAAAAGCTATAATATTAATATGAAAAGTGACGGGTGCAGGGGTCGAACCTGCAAAAGTGCCTCTATTCACTTGCACCATCCAATCTATATCTGATGATTGCCTTTACCGGTTTGGCTAACCCGTCGTTAAATAAAAAAATTAGGCACCGGGTTCTATCTCCTTTCCCCGGTACCTTTTACGCAAATTCAGTTTTCAGGTTTATGATGCTTATTGAACAAACTGCTCTACCCCTGAGCTACTCCCTCTTATATTTATAAAACTTTTAGAGAGGGAGACCGGATTTGAACCGACGACCATTTGTTTGGATTCACCTGACTGTACTTTGCCAATAAACTTAAACCTGATGCTTCCAACACAACGCTAAATGATAGAGGTCTGTCATGCTTAGGTTGAGGCTGATGCTAAGGCTAAGTTGGATCTTTATAAAAATTATTTTCCACCGTGAAGGAAAGAAAATATTTTATTTGCTGTTAATGTGCTCTTTTGAACTTCTACTTCATTGCAAATTTTGAGCGCTTCAATTACCGAAGTAAGTAAGGTGCTTCTTCTGCGTAAAAGTTCTGCGCGCTGCCTGTGCGACCACTCCCCCGAAAATTTCTGAAATGTAAATTCCCCAAGTTTTGATGGTTTATCACGAGTAGCTGTTACGGGAGTATAATTCTTTATGTCTACATTTTTTCCAAGGTTGGGATCTTCAAGAATAAAGGTTTCTTTTATTGTTGTCATCCTATCGCCTTTTAACAATGCGCTTTCAAAAATTTCGCGGCCGATATACATTTCTTCCGAATTGGTTTCCCATATTTCATCATCATTTCTAACCGGAATGTTTTCATACAATTCTTTAAAAGTCCCGTTTTCTAATAACGACTTTAACCTGAGCAGTTCAAGTGAAGTAAATTCGCCCCATTCTTCGCCATCAACAATTAACCTTGCTTTGGCAATACCAAGTGCATTGGTAAGTTCTTGACTGAACAAGGCATCAATATATTCTTTAGAATTGTCAACCATCCAATCAAGTTTCTCTTTTACTGTGGTTACCACCAATTCATTTTTTCTATCATTGGGAAAATCCACCGAATCGGGCAAGGCCTGGTATGTTTTTCTTTCTCCTCTGAACTCGCCTTGCTTTGTTTTAAAGAATTTTACATAATCTTCTATTAGTTTTCTAAAAATGGATTGTAAATGATCTGTTTTAGCTAACAGCACATTTAATTTTAAAGGAGGTTTTTCGTAACTCATATTTTAATTTGTTTTTATCTTTATAAGTGAATAGCTTTTAAGTAACTATTCTTTATAAAACGCTTAAATTAAATGAAAACAAATTATTATTCAAAGTATTTTAGTGGGATATTGAAAATCTAAAAGTTAAGTGCTTTTTAAAGAAATAGTTTCACTGATAATAATTTATTGAAATAGGCATATGATATACATGATTTTATCTTATGGCTTAATACAAATCTCAGTTTAGTGTCAGGTGAGACACCTGACACGGGAAGATAAGTTCTTTTAACAAAATTTAAGATTATAGGTCTCTTTTAAGAGAACTGAGTAGACGGGCATCGGCTTTAAGTTTGGTAAGCTCACCCAGAAGTTTTGTAACCCTCACAGTCTCTACGCTATCAAGGCTTTCGGCAATCCGTACTATTTCAAAATTTAATGTTTCTATTTCGGTTTTTCTTTTATTAAGAATGTCTTGCAAAGTGGATATAAGCTGCCCATCGGAGGATTTGCTAATTTGTAACAGGCTTTCTTCAACTTCATCCGGATGGATAATGATACCTTTTTGTTTGGCAATAGCAGTACATTCGAAAATTACCCGCCTGGCAATTCCTAAAGAGGCTTCGTTTCGATGAAATATACCGTTATCTACTTCAAGTAACGAGCAAACAGAGTTAAACACACTATTAACTATCGCTTTCTTCCAAATAACTTTTTGGATTTGTTCCTCACTTTTAAATTCAAAATGAGTAGTATAGAGTTCTTTTATGATAAAATTAAGAATATTTAAATTTCCATTTTCTATTCCAACAGGGCTGATGGCTACAGGTTTAAATCGAATTTGATTTTGGCCTGTTGATTGGCCGGTTACAAAAAGCACGCAACGGTAAACTTGAGAGAAACCATTGTCTATAAACGATTTCTCTACACCCAATCCGTTTTGTAGAAGCACGATGGGTGAAGAACCAATTTTGTTTTTAAGAGCAATAGCCAAATGTTCGTTTCCATATGATTTATTTGCTAAAACAATAATGCCGTTTAAAGTATCATAAGCGCTTAAGGTTCCAACTTCTATCGTCGCTTTGTGTATAATGCCGTCTTCCGTCTCTACCTCAATATTTTCTGTAATTATACTTCCATCATCAACACTTCCTCTTAATATCACTACATGCTTTCCGGCCAATTTTAAAAAAACAGCAAGCGACTTACCAATGGCTCCAAATCCGATTATATATATAGTGTTCTGAATATTAATTGGCTCATTATTTATTATCAGACTCATAAATATTTTTTATCTCAAAGTGAATTATTATTGATCGTACCCTTGGATAGTAAAATACCAACAAAGGCAATAAAAAAGGAGAAGTTTTATTCAAATCCCAAAATCACTTTAAAACAAAAATTCGTTCCCATTCCATACATTCCGGAAAATCCATTTGGGGTTTTTGAATAATATTCAAAATATTTTAAGCGGCTTAAATTTGATTGGTAAACCATATCAAACACATTATTTATTTGAAATTGGAATTGTAACTTATTTCTTTCATTAAATTCAATATCTGTTCCTACACCAACATTAAAAATATTAAATGACTTTGTAGGTGTTTCAGTATTAAATAAGGAAAGGTAGCGATTTTGTGCACCACTATGTTCAAGGTCGGCTTTAAGATTAATATTTTTTATAAATTTATATTTGGTTTTAAAATCCTGATTAACGCCTACAATTAATTTCACCGGTGGTATAAAAGGTAAATACTCACCATTAAGACCTTTGCCTGAAAATTCTTCTTTTTTATTAAACCCATAAACGGTTGATAGATTTGAATTAAAACCAAAACCTTTTATAAAAGACGGATTGTAATTAAAAGTAGCCTCCAAACCATATAATCTTGCAGATGCCTGAAGATATTGAAATGTTTTATTGCCTTGTGGATCTAAAATAGCTTTTCCATTTGCATCACTGAGCAATCCTAAATAAATATAATTTTGAAGATTGTTATTAAAAACACTTACTGAACCTGATATCTCTTTTAATGTCCCCATTATCCCAAGGTCTTGCTGAAAGCTGAATTCCGGTTGAAAATTTTTATTTCCAATGTATATAATGTGAGCACCGGGGTCTAATCCATTTGATGCAATTTCAGAAATGTTTGGAGCCCTGTAGCCTCTGGCAATGTTAGCTTTTACAGAAAAAAAATCATTTATTTTATAAGTGCTTCCAACACTAAGTGAAATTCCATTAAAGACTTGGCTAAAATAAGGAAACTGTAATTTAGCGCCTTCTATATCGGCACTTAATACGTGCTCATCGAATTGATTATCAGGATTTTTTCTAATATAAAAATCTTTGGCTTTTACGTGTCTGGTATCATATCTTAGTCCGCCACTAATAGTCCACTTTGCACTTTTCCACTTCAAGAATGAGTAAGCGCCAATATCAAACAATACGTAATCCGGAATTGGAAAATCTGTACCATTTTTATTTTTATTCATTTGATTCATTCCGTTTAAACCAAATGAAGTTTCAATATTTAAAAAAGCCGGAGCATTGTATTTAAGATTATAGTTAAAAGTATTCAGCCTGACTGAAAGCCCGGGTTGAGAAGGCATGGTTGGATGATTAAATTCTTTTCTGACATTTTGTTGAAATGCTATATTGAAATCTATCTCTCCTTTGCCTATTTGATAATTATTATTTACATAAACCCTGTAATGTTGAATCAGTTGATGTAATGGGCTTAATTGATATGAATTTAATTCTTGATCACTCACAATTGGCCTGACTTTTATGTCATCCGACAAACTTTCGCCGATTTGTTTCGAAAACTTTCTACTTAAAGAGTCTCTGCTTCCATCCGGTATCCCCTGAAAATTTTCATATAAAGTAAAATTTAAATTAGAAAAACCTTTGGAAGAAGTATGCCCAACCAACAGAGAAGCATTTTTTTCATTAAAACCGGTGTTATAAACCCTATTATCTATTTTATTGGTATAATTTTTTGCTATTCTGTACGAACCTCTTGCGGCCCAAAGCCATTTGGTATTTCTAAAGTTTAATCTCAATCCGGCACCAATCAATCCATTGTTACTTTGATATTCAGAAATATATTTACCTCTAATTTTTCCATCAGTTTCAGTTGGTTTTGATGGCATTATGCTCACTACTCCTGCCAAGGCATCTGAGCCATACATTAAACTGGAAGGGCCTTTTATCACTTCCGCCCTTTCAATATTATAGGCATCCACTTCGATACCATGTTCATCGCCCCATTGTTGACCTTCTTGCCTAACTCCGTCATAAAGTGTTAAAACCCTATTATAGCCAAGCCCTCTTATAAAAGGTTTTGAAATATTTGGGCCGGTTTTAACTGCATTTAATCCCGGTACATTTTTTACTAATACGTCTATTATATTACTTTCTGCTGATTTTTCAATTGCCTTTGAAGAAATGCTTACAATTGCTACCGGATTTTCTTTTAAAAGGGTGGCTTTTGTAACTCCTGTTACCACAACTTCGTCAAGGGTACCTTTCTTAACTTCAAGATAAACCAAATAATCATTTTTTGCCTCTTCAATCACAACGGTTTTACTATTAAAGCCTAAGTATGAAATGATTAATTTTGGATTTATAAACTGTGGTTGTATTTCTAATTTAAAATTCCCTTTTTCATCAGTGGTAGTACCAATAGTACTATTTAATATTATGACATTACAATAACTAAGAATTTCATTATTGCTTTTGTCTCTTACCGTTCCGGTTATCAATCTGTTTTGCGAAAAAACCTGTAAACCGACAGTGAATAATAAAACGGAAAGAAAACTTATTCTCAACATGTAAATAATTTTTTTGTGAAGTTTTGCCAATAGTATTTAATAATGAGTGAGATGAACCGGGAGATTTTAATTATATAAACCGGTAAACCATTATTTTATAAGATTGTCTTTAGAATTTTTCTTTTTCAAAAATCTTAAATAAATAAAATATGTCAAATTGAATCTTCAACTTCTTGGCAAATCTAAAAATTATATTTGTATTGAAGATAAAATTTTTAGATAGATCTAAAATTTAATTTAGGTGCATCTTTATTTATCGCCTATTAAAATTAATACAATAATTATTTAAAAATAAGATTTTTCTCGGGAGGAGTTTAGTGTCAGGTGAGACACCTGCCACGGGAAGAGGGAGGAATACTAATTAAAATACCAATGTAATGATGATAATATTACTTATCTTTCCTAACCAGCCATTAAAAGGCTTTCTTTCAGAAATGCTTTTATAGATTTGTTAACAGGGTTTTCTTCATTGGTTTGTCTGATTTTTTCCCATGATTCAAAAATACTGTTATTTGGCATTTCATTTTTATTTTCAGTTATCTCAACAGAAAAACGTTGTTTTTGCTCTTCAATTTCGCTAATATCTTTTTCAAGGGCAATTAGAGCGTGTTTGATTTGTTCCAGTTTCGATTGATTTATAACCACTTTAGCAATATCAATTTTATTTTTTCGTAGGTTAAGCTTAAAAAGTTTGTTTTCAGCCTTTGTTTTCCATATTACTAATTTTTCGGCTACTTTTCCCTTACCGGCAGCCCGTATGGCGGCATTTAGAGATTTTATATTTTGTTCTTCTTCAGCAATAATTGCATTTACTTCATTCCATTTCAACAAATTTTTATAAATCCTGTATTCCAGTCTTGCTATTTGGTAAATAAACTGCTTTTGTTTAATTGTCAATCTCATTAAAACGGTTTCAATGGCAGCGATAGAGGTAAGTGAATTAATCATGTTTTTTAATTTAGTTATCTTTTGTCTAATGTCTTTCTTCTCTTTTCTAATACTTAAATTTCGTCATTTATATTCATATTGCAATGAAAATATTAATATCTTGATATTGAAATATTGATATTTTACATTCTGAATATTGTTTATTACTATGTCATTTTCATTCCTCTTTCCTGTTTTTAAATTATGATTGCAGTTATTCAAAGAGTATCTTTTGCAAGTGTAACTATTAATAATATTTTAAAAAGTAAAATAGATGAAGGCTTACTGATTTTATTGGGAATTACTCACACCGACAGTGAAGCAGATGCAGAATGGCTGGTAAAAAAAATTGTAAACATGAGGATATTTTCTGACGAGAATGATAAAATGAATTTATCGGTAATGGATGTAAATGGGGATTTATTGATAGTCAGTCAGTTTACGTTAATATCATCAACCAAAAAAGGCAACCGCCCATCTTTTATTGAAGCTGCAAAGCCTGAACAGGCAATACCATTATATAACACAGTGATTTTACTTTTGGAAAAGGAGATAAATAAAAAAGTGATGACGGGTGAGTTTGGTGCAGATATGAAAGTTAATTTATTAAACACCGGGCCTGTAACCATTGTTATAGATTCAAAGAATAAGATTTAAAGGTTACTAAACTCAAGTAAAATCATTAAAAAAATATTACTTTGTAAGTATCTCATAATTCAAATATTTTTATCACTAATAATTTACCTTAAATAAAAAAAAATGAAATTTAAAAATTTTTACGCAGTTGCCTTTTTAGGCTTAACCATCATTTTTACAAGTTGTGGTGGAAAAAAGAAAGATGATGTAGAAACTATATCAGACAAAGACAATGCTTTTTCGGCAATGGAAAAAATGTCTAAAAATGTAGACAAAATGAAAGAGAAAACGGATGAAGCAGATAAAGTAATTGCAGAACGCAAGGCAAAAGGTGATACCCTCGCTATGCCTTATAAAGAGTTGGAAAAATTCCTTCCTGATGCACCTTCAGGTTATAAAAAAGACGGTGATCCAAAAGGCCAGACAGTAAATATGGCCGGTTCTTCATACACAGAAGTTGAACAGAATTATAAAAAAGATGATAACAACACATTAAAAGTTAAAATTGTGGATTATAATGCTGCTTATGGAACCTTTCAAGGCCTGTATACAATGATCGGAATGTTCTCTATAGATAGCGATGATGAAAGAACCGGCAAAGTAGATATAGGTGTTGATAAAACAACAGCCATTGAAAGTTTTAAGAAAAAAACAAAAGATGCTACTTTAAGTGTAGGAACAGGATATAGGTTTTGGGTTGAAGTAAATGCAAACAACCAAACAGAAACTGATTTTGTAAAAAGTGTTGCAAAAAGTATAAAACTGACAGAACTTTCTAAAAAATAAGAATTTATTTTTTCAAAGCCTGCCCGTACTTTGTAAAGGCAGGTTTTTTATTTTTTAAACCCGGGCGTAAATAATTATTATATTTCAATTTTATTATTTGGTAAAATAAAAAGCTTTTCCCTATATTTGCATTCCCAAATCTTTTGGCACATCATGGAGAGGTGCCTGAGAGGCCGAAAGGAACAGTTTGCTAAACTGTCGTACTGGAAACGGTACCGCGGGTTCGAATCCCGCCCTCTCCGCCATCAAAACTTTGGGCCATTTGGTAAATGGAAAAAATTTAGTATCGGGGTGTAGCGTAGCTCGGTTATCGCGCCTGGTTTGGGACCAGGAGGTCGCAAGTTCGAATCTTGCCACCCCGACTAATAAAAATGATAAATTAAGTGTAAAAAATTTACATTTAATTTATCATTTTTACTTAAAAGGTAATTTTACAACATGGTTCCATAGCTCAATTGGATAGAGCAACTGCCTTCTAAGCAGTAGGTTACAGGTTCGATTCCTGTTGGAATCACTACTTTTTAATAATCTTCTTAAAATCACTCACTTATTATATAATATCAGAAAACCTATCTAAATAGGCATTTCATTTTTAAATTTATACCCTCTCATCGTTTTGTTAGCCGGACTTTAAAAATAACAAACTTTTTAATTGCGGGTAGATACGTCAGTAAATTTTTTAATTTACTTTACATTCATTTTTGTCACATGCTTTTTGTTCGGTTTCAAGAGTGATGTGTTGTACATTTAAATGCATGAGCTCGTGCCTGAACTTATTTTTAATCTCTTCCATATGTTCATTATCAATATCACTATTAATTACCAAATGAGCAGTCAATGCGGTTTCGGTAGTACTCATTGCCCACACATGTATATGATGTATGTTTTCAATACCCGGTATATTGTTTGCAACAGATATTACTTTATTCAGGTCTACATTTTTAGGAACTGCATCCAAAGATAATTGCAAACTGTCTCTTAATAACCTCCACGTACTCCCAACTATTACCCCTGCTATAATAAGGCTTATTAAACTATCCAACCAGAACCAGTTTGTAAAAAAAATAAGCAAACCACCTACTACTACCCCTGCCGATACTAAGGCATCTGAAAACAAATGCAGGTAAGCGGCTTTTACGTTTAAATCATGTTCTTTATTTTTTAAAAAAAGGTAAGCCGTAAAAGCATTTATAAAAATCCCGATTAAGGCCACTAATGCCATTGTTTTACCTTCTATTGGTTGCGGATTAAAAAAGCGCATAATCGCTTCATATGCAATTCCGCCAATAACCAATATCAATAGTAAAGAATTAAGTAAAGTCACTAAAACGGTTGTTTTTTTAAATCCATACGTAAATCTGTTATTCGGTTTAACTTTAACCAGGCGAAAGGCTATCAATGATAGACCAAGTGCAGCTACATCACTTAAATTATGACCGGCATCGGTTAGTAAGGCTAAAGCATGAGTATAAAAACCAACTCCACTTTCAATAATTACAAATAAAAAATTTAAAACGATCCCAATTATAAAAGCATTATTAACATCTTTTAATTCAACAGAATGATTATGGTGGTTATGATCATGTGAGTGTTCCATATAGATAATTTCGCAAATTAGAATCGGATCAAAAATAAAGATATTAAAATTTTAAATCTAAATGATTGTGTTTTTTCTAATCAATAGGAGAATTGACCATTGCAATAAACCGCTTAACAAGCTTTCTAAATACCTTTTTTATCATTTATATTAATTAATTTTAATTTATGCTAAGGTTTATTGATGCTACGCGACTAATTGTATAAACGTTATTTCTATGAAAGAAAAGTTCGTTATACTAATAACCAACAACAAGAACCTTATTTTAAAGGTTTGCAATATGTATTGTGATAGCCTTCAAGACAAAGAAGATCTTTTTCAGGATATAGTGTTGCAGCTTTGGCGTGCCTATGATTCGTTTAATGGGGATTCAAAGGTTTCAACTTGGATTTACAGGATTGCACTTAACAATGCTATAACCAGGCTCAGGAAAGAAACCAAACGCGGAAAATTTTTTAGCATTGACGACAGTGCGTTTGCGATAGCTGCACAGGATAATAAAGAAGAGAACGAAAAAGTGCTCCGAATGTATGAAGCCATTAAAAAACTATCAGAAGTGGAGCGGGCAATTATTATATTGTATATGGATGACCATTGTTATAAGGAAATTGCTGAAGTAACGGGGCTTTCGGAGTCAAATGTTGGGTTTAACCTGAATAAGATACGTAACAAATTAAAAACCATTGTAAACAAAGGATAATAATATGGAACTGGATGAATTTAAAGACCACTGGAACGCTATCCATGATAAAGAATTTCAACAACAAATTATTTCAACACAAAAAATAGAACAAATTATTATGAACACGACAGGTACATTAGATAAATTAAAGGAAAAAAGTATTCATTGGAATAAAGTAAACATAGAGCTTTCTAAGGCAGCAATTGGTATATATTTAGTGGTTTTACTTATTGCGTTGATTAAAGTCTTTTATTACCAAAATAAAGAGAATAATATTATTGCTATTATAGTATTCATTATTTTACTTATTGTTTCCACCCGTTTTTCAAAATTGATGTTTAAAAAGCAAGAACAGATCTTAAGTATATTCAACGCCGGCAATGTATATGAAACTCTAAAAAAAACTATTACAGAATTTAAAAGATTTTATTTAAAAATTAGTATAATTAGTCTGTTTTTTAATTTTTTAATGTTTTTTGTTCTAATTAAACTAAATATGTTTCATTGGAATCCATCATTACAAACCACAATTATAATCTGTGGGCTTATGACTGTTGTTTCATTTTTGGTTTGTCATTGGTATTACGAAATTAAATTTTTAAAAACGCTGAGATCGCTTGAGGCAAATTTTAAATATTTAGAAGGCAATCAATCCGATAATCAAATTTAACATATACACCCTTTCAATTTTGTTTAAACTTAATAGCCACAAATACTTCCGGAAGAAGGAACTTGTGGCTATCATTAAAATAGATGCATTTATATTCAGGTATATTTCTTTGCGGTTTCAGGCTCCACTTTATTTGTATTTTCTTTTTTCGAATAATTATTTTCGAATCCTTTTTCATAAACAGCTTCGTTAGTAGGTTCAATCCTATGACCATATTTCTCTGCATATACCTTTGTGAACTCGGCACCAAAAAATAAAATCAGGCATGAGTAAGAAACCCATAACAACATTAAAATAATTGCTCCTGCTGCCCCATATGTTGAGCCGGGGTTAGTTTTACCAAAGTAAAAACCAAGCGCAAACTTTCCTAAAGTAAATAAAAAAGCTGTCATGGCGGCACCAACCCATACACTTCTCCATTCAATTTTTGCATCCGGCAAAAATTTGTAAAGCACTGCAAAAAGCAACCATATTATTCCGAATGATACTATAAAATTAATTATATGAAAAACATAAAGCATATATTCGGGTAAGCGATCAGCAAGCCAATCGCTGAGGGCAGTTAACCCTGTGGTTACGACCAAAGAAATAAGAAGTAAAAAACCGAGCGAAAGAACAACTCCAAATGATATGGCTCTCACCTGTAATAATCTTTTCCAACCGCCTTTTTTAGGATCGGGCTTAACATCCCAAACTTTATTTAAAGATTTTTGCAAAGTTAAAAATACACTGGTAGCACCAATAAGTAATGTTGCAATACCGATTATAGAAGTCAAAACTGTGTTGCCTGTTTTTCGCGCATTTGCAATCATTGTTTGAACCTGCACTGCGCCTTCCTTACCTATCATATTGCTTATTTGACCTGTAATATGCCCTTCAACTGCTTCTCTTCCGAAAAAAACACTTGCAATCGTAACCACAATTATTAATAATGCAGGCAAAGAAAAAATTGCGTAGTATGCCACTACCGCACTCAGGTCGAAGGGGTCTTCTTCGTTCCATTCCTTATAAGTTTCTTTTAATAAACCCGGAATGTCCTTAATATTTTTAAGTGTAAAAGCCATAATGTGATGTTTATTATTCTGCACAAAAAAAATATGCCCGCTTCTCAAAAAAATCAAAAAAAATATTAAACCGGTTCATTTTGTTTAAAAATAAATTATAACGGTTTTTTCGACGATAGTGCCCTCATTCTAAATTATGTTAAAGAAATTTTTAAAATAGAAGCTGTTATATTTTTTTAGTATTTTTCAAAAAAGATCCCCTCTGCCTATAAATGTGGTTGTTTTTGGGTTCTTCAAATGATACTTAAAAAAGACTTTGTTTAATTTATTTAAAATTATACAAAAAAATAATGAACCTGATTTTGCAAATACTTATTCAATTATATGGTGCGACACAATAATTATTTACAAATTATATTTAATCCCTAACGAAATATATTGCCCTTTTTTATACAGAATGATAGGCTCATCAGGATTATTAACCTTTATCTTTCCATCTCTATTGGAATCCTGATAAAAACGGTATGGGGAGTTTAAAACATCTTGCACACCTATACGGATTTCCAAATGATTTTTGAAAGCTTTAGTTATTGAAAAATCTAATTGGTTACGCGGAAGTTCATAGGCATTAGGGTAATTTACAGGATCGCCTGCGTAAAAAAGCCGCGCTCCAAAAATATTATATAATAAACTTGCCTGCCATCCTGTTTCAGGTTTATTATAAAAAAATCCGGTATTTATCAGGTATGGTGACTGGTTCATCATCGGACGATTTTTTTCCTGCTCTTTCACAAAATCACCCAAATTTACTCTATTATAAATGTAGGATGCATTTATAACAGTTGATACCTTTTGAATTATTGGATTAAGTGATAAGCTGCTAAGAGATTTACGCATTTCGAGCTCTAAACCGTAGCTATTTGCAAAATCGGCATTCTTTGGTTGCCAATTGGCAGAACTATTTGCAACGCCGCTTATTTTTAATTCAATAGGATCTATAAAATGCTTGTAAAATGCCCCAAAAGAAATTAACTCTTCAGGGCTAGGATAAAATTCCCACCTTACATCTACATTATATATACGAGGGATGCGCAAACTATCATTACCCTGTATATTAACTCTGTTATTAAAATCATAATATTGAAATGGGGTATATTCCCTAAACTCAGGCCTGTTTACAGAATTTGAATATGCAACCCTAACCAAAGAGCGGTCTGTGAGATTATAAGAAAGGTTGATGGATGGTAAGATGCTTAATACGGCATTATTAACAGAAACCTTACGGTTACTTACAGCACTTTCAACTTGTTGTACATTATGTTCGGCTCTTAACCCTGCAGAAAGATTCCATTTACCAAATGGAATACTTCCTCCCAGGTAGGCGGCAATTAACTTGGACGAAGCTGTATATTTGTCAGAATTTTTTGTGCCTTCCTGCAGTAGATATTTATCAACTCCTATGCTGGAAGTAGTAAAGAGAATTTCAGGAACCGGATTTTTAAGCTGCGGGTATTTATTTGGATCAAATTGGCTTGTTGGAAGAAAAACAAATAGTCTGGCATCAAAATCCCTCTGCTTGCTTTCTGTATAAAATCCTGCTTTGATACTTATATCATCAAGCGTCCCTTCCTTACCAAATTTAATTTTACGTTCCAAATTGGCAGCGGCGGTAAAACTGTTTTCATTTAACTTTGAAAAAAAACGGGCGTTTTGATCTAGAGAAAGTTTTCCTGATGGTTTAGGCACTGTATAGTATTTTGAATCAGATGAAAAAGAAGTGACATATCTTCTAAAATCGGGTTCCTCCCTGTTGGTATTAGTATAACCCAATAGCCAGTCCACTAACCAAGTACCATTATGCAATTGGTGAAAGCCTGCCAGTTGACCTGAGTATATTCTTCGTGTTTCGTAATACAGAGAATAGTTTTTTACATTTAGACTTTGACCGGCATCTGAACCTGTTCTCACCACGGTTTGTGAGGAGCCAAGCTGGTTGAAAAAATTTCTGAATTCGATCCGGTGCTTGTTATTGAATCTCAAAGCCCAATTGTGCAATATACCGATCCTCACCTGATCGTTTGAGGTGTTATCATTAAAGTTATAGATAGTAGGACTGCTTCCTAATTTTGCATCATACTTTCCATATCTTTCTCGTTGAAGGTTTTCCATAAGTTGGTGGCTGTTATTATAGGAAATAGAGGTAAGGTTACTTAATATAGTATTTCCCAGGCTCCATCTTCTGCCTAATCCTAAAGAAAGTTTATAATCGGGTAAAGGATTGAATTTTTCGGGGAGCCAAGTTGAGGATAATTGTCTGGTCGCATTTTCCTGATTAATAAGGGCTTCATTACTGTTATCTATTTGCATTTGGGAAGTATTGGGAAAAGAAGCAGGAAGCCGTCTTGTTCCATCATCCAAACCTAACCAATCGGTCTTGCCACCTTCATAGTGATTCATGGTATGCCCTGTGGTTCCATTACGATAAGCACAGGTAAGGCTCACATTTGTAAAATTTTCAATGGGTGTATTTTTAGTAAAAATGCGTATAATTCCTCCCGCAAACTCTCCGGGTAAGTCATACGAACCCGATTTCGTAACAATCATCCTGTCTATAACGCTGCTGGGCAATACGTCGAAGGAAAAAGCCTTATTATCTACCTCCGTACTCGGGGCAAGGGCACCATTTAACAATACAGAATTATATCGTTCACTTAAGCCCCTGATTATTATAAAACGGTCATCAAAAATAGAAATTCCGGGTAACCTTTTTAAAACCTGTGCCCCATCATTATCCTGAGTTTTGGCAATTTGCTCACCTGAAACACCTACTGCAACACTTTGTGAAAGTCGTATTTCTGAAATTACAGATATTTCGGTATCCGTATTTTTTTCAGCTCTTACAACCACTTCATTCAGGTTGGTACTTTCTTCTGCCAGTGAAGTATAAAGTTGGGTTGACTTCCCGGCTTCAATACTTACATTTAAAATTTCTTTTTGTTGATATCCGATTAAAGAGATGATAACGGTATAAATGCCGGCAGGAACCCTGCTTATGATAAATTGACCTTCTACATCGCAAGCAGTACCATACGAAGTGCCCTTTAATACAATTGTAGCCCCAATAAGGGTCTCTGAAGTTTTACGATCGATCACCTTCCCTTGAAGGCTGCCCGAACCGGACTGGGCAAAAACCGAAATAAAAAATAGCGAAATAAAAAAGGTTATTAAAATCCGAGTCATGGTAAAATCAGTAGAATAGATGTGTTATCTGCGAATTAGTGCCTTATATGATAAAAATTAAATGAGGCATTAATATCATGTGTATATTTTAACCTCCTACCCCTATAAAATGATTTAATAATTTTTTATGGATTAAACCGGTTTTGCTAACAACACTTTCATTAATATATTTTAGCCAAAGTTACTAGTTGGAAGAAGGACACAGCAATGTTATATCAAGATTATTACTCATAGTTTTTTATTGTAGAAAGCCAACATCTTAAAAATACTTTTAATTATTTTAAGAATAATTGGCAAGGCTTTTGCTACAAAATAATTTAAGCCGTAAATAATTTAACTTATTGTTAAAATGGTTGATTAAAAAGGTGTTACAAATAAAAAGGGTAACTTTTTAATGCTCAAGAGTTTTGTAAAAACACTTTTTGTAAAGAGGTTTTATTAAATACCGTATTTAATAATGAAATTGTAATATGGGGAAACACTGCAAATAGAAGTATGGTTTCAGGAAGGGATTCAATTACACATTTGGGTTCGAAAACAATTGTAATCCATGATTAGCAGAAAATATCTCTGAATGGAATCTTTCTCAGATAGGTGTAAAGTTGGTTTTTGGTTGGTAACATTATATATAAAGTTTATCATGTAAAAATTAAAATCTTCCATCTTTCAATTTCTATAAACTATGAAAAATGCAATTACAATTATTTTATTTGTTTTTATTTCTTCGGCATTAATAAATGCGAACCGTTTTTAAATCCAAAAAATATTAATACATATTTATTTAAGGGTTTAAATAATATCAAGGTTGTGGATGATTCATTAATCAGCCATCAAAATAAATATACATATAAAAATAACAAGAATTTCTTTAGTATTAATCTTTTACCCTTTGCTTATTATTCAGCTATTCAATATCAATTTTTTTATGAAAGAAAAATTACTCCAACCTCTTCCATAGAATTGTTTTTTGCTAAAAAAAATCCTTACCATCCTACTATTTCACAAGATTATAGTAATTTTTTTGCCAAAAACCCGTATAGGGAAATAGCATGGATGAGAGCCTCTGAAAGTTATACAATTGGCCTATTTTATAAACATTATATAAATAAGGGATTATATTTTTCGCCCGGGTTTATTTATCGGGACTCATGGTATACAGATCAATCTGTTAAATGGAAAACCGGAACACTTTTTACCAGAACTACAACCAAATATAACGACAGGGCTGATGTAAATAGGCAGGATATAGGATTAAGGCTATTGGTTGGATATAAATTTATTTTTAGAGTTTTTGGTGATAAAACAATTTTCCTTGATTGTTATTCAGGTTTAGAAGTTCAACATAGTGAGATTAATATCAACCATCATAATCTTGATATTAGTACGAGAAATTCCGGTGATTCAATAATGGGGAATGAATATGTTTCAATTGCGTCACATTTTTCATTTCCACAAATTGGTGTAAAGTTGGGTTTTGGATTATAACATTTATATCTAAAGTTTATCATGTAAAATAAATCTTTCACATTTCAATTTCTATAAACTATGAAAAATTCAATTACAATCATTTTATTTATTTTTATTTCATTGGCAACAGTAAATGCCAAACCTTTTTTAAACTCAGAAATTAACCAACAATCTCAATTGAAGAGTTTAATTAACCCTAATAATGCAAATGATTCATTAATTACAAGTCCCCGAAAAAAATATACATTTAATGATAATAAGAACTTCTTTAGTATCAATTTAATTCCCATTTTTATGGAGGGTGCCAGCAGCCTGGTAGACAAGGACAAGCCATTTTCAAATCAAAAAAGTAATTTTCAATTCATACAATTTCAGTTATTTTACGAAAGGAAAATAACTGAAAAGTCTTCCATTGAATTGGTTTTTTCTAAAAAAAATCCTGTAAATACTTCTTTAAAGCAATATACTACTTTTCTGGCCAACAACCCGTATGGAGAAATACTTGCAATGAAATCTTCAGAAAGTTATATGGGTGGCGTTTTTTACAAAGGGTATATAACAAAAAGGTTTTATTTGTCACCCGGTTTTATTTATCGAAATTCATGGTTTAATAATCAATCGGTTAAATGGAATTATTCGGCTAATAATGAGAGGTTTGATGTAAAAAGGGAGGACTTTAGTTTAAGATTTGTAATGGGATATAAATTTAAATTTAAAATGTTGGGTGATAAATCATTTTTCCTTGATTGTTATACCGGTTCTGAAATTCAGGTAAGAAATATTTCCATCAACAATTATAAGCCGGCAAGTAACGGCAATACGATAGTTGGAAATGAATACATTTCTGATTGGACATATTATGCGCTTCCACAAGTTGGTATAAAGTTGGGTTTTGGTTGGTAGCATTAATTTTTCGGTATTCGTTAAATTGATACCGGAGATGATTTAATGCTTAAAAATTTCTTCGCTCAATAAGTTTGAAATAGATTTCACTTTTAAAAAATTACCTTGGTGCTTTAAGGCATTGGGGTGGCTGTCTGTTGAGTAAATAGCCTCGAATAAATTGCTTTCTTTTATTTTATCGAGGCTATTCCCAATAAATAAGCCATGAGTGGTAACAACTGAAATTCTGGATGCGCCTGCTTCTTTATATGCTCTGGCGGCATTCATTAACGAACCTCCTGTTCGGATCATATCGTCATAAATAATCACATTTTTATTTTTAACATCAAAGTTTATGGAAGTAATTTCGGTTTCATCTCCCGATATTCTTCTTTTAAAAATAAAAGCACCGGTTACTCCCATATCGTTTGCCAGAGATTCAACCCATTTAGCCCGACCTGCATCAGTTGAAGCAAGTACAAAATCATTCCCATACAATTCATAGCAAGCTTGTGTAATTATAGTTTTTGCATATAAGTGAATTGGTCTAATTTTTCCTTCAAAATAATAAGGTAAACCCTCTGTATGCAAATCCAATAAAATTACTCTGTTACCCATGGATGTGGATGGGATAGAGGAAATCATATATGCTCGCGTTTTTGCTGTTACAACTTCCCCGGTTTTTACGGCTCTTTCCATGGTTGAATAACCAAAATAAGGTATAATCAATAAAAGCGATAATGCACCTTGAGAAACAATAGTACATGCCAAATCATATAACTCCAAGGTATCTGAATCGGAAATGGTACCTCCTATTAATACAACATTTCGCCCATCTACATTGCTTAGAATACGCTGATATCTTTCCCCGTCAGCAAAATATTTTACTTCAGCCTCACCTGTATCAAAATCACTTTGTTTTAAAATTAAATTTTTGAGGTATTGATAATTTTGAGTACTAAAAATTAGTTTGTTAACCATGCAAATAAAACTAAAGTGTTATTTTGCAAAGATGTTACATTTCATTTATTTTCCTCTCAATATATTCAACTGCCCCACCAATAGTTTTTAAATTTTCACCTTCTGAATCTAAAATTCTAATATTAAATTCCGATTCGAAATCCATTAATAATTCCACATAATCCAAAGAATCAATACCTAAATCCTTAGTAAAACACGCATTCGGTTTCATTTCAGATTCGGCTATCCCCAATTTATCAGATAAAATATTAGTAACTTTACCGTAAACGTCTTCCATAATTTTTTTCATAATATTTTAATAATTTATAAGATCAATTATCAATAGAAATGGCAACTTTCTACAGATTAGATCTTTTTAGTAATGTGTTATTAAAAGTAAAATTTTAAAAGCCGGAGTATTACATTTTTAGTTTATCTGATCAGGTTTTTAATTTCTTCCCTTGGATGATCTTTTAAATTGTGATTTAACCAAATCTTTTCTTGATTTAGATGAATGGTATTTATTTGAATTATAATTATTTCTACTGCAAGAATATAAAAATAAAATTAAAATTCCGAAAAAAACGGCTTTTACAAAATAATTTATTGTGAATGTCATAATTAAACGTAGATTATTTTTCAATATATATATATTTTAAATAGTTTTATACAAAAATCATTTTTTTTATTTGCATTCTTATAAAAAATACAAGAACTTGTAACTCTTTTTAACGCAATAGATTACATTGGTTAATTAGAAGGAGAGGTTTTATTTGAAACAATTTATTTAAAAGTGTTATGAGTAGCGAACAAATACAAGTTAATCCTCTCTCAAGTTGGGTTAAGCTTGAAGAAAAAAAGCCTTTAATTATTGCAGGGCCATGCAGTGCAGAATCTGAAGAGCAAATGGTAACTACTGCCATTGCGCTTAAAAAATTAGGTGTTAACGTTTTCCGTTGTGGAATTTGGAAACCCCGTACTCGTCCGAATGGTTTTGAAGGGTTTGGAAAAGTGGCATTACCTTGGGTGAAAGCGGTAAAAGATGCAACAGGTTTACCCGTTGCAACTGAAGTGGCAAAACCTGAGCATATCGAAGATGCACTTAAAGCAGGTGTGGATATTTTATGGATTGGTGCGCGTACTACTGTTAATCCATTTAATGTGCAGGAATTAGCGGAGGTTTTAAGAGGTGTGGATGTGCCCGTATTAATAAAAAATCCGGTTAACCCTCAATTAGAACTGTGGATTGGTGCAGTAGAACGTATTTATAATGCAGGTGTAAAAAATCTGGGAGTTATTCATCGTGGCTTTTCAACCTTCCAAAAATCTAAATATCGTAATGCACCATTTTGGCAAATAGCGATTGAATTCAAAACTCAGTTTCCAAACATACCAATGATTTGCGACCCAAGCCACATTGGAGGAAAGAGAAATTTAATTTATGAGTTGTCTCAAAAAGCATTAGACCTGAATTATGATGGATTAATAATAGAATCTCATCCTGATCCTGATAACGCATTGAGTGATGCGGCGCAACAGCTCACTCCTGATGCACTTGAACAAGTTTTGGCAGCATTAAAAGTTCGCCATACTTCATCAAATGATGCATTATTTATTAATCATCTTGAAGAAATTCGCCATAAAATCGATGATGTAGACAGAGAATTATTAGAAGTGTTAGTGGCTCGCCAAATACTGGTTGAACAGCTTGGAGAATACAAACGTGAAAATAACGTTACAGTTTTTCAGCAAGACAGATGGAACGAGATTATTAAAACCCGCTCAGATATGGCTAAACGAATGAACCTTCATGATGATTTCATTTCTGAAATATTCAAACTGGTTCATACAGAGTCCATCCGTAAGCAAACTGAAGTTTGGGAAAAAGTAAAATAGTTATCCTTAAAAAAAAATCCTCTCCGAAACGGTGAGGATTTTTTTTGTATAAATTCTTATGGTGTCACAGCCATGAGAATTTATATTTTTTTCATTATGTTAACTTAAATGGATTTAATCATAATTTTTTCAGACCAAAACAATTCTCATCTTCGTTCTCTCTTAGTATTATTAACTATCCCATTTTATATAATGTGCGGCATTACCGGCGTCCTTGCTTACAATATGATTGGTCAAATGTCTCAAATCAACGTTCAAAAATCAATGAACGCATTAGAGAAACGCGGACCGGATGATTTTGATTCTTTTTATGAAGGTATGGTTGGCCTCGGTCACAGGCGTTTATCAATTATAGATACAAAACGAACCGGCCGCCAACCTATGAAAGATGCCTCGGGCAGGTATATGATTGTGTTTAATGGCGAAATTTTTAATTTCAAAATTTTACGTGAAGATTTAATTGGAAAAGGAATTTCTTTTAAATCAGATTCGGATACAGAAGTGCTTGTAAATTTATTCGCGTTGGAAGGTGAAGAATGTTTGCATAAACTTAATGGTTTTTTTGCTTTTGCAATTTATGATAACGTTGAAGAAAGTTTATTTTTAGCCAGAGACCGATATGGAGTAAAACCTTTGGTTTATTTTTATGATGAAGACAGGTTTATTTTTGCTTCCGAAATAAAAGCATTGTTAAGTTATAGAATAGAAAAAGTTTTAGATTATACCTCACTTCAACAATATCTTCAATTAAATTATATCCCGGCACCCAATACCATTTTTAAAAATATTTATAAATTAATGCCCGGGCATTTTATTCAGGTAAAGAAGAGGGACATTACAATTAAAAAATATTATGGTTTGTTAAGCCAAACCAAAGAGAAGTTTGAGGGAGGCTACGAAAATGCAAAAATCCATTTAAAAGATTTAATGTGCGATTCCGTAAAAAGCAGGATGGTTTCTGATGTTCCATTAGGCGCTTTTTTATCTGGCGGTATTGATTCGTCTGTTATTGTGGCTCTTGCATCTAATCATACTAATAAATTGGATACTTTTTCAATTGGCTATCGCGATGAACCTTATTTTGATGAAACTAAATATGCAGAGTTGGTTGCCGAAAAATTTAAAACCAATCATACTACGTTTTCGCTCACTAATAATGATTTATACGGGCATTTATTCGAAATGCTTGACTATAATGATGAACCCTTTGCCGATTCGTCGGCTCTTGCAGTTTATATTTTAAGTAAAAAAACTAAAGAAAAAGTTACCGTTGCCCTTTCGGGTGATGGTGCTGATGAAATTTTTGCAGGTTACAATAAACATGAGGCAGAATGGAGAATAAGAAACACAAGTTGGGAAAGCAAACTGGTTTCATCGTTAAAAAACGTGTGGGATATTTTACCAAAATCCAGAAATTCTTTTTTATCGAATAAAATTCGTCAGCTGCAAAAATTTGCCGAAATCAGTAAAATGAATGCAAAAGATCGTTATTGGCGATTGGCAACTTTTACCGACGAAAAAAATGTGATGGCTTTATTAAACCTTAACAGTAAAAATTTAGCACATCAGTCAACATTTGATGACAGGAAATCGGATATATTAAAATTTATAAACGAAGATGATTTTGAAGGATTTTTATTTACCGATTTAAATTTTGTTTTAACCAATGATATGCTCACAAAAGTGGATTTGATGAGTATGGCTAACAGCCTGGAAGTGCGAAACCCTTTTCTGGATTACAGAGTGGTTGAATTTGCTTTTTCTTTACCTACAGATTATAAAATTGATGGTATTATGAAAAAGAAAATCCTTCAGGATACGTTTAAAGATATTTTACCTCCTGAACTTTACAGAAGGCCCAAGCAGGGCTTTGAAGTACCCCTGCATAAATGGTTTAATAAAGAACTAAAATCATTGATAGATGATGATTTATTAAGCAATAAATTTATTTCAGATCAAGGTATTTTTGATGTTATTGAAATTAATAAAATAAAACAAAAAGTTTTTTCCTCTAATCCTGAAGATTCTGTAAGCAGGGTTTGGGGTTTAATAGTATTTCAATATTGGTGGAAGAAATGGATGTGAGGGAGATTTGTCTGAATTAGGATTACCATTTATCGTTTTATCAATATCGTTATTTTGATATTTTAATAATTAAGTATTCAAGAAATAAATCATCGTTTTCCTTAAATCTTTAATAATTCGGGATTCTATTTTATTGAAATGTTTTTTCTTTTATTATTAAATACATAAGCCTGGTACTGTATATTTACCATCGGGTTCCAATGATTATAAGAGCGGTTTTTAATATCCATTGTCACACCTAAATCAACTCTGTTATTTGAGTTACTTATAACTTGTATAAAATAACGCCCTTCAATATATGACCCGGCATTTAAAGCATTATAAGAAATAGGCAAAGCATATGGTTGTTTTAGAAAATAAGATTTATAATCCAATGCATTTCCATTTTTTGTGATTTCAGATCCCTCAAATTGCTTTAATGTAAATTCAACATAAATATTTAAATTAAAATTTGAATATGACGAATACTTGATTGGCCATAATCGATAACCTGCCGATATGGTTGCCAATTTGCCGTCACCGGATTTAAAAGTAATATTATCTGATTTTTGTTTATAAAGAAATGGATGGATGTACTCTGCTGTTGCAGAAATGGCGAAGCGATTAATTAAAAAGGTACCTATTAATCCTAAACCAAATCCTGAATTATCTGTCATCAAAGTGGGTTCTGCTTCATCATGGGCGATGAACGATTTACAAGTTTCTGAAATAAAAGATAAACGAATATGTTTGTGGTGTTGGTCAAACGTATAAAACCTGTACTTGGAGTAAAAATTAATACCTTCAATGAGATATGGGGCGGGTTTATATTTTATTAAATGGTGGTTAAATAAATATAGTAATATTTCGGGAGGAAACTTTTCGAAATGATGGTTTGATATTCCTAAGGTGGACATTACAGTCCATTTTGACGTAAGCCCATACATTGAGCGCAAACCATACCAGTTTTTTATCCTGTTTGTCGATAATTCCTTATAGCTTTGATAAGACACTCGAAAGCCAACTACGCCTTTAGGAATTGTAGATGCCGGCTCGGCATAAGGAAATAACTCTTGTGCATTTAAATGAATACAGGCGTTTAAAAAGCCTATAACTAAAATAAAACGTAGCATTAATAGTAATAATATAGATTTTTATCAGGATCGGAGGCCAAGATTTGTTTTTTTTTCCATGAAGAATAAACCTTTGAAGTCATAAAATATTTTCCAATCAATACATAATAATCAGGGTTTTCTCTTTTTCCATTCGCTCCTACAAAGGCATAATCATTTATACAATCTCCACTTTGTAATAGTTGTGAGGTTTTTTCGCAGGATGGAACTCTAAAATTTCCTATAGAAAAACCGGCTTCATATACCGATTTTGCCAACAGGTTCCAATCGGGATTTTTAGAAAAATCAATACTAACGCTGGCTTCATTACTGTTAAGATCCATTTTTACTGACTGCACAAAATCTAGCTGTCTCATTTTTTTTTCAACCGCTTTGGAGCATAATGAGCAGGTAAGTCCATTTACATCAATAATAACAGTGTTTGTTTGTGCATTAATGGATAATACTGAAAATATCGTAATAAAAATAAATAAAAAAGCTTTCCGATTCAACATATAAATTAAACTTTATTTTTAGGAAACGTACAAAAACAAATTTTAATTTTAAACCGTTATTACTTTATTTTAAAAATGATTTAATTAATAATTTACTGCCATTACAATCAAATATAGTTTTCGCCATACTTATTAAAACAAATATGTAAGGTGTACAGTTGCTCTCGCATGAGCTACACTCATCCCATCAGATAGGTTTTGAGATATTGGTTTTTGATAATTAATACCTATCGAAAAGTTTTTAAAATAAGTATCAATCCCTGCCGAACCAAGAGATGCCGTCCCGCCTGTCTGATAAACAATAACATTTTTTTTATGATCGTAATAAGCTTTTTCCAAATAGGTCCCCACTGAGGGCATAATTGTAAAATTATCTATCCTTTGTACATAAAACAGATTAATACCACCGCTTAACCGGTTACCGAACCGATAATTATTATTATTAATACCATTCATTTTATAAGTAATATCAGAACTTAAGCCTATTTTTTTATATCTGACAGTATAAACCATGTTCAACATAAAATCAACACTACCTGAACCTAACTGAAAGTTGGCATTGTTTACATTGATCTTGTCATTTTCATCAAATTTGTATTTTCCCGTTGGTAATTTTATCCCCCCTCCCAATAATAAATTGTGCTTAAGAATAGTATTGGTATCGGAGGTAGTATTTACCGGGTTATAATTTATAAATAAAGATGCATCTCCTAATCCCTGCAAGTGATGCGTAATGCCGGTACCATTTTCATATTGTTTATTATAATTCATTGGAATAAAAGCAAGGATTTGCACTTTTGGGAGAGGATAGAACCTTGCCCATATTTCGGTACTTTGAAACATTTCTTCATTACCAAAGATTGATTGTGAATATTGACTGTCACCTACATGCGAAGTGAAGGTACGGTAGCGGTATCTCAAGCCAAGGAAGTTTTTATGAAACTGGGGCATGATACCAAAATAATAATTACCTACTCCGCACCCGCAAACATCACATGCCTGCGCACCCTGATATGAAGAAAAAATAAAAGAGACAGAAATAAATAAAAGCACTAAAAGTTTTTTCATATTAATTTTTTTTTATGCTGAAAATATTTTGTTTGTAAGAAACCATTGTAGTGAGCGGTTTAAAAAAATGAAATGGGTTTTTTACTTTTCATCTCGTTACAAAACCGGCAGCTTATTGTCACGTTGCGGAATAATATAGCGCACATAAAAGCATACCGGTTTTCTTTTAAGATTTATTTTATCACATCGTTGTGAACGTGGTCGTACTCAAACATATGTACATAGTTATTTGCAATATTTTTTGAATAATCGCCCCACATTACTACCGGATTGTTGGCAAGGTCAATTTTAGTTGCAGCATTTATACCATCACCAAATGCTTTTAAAACATCTATTGCCAAATGGATTTCGGGTTCAATGTCCGATCTTACCATTGCTTTACCGGTTCCTGTTGACAGAGAAATAATTTTTAAATTATTAATTGTTTTATCGGTCATTCCACCATACCCACCAATGTGATATAAAAAACGCTTGGTGTTGGATGTTTTATCCAATGGGGCATTAGGTGATGTGCCTTCCAATTTTAAAAATATATAACCCATGTTCCCGTTCCAATACATGTCTCCACCTTTATCACTCACTCCAATATCCAAGGCGCCTGTGCTTTTACTTACATCAACAGTATTGCGAAGGCTATCCACACCTACAGTAAATGTCACACCATTATAATCACCAAAAGGGATATTTTTTAATTTCACTTCCTGCGATTCCGCATCCGCTTCCTGCACTAAAAAATAACTGCTGTCAACAGGAATAACATATTCCGTTCCGTTAGTATTTTTCAATTTTATATTGCTGATGTAATATTGAATTTTTGAAATATTAACATAATCACCATAACTTGTTGTATAGGTTTTGGTATTTAATATCAATTCCTGATTGCCGGCTACATTGTCAAAATGAATGATCAGGCTCCCCTTTCCATTAGGGTCAAACCCGGGATTTTCGTCATCTTTTTTGCATGAAGTAATAGCAAAAATTATTAATGTAAACAGAATGATAGTTTTAGAATGATTTATAAATCTCATTTTTTAAATTTTTATTTTATGAATATTACGGGAAATATAATTCCTATATAGATTTTTAGAATGTATGATTTGACAGCTCAGTTTAGCCGACAGATTATGAAGCATGTTTGACAAAGAATTTTTTTTAATTCATCAGCCCAAATGCCAATAAATTGCAGTATTTCAATTAACAAGGTTAAAATTAAGTGTGCTTAAAACTGAGGGGGATGAAAAACAGAAAGGGCATTTTTGGAGCTTTTTATTAAAAAAATAAATGAACTCCATTCCGATAAGAGTAATTTAACCGGTTGGCAAAAAGAAAAATTAATTAATTGATTAGAGAATAATTGTATTTCCTGTGCTTTTTGAACTGTCGAGGCATTCTTCTTTTCTTCATCCTCTGCGATTTTTATTTTTTTTGCCAGGTAACACTTTCCATCACAATGCAGCTTTGGCTTATCGCGGTTTTCGCAAAGTTTGGCAACAATAATGTTTTGATTCATGTAAAAGTTAACCAATATCCCTAATCTGCTAAAGCTGTGGAGCGTTAGAGAAAAAATTAATGTATAGATAATGGTTTTTCTTAACATCAAAACTTGTATTGAGAATGTAAAATCAAAAGAAGCAGTAGTACATTCTACATCCTTCAATTTATCACAAATTGAATTACAAAATTAAAATTTATATTGTACTGATTGATTCACAAATATATTATCATTTTTATAATTATAACCGATTATGCATTTTATAAATCATATTTTTTGTAAAAAGATAATAAATAATTTAGAATTGTATAAAACTCATCTTTATTATATCTAAACCCTTTTTTAATCTACAATACTCATTAAATATTTTCCATATCCGCTTTTTACTAAAGGATTGGCAACTGATTTTAATTGTTGGGCATTTATAAAACCTTCTCTAAAAGCAACCTCTTCAATACAACCTATTTTTAATCCCTGCCTTTCCTCAATAACCTGAACAAAATTAGATGCCTGCATTAGAGATGTAAATGTTCCTGTATCTAACCATGCCGTACCTCTATCAAGAATTCCTACTTTTAATTTACCTTTTTGAAGGTACTCTTTATTCACATCAGTAATTTCGTATTCACCTCTCGGGCTTGGCTTTAAACTTTTTGCAATTTCGATCACATCGTTATCATAAAAATATAAACCGGGCACCGCGAAATGAGATTTTGGTTCTTTTGGTTTTTCCTCAATTGAAATAGCCTTATTATTTTTATCAAATTCAACTACACCATATCTTTCAGGGTCGGTTACATGGTATGCGAAAACCATTCCACCTGTAGGATTATTATTTTCTTTTAATAAATTTCTTAAGCCGGAACCATAAAATATATTATCTCCCAATATTAAAGCTGCTTTTTCATTCCCAATAAATTTTTCGCCAATTACAAATGCTTGTGCCAAACCATTTGGTTCAGGTTGAACTGCATATTGAAAGGAACACCCCAATGTTGTGCCGTCACCCAAAAGTTTTTCGAACATAGGCAAATCATGAGGAGTGGAAATAATTAAAATCTCTCTTATGCCGGCCATCATTAAAGTTGACAGTGGGTAGTAAATCATTGGCTTATCATAAACGGGCATTAATTGTTTACTTACTGCCAACGTGAGGGGATGAAGCCTTGTACCGGAGCCGCCGGCTAAGATAATTCCTTTCATAAATAATTTTAATTCGTTTGTTCGAAAGTAAAATGGTTGGAAAATATTAAAAATAAAATTTCACAAATATATATTTTTTAAATTCTCTTAAAATAATCTTTTTCAATTCAAAACATTTTACCGGTTGCAATTACCCATCTGTAAGGTAATTCTCCTTGAGTAGCTATAATGTAATCTGAATGACTACAAGGGAGGTATAATATTTTATTTTTTAAACGGGGATGCGGCACTTCCATCCACCACTTTTCAATTGAATTGTCTTTATAAAAAACAATGTCGGAAGAGTTTTTTTGCGAAAGCGTTACTGTATATTTTGAGAAGGCATTACTATTAAAAGGTTCTTCATGTGTGCGATGGTAAAATCCTTCAATAACATACCAAATCATTGTAGCCAATACTTCTGCAGTTTGGTTAAATAAATCCAAATCAGGGTTAAACTCATAAAAACCAATGGAGGTCATCCTTTCTGATAAACCGGCATACCAACAAATTTGGCAGGCTTCATCTGATGTCAATCCAAATGCTTGCGCTTTGGCATTGGCAGGAGCATCATTTCTTTTAATTGACGAAATATCGAACGAAATTAAATTTGCTTCTCTTATATAAGGTTCTGCTTCTTTTAAACTTTCCCTAACCTGCCCCAATCGAATTGATTTTTGTCCTATTTTTTCTAAAATCCTGATTATATCATCGCCAACTAAATATGTTTGATATGCAAAAAGTGTATAATTAAATAAAAAATTAGGTTGATGAAAAAATATATTTTGTATATGTTTCTCCGATGAAAATTCACTTTCAGATTCCATATCGGCAAAAGCATCAATATTTAAAATATTAACATCCTCTCCAAGGTGTTCGTAACTTAAATATTGCCCATACATAATATCATGCGACCCACCGATGATAATTGGTATTACATTAAAAATTATTAAAGTTTCACAAACTTCTTTTAAACGCAAGTTTGTTTCTTCTTTTGTTTCACCCAATCTTAAATTTCCCAAATCAACAACTGCCCAAATCCCTTTTCCTTTTTTTAAAGAATATAAAGTTTTTCTAACAGCATTTGGAGCCTTATTAGTCCCGATATTTTTTTCTGTTCCACGCTCCTCCGGCACTCCAATGATTGCTAAATGTGCAGATTGCCAATCGGGTAATTTTTCAAAATGAATTTCAATTGTATCAAATAAGCAATTAATGGAATTGTATTCTGAGAAATCGCTTCGAATAAGAGGACTAAAAAATAGAGAAAGTTCCAATTGCAGTTAATGCTTTAAAATAAGTGTTCGGTACAAAATAAATAAAAATTGATTGAGATTTCGTAATTTTCGCTCAATGGTAGAGTTTAAATAAAAAATTCAATTTATAACTTAAAATATTATGGGTTTAAAAGAACAAATAGAAGCTGATTTAAAGAAAGCAATGTTAGCCAGAGATGAAGATTCTAAACGTGCATTAAGAGCAATCAAATCTTTAATTTTATTGGAAGAAACAAAAGGCGGAAGCTCAGGCGTTTTAACTGAAGACGAAGGATTAAAAATTTTAACCAAGGCTGCCAAACAACGCAGGGATTCTTTAGAAATTTATAAAACTCAAAATAGAGAGGATTTAATGGACGTTGAGAAGAAAGATTTAGAAGTTATTGAAAGATATTTACCCAAGCAATTAACACCGGAAGAAATAGAAGTTGAATTGGTAAAAATTATTGAAAAAACCGGGGCAAAATCCGCAGCTGAAATTGGGAAAGTGATGGGTATGGCCAGCAAAGAACTGGCAGGAAAAGCTGATGGAAAAGTAATATCTGAAATTGCCAAAAAATTATTATCATAACTGATTTAAAGATTTTTTTAATTATGAATATACTGATATTGATAAACTGATAATTAATTTTTATTATTTAAAAAAATATTAAAAATCGATACCCAAGTAAAATTAAGCCATTATATTATTTTTTTGAATGAAGGTTATTGATATTGTAATTTTAATACCGCTTTTATATGGCGCTTATAATGGTTTTAAAAGAGGCTTGGTGTTGGAAATTATAGCCATTATTGCTTTTGTGGTAGCCACAGTTTTAGGTTTTAAATTTTTAGGTTGGGGATTGGTTTTATTAAAACCTTATTTAGGTCAGAATAGTAAATTGCTTACTTATTTTAGTTTTTTTATTGTTTTTTTTCCAATATTATTTTTAATAAATAAAATTGGTTATTTATTAAGAAAAAGTTTTAGGTATTCGCTTTTGGGCGGTTTCGACAGTATGGCCGGCGCATTATTGGGTATTTGCACATGGGCGTTTGGTATAAGTGTTTTTTTATGGCTTGCTAATGCTGTAAATGCAATACCAAAATCGGCAAAAAAGGAAACTTATATTTATCCTGTGGTTGCCCCTGTAGCGCCAAAAGTAATCAGTAAGTTTTCAGAATATCTACCTTTGGGAAGTAATTTGTTGGAGGAAATTAAAAAATCTTTAAAAACAAAAACGCCAAATAATGAAAACAAAAAGAGATCAGTTGATGCCTGATCTCTTTTTATGAATATATCAATATCGTTTTAATGATATTATATTGAAAAACTTTCGCCACAACCACATGTTCTGGTTGCATTAGGGTTTATAAATTGAAAACCTTTCCCATTCAAGCCATCCGAAAAATCTAAGGTGGTGCCTATTAAATATAGTAAACTTTTTTTATCTACCAATATTTTTATTCCCTGATCTTCAAAAATCTGATCAGATGGTTTTGTTTCTGTATCAAATTTTAAATCGTACATTAAACCGGAGCAACCGCCACCTTCAACCGAAACACGTATTTGATGATTGTCGGTTAAGCCATCGTTTAAACGCAATTCAACAATTCTACTTTTGGCTTTTTCTGTTACGTTTATCATAATTGTTTTTTTATTATACTTATTCAATAATCATGCGAATATAAATTAAACTTTTTATTGTGTTAAAAAGTTTCTTTCTAAATTTTATTATTAGATGTTGTTGGAAATTCAATTTTCAATAGGTAATTTTTCATCTTAGTGAACAATTTTAATACTACTACGAAGTAAAATTTTATTTTATCAATGCGCGAAGCTCAATTTAAAAATCAAAATACATCAAAGTGGCTGGAGTTTGAAAAAGAAATTTCGAAAGATGTAAAAACAAATCCTGATAAATTGGCTGATTTATTTGTTCAACTTACCGACGATTTGTCGTATGCCCGATCTCATTATCCGGATAGCCAAACCACATTATTTTTAAATAACCTCACCGCCAAAGTTCATCAATCCATATATAGAAATAAAAAAGAAAGCAAAAGCCGCTTTTTAACTTTTTGGTCAGCCGAGTTGCCTTCTTTATTTTATTCTTGCCATAAGCAACTTTTATATTCATTCATTATTTTTTCCTTGTCATTTATTATTGGTGTTGTTTCTTCCGCCAACGAAGAGGATTTTCCGCGTCTGATATTAGGGGATAGTTATGTTAACATGACGATTGATAATATTAAAAAAGGCGACCCGATGGGTGTTTATAAAGATAATGGGGAAATGGAAATGTTTTATTTTATTCCTTTGCACAACATACAGGTAATGGGAATCAGTTTTATTGCAGGTATTTTAAGTATGACCTGGTATTATTTATTTCAAAATGGCATAATGGTTGGTACCTTTCAATATTTTTTTTATAAATATGGTTTATTGGGTACTTCGGCACTTTCAATTTGGATTCATGGAACTTTAGAAATTTCTTGTTTGATACTTGGAGGATGTGCGGGATTGGTAATGGGAAACAGTATTTTATTTCCGGGTACCTATAGCCGAGTGGAATCTTTTAAAAGCGGAGCAAAAAAGGGTTTAAAAATCGCAATAGGAATTACTCCTCTTTTGGTGATAGCCGGTTTTTTAGAAAGTTTTGTAACCCGCCATACCGAAATGCCAACATTTTTTAAATTGTCAATTATTATTTTGTCAGCCATTTTTATTATTTGGTATTTTATTATTTATCCTATTCAATTAAATAGAAAAGATGCAGTTGAAGCAGGCAACATATTAATTTAATTATTTAATGCATTTACCTATTTTAATGAAGAAGAGGTTTTATATCTATAAAAGCGATGCTTGCCATCTATATATAAAATATTTATTGCTTTTAACATTTATATTTTTGTGTTGCTTTGCTAAAGCACAAGACACTCATAAAAATTTAAAACAAGTTAATTTTGATAAATCGGAAGTAAAAATTCGTGAATTTAATAAATCAAACCTTGATAGGTATAGAAACGACCCAAACTATAATTATGGAAAAAGGGCACCCGTTAGAAATAATCTTTTTTATAAATTTTTAGATTGGTTATTAAGAAAATTGTTCAGGCCATTAACCAACCCGCAAACCTATCGTATCACAGAATATATTATTATAGGTATTTGCGCTCTCATAGTTATCTATGCCATTTTAAAACTTACAAAATCGGATTGGCTAAACGTTTTTTCAAACAAAAGTAAAAAAACACAAAATCCTGATTTTGATGAATTAACAGAAAATATTCACGAACTTGATTTTGATAAATTAATTGACCTGGCTTTAAAGGAACAAAATTTTACAAGAGCTGTTCGATTATCATATTTAAAAACATTAAAATCACTTAGCGATAAACAATTAATTGATTGGAAAATAAATAAAACGAATCACGATTATTTAAATGAAATAAAAAAATTAGCTTTTGAGCCGGACTTCAGGCACTTAACTTTTATCTTTGAATATATTTGCTACGGTAATTTTCCTATCCAACAGCTTGAATTTAACAGTATTGCAGAAACATTTAAAAGTTTTGAACAAAAAATAAAGTAATGGGAATTTAGTTTTTGTTTAAAGATGATAACTTTCTTAAAGTAAAAAAAGAAAATGAATAGAAAGGATATAAAATACTGGTTGATTCTGTTGGGTGTGATAATTTTAGTTTTCATTGGAGAGCATTACGCACCGAAAACAATTAATTGGGATATTATTACCTATGGCGCAAAAGATAAAAATCCTTATGGAAGTTATGTGATTTATAATATGTTGGAAGATATTTTTCCCAACCAAAAAATAAGTGCTGAGAGAAAATCCTTTTATGATTTAAGAAATACCGATTTAAAAAATAAAAACAATTATATAGTAATCGATCAATATTTTGAGCCTGATAGTTTAGAATCAAATTCACTTTTGGCTTTGGTAAATGAAGGAAGTAATGCATTTATCGCAGCGGAAGATTACTTTGGCAAGCTCGCAGATACGCTTAAAATAAAAACAGACAGAAATGTAGATATTAAGAAAAAAGAAATGGGACTACAATTAGTAAACCCACAATTTAAAAACAGTAAATTTTATAATTTTAATAAAAGTTTTCTTTATACTTTTTTTGCTTCTATTGATACTGCAACAACAACAGTACTAGGCATTAATGATCAGAAAGATATTACTTTTATTAAGGTGCCATTTGGCAAAGGAAATTTTTTCCTTTCAACCACACCTATTCCCTATACCAATTATAATATCATTGACAGTTCAAATTTTCAATATATAAGTCAAACTCTATCTTATTTGCCAAATACAAATGTTATTTGGAGTGAATATTATAAAATCAATATTCCGGCAACAGAATCTAAATCACCATTACGGTTTTTTTTAAATCAACCTTCGCTGCGTTGGGCTTTGTACATCGTTTTATTTTCAATATTACTTTTTATATTATTTGAAGCTAAAAGAAAACAAAGGATTATACCTATTATTAAACCCATGGCCAATACAACATTAGAATTTACAGAAACATTGGGAAGGTTGTACTTTCAATATAAAGACCATAAAAACATTGCGGATAAAAAAATAACATACTTTCTTGAGAACATCAGAACAAATTATTATTTAAAAACGGAAAATTTAGACAGCATTTTTTTAGAGAATTTAAGGAAGAAGAGTGGGGTATCTTTAGAAAAAATAGAAGCACTTTTCAAACACATCAACTTAATCCAAAGGCAAACAACCATAAATGAAAGTGATTTGCTTGAATTAAATAGAAAAATGGAAGAATTTAATCGAACTAGCGTTTAATATCTATTAAAAATAGTTGTGAGATTAAAACTAAATTAAATTTTAGATGGTTTTTTAAACTTGTTTCGATGCCTTATGTCCAACCAACATAATCACTAAAAACAATTAAAAACATGAAAAAATTATTTTTTGCAGTTGCCATCTTATGTGGATTAGGTTTAACTGCCAACGCTCAAAATACTACCGGTTCTAATAAAGAAGGTAAAGGTGAAGTAAATAGAAGATTAGAAAATCAAAACGACCGTATTAACCAAGGTGCGAAAAGTGGTGAACTTACCAAAAATGAAACCAAAACTTTAAGGACTGAAGAAAAAGGATTAAGATCGGAAGTAAAGGCTGAACGTAAAGCAAACGGTGGGCATTTAAATAAACAAGAAAAGCAAAATTTTAACAGACAATTGAATCGCGAAAGCAGAGAGATACACCGAGACAAACATAATCAAAGAGAAGTAAGAGGTAGAAAATAAAAATTAATATGAATAAAAATATCTCTGTCTACAAATTGGCAGGGATATTTTTATTTCTAATTATTTACATTTTCACTCGATTTTATAATTTTAAATTTATTTTTCAAAAGGTTCATTACGTTCAATAATAGCTTTGCCGGCAATATCGTTTTTAATTAAAACGCCTTTATAGCCATTATTGCCCGATATGATGGCATGTTTTACATTTTCTTTAAGCCATATACTCGAAGGGTATATTTTATCAAGGTCCCTCTCTTCAACTTTAACACTTTTTGCTCCATCGAAAGTACAGTTTGTAATTTGAATTTTTCCTCGTTCAGCTACAACAGAGTAAAAATTCGAATTAAAATAATTATTTGAAAAATAACAATCGGAAAATGAAGTGAATCCATCGCCCTGTATTAATGCATTATGTTTTACAGGTCCCCAAAAACCACAATTTACAAAACGTACATTTCCTTCACATCCGGGAGAGATGATTATCTGGGTACTGTCTCCGGTGAGGTGAGAATTAAACTGGCCGTTTGTGATGAGTAAACCCATCGGCTGTATGCCTTCTACTTTAATACAGCATCCTGAAGCATCGGCCGCAATGCCTGAAAATTGACCATTGCAACCACCCTCCCACCCGGGGTTAACATGAGTATTAATAAAATGATATCCGATTTTAGCCGGGAAAACAAATGTATTAGTCATATACTCCCAATCGCTCCTTCCGATAATAAAGGCTTCGAGATTGTTTTGCATATATTTAAAAGCTTTCCAAAAATCACCTTTAGTGGCTTCTTTACTTGCCCAAAAGTGGCAATGAAACTGAATATTTTCAATCCGGCCTATATCACCGACACTTTCAACCGAAATTCCCCTTCTGAGAACGCAACCGAATACACTGTTAATTCGGTGCCTTCCGTTTTCAGTCGGACCTGCTTTAATTCCATTATAACTATTGATAAGCGTAATATTTTCAATAGTACAATCGAAGGTAATTTCTTTTTTCAAATTTTCTCCACCAATTCTAAACGTAAAAGGATATGGAACAATATGGTCAATATCCTGCTCGGGGTAGTACACTGTAAGTCCTGTAATTGTACTTGCCGTTCGCATATCGAAAAGTGGCGGAGCGCTTTCGTTTCCTTTCCCACCTGTTGCCATAATAATACTGCCCGTTAGTGGAAACCATGATTTTGGTGATAAATTTTGACCTTTAATAGAAACTCCCGATAATTTTAAACTGCCGGCAATTAAATATTTCCCTACGGGCACAAGCACAATACCACCTGATTTAGTAGCAGCGTCAATTGCTTTTTGGAAGGAAAGCGTATTGTCTGTTTTTCCATCCGGCCTCGCGCCGAAATTTAGTACATTATACTCTCCAACATTATTTGCTTTTATTTGAAAAAAAGAGGTAACAAAAAAAATTGCGGCGAAAAAGAATGGTAAATAAAAATGCTTTTTGCTGTAAGTTCTTTCAGTTGAATGGTGGCCATATTTACGAGGAGAAATATTACTGTCTTCCCAAAAATTAAAGTTTTTAAATATAGTTAATCCCATTTCGTATATCTTAGAAATTAAATTCATCAGCAAGCTGACCCATGCTACGTATGCGATATTTTATAAAAAAATTGTGCATCAAATAAAAAAATTCTTATTTAATTTTAATTATTTTTGTGATTTATTTTTCTTTTTGGCTTAGGGTTTCATCCAACAAAGCGGGTCTAGTTAAATATTTTTAGAACCGGGTAAACAAAACGGTCGAAATGTAAATACCGGATTTATTGTGCCTGTTCCATTTAAATTAATAGATTTAAAGTAATTGTTCAATTACAAACCATCAAATTATAAATTTAAGTTTGCGATATTTTAACTTTCTTCTTTCTTTTTATCCATAAGTTCTGTAAAACTTCTGGCTGCATTTATAAATTCGGTAGGCATAAGTATTACTGTAGTTGTATTATTATCTATCCCAATTTCAGAAAGCATTTGCATCCTTCTTAATTCAAGTGAGAAAGGACTTAATTCCATTTGTTTTGCCCCTTGAGTAAGTTTGATAGAAGATTCCAGTTCGGCCTCCGCTTTAATTATTCTTGCTCTCTTTTCACGAATGGCTTCTGCTTCGCGTGCCATTGCTCTCTGCATAGATTCCGGAATTTCTACATCTTTCATTTCCACCATTTCAATTTTAATTCCCCAGGGCTCAGTAGATGCATCAACAATTTTTTGAAGCGAGCTGTTAATTTGTTCTCTTTCTTTTAAAACCTCATCCAAATGGTGTTGGCCAATAATATTTCGCAAAGCAGTTACTGAAAACTGATATACTGCCTGATTATAATTAGCTATTTTTATGATTGCCTTTTCAGGATCAATTACACGAAACCAAAGTACAGCATTTACCTTAATGGTTACACTGTCTTTAGTAATGGTTTCCTGTTGTTCCAGATCAACGGTTTTTATACGGATATCAATGGTTTGTTGTCTTTCTAGAAACGGCATAATCCAATACAACCCGGGGCCTTCGGTACGTTTAAATCTTCCTAAAAAGAATACTATGGCTCGTTCATATTCCTGTGCAATACGAAAACCACTTATAAACAAGAAAATTATAATAAGAAAAGGAACGATAAAATAAATATTAGACAAAGTTTTGTATGGTTAAGTATTTGTGAAAGTTTATTTGATTTTACTGTCTGGTGTTACACACTAAAAATATTAAGACTATCATTAAATAAATTGTTTTAGTCAAACGAAATAATTAATGCTTTATAAATTTATTCGAATAAAAAAATTAAAATAAATGTTTGGGGCTTGCCTGCGGCCCGGGCTTTACGTTCCAATCTTTTTGTTCGTACCTCACAAAAACCTTAGGTTTGTATAGTTGTAAAAATCTAAGATAGTAATTTTTGAAAGTAAAAATAAATTTATATATTTTACTTTTAGGTTAAGACAGGTAAAGGTGAACCATTCACAAAAATAAGCTTTTGGCTTATAATCCTATTCGGAACCTTTTCCTGCCTGAACGTAAGACCTGTATAAGAATTTAATTCTGCCCTGTTAAGGTTTTTAGGTTATCGTTCAGTTCTTAACCCTCAAGTGTTTCCTAAAATAAAATTAAAGAACTTATGCTTAATTACAAACATTTTATTGGAATAGACATCAGCAAAAGCACTTTGGATTTTTGTTTATTAACTCATAAAGCAGAATTTTTTTTTTATCAATGTGCCAATGACAAAAAAAGTATTCATGACCAAATGAAAGGAATATTCAGCATCCATCAGCTTACAGGCCCGGAAGTACTTTTTTGTGCTGAACATACGGGCCGGTACAGCAGTATATTAAAAGAAAGAGTATTGGAAGCCGGCTATAGTTGTGGATGGAGAACCCTTCTGAAATTAAAGGTTCACAAGGCCTTCAAAGAGGCAAAGATGACAAACTTGATGCAAAACGTATCGCTTTATATGCCAAGCGGTTTGTTGATAAAGCAATACTTTTAAAAGCAGTTGATCCGGTTTTTGATCACATGGCTTATTTGAATTCTGAAAGGGATTTGCTTGTAAGTGACCGGGCAAAATATATGGCCCAACTTAAAGATGAAAAAAAGTTTGCCGACAAAAAACTTTACAGCCACAAAGAAAAACGTTATAAAAGTTTAATTGATCAACTTAACAGTTCTATCCGGGAAATAGATGATGAAATAGAAAAACTTATAAAAAACAATGAAGCCATAAAAAATCAATATGAGACCATTATTGGCATTGACGGGATTGGTAAGCAAACTGCCATTCAAACCCTGATTGCTACTCAAGGGTTTACTAAATTTTCAAATGCAAGAAAATTTGCCTGCCATGCAGGATGCGCCCCGTTTAAATATCATTCAGGAAGCAGCATCCGTTCCAAAAATAAAGTTTCACACAGGGCAAATAAAAACCTCAAACGCTTATTTCACATGGCAGCCCTTTCAGCTGTTAAAATGGAGGGTGAAATAAGGCAATATTTTCTTAGAAAAGTGGCTGAAGGAAAAAATAAAATGACAGTTATCAATACGGTTAGAGCAAAACTAATAGCA
>CBDFKQ010000003.1:0-156649 GCA_965248855.1 Spirosomataceae bacterium | reverse complement strand
CCGCACTGAAAAGCAAACCTCTGTATTTTTCACCAAGCCATCGCCTTCATTTAATACAATACCTGTAGGAGAACCTGCTCCTGTTTTATCGCCTGCTGGCATTACACCGGGATCTTCCTGATGCCAATGCGCAGTAAACATATCCTGACCCGGCCTTTGATCTGCTTGCCAATATCTTGTGCCGTCATTGCTGAAATAACCTGCATCTCCTCCTTCTGTAAGCCATGAAGTACGACAGGTTACTACCTGATCATCATTGTCATTCTGCCACATATTTCCGTAAGAATCTATACAAACCTCATAAGAATTTCTAAAATTATGACCCATCACCTTTAAACCTTTCCCATCAGGGTTGATCCTTAATGCCAGGCCACCCACCCATATTTTTCCATCATCACTTTTCATACCGCCTTGGTTTTTATTATTATAAGGTGAGCCACCGTAAAAATACTGCCTGAACGTAAATTCCAACCTGCCTTGTCTTCTACAATATGAGGACCTGCATTGCCTATATTAAAATACCATTTCCCGTCAGGGCCTGCAACTAATGAGTGTAGAGAATGATCATGATCCTTACCTCCAAAGCCTGTTAAAAATATTTCTTTTTTATCAGGTTTGTCATCACCATTTTCATCAGTATAAATAATTAGGTTGGGTGAACATGAAACGATTGTTTTATTTCCTATCACTGCAATGCCAAGTGGAGATACAAGATCCTTATCTTCAACAAATACAGTTGATTTGTCGGCTTTGCCATCATGATCAGTATCTTCTAAAATCATTACTCTGTCACCTTTGTCAAAGTGAAGGAACTTGCTGGAATCATTATTGAAATTGCGGTAGTTAACTGCTTCTGTAACCCATATTCTTCCTTTTGCATCCACATCCATGTTAGTAGGGTTGAAAAACATGGGCGATTCAGCCCATATAGTTGCCTCCAGGTCATCGGGCAGGTACAATTTTAAATCTTCAAAAGGGCGGTCAAATATTGTTTCATTGTCAATGTTTGACGGAATGGCACTTAACAGTAAAAAACTTAATGGTAAAAGAATTTTTTTCATTTGTTATAAAGAATGTAGACAAGAGATGTGAGACATGGGACAAGAGAAACATAGAATTTCAAAAAATGAAATCATCTAAGCTTTATTAAATAAAGTGTTTAAATATTTTAAATTATTTTTATAACTTTCTACTACATCCCCTTCCTTAGGCATGGCCCATTCAATTTGCATCCAACCATCGCCTTTGTAATTTATTTCTTGTAGTGATTGTTGGATTTTTGGCCAGTTAAGCGTTCCTTTTTCTAATAAAAAACCATTTTCTTTCATGTGGATTTCACATATTGCTTCACGACCCAATAATTTTACTTCTTTATAGATATCGTTTCCTGCATCGGTAGCGTTTCTAAAATCGTAAAAAACTTTTATAGCTTTAGAACCTACCTTTTGAATCATATCCAAATGTTCCTCGGCTGTTAGGTATGATTCTAAACCTAATGTAATGCCTTCTTTCTCAGCCTTTGGCGCAACTTTTTTTAATCTGTTTATTACTTCAGCCTTTCCTTTCTCATCGTTCCGTAAATCATTTTTATTAAAAAAAGCGAGTAAAACTACTTTTACATTGAGGTTCTTGGCTACATCCACACTGTCCCAAACCCATTGTTCAGTTCGAGGGTCTGATTTATAGGGTATATTGTTAAGTTCACCCAAGGCAAGACTGGCGATTGCTACATTGGTTTTTTTTGATGCTGCAAGATATTCGTCCAATATTTTTTTATCGCGCAGGTGCATATTGTTTTTTTCAAGACCCATATTAACCTGCACACCATCAAGTCCGATTTTTTTTGCTATTTCGAACGCTTCCGGGTCGCTGTCCTTTCCTAAAGACCAATCGCAGGCTCCAATTTTAAATTTAGCCTTCTTATGGTCCTGAAAGTTAAAAGATTGTAATAAGGGCATACCGGCAATAGTAGCTGCGATACCTAACATTTCCCTACGGCTAATATTTTTCATATTGGAATGTAATATTATGTTTTTGACAAAACTAGCACAATATTACTCCAATCTTATAAAGTTTATACTTTTTATGTAAGTATTTATACTATATTAAGGAAATACCAGATAATTATTAAATATCTGTTATTATGGAGATAATAGAAGTAGATATCTTTATTGTATATTTAAGAGATATCTACTTCTACATTTTAGTTTTGTTATTTAGTTTCTTCAACAAGATGATTATCTGCAGGATTTTTAATTTTATTTTTCATATAAAATCCATAAATTAAAATTCCAATTCCAAATAAAACAGCCGGAATACTTAAAATTTGCCCCATATTTAAAGCCATATCTTTTTCAAAAGCTACTTGTTCTTTCTTTAAATATTCAACAAAAAACCTGAAAGTAAAGAGGAGTATAATAAAAACAGCAGAAATAAAACCTTCAGGAATAACATTTCTTTTATATTTCCATAACCAAAAAGTGAGGGCTAATAAAAATATACAAAAAAGGGCTTCATATATTTGAGTAGGATGCCTTGTTTTACCAAAAGCATTAAATGAAATAAAAATTGATTTTTTTTCAAACGTTATTTTTGGAAATAATTTTGATTGATCAATATAAATATTATCGCTAAATGATTCTAAATATGAAACGCTTGTTATAGTTTCTTTCGTCAGTTGGACTATGTTACTTGAATCTACAAGCTTTGAGTTATATTTTAATTTATATTCAATTGGTTTATATAGTGAATTATTATATTCAAAATCTTTTCCTTCAGTTTTTCCGGTAATTACATCTTCTAATAGTTCGTTATTATTTTTTAAATCAATGTTTTTTTTATATTTTCTTGAATAAATAGTATCTGCCGCCATTACCATTCTATTCTCCATGCCTTCAGGTAAAGCATAAACAAAGGCCCAAGGTGCATCTGTTGCCTTTCCATATATTTCAGAATTCATTAAATTGCCCACTCTTATTAAAGCACCTCCAAGTGCAACTGTTATTACAATCCTATCAACAATCCAAAAAAAACTTTGTCCCGGTCGTTTTCTTGAATATAACCAAAGAGCAAATAAGATACTTACAGTAGCGCCATGACTTGCCAAGCCACCTTCCCATATTTTAAGTATATCAATTGGATTATCACGATAAAGCGGCCAATCATAAAAGAATACATGACCTAATCTTGCACCTATTACCGTAGCCAAAACTACATAAATGGTAATTACTTCAACATCTTTTTCAGGTTTGCCATCTTTCCTGAAAATATAAAATAAAATCTGTTGCCCTACTAAAAATCCACTTGCAAATAATAATCCATACCACCGAATAGATACAGGTCCGATTCCAAATATTTCGGTACCGGTTTTAATAAAAGCAGATGAAACAATACTTACTAATGCAGCCACTAGTGCATACATAAAAATCATTTCGAAGCTTAAAATACTTTTTTTATCTTTCCTGATAATAAAATAAATGATTGGCTGTATAATAAATATAAAGAGGCCTATAAAGAGATGAAAATTGCTTAAAGAGAATCTGTTAAGGAAAAATATTTCGGGATCGGCGCCCCATACTACAAAACTTAGAAGCATGAATTAAGAGAATATGATACAGGGCAAATATAGAATAGATTTTTTGAATTTAAATTTAGAATTTTATAAAAAAAGAGAACCTTTTGGTTCTCCTACTTTACTTCTTCATAATCAACATAGTCTCCTCCTTTAAAATCAACCTCTTTACCTTTCTTATTATCCGGTATATAAGCTATTTTAATTTCACCTTCACTTCTCTTTCTTTCATTTGATGGAGTTGAAGAATTTTGATTATAATATTGTGTTTGTTTTTTTACGGCTTGGGTTCCTATAAACCATAATAAGCCTCTAAGCATATACCCACCCAAACGGCTAAAAATAAAATAAATACAAAATAAAATCAAAAAAAATTTAAGAATTGCACCCATTAAGTTCAGTATTAATTTTTACTATAACGACAAACAATTTTATAAAGTTTATTAATAGGAAGCAAATTTTTTATTTACCTGATCGTACCTGATTTAAATAATATGGAATTAAGACCGGATTATTTTCTATGTCTTATTCAGTTTATTAATAATCTGTTTTGAATATTTTTAAATTAATTCAATATTTATGCTACTTTTAAATATTTGTATTTTTTTTTCTGATTTAAATTTCCTATAATGAAAGATAAATTATATCGATCTTCGGTTTGTATTAAAAATCTATATAATAAGGTTTTGTACCTATTTGTAGTTTTTTTAATTTTTTATTTGCCTGCACATAGTCAAAGTGCAGGCACTCTGATATTTGGAGATACCAATTATGCTTTAAGCCATTATACCCGTGTTGTGAAGCTGAGTAATGGAAACTTAATAGCCACTTTCATAAAAACAAATTCCGGTGGTATGTTTGGCTTCCCTATTTGTAAAAGTACAGATGGCGGAAAAAGCTGGAGCTTTATAACCATATTTAAGCCTTCAGATTATGGGCTTAATAACGGAGGCTCAACCTGTCCGACACTTTATATTTTACCACAACAATTAGGAAATTATCCTGCAGGTACGCTTTTAATCTCATTTACCTATGTTAGTGGTGGAAATACAGTCAGGATATTCAGAAGTAATGACGAAGGATCATCATGGATAGCGCACGGTTCTCTTGCAGGATCTGCTAACCACCATGTTACCTGGGAACCGGAATTTGCAGTAAGCAGCAGTGGAAGTTTGGTTTGTTACTATTCTGACGAAAGACTACCCGGATATAGTCAATGCCTGGTTCATGAAATATCTACAGATGGCGGCGCAAACTGGAGTGGCTGAAAATGGATGTTGGATTAAATGATAACAATACCCGACCGGGAATGCCTCGTGTATTGAAATTAAAGAATGGAAGTTATATTATGGTACATGAAGGAATAAATATAAAACCCGGTGGAGGGATAAGATATAAAATATCTTCTGACGGTTTAAACTGGGGAACAGTAACCGATTTCGGGCCGCTTATACAAGCTGGTAATGGCAACAAACCATTAAATACGCCTGAATTGGGGTATTTAGATGATGGATCCTTACATGGTGTCCTTTTCGTAAGAGGAATGTATGATACCAATATGCCTACAAAGTTTTTCAAAAACACAAATGGCGGCTCAGGTGATTGGCAAGAAATTAATGCTCCTTTATTAATAAATAAGGCAGGTGAAAAACAAGGTGGATACAGCGGTACTTTATTGGATTTGGGTAATAATACTCTACTCGAAGTAAATTCCACATATAATGGGAGCTACGATGAAATAAGAAGTGCAATAATAACTACAACTATTGCTCCGTCTCATTAAGCTAAATCTTTCGATATCAATCAGTTTCTGTGAAGAAACTTAGGAACTGAATTGATATTTATTCTCTAATAATACCTGCACAGTATTTCTCTTATAAATGTAAGTAGAGCAGTTATACGTCGCCTCATAGAGATAGACTGCGGGCTTTTCAATTTTTGATATTTTAATTCCCTTATATAGGGATGATAATTATTATAATAATCTATTCATGTACAAAGAAAACCGGCTGTTTACAAACTATGATTAAAACAGCTTAGATAATTAAATAAATTGACACTGCTTCTTCATAACGCTCAACAGTTTTACATGCTGAGATATCCCATTAAAATTATAAAAAAAAAAGATAAAATTATTTTTTTCTTATTTTTTTATAATTACTTTTAATCATCAAAAAACCATATCTTTTATTTAAATTTTACAGATAGTGCTTCTATCTATAAAAAAAGTATCAAACCTATCACTATGTTTACACATTTACGCTTAGAGAAGGGGAGCAGCTCCTCTTCAGGTATTTATTACCCAAAAGACAAATTAAGGTCCGGTAATCACATGAAATGGATTTTTTCATTGATGGCTATTTTTGTATTAAATATTAATTTTGTCAGCGCTCAGGAGCATTGGGCACCTTTTCCTATAAATGAAGGTGAAGGAGGTCAAATTATTAACGAACTTGCCGTAAGCAAAACAGACCCAAATTTTATCATGTTTGGTACCGATGTCGGTGGGCTTTACCGCTCAACAGATGGCGGAGGAAATTGGATAGCCGCAGGCAGGGGTCTGAGTTCATTAACCTGCTTAACTTTACAAATTGATCCAAGCAACTCTAACCGCGTTTTTATGGTTGGTTCAAGTCCTTGGAATATTGGTGCACAGCAAAATGGTATTTGGATGTCTAAGGACAAAGGAATTACATTTTCACAAGTTCTTAGAGATGATAATAATGCCAAAGATGGTATGTACGAGCGTTTAGGCGAACAACTTGTGATTGACGGTTCAAGCTTTGATGCCGTTAAAGGTTTTTGTACCCTTATGTATTACACTTCTGCCACAGGTACATTTTATATATCCACCGATGGGGGAACGAAGTGGAACGCTTCAACCGGCTTAAAAACCAATCCTTACTCTCTGGCTATTAATAACAGTACAGGTGATATATTTGCATGGTACCATACCGAGTTGTTTCGAAGTAAAGATAAAGGTGCCAGTTTTCAAAAAATATATACAGGTATTGACTGGGTTGCACACGTAAGAAATGTAGGCAGCAAAACATATATGGTTGTTCATCACGATAAAGTATACGTTTCTACGGATAATGGAGATAGCTTTATAGCTAAGGGTAACAATGGCTGGCCATCAAGTAATTTAAATTCTTATGTAGACAGATTTGAAGTAAGCCCTGCCAACACTAATAACATGACACTTTTAGTGAACATGGATGTCAGGTATTATTCACAAGATGGAGGAGATAATTGGGCAAAATGTGATTTTACAAACCTTGGTCATTCATTAATTGACGGTAGCTGGGACCATCCAAGCCGTGCGTTTGTATGGCACCCTACTGATGGAAATATCGCCTGGGATACCCGTCATGATTTTGTAACCAAGAGCTTTGACGGCGGAAAAAGTTATAAATGGTCAAATAAAGGATATTCAGGCATATTTTTAGGGCAGGGAAATTCCTTTCATTTTAATTCACAAAACTCTGATTATTTGGCTCTTCCATCAAATGACTGGAATGGTGCCACAACATATGACTATGGTAAAACATGGAACGATATGTCCATAAACGGGAAATGGTGGGGATGGACCTTTTCTCCTTATGCAGTTTCTCCGGGAGTATGGTTTTTTGCAGACGCAGAAGATAATTCTTTCAAAAACCCTGTGTTAAAGATTACGCGTGACAATGGTAAAACCTATGAATCGCATGATTTAGCCCAAGGTCGGTTACCGACTGCTTCCAGTTATTTAGATCCTACTGATATTAATGTATGGTTTTATAACTCTTACAGAAGTACAGATGCCGGTCATACCTGGAATGGTACCGACAAAGGAGTTGTCGTTGTAACCCATGATAATAAAACAAATGCGCTTTACGGTTATTCATGGGAAAGCACTCCTGCGGGATGGGCAGTGTTCAAATCGACAGATAAAGGAGCAACTTTCCAAAAAGTGTTCCATCCAGGCGGAGGTGACTTACGTGATATTGCCATAGATAATGTAAATAATTTTATTTACGTGTGCCATGATTGGTATGTTGAAAAATATGACGTTACAGCCGGGAAATTTGTAACACTGGGTGCTTTCCCAACCGATCAGTATGGAGGCGGACCCTCAACAAGAAGTGTAGCAGTAGATCCTGTAGATCCTAAAATTGTATATGTTGCGAATGGCGGCCATTTTCACGCACCCGATAACTCTGTTTTACGTTCTAGGGATGGTGGCGCAACCTGGGAATCCCTTACTCCTTCTGCTAGAAACAATAATTTAAAATATGCTGCAGATAACGGAGGGAAAGGTGCGGTAGATGCACTTTGGGTCAGGGTTAATCCTAAAACAAGAGAAGCAATAGTAGGAACAAATGATTTTGGATTTTGGAAGATTGGTGCGCCTTCAAAAGATGTTCCTCCACTTCCTTTACCTCCTCTTCAAACAAGCCTGGTCAACAATCCCAGCTTTGAAGCAGATAGTGCAAGTACACTAAATCCTCAAGGCTGGAACTTATGGTCGTCAAGTGGTACAGATTATAATGTAAGCTATACAGAATCATCGGGCGTTGCCGGTCCTGCTCATTGGGGGACCTATTATGGTGTACACCATAGTACTTCAGCATGGAAGCAAGTAAATATTTACCAAAACCTTTATGGTTTAACCAATGGAACTTACCACTTAAGCGCATTTATAAAATCATCAGCAGCCATAGGTGGTATGTATGTAGGAAGGTTTGATTCTACCAACAATTATATTGTAACAGATATACCGATTTCATCAACATGGAAACGGATTTCTATAGATGTAACTGTGAGAAATGGCCTATGTGAGATCGGCTTTACAAGTGCTTCAACAGAAGGCAACCAATTCATTGCCTTTGATGATGTAAGCTTTACCCTTAATAAACCATCTTACGCCATCAACGCAGGTGGAGAGGGAACAGGAAAATTTATGGCTGATAGTTATGTATTAGGTGGAAATATCTACACCACTGCTTCTGCTATTAATGTAAGTGGAGTATCTAATGCAGCACCGGCAACTGTTTATCAAAGTGAGAGATGGGGTCCTTCTACTTATAGCTTCCCTACTTTAGTTGCCGGCCAATCTTATACTGTTCGTTTACATTTTGCTGAAATATCTTTGAATCAGGCAGGTATTCGTAAATTTAATGTTGATATTAACGGAATCAGGCAATTAACCGATTTTGATATATTTGCTACAGCAGGAGGAAAAAACAAGGCAATAGTAAAAGAGTATACTATTGCTCCCGATTTAAATAAAGAAATAACCATTGATTTTACGAATGGTTCACGTGAGAATGCAAAAATAAGCGGAATAGAAGTTTTTCCTTCAACTACCTTTTCGGGTTATTACAAACTTACAGCCAAACACAGTGGTAAGGTATTAGACGTAAGTAATGCCTCAACAGCAAACGGTGCAACTGTACAGCAATGGACATCTAATGGAACCAATGCTCAAAAGTGGTTGATTGAAAACATTGGCGGAGGTTACTATACATTAAAAGCAAAATGCAGTGGTAAAGTACTGGATGTAAGTGGAGGACCATCTGCTACAGGTAATGGAGTTAAAATCCAACAATGGGAATATGTTGGAGGAGATAACCAAAAATGGAGGATAGACAGCGTTGAAAACGGTTATTATAAAATTACTGCCAAGCACAGTGGTAAATGTCTGGATGTAAACTGGGGTATAGGTGCATTAGGTGATGGCGCGTGGACCCATCAATGGGATTACGTAGGCGCAGATAATCAAAAGTGGGCGCTTTACTTTATCTCAACAACAGGCGCGAGGGAGGCAGGAGTATTGGAAAAGCAAGTTCTTGCCAACGAAGATACAGAACCTGCTCTCAGCAATTTTGTTGTTTATCCTAACCCTTCAAACGGTTTCGCCAATATTTCTTATACGGCAGCACATAACGAACAAATTGCAATTTATCTTTATGATACCCAGGGAAGGTTGGTTAAAACCATCTTTACCGGAGCTGCTTTAGAAGGAGTGGAACAAAACTATCCTATTGATGGAAGTTCTTTAAAGGAAGGTTTATATATTATCAAATTAAATACACCTTCCAATACCATTAATAAAAAATTGATCTTCAACAAATAGATCTTAATAAATAAAAAAGAAGGGGTTGTTTCGTAAGAAGCAACCCCTTCTTTTTTTTATCACATTCAGGTCAATTATTTTTAAGAGATAATATGTAATTACTTTTCTTGAAAAATCAATTTGCAATCTAATAAATCCCCTATAATAATAATATAAGAGACTATTTTTTATATTTAATCATAGAATTATATCAAATAAAATTTACTGTTGATAGCTACCCGCCAATAATAAAAAATACTTAATCTTTTAAATATCCAAAACAAATTTTTAAGAATTAACGTACCATAAATAAGACATAATAATATATTTTAACTTATAACGAAAATTATGGAAAATCAATCTTTACAGGATTTGTTTCTAATTTCTAGGAAACAACGGAATATTTTTATGCTTCAATGCAAAATGCATTTCTTAAATTATGGTTTCCTTACTTTTAAGGCTGTCTCGAATCAAACTCTAAAAATTAATCGATTACTTTTACTTCTTTTTAGCATTTGTATTAGTTTCACCACATACGCAACTGATTATTATGTCAGTTCGACTGGTAATGACAGTAATGCCGGAACTTCATCAGCAACGGCATGGCAATCGTTAAGTAAAGTGAATGGCTTTTCCTTTTCAGCAGGAGACAGAATCTTTTTGGAGGGCGGCAAAACATTTTCAGGCAATCTTTCCTTAGGGAGTGATGATACAGGTTCTTCATCAAATCCTATTGTAATAGATTCGTACGGCACCGGAGTTGCAACAATTAACGCCGGCAGCAATACAGGAGTGTATATACTTAATACAAGTGGCATATCGGTTAAAAATTTGATAATAAAGGGAGGTTGGGATTCCGGCAGCCAAAGTGGTAATAATGGAAGTGGCGTACACTTAAATAATAATAAAGCGGGTAATATTAAACTATCTTTTATCAGGCTTTCAAACATTGATGTAAATGGTTTTAAAAATACCGGAATTCTTATAGAAGGTTCAGCATCAGATAATAGTAAAAGTGGTTTTAATGACGTTAAGTTAACCAACTGCCTTGTACATGACAATGGTGATAATGGAGTAATAACAGCCGCTCCATATACCTCATCTATGCCTTGGGCGCATACCAATATAACTGCGACCTATTGTAAATTTTATAATAACAAGGGCTTTGTTAATAAAGGAAGCCATACCGGGAGTGGAATTATTTTAAATGATGTAGATGGAGGAACTATTGAAAGATGTATTGCATACAACAATGGGGAAAACAATGACCTGCCAGGTGGTGGGCCATATGGTATTTGGGCATGGAACGCAAATAATATTAACATCCAGTATAATGAAGCTTATAATAATAAAACTAAAACAGCTGATGGGGGAGGGTTCGATTTTGACGGAGGAGTAAGTAATTCAGTAATGCAATATAATTATGCACATGATAATGCAGGTGCAGGAATAGGTATGTTCCAATTTAATGGGGCAGCTCCTTATCATAATGTTACTGTGCGTTATAATATCAGCGAGAGAGATGGCAAGGGAATATATTTTTGGGATGGTACAGGAACTCTGACAGATGTATATGTCTATAATAATGTTTTTTATGCTTCCAGAGGCCCGGCAATTAATGCAATAAGTTCGTTAAAGAATGTAAACTTTTACAATAATATTCTTTATACGGCTAATAACAATACACTCATTGACTTATCCGATGTAAATGGAATTACCTTTAAAGGAAATGATTATTGGACATCAGGAGGAACTTTTAAAATTAATTGGGGAGGTACCAATTATTCCAGCTTGTCAGCATGGCGCTCTGCCACAGGTCAGGAGAGCACAAATGGCGTGAGTCAGGGCTATAATTTTGATCCATTATTTACTTCTGCCGGAAGCGGTACAACCATAGGAAATACCGATCTTTTAAATACCCTGTCAGCTTATAAATTACTTGCCGGTTCACCAATGATTGATGCAGGTCTAAATCTAAAATCATTGTTTGGGATTGATATGGGTACCAAAGATTTTTATGGAAATAATATTCCTGCCGGTTCAGGTTATGACATAGGAGCCTACGAAGCAGGTTCAACAACTACCACACCTCCTCCTCCTGTAACATCTTATTCTATCAATGCAGGTGGGGGAGCAACAGGAACATTTGCGACCGATGCATATGTATCGGGAGGCAACACTTACAATGTCACTTCTACAATAGATGTAAGCGGAGCAGCCAATCCGGCACCTACAGCTGTTTATCAAAGTGAAAGATGGGGACCTTCTACCTATACCTTTCCTTCTTTAACTGCAGGTAAATCTTATACTGTCCGTTTACATTTTGCCGAAATATTTTTTAATGCAGCAGGAAAACGTAAGTTTAATGTTGATATCAACGGAACAAGAGAGTTAACCGATTTTGATGTATTTGCTGCAGCAGGAGCAAACAACAAGGCAGTAGTAAAAGAGTATACCATCACTCCAAATTCAAGTAATCAAATAATTATTGCATTTACAAACGGTGCATTGGATAATGCTAAGATAAGCGGAATAGAAGTTTTCCCGGCAACTTCCACGTCAACAACCTTCTCGGGCTATTATAAACTTACAGCCAAACACAGCGGAAAGGTTTTGGATGTTGATCAATCTTCAACAGCAGACGGTGCCACTGTTAAACAATATACTTCCAATGGAACCGATGCTCAAAAATGGTTATTAGAAGATGTTGGCGGAGGTTATTACAGTTTAAAAGCAAGATGCAGCGGTAAAGCACTTGATGTAAACGGCGGCCCGACTGCCACGGGTAATGGAGTTAAAGTTCAACAATGGACATACGGAGGAGGAGATAACCAAAAGTGGAAGATAGATAGTGTTGGCGGCGGTTATTATAAACTTACAGCCAAACACAGTGGTAAATGTCTTGATATAAGCGGTGGAGTAGGTGCGACGGGAGATGGAGCATTGGCGAATCAATGGGACTACCTGGGAGCAGACAATCAAAAATGGGCTCTTACTTATATCTCGGCAACAGGTGCAAGAGAAGCAAGTGCAACCGGAAAGAAAGTGGAAAACACGGAACCTGCTCTAAGCAACTTTAATGTTTATCCTAATCCTGCAAGCAGCACTATACATCTATCATACATAGCTGTAAACGATGAAGATATAGCAGTGCATCTTTATGATACACAAGGCATTTTAATTAAAACAGTATTTAATGGCCGGGTATTAAAAGGCACAACGAATAACTATACAGTTAATGGCGAAACGTTGAAGGAAGGAATGTATATCGTAAAACTAAATACACCATCAAGTACTATAAATAAAAAAGTGATATTAACCAGATAAATTAAAATATTGATAAGGGGTGCTTGTAAGACATCCCTTATCAATATTTTAATTTAATTGTTGAAGTATTATTTATCCACTAATAAACATATTCATTCAAATATTAAGAAAATAATTGTAAGGGGGATTTTAACCCGGAATGAATGCTAATATTTTAAAATTATAATAAATTAATTTTTTAAACATGAAAAACCATTGTAAAAAAGGGTTGAATGAGACCATCCTTAAATCAACTTTTATAAAAGGCTATCTTTTGACTTTAGCTGTTTTATTATCTTTTGTCTTTTCTGCTCATGGACAAAATCTTCTTACTAATCCAAGTTTTGAAGATGCAGCCGGAGGAGGAAGCTCTCATGGTGATTTTTATCCTTTAGGTTGGCATATTAATTATCCGTTATATTATTGGGCAGGTGTTAATAATGGAGATGCCAGCGATGGAAATCAAAAATTAGATCTTGATATCGGTGGATGGGCAGAAACAGCAGATAATGCATTGGTAACTGTTACTCCGGGTAATCTTTATAAAATGTCATACGATATTAAAGTGCCGAGGAATGCATTTCCCGAAGATTATAATGGAGTGGAGGCATATATCTTCTTTTATGATAGCAGCAATAAGATGATAAAGCAATATTATGGCGATAAGGTTCAATCATATGGTGTTTATCCTTGGCAAACCTTCACAGTATATGGTACAGCCCCTGATGGAGCGGTTAAAGCTCGAGTTGCTATTGATGGCCCTCCCTCGTGGAATGCGGGACGAAACGGATATGGAGATCGTAGGTTATTAATTGATAATGTAAAATTAGAATACGTACAAGAAGATATAGATCGTCTTGCTATTAGAACTGCTCCTAATTTAGTTGAACCGGGTAAGTCATATAAACTGGTTGTAAAATATGGTTCAATTGCAAATAGTAATATTAGGGTTCGATTAATGAATGGCGGTACTGCATATGCTGATGTAAGCAAAGCGGTAAATAAGGGAAGGGGTCTTGTTGAAATAAGTTGTAACATTTCTTCGTCAGCTCCAAATGCCGACACTTATTCCTGGCAAGTAGACTTAGGGAGCAAAAGTATAACCATTCCTAATATTATAATTGATCAAAACCAAATCGGATTAGGTACAATAGATGCAGATAATCAAAATATCGCTTATTCAGGCAGAATAGATTTTAACAATGCTAAATCACCTTCAATTTATTGGTTTGGGTCAGAAATAAGAACCCGTTTTTCAGGAACTTCTGTTGCAATAAAATGTAGTACCGGAGGCGATGTACAAATTGATTATATTATAGATGGAGATGAGACAAATGTTAAAGAGATTACAATTAATGGTAATGATATCACTACTACTTTGGCTACCGGATTAAGTAATGGTATACATACTCTTAAGATATTAAAAACAAATGAAGCAACTACCGGAGTTTTATATTTTAAAGGATTTGTATTGGACTCCGGTTCAGGCTTATTTCGACCGGAACCACTTAAACGTAAAATCGAATTTTATGGAGATTCAGTAACCAGTGGGGGAAGTGCAACACCGGCATATTTTGCGTATGCACCTACTTTAAGCAGAGCATTAGGAGCTGATGACCATATTATTAGTAAAGGTGGTACAGGAGTAGGGGCAAGTTTTTCCGGATTATTAACACTATCAAGCTATTGGGACAAATTAGATTTTGTAAATGCATTTGATGTATCCGGGACACGAACTTATGATTTTACTTCATGGCAACCTGACGCTGTTTTTGTGGGGATTGGACATAACGATCAATTTAATGGTGGCGCCGATATTTTTACCGATAAATACAGAACATTTCTGGGAAATATAGAAAATAAGTATCCTAATGCCCAAATCTTCTGCTCTGTTCCAATGATTAGTAATCCTGAAGTCATGTTTCAAAAAGCTTTGGAACCTATTATTGCAGATCATCCAAGAATTCATTTCCGTTTTGAAAGAGCTACTGACGCTACTGTGAATGCGCATCCATCTACTGCCGGGCATCAGGCATTTGTGTATGGAGATGCCACAAGATGGAGCTTGGCAGATTGGATGGAAGAAATAATGGGTTGGGGAATTGGATTGCCGGGTTTAGTTGCAACTACACCCCCTCCGCCAACATCATCTTCTTACGCCATCAACACAGGTGGAGGAGCAACAGGCACATTTGCAGCCGATGCTTATGTATCGGGAGGCAACACTTACAATGTCACTTCTACAATAGATGTAAGCGGAGCAGCCAATCCGGCACCTACAGCTGTTTATCAAAGTGAAAGATGGGGACCTTCTACCTATACCTTTCCTTCTTTAACTGCAGGTAAATCTTATACTGTCCGTTTACATTTTGCCGAAATATTTTTTAATGCAGCAGGAAAACGTAAGTTTAATGTTGATATCAACGGAACAAGAGAGTTAACCGATTTTGATGTATTTGCTGCAGCAGGAGCAAACAACAAGGCAGTAGTAAAAGAGTATACCATCACTCCAAATTCAAGTAATCAAATAATTATTGCATTTACAAACGGTGCATTGGATAATGCTAAGATAAGCGGAATAGAAGTTTTCCCGGCAACTTCCACGTCAACAACCTTCTCGGGCTATTATAAACTTACAGCCAAACACAGCGGAAAGGTTTTGGATGTTGATCAATCTTCAACAGCAGACGGTGCCACTGTTAAACAATATACTTCCAATGGAACCGATGCTCAAAAATGGTTATTAGAAGATGTTGGCGGAGGTTATTACAGTTTAAAAGCAAGATGCAGCGGTAAAGCACTTGATGTAAACGGCGGCCCGACTGCCACGGGTAATGGAGTTAAAGTTCAACAATGGACATACGGAGGAGGAGATAACCAAAAGTGGAAGATAGATAGTGTTGGCGGCGGTTATTATAAACTTACAGCCAAACACAGTGGTAAATGTCTTGATATCAGCGGTGGACCAAGTGCAACAGGAGATGGAGCATTGGCGAATCAATGGGATTACGCCGGAGGAGACAATCAAAAGTGGGCACTCACTTATATCTCGGCTACAGGTGCAAGGGAAGCAAGTGCAACCGGAAAGAAAGTGGAAAACACGGAACCTGCTCTTAACAACTTTTATGTTTATCCTAACCCTTCAAACGGTATCGCCAATATTTCATATACGGCAACGCATAATGAACAAATTGCGATTCATTTATATGATACTCAGGGAAAGTTGGTTAAAACCATCTTTAACGGAGCTGCATTAAAAGGCGTAGAACAAAACTATCCTGTTGATGGAAGTTCATTAAGAGAAGGTTTATATATTATTAAATTAAAAACTTCTTCTGAAACTATTAATAAAAAAGTAATTTTTAACAAATAAAAACCATGCGAAAAAATATTTTTTTATTCATTCTTATTTTTTTAGGACATTTTTACAAATCTAATTCTCAGACAATACCGTCGGGATCACGATTGAAAGATATCCCTGTTTGTAATTTTGATGGGATAGGTGCATTTGTACCTAGCCTGTCAGATGCTTCAGCGACTGGCATTCAACGCAGTACTATCGCAAAAAATGAATTTAATTTTGTAGAGGTGGGAACATGGATACCTTCCATTTGGAGTGCGCCAAATACTTATAATTTTGATGGATTTAACAGTGAAGTTAACTGGTGTGTCAGCAACAACAAGCCGGCATGGGCTATTTGGATGTTTGGTAATAATTTCTATACTCCTGGCTGGTTTGTAAATGGGACATGGACAAATGCGCAGTTGGAAATTATGGTAAAAAATATAATTTATTCTTTATTAGAGAGTAATAATAATAAAACAAAAGTTGGAACATGGTGCGTATTAAATGAGATGTTGAAAGGTGATGGAACCTATAACCCTATGTTATTAAATCAATTGGGATGGGAGGCTGATCAATCAGGTTTAACAGGGGCAGATAAATTAAACACTCAACATCCGGTTTTTATTAGGAAGGTACTACAGTATTTCAGGGATAAAACCAACGCAAAACTTGAAATACGGGATTATATAATTTCAAATAATATTTCGAGTTATGGGTGGGATAAAAAATGTAGGGCATTTTACCAATTGATAAAACATCTAAAGGCTACAGGCGCTCCCATTGATGTTGTGAGTGAACAAGGTCATTTCGATATTGGAAACGTAGCGTGGAGATTAAACAATAATGAAATGGGAAACAATTTACGGCGATTGAAAGATTTAGGAGTTGAAGTTTATATGCCCGAATTAGATTTAGGAACAAATGGTGCTACTTGGGACGAAACTGAATCAAAGCTTCAAAAACAAATTTTTCATGATATTATTGTTCAAGCTGTAAATGGTGGTACAAGCAAAATTGCTTTATGGGGTATAAACGACGGGCGTGATCAAGGTTGGCGTACAGATGAACACCCCCTTTTATGGAACAATGACTATACATATAAACCCGCCTACTATGGTGTTCAGCAAGCCTTACTGGAGCTGTCAAAAAATATTTGTAATCTTCGAACTCCTGAGAATCCTACTAATGCTGTTTCCGGGCTAAGTTATTCCTATTATCAAAGCACTTGGAACAATCTTCCTGATTTCAGTACTTTAAAAGCCGTAAAAACAGATACTATAAGCACATTTGATATTTCACCCAGAACTCTGGATACCAACTTTGCTTTTAGTTATACCGGATATGTGTCTATTCCTAAAGATGGGAATTATACTTTTTATACATCTTCTGATGATGGAAGCCGACTATATATCGGTTCTACATTGGTAGTTGATAATGATGGTTTACATGCAATTGTCGAAAAAAGTGGAACTATTGGATTAAAAACCGGCACACATGCCATTACAGTTAATTTCTTTCAAAAGGGTGGAGATAAAGTATTGAATCTAAGTTATTCAAGCGGTGAAATAGCTAAACAGGCCATTCCAGCTTCTGCTTTATTTAGGCTAACTACTCCATCAACCTTCTCGGGCTATTATAAACTTACAGCCAAACACAGCGGAAAGGTTTTGGATGTTGATCAATCTTCAACAGCAGACGGTGCCACTGTTAAACAGTATACTTCCAATGGAACCGATGCTCAAAAATGGTTGATAGAAGATGTTGGCGAAGGTTATTACAGCTTAAAAGCCAGATGCAGCGGTAAAGCTCTTGATGTAAACGGCGGACCGACCGCCACGGGTAATGGAGTTAAAGTTCAACAATGGACATACGGAGGAGGAGATAACCAAAAGTGGAAAATAGATAGTGTTGGCGGCGGTTATTATAAACTTACAGCCAAACACAGTGGTAAATGTCTGGATATCAGCGGTGGACCAAGTGCAACTGGAGATGGAGCATTAGCCAATCAATGGGATTACGCCGGAGGAGACAATCAAAAGTGGGCACTCACTTATATCTCGGCTACAGGTGCAAGGGAATCAGCAGCAACCGGAAAGAAAGTGGAAAACACGGAACCTGCTCTTAACAACTTTAATGTTTATCCAAACCCTTCAAACGGTATTGCCAATATTTCATATACGGCAACGCATAATGAACAAATTGCGATTCATCTTTATGATACACAGGGAAGGCTGGTTAAAACCATCTTTAACGGAGCTGCATTAAAAGGCGTAGAACAAAACTATCGTGTTGATGGAAGTTCTTTAAGAGAAGGTTTATATATCATTAAATTAAAAACTTCTTCTGAAACTATTAATAAAAAAGTGATCTTCGATAAATAGATATTAACTTAAATTAATAAAAAAAAGGTTGCTTCTTATGGAGCAACCTTTTTTTTACACTGATATATTCTCTTTTTATCTTATTATAAATTTTTTCTATAACATTATAGATATTATCAATTTGTATAATGGGTTTGTTTTTTGCAATTTTACATAAATAAAAACTTAAACTAACAAATAAACATATGCTATCATTAGGCGAAAAATTTCCTCAATTCAAAAAGACCGCTGTTATCTCACTTGAAAAAGGCAATGAATTTTACGAACTAAATTCGGAAGAAATGCTAAGTTCAGGGAATTGGATGGTAATGTTTTGGTGGCCAAAAGATTTTACTTTTGTTTGTCCGACTGAAATTGCCGAATTCAATAAAAAATATCAGGATTTTAAAGATAGAGATACTACTTTAATTGGTGCATCCACCGATTCAGAATTTGTTCATGCTGCATGGAGAAGAAACCATGATGACCTGAGGGATTTAAAATTTCCTATGCTTGCAGATACATCAAAATCTTTGGCAGAAGATTTAGGTATTTTGGAAACAAATGAAAAAATTGCTTACAGAGTTACTTTTATTGTCGATCCTCAAGGAATAATCCGCTGGGTTTGTGCAAATGATCTTTCTGTTGGTAGAAATGTAAATGAAGTATTGCGTGTGTTGGATGCTTTACAAACTGATGAACTTTGCCCTTGCAACTGGACAAAAGGTGAAGAAACAATAAAAGTATAATTTAGACAAGAGATTATAGACGTTAGACAAAAGACCAAACCGTCAAATTATTTAATTATTATAATGTTAAAAGGATGAAATAAAAAAAACAGTTTTTATTTCATCCTTTTTTTTATCTTTTACTTTTAATGATTTAAACATTTTTTTATATGACAACATTACAAAATGAGACCTTAGCAAGCTTATTGGCAGAGCTTAAAATAGTTGAATATCAGCCTACTGCCGAAATAGATAAGTTGGCGGCTACCGAAAATAAATATTTAAAAGATTTAAAAATAAATGTTTTAAACTCCTTAAAATATGATAATTTAAATAAAAAAGAAAGTTATCTGTTAGCTTTATCAACAGCTATAAATGAAAAACACGGCACCTTAAAAAATATTTTTGAAAGCTTAGCCATAAGTGAAGGTGCAACTGAAAGTGAAATCTCAGAAATAATTTCATGCGTTTCGTTATTAAATATTAATAATGTTTTTTACCGTTTCAGGCATTTTACCAAAAAAGAATATTATGAACAAACGCCTGCCGGAATTAAAATGGGTATAATGATGAATCCTGTAACCGGCAAAGAGTTTTTTGAATTGGTAAGCCTTGCAATATCCGCTTTAAATGGTTGTGAAATGTGTGTAAATGCACATGAAGAATCAATTTTGAAAGTTGGAGGCTCTCAGGCTCGTATTTATGATGCTGTTCGTCTTGTAGCAATTATAAAAGGCTTTTCGGTAATATTTTAAAATATTTAATGTATTGATAAGTAATTGAAAAGAGGTTGGATAATATCCATCCTCTTTTCAATTTAACTTAATTGCCAAATTATTTACGCAAATTATTAACCTTTTCTTTCTTTAATTATTAGAAGTAATAAGCTTCCAATTTTTAAGATAAATCAGGAAATTTATTTTAGAGATTAATCTTTAAATTATGAATTTACTGATATTGATATATTGATAATTATAATTTATTTTTTTGATTAATTACTATTTTTTTTTACCTAAACTTGATTTATTTTTAAATATTTTGTGCGTATCATAAATTAAATTTTTTAATTTTAATTTTTTAATTTTAATTTATTTCATTTAATTTATTTCATTTAATTTATTTTTCAGTTTTTCAATAAGATCCTCTTCCATTTTACTTGTTCCTTCGTAAGCCTTGGCTATTTCGCCGGCTAAATGAATGGTGAGATTTTTAGTTTTATTATCAAATTGTTTTTTATTCTGTTCCACAAAAGCTATAAAGCTGTTAAAAGTATCTTCCGAAGTGGCTACCTGATCAGTTAAAATATCAAATTCAAATTCGGTGTAATAGGATACGTCGGTTCCGAATTCATCTATATTATCTTCATTAGGAGAAAGTTCTCTTTTTACAATTGTATGTAATGCGTTTCTCTCTTCTTTACTAATCACCTGGTCGATATCGGCAACTGCATATAAAAGTTTACCTAAATGGCTGTAAAATTCTTTTTGAAACATGATAAATTGGAATTTGATTAAGCAAGTTTAAATAAATAAACCAAACAAAAAAAGCCGGACTTAAAAAGTCAGGCTTTTTTATAACCTATTCTAACCTATGATTTATGAAAAGAACTTTATTTTGAAGATTTTGATTGTTCGGCCAATAATTCGAAATAACCATTATATTCCTCAACAATTTTTTCTATATCTTGTGCTATGTATGTTTTATCGGCAATTTTTTCATATAAATCCGGACAATCATTTACATATGCGCTCATTGCCTTTTTAAAGTTCAGGAATTTTATATTTTTTAGAGAATATTTATCACTGTCTTTCTGTAAAAAATTTTCCTGAGTTTCAACTTTATCTACATTATCAAATTTATAAAGTGTGTAAAGTTTAAGCTTCCCTTCAATATTTTTTTGTAGAAAAATTTTATTTAAACCTGTAATTAAACCTGATTGTTCAATACTAATAAATTGTTTACCGTCTAAAATAAACCCTGCTATTTCGAAGGGTCGATAAACCTGTATATCTTTGTGCGAGGGATCGTCTTTGGCCGGATAATAAAACCAAATTTCTTCCTGTAATTCACTTATAAAAGAGAAACGCGTTTTACCAAATAATATCTTTCCTTCATTGGTTATAATCTGAACACCGGCTTCTTTCTTATCAATGTAATTGTCATTTTGAGCCTTTAATGAAAAGGATAGTATCAAAAAAAGCAGTGTGATAGAGATCTTAAACATATTTGGCAAGTTTAGTACTGATGTAGATTGTTTACATGGGTTTATATTTAAAATTGAATTAAAGTAACAACACATTTTTAACCGTTTAAAAGATTGCGTGTATGTTATTGTTATATTTTGTTAAAAAGAGAAGGAGGGAAGGGAGATTTTTAAAAACTTTTTAAAAGAAATAAATAAAGCATATAATTATTCTTATATTTTTTAAAAGAAACATCAAGCATGATTATTTTTATGTATAAGTAATGTTTTTTTATTTAATTAAAATAAATCGGGATTGTATTTATCAGTAGAAGTGGCTTATAATTCGATTTATTCTTTTTTATTATAAGATTTTATCAATAATTATTTAAATACTCGTTAATTTACAATCCAATTTTTAGAATTTTTTTATTATGGTTACATCAATTGAAAGTTTATTAGATAAAATTTTGCGGCCACACATTAAAACAATAATACCATATTCAACCGCAAGAGATGAGTTTGAAGGAGAAGCTGAAATATTTTTAGATGCGAATGAAAATGCATTGGGTTCAATTACAAAAGAACATTATAACAGGTATCCCGATCCTTATCAAAAAGAACTTAAAATTGAAGTTGCAAAAATAAAAAATGTTGAACCCGATCAAATTTTTTTGGGAAATGGAAGTGATGAAGGCATTGATTTATTAATTCGCATGGCTTGCAACCCCGGAAAAGATAATATTATGATCCTTCCACCAACATATGGCATGTATCAGGTTTCGGCTGATATAAATAATGTGGAGGTGAAAAAAGTTTGGCTCACACCCGATTTTCAAATCGATTTGCAAAAGGTGATGCAGGCAATTGATGAAAATACAAAAATTATATGGCTTTGTTCGCCAAACAACCCAACAGGCAATTTGGGTGATAAAAATTCTATTGAATATATTATTCAAAATTTTGACGGTCTTGTAGTGGTAGATGAAGCTTATATTGATTTTTCGAGTGAGAGGAGTTGGTTGGAAGTTTTAAATAATTATCCAAATTTAATTGTTTTGCAAACATTTTCGAAAGCCTGGGGATTGGCCGGCCTCCGGTTAGGAATGCTTTATGCTCACGATTCAATAATTAAAGTAATTAACAAAATAAAATCACCTTACAATATTAATATTCTTACCCAACAATTGATTACAACAACATTAAGAGAAAAGAATAATGTAGATGAAATGGTTGAAGAAATTTTAAATCAAAGAGATTTTTTAATTAAAGAACTCGAAAATTTAAAAATAGTTGCAAAAGTATTCCCTTCAGAAACTAATTTTTTACTCGTTAAATTCTACGACGGAAAAAAAATATTTGATTTTCTGATAGGTAAAAAAATAGTTTTACGAGATAGATCAAGTGTAAAACTTTGTGAAGGCGGATTAAGAATAAGTATTGGAACTGAAAGTGAAAATAAAAAGTTGATTGAAACCTTAAAAGGATATTAATATCTGATTTTAAAAAAAATCCATGAAAATGTTTATAAAAAATTCATGGATGATTTTAAATGTGCACCCAACAATAAAGCAATTTTATGCGAATCAGGAACTCTTATTCTTGCTTCCATTATTTTTTTTGCCGATGTCTTTTTTATTTTTTTAAAGAGAATTGTATAATACACATAGGCCAAATAAACACCTTTGCGGGCACCTTCAGGTAAATTTATAATTCCTTTATAAGCAGCTAAAAAATCTTTTTCTATATCTTCCTCAATTAATTGTTTAGCATCTTTACCAAAGCAGGCAAAATCAACTCCCGGAAAGTAAATTCTCCCTCTTTCGAAATAATCACTTTTAATATCTCTTAAAAAATTTACTTTTTGAAATGCAGCGCCAAGGCTTCGAGCAGGTTCTTTTAAATTATTATAAACATCTTCATTATTTTCGGAAAAAACTCGCAGGCACATTAAACCAACAACTTCTGCAGAACCGTAAATGTATTTATTGTATTCTGATGAATTGTATTCACTGCCCTCCAAATCCATTTCCATACTTTTTAAAAAAGCATCAATTAATTCGGTTTCGATTTTATATTGTTTTACAGTTAACTGAAATGAATGAAGAATAGGATTTAGGCTAATATTATCATAAAGAGCTTTATAGGTATCATCTTTAAAACGTTTTAATAATTCTCTTTTATCATAATCATGAAAAGTATCAACAATTTCATCAGCATACCTGACATAACCATAAATAGCATAAATGGCCAAATGAAACCTTTTATCTAAAGTTTTTATGCCCAGTGTAAACGACGAACTATAATGTTCTGTAATTAACTTGCTGCATTTAAATGCTGTTTTGTGAAAGAGTTCCATAAGTATAAAGGCGAATATTATAATCTTATTAGTTTAACCAAGTTATTATTCTTTTGTTTAAACTATTATATACCAAATTCTTTTTTCACTTCGTTTGCCACTACACCTCCTGAAATAATGGATGGTGGAACACCCGGGCCGGGAACGGTTAACTGGCCTGTGTAAAATAAATTTTTAATTTTTTTACTTTTTATACTTGGTTTAAAAATAGCAGTTTGCATTAAAGTGTTTGCCAAACCATAAGCATTTCCACGAAATGCATTATAATCTGCCTTAAAATCTTTATGAGCATAACTTTTTTTAAAAACTACTCCATCATGAATTTTTTGCCGGGTTAATTTTTCTAGCCTATCTATTACAATATCAAAATATTTTTCACGGGTATCATCAGTATCTTCCAGATCCGGTGCAACGGGGATTAAAATAAATACATTTTCAAAACCTTCAGGTGCAACGCTTTTATCAGTTTTGGAAGGTACGGAAACATAAAAGAGAGGTTTACTTGGCCACTTTGGTGTTTCATATATTTCTTTTGCATGCGGCATGAAATCTGCATCAAAAAATAAATTATGGTGCTGAAGGTTTTCTAATTTTTTATTTATACCCAGATAAAAAATTAAAGATGAAGGTGCCATTACCCTGCTGTCCCAATACTTTTGATTGTACGATTGAAATTTTTTTTCTAAAATATTGGTTTCAAAATGATGATAATCAGCACTGTTTATTATTATATCAGCTTTAAATGAATTTGTTAAAGTATTAATTTTTTTTATTTCCCCTTCTACAATCTCTACATTTTTAACTTCTTCATTATATAGAAAAGTAACTCCCTTTTCTTCTGCCAAACTCACCATTGCTTCAATTATTTTATGCATTCCACCCATGGGGTACCACGTACCGAGTTGCATATCGGCGTAATTCATTAAACTATATAAAGCAGGAGTATTTTGAGGAAGTGCACCAAGAAATAAAATTGGGAATTCGATTAATTGTAATAATTTTTTATTTATAAAAAATTTGCGTGCATGTGTAGCAAATGATTCGAATATTTGTAATCGCAAGGCATCAAATAAATAATTTGGTTTTAAAAATTCTGTAAATGATAAACTTGGCTTTAATACAAAATCATTCATGCCCGTTTCATATTTATAAGCTGCCTGTTTTAAAAAGGATTTTAATTTTTGAGCGCTTCCGGTTTCAATATTTTCGAATAATTCTTCCAGCTTATTCATACCGGCAGGAATTTTTACAAAATCATTTTCACCGAATACAACCTGATAGGAGGGATCTAATCTAACCAAATCATAATAATTTTTGGTTGATTTACCGAATTTGTTAAAAAAGTTTTCAAAAATTTCGGGCATCCAATACCAACTTGGTCCCATATCAAAAGTAAACCCTTGCTCTTTAAAAACCCTTGCCCTACCACCCGGCGAATTATTTTTTTCTAACACAACTACTTCAAAGTTATCGTTTGCCATATGTAGAGCAGCAGATAATCCGGCAAACCCGGAACCTATAACAATAACTTTTTTCATGTAATTGGATAAAATAAATTTGAAATTATTTGAATTTAAATAAAAACTTCCTTATCGCAAGGCAATAAGGAAGTTGAGACAAAAATTCACACCAAATTTTTAATAACTAAAAGCATAATTTTTTAATATATCTTTCAATTCTTTTCTTGCTATATGAATTCTATTTTTTACTGTTCCTATCGGGATATCTAGTTTTTCGGAAATTTCAAAATATTTAAAACCTTTAAAATACATTATAAAAGGAGTGCTGTAAACTTCTTCTATTTGTGAAATTGCTTTTTCAATATCATCCATCAAAAATTTTCCCGATGCTTCATTATCTGTTACGATGGTAGAATTTATATAATGTAGATTTTCTGTGGAGTCAATAAATGTATTTCTTCTAACCAAGCGCTGATAATTGGTAATAAAAGTATTTTTCATGATAGTAAATAACCATGCTTTTAAATTAGTGCCTGTTGTAAACTTATCACGGTATGTAAATGCTTTAAGTAACGTTTCCTGAATAAGATCATTTGCATCTTCAGCGTCACGAGTTAATCTTATTGCAAAAGGTTTTAAGTTTTTAGAAACTTTGTTTAAATGTGATGTAAATTCTATAGTTGTCATAACTTTGAATTTTTGTTTAAGCAAATATAGAAAACATTAAACAAAATATCCAAATCATTTTTAAAATATATTAATAAAAAATTTATTTTTGATAATAAAGACATTAAAATGCGTCAATTATTATTTTATAAACTGTTTTATGTTTTGATAATTATATTAAACAATTTTCTATTACATTTTTATTAATCATACTGACAAAAAGTCTCTAATTTGTTTGTTTTTATTTTTTGTATGACAATTTATCAAATATTTTTAGCCGGAAAACATTTTGTTATGAAAGATCTTATACAAACAACACTATGAACTTTAATAAATATACAATTAAGTCGCAGGAGATTCTTCAAAAGGGATCAGAATTAGCTTTAGATAATAATCAACAGGCAATTGAAACCGGTCATTTACTAAAAGCAATTTTAGTTACGGATGAAAACCTTATTGCTTTCATAAACAAAAAATTAAATATTAATCAAAGCATACTTATTACTAAGCTTGATGAAGTTATTCAATCTTATCCTAAAGTAAATGGAGGTGAACCTTATTTAAGTAATGACTCCGCATCAGCTTTGCAAAAAGCTGAAAGTTATTTAAAAGAATTTGGAGATGAATTTGTTGCTGTTGAACATATTTTATTAGGACTATTGGCAGGCCGAGAAAAAATTTCTCAATTAATGAAAGATGTTGGTTTTAATGAAAAAAATTTAAAAAGTGCTATAAAAGAATTGAGGGGAAACAATAAAGTGACAGATCAACATGCTGAATCAAAATACAGAGCATTAGAAAAATATTCAATTAATTTAACAGAACGTGCAAAGCTTGGAAAAATAGATCCTGTTATCGGTCGTGATGAAGAAATAAGACGTGTATTACAAATTTTATCGCGCCGAACAAAAAACAATCCTATTCTTTTAGGCGAGCCTGGTGTTGGTAAAACTGCAATTGCAGAAGGTTTAGCCCAACGGATAGTAAATGGAGATGTACCCGAAAATTTAAAATCAAAACAGCTAGTATCACTTGATATGGGTTTGTTGGTGGCTGGAGCAAAATTCAAAGGTGAGTTTGAAGAAAGATTAAAAGCGGTTATTAAAGAAGTTACAGACAGCGAAGGACAAGTAATTTTATTTATTGATGAAATTCATACATTAATTGGTGCAGGTGGGGGAGATGGTGCAATGGATGCAGCAAATCTTTTAAAACCAGCCCTCGCACGTGGAGAATTACATGCAATCGGAGCAACAACTTTGGCTGAATATCAAAAATATATTGAAAAGGATAAGGCTTTAGAACGTCGTTTTTCAAGCTGTAATTGTTGATGAACCTAATATTGCAGATGCCATTTCCATTTTTAAGGGGTTATAAAAGAAAAAATATGAATTACACCATGGTGTACGCATAAAAGATGATGCCATTATTGCTGCAGTTGAACTATCAAGCAGGTATATCTCAGATCGTTTTTCTGCCGGATAAAGCAATTGATTTAATGGATGAGGCAGCAGCGAAATTAAGAATTGAAATTGATTCTTTACCTGAAGAACTTGATGAAGTGAATCGCAAAATTATGCAGTTGGAAATTGAACGGGAGGCGATCAGAAGAGAGAAGGATAAAGAAAAAGAAGCAATTTTATCCAAGGAAATTGCTGAATTAAGTGAACAACGAGATAGCTTGAAAGCTAAATGGGAAAATGAAAAAGCAATAATCAATGGAATTCAAAATGAAAAAGAAAATATTGAAAAATATAAATTAGAAGCAGATCAAGCAGAACGCTCAGGTGATTATGGAAAAGTTGCTGAATTAAGGTATGGGAGAATTCAGGAAAGTGAAAAAAAAACTTGCCGGATTTCAAGAACAAATGAAAGGTGTAGATAATGCTTTATTAAAAGAAGAAGTTTCAGCAGAAGATATTGCGGAAGTGGTTGGAAAATGGACTGGTATACCTGTTCAAAAAATGTTGCAATCCGATCGTGAAAAATTATTACATCTTGAAGACGAATTAGGTAAACGCGTTGCAGGTCAAGCAGAAGCAATTGAAGTAGTTGCAGATGCTGTGAGAAGAAGTCGTGCAGGATTGCAAGACCCTAAAAGGCCAATAGGTTCATTTATATTTTTAGGTACTACAGGAGTTGGTAAAACAGAGTTAGCAAAATCACTTGCGCAATATTTATTTAATGATGATAATGCAATGGTGAGGATCGATATGAGTGAATACCAAGAAAGGCATGCAGTAAGTAGATTAATTGGAGCACCTCCCGGTTATGTAGGTTATGAAGAAGGCGGGCAACTTACGGAAGCAGTAAGGCGCAAACCTTATTCTGTAATTTTATTGGATGAAATTGAAAAAGCTCACCCTGATGTGTTTAATATTTTATTGCAGGTATTGGACGATGGCAGATTAACTGATAATAAAGGAAGGGTAGCCAATTTTAAGAACACCATCATTATCATGACTTCCAATATTGGATCTCACATTATTCAGGAAAATTTTGAAAAAATTGATCAGTTTAATGAAGATCAAATTGTAGATGAAACAAAAATTAATGTTTTTGAATTATTGAAAAAAACCATCCGTCCTGAATTTTTAAATAGGATTGATGAAATTGTAATGTTCCGTCCGCTTACTCAAAAGCAAATACGGAAAATTGTTGATATTCAATTTAATCAAATTCAACAACGCTTAAGAGAAGCAGGAATTGAATTACATCCTGATACTGATGTATTAAATATGTTGAGTGAAGAAGGTTTTGATCCTCAATTTGGTGCAAGGCCTCTTAAAAGAGTTATGCAGAAAAAAATATTGAACGAACTTTCAAAACAAATTCTTTCCGGAGAGGTGACTAAGGATTCAGTTGTAGGTATGTTCTTAGATGAAAACAGGATAATTAAGTTTTTTAATGTTGTAGGAGTGGGGATTTAATTTTTTGATATAATTACTCATCTATCAAAAATTATAATAGTTTGATTATAATTTTTGATAGAGTGTAGGTTTATAATTTAAATTTTATTTAATGTGCCTTTTAACATTCGTTTTTTTTCTTGCATATCGGGTTTAATTTCTGTTTTAAAACCAAAGCTTTTAAATAACAAATCTGTATCTTCGGCATATAATGGGTTTAGTTCCAAATAAACTTTTCCGCCTTCAATTAAATGTTTATTACAAAAGCCGGCAATTTTTTCGTAAAATAATAGTGGTTTAATATCGGGAACGAACAAAGCCGTTTCCGGTTCAAAATCCTTTACATTTTTATGCATGTCTGCTTTTTCAACTTCAGTTATATAAGGCGGATTGCTGATAATGATATCTAATCTTTCTTCAAATTCTGAATTTGCCAATATATCTTGTTGAAGAAAAATTATTTCAACATCATTTATTTCGGCGTTTTGTTGAGCTGTTTCTAAAGCTTCAGTGGAGATATCTAAAGCAAAGAGTTTATTGCCTTGTTTTTTTTTTGCAACAGTTATGGCGATACAACCACTGCCGGTACCGATATCTAAAATTTTTAAATTTTTACTTTTATCAATATCTTTTAATACCCATTGAACAAGTTCCTCAGTTTCAGGTCTGGGAATTAAAACCGATTCATTCACTTTAAAAACCAAATCAAAAAAATAAGATTCTCCTATTATATATTGCAAAGGTTTGAAGGATGCAATTTGAGGCAAATAAAAATCCATTTTTTTTACCACATCATCATCTATTAAAAAATTATTTAAAATATTCTCTCTCGAAATACCTAAATAATCCATCATATAAAATGTAATGGCATGTGCCTCCGATTGATCGAGATATATATTTTCAACTTCAGTAGAAAACCATTTAAAAATTTCTCCGGCCTTTTGCATGATTATATTTTATATTTGACAACAAAAATAACTTGTTTAATTTATAATGATCAGTTTTCCCAACGCAAAAATTAACCTCGGTTTAAATATAATAGAAAAGCGTGCCGATGGTTATCATAACATTGAATCTGTTTTTTACCCTGTTGGTTGGAAAGATGTTTTGGAAATTTTACCGGCCGATACTTTAAATTTTAAGAGTTCAGGTATTAAAATACCCGGCAAAGAAGAAGAAAATCTTTGTTTAAAAGCATATCATCTTATAAAAAAAAATTTTGAAATACCTCCGGTAAATATTTATTTGCATAAAATAATTCCCATTGGTGCAGGTTTAGGAGGTGGTTCGTCCGATGCTGCTTTTACATTAACGGGCCTTAATGAATTATTTGAATTAAAAATCTCTAATAGTGATTTGCAAAATTATGCAAAAAAAATCGGTAGCGACTGTGCATTTTTTATAGAAAATAAACCAAAGTTTTGTTATAAAAAAGGCGATTCATTTAAAAATAGTAATGTAGACCTTTCGGGTAAATATATTCTTCTTATTTTTCCTGAAATTCATATATCTACGGTAGAAGCCTACAGAGGAATAATTCCCATAAAATCTGAAAATAAATTACCGGAAATAATTAAGCAGCCGATTACTGATTGGAAATACTTAATGAAAAATGATTTTGAAGAAACCATTTTTCATCTTAATCCCGAATTAAAAGAAATAAAAAAACTATTGTACAGTGTTGGCGCTATATATGCCTCTATGAGTGGATCAGGCAGTACAATGTATGGAATTTTTGAAAAAAAAATTATTTTAAGTGAGAGCTTTAAAAGTAAATTTTTAATTTGGGAAGGGGAGTTGTAAAATTACATCAATATCATAAAGCCAAATTTTAATTTCTTTATCCATAAATCAGTTTTTTTTGTTGATTTACAGTTTGTTTAAAATATGGATTTTTTATTGCTTTTTCTTCCAACAAATCAATAGGCCTTTTTAAGACATCTTCTAACGAAAATTTAAAATCAAAATAATTATCGGCATAATCTAAAACTTCTAACTGTTGAAAATCCACAATTAAATCAATGTCGCATTTATTGGTAAAATTATTAGACAGAACAGAACCAAAGGCATACAGACTTTTAACCTTATAAATTTTGCAAAGTTTATGAATTTCTATAAAATATCTTTCTAAAGGATTCATAAAAAATTAGTTTTCATAAATTTATAATATTTTTATTATTCTCAATAAATAAATCATCCGATACAACTTAAAATAACTCCACAAGCCTCTTTAATTTGTTTCTCATTAATAATTAAAGGAGGTGCAATTCGCATTGAGTTATCGCAATATAAAAACCAATCGGTTAAAATTCCCTTTTCAATAGCTTTATCGATAATAGGTTTTAAAATTTCAAAATTTTCAAATTCTACTGCCATCATTAAACCTTTGCTGCGAATATTTTTTATTTTTGGATGAATTAATAATTTTTTAAATAAATGTTCTTTTTTTTCAACCTCCTTTAATAAATTTTCTTGTTCTATTATTTCAATTGTTGCAAAACAGGCAGCACAACTTACCGGATGCCCCCCAAAAGTTGTTATATGACCAAGAATTGGATTATTTTTAAAAACCGACATTAACTCTTGATTAGAAATAAATGCACCAATCGGCATTCCTCCCCCCATTCCTTTTGCACATAATAAAATATCGGGTACAATATCAAAATGTTCAAATGCCCAAAATTTTCCTGTTCTTCCAAACCCTGTTTGTATTTCGTCAAGAATTAATAAACTGCCTGTTTGATTACATTTTTCACGTAACTTTTTCAAAAAATCATTTTCAGGTATAATTACTCCTGCCTCACCCTGTATTGTTTCGATGATTATTGCGGCAGTTTTAAAATTTATTTTTTCTAAATCATATATTGAATTGAAATTTATATGCCGGATACCCGGCAATAAAGGGCGGTAAGCATTTTTAAATTTTTCGGAACCGGAAACTGATAAACTTCCTTGTGTTGAACCATGATAAGCATTGTTGAAAGAAATTATTTCGCTCCTTCCTGTAAATCTTTTTGCCAATTTCATTGCTCCTTCAACAGCTTCACTGCCTGAATTTGTAAAATAAATGTTATTTAAATGATGAGGTAAGGTTGACAATATTTTTTGTGCAGCTTTGGTTTGCGGTGATTGTATAAACTCACCATATACCATTAAATGCAAATATTTATCTAATTGATTTTTTATTGCTTCAATTATTTTTGGATGCCTGTGGCCCACATTGCTTACTCCAATCCCGGAAATCAAATCCATATAAGGCTTACCTTCAGTATCGTATAAATAAATCCCTTCTGCATAATCTATTTCAAGCATTAAAGGAAAATCGGTTGTTTGGGCAAGATTATTTAAAAAAAGTTGACGTTGAGAGATATATTCCATGAAACAAAATTAAAAATTGATTTTTGGAAATGGGTTTTCTTGATATAAATATATTTTTTAATTCAAAATTATTTTTTTTGAAAAAAATATCAAAAAAACGATATTCATATATCAATATTTTTTTAAATAAATTGTTTTTCATTAGATATTTAATATTTTCCATAATTTTGCTGAATTGTAAAAAATTTCCGCCGTGTCAAAAAGACTGATTTTAAATACTAATCTTTTAGATATTACCTTAAACCGGCTTTGTCAGCAATTAATCGAAAACCATAACGATTTTTCGAATTCTGTACTTATAGGTATGCAACCCAGAGGTTACTTTCCTGCAAAAAGAATTCAGGAAAAATTAGAGTTTTTATTAAATAAAACAATATTGATTGGCCGGCTCGATACTACTTTTTATCGTGATGATTTTAGAAGAAGGGATATACCGATAAAAGCGAATACAACTGATATACCTTTTGTTATAGAAAAGAAAAATGTAATATTAATTGATGACGTATTATTTACGGGCCGAACTGTTCGATCGGCATTAGATGCTATGACAGCCTTTGGCAGGCCTGATAAGGTTGAGTTATTGGTTTTAATTGACAGAAAATATACCAGAGAATTACCAATAGAAGCCGATTATGTAGGCAAGTATGTCGATTCTGTTTTTTCGCAAAGAGTATTGGCTGAGTGGAAAGAACAGGGGTGTGAAGAGGATGCCATTTGGCTCGAAACATAATAGAAAATATTTTTTTTGATCTTTTAAATAATAAAAAATGTCCCTGTCCTCATTGAGTGTTAAACATTTACTGGGAATAAAAAACTTAACGCCACAGGATATAAATCTGATACTGGAATCGGCAACTAATTTCAAAGAAGTTTTAAGCCGGCCTATCAAAAAAGTACCCTCGTTGCGTGATATAACCATAGCAAACGTTTTTTTTGAAAATTCAACCCGTACAAGATTATCTTTTGAATTGGCTCAAAAAAGACTTTCGGCAGATGTAATTAATTTTTCCTCTTCAGGCAGTTCTGTAAAAAAAGGCGAAACACTACTCGATACTGTTAATAATATTTTGGCAATGAAAGTGGATATGATTGTAATGAGGCACCAAAGCCCCGGAGCGCCACATTTTCTTGCTAAAAACATTAAAGCAAATATTATAAATGCAGGAGACGGCACTCATGAACATCCAACTCAGGCATTGTTAGATGCTTTTTCAATTAAAGAAAAATTAGGCGAACTTGAAAATAAAAAAATAGCCATTATCGGTGACATCTTACACTCAAGAGTTGCACTTTCAAATATATTTTTATTACAAAAAATGGGAGCTCAGGTAATGGTTTGCGGCCCATCGACATTAATTCCTAAATATATTTCTGAAATTGGGGTGATAGTTGAAACTGATGTAAAAAAAGCACTTAAGTGGTGCGATGTAGCCAATGTTTTACGCATTCAGCTGGAACGCCAACAAATTAAATATTTTCCATCACTCAGAGAATATAGTTTATATTTTGGAATTAATAAAAAAATGCTTGATGAATTAGACAAACCAATTCTATTAATGCATCCCGGGCCGATAAACAGAGGAGTTGAGTTAAGTAGTGACGCTGCAGATTCTAATCATTCAATAATATTGGATCAGGTGGAAAATGGTGTTGCTATAAGAATGGCGGTTCTATATTTGCTTGCAAGTGTAAAGCAAAATTAAGTAACAATTGATTAAGTAAAGAAAATTATCTATTTATGAATTAAATATCTAATATACAATTAAGAATAAGGGATTCAAGTATTAAATATTATACCTGTGAATCGAATTAAATAATAAGAAAATGAGTGAAGAAGATAAAAGATTAGTTTTGTTTCTGGTAGATGATGATGAAACTTCATTGTTTATTTTAAAAAAATATATTGACCGAAAAAAGGTTTTTGAAATTCACAGTTTCGATTCGGGTGAAAATGCTATAAATCATCTTGCATTAAAGCCGGATATCGTTATCCTTGATTATTATCTTACACAGAGCGGCAGTAAAATGAATGGAAATGATGTAGTTACGGCTATCAGATATAGAGGGCTTGACCCAAGAATAGTAATGTTGAGCGGGCAGGATGATGGCAAACTGGTTTTAGAATTAATTAACCTTGGGGTGAAAGATTATATTATTAAAGGGGAAAATGCTTTTTCCGAATTGGATGATATTTTAAATGATTTTATTTTGGAAAAAACAGAAAAAAAAATAGAATAAAATAATGTTTTAATAATTAAACCCTGTACTCAATAAATAATCCAAATATTAACTTAAATAATAATTAAATGAAAAAAATATTTTTAATCGCCGTTATCTTAATTTGTTGGTGTAAGCTTGCATTTGCACAAACAGATTCAACATTAAATTCCTCTTCAAAAACCCCTGAGGAAAGAGCAGAAAAACACAGCCAACATTTTGCAAAATCGCTTGGTTTAACAGCTGACCAAACTGCCAAAGTAAAAGCAATTGATTTAGAGCATATCAAAAAAATTGATGAATTGCGTACAAAATATAAAAACCAAACAGATAAACAGGCTAAGGGAAAAGAATTTAAAACTTTAGATGAAAGCACTGATGCAAAATATAAAGCAGTTTTAACACCAATACAATACGATAAATATTGGCAGGCAAAAAAAGAGAGAATGGAAAAGAAGAAAGAAAAACATGATTTGAAAAAAAAAGAAAAACATTAAATTAAACAAATAATAAAAAAAATGCGATTAGAAACTCTAATCGCATTTTTTTGTTATATATGGCTGAACCATTTTTTTATATATGTTAAAAATATAATTTATGTCGTTACGCAAATTAATCAACGTTTTATTTTTAATACCGCTCCTTTTATCTTGTTCTAAAAATAAAGATAAAAATACAACTGTTCTTCAAGGCACATATCACTCCATTATAAAAATGAGTGGAGGAAATTTACCTTTCGAGATAGAATTACAAAAAATTAACGACACTTTATTTAATGCTTATGCCATAAATGGGAAAGAGAAATTAAAATTAGACAGTGCCATTATTAGAGGTGATTCTATATACATACCAATGGAAATATTTGAATCAGAAATTGTTGCCGGTATTAAGGACAGTACTTTAATTGGAAGATTTACCAGGCATAACCTGACTAAAATTATAAATTTTAATTTTAGTGCAACGCTTAGTAATAAACCGAGATTTGCAGGAACAGAAAAAGCAAATGGAAATATCAGCGGTAAATGGCAAACAATATTTTATAAAAAAATAGATACTGTTAATGCTATTGGTGTTTTTGAACAAGAAGGTAATATCATCAACGGTACATTTTTAACGCCTACCGGCGATTATCGATATTTAACCGGAAATTTATTTGGTGACAGTCTTTTACTTTCATCTTTTAATGGTGCCGATTTATATTTATTGAAAGCTAAACGATTTGGGGATACTTTAAGAGGAGGTTTTTGGTCAGGTAAAGCAGGATATAAACTATTCGTTGCCATTAAAAATGAAAAAGCGTTTTTACCCGATGCTTTTTCACTCACTTACCTTAAAAAAGGATATGATAAAATTGATTTTACTTTTCCCGATGTGAACGGAACGCCGGTATCAATAAATGATAAAAGATTTAAAGGAAAAGTGGTTGTGATACAAATAATGGGCTCGTGGTGCCCAAATTGCATGGACGAAACTAATTTTCTGGCTCCCTTTTATAAAAAAAATAAACAAAAAGGCTTAGAAATAATTGGTTTATCGTTCGAAAAAAGTCCTGAACTTTTAGTATCCGGACCAAAAATAAAAAAAATGATTAAGCGGATGGGTGTTGATTATACAATTTTACTTGCCGGAAAAAATACTACCGAGGCAGCCTCCGATGCTTTACCAATGCTAAATAAAGTGATGTCGTTCCCTACTGCCATTATTATTGACAAAAAAGGGAAAGTAAGAGAAATACACACAGGCTTCAATGGACCCGGAACAGGAAAATATTATGATGAATTTGTTGAAAAATTTGAAAGTTTAATCAATAAACTTTTAGCTGAATAATAAGGATGAATAATAAACACTTTTTTTATAATTTATTTACATGACTTATTTTTATTGAAAATTAGCTGAATCTAATCACGCACTATATTCTATTAAATCAAAAAGAATTATTAATAAAGTAAAAACGAAATAAATTTTATTATTTCTATCTTTGCGGCTTATTTAAAATAGAATAAACTTTTTTATACATGAGTCTTCAATGTGGTATTGTTGGTTTACCAAATGTTGGAAAATCTACACTTTTTTCTGCCCTTACTAATATACAAAACGTAGCAGCCAATTATGAATTTGCTACAATAGATCCGAATATCGGAATTGTAGATGTACCTGATGGAAGATTAAAAATTTTATCGGACATTGTTATTCCTCAAAGGGTGCTGCCTGCAACAATTGAGTTTGTTGATATAGCAGGTTTGGTAAAAGGTGCAAGCAAAGGTGGTGGAAAAGGAAATGGATTTTTAGCTAATATTCGTGATGTGGATGCGATTGTTCATGTAATCCGTTGCTTCGATGATCCTAATATTGTCCGTTCTGTTGGACCTGTTGATCCGGTTTCTGATAAAGAAATTATAGAAATGGAATTACAATTGAAAGATTTGGAATCCGTCGAGAAAAAAATTTCGAAAGTAGAAAGAGGTGCAAAAGCCGGTGATGCAAAAGCAAAAGAAGAACTTGAAATATTATTACGTTATAAGGATGGCTTAGGAAAAGGGAAAAATGCCCGTTTAATAGAAGCGACAGATGAAGAAAAAAAAGCAGTGGCAGATTTATTTTTATTAACTCTTAAACCTGCACTGTACATTGCCAATGTTGATGAAAATTCTTTGCATGCAGATAATGAATATGTGAAGGTGTTAAGAGAAGCAGTAAAGAATGAAAATGCTGAAGTTTTAAGAATTTGTGCAGCGCTCGAAGCACAAATTGCTGAGATTACTGATGCAGAGGAAAAACAAATGTTTTTGGATGAATACGGTTTAAAAGAATCCGGATTAGATCAAATGATTCGTGCAGGTTTTAGTTTACTTGATTTGATAACTTATTTTACTGCCGGCGTTCAGGAAGTGCGCGCATGGACAATTAAAAAAGGTTGGAAAGCACCACAAGCTGCCGGTGTAATTCACTCCGATTTTGAGCGCGGCTTTATTAAAGCTGAAGTAATTAAAATGAAAGATTACGAAAGTTATAAGTCGGAAGTGGCATGTCGTGAAGCCGGAAAAGTTTCTATCGAAGGAAAGGAATATGTGGTAGGCGATGGTGATATTATGCATTTCAGGTTTAACGTTTAAATTATAAATGAAACCAAAAATTTTAATTGAATATTGCCCAAAATGTGGTTGGCTTTTGCGCGCAGCATGGATGGCGCAGGAGTTACTTACCACCTTTGTTGAAGAAATCGGTGAATTAAGTTTAAAGCCGGCTGAAGAAGCCGGTACTTATAAAATTTATGTTGATGATAAAATGGTTTTCGATAGAAAAATTGAAAACCATTTCCCTGAGGCTAAAGAATTAAAACAAATTATTAGAGATTTAATTTCTCCTGATAAATCTTTGGGGCATAGTGATAAAAAGTAAATTATTTTATTTCTAAAAAATTTATTTCTAGTATTACATGTGAAAAAGTGTAAGGTGAAAACACCTTACACAACGAAAATTTTAATAATATTAGATATTTAGAAAAAATAAGTATCAACTGTTTATAAAGCAAATGTTAATTAACCAAATGAAACATTGGAAATTATTGTTAATTATAATTTTAACATTTGTTTTTGTGAAAACGAGAGCTGGTAATAGGGATTCAACTCTACGTTTTCCAAAAGGAGTTTATTTTAAATGGACCCCATTAAATTTGGCTTTAAATAAAGTTCCTACTTTCCAAGTAGGTTTAGAATTAAAGTTTCACAATTTTTATAGTATTCAAACAGAAATTGGAATTGGTACACCCTCATTTCTAGGGGTGAGGCCTCAAACGTCAGATAGTTTTTTTAATCCTCAGGATCAACTTCAGGACAGAGATCAAGTCCATATGAAATATCGAATTGAAGCAAGAAGGTATTTAGGAAAAGGGAGTAAATCGTATTTGGCCTTGGAAGCATGTTATTTTACCACACAATTTAAAAGAGATAACTCATTCCTTATTGTTGATAATATTAAATATGATTACATTGAAGCATCAGCGAATAGAAAAGCATCGATATTATGGGTCAAGCTTGGAAGGCAAATTGGAATACGAAAATATTTTTTTGTAGATCTATTTGCAGGCATAGGTGTAAGGGTTTCAAATACAGAATACATAGTTTTAAACCAGTATGGTGGTAATAATTCATCTGGAACTATCACTAATACTTTTTGGAATGTATTTAACGCAGATAAATATACCGGACGTACCTATATATTCCCACATGTAGGTTTCGGTGCAAAATTGGGGTTTAGATTACGTTAGAAATTATTTTAACTTTATAATGTAATTATTAAACTATACTAAACCAACAAACATTTTTGCCCCAATAAAATGTATTTTATATTAATCTCAATAATCATTTAATCATAAAAATCAAAATTCAGACAATTCATAGGTAGGGTAACATTTTAATCTTTATTGCTTAACAAAAGCTCTTTTTGCCTTTGCAGAAATTTTTTGAGTTTGTGTTTGTAAAATAGGATAAAAAATAACTGATAGAAGGATTATTAGAGTACCCACATAAAAACCAGTAGTCATTTTTTCTTCTTCCCCAAAAATTAAAAAAGCTAAAATTATTCCGTAAACTGGTTCAAGATTAACAGTTAAATTCATGATAAAAGCAGTGAATGTTTTTAATAATTTAACCCCCATCGAAAAGGCATAAACTGTACAAACCCCTGAAAGAATAATAATATAAATCCAATCCAACCAACTTGGTAACATTTGTAAAGAATGCGAAATGGAGAAATATTTTAAATAAAATGGTATAAATAGAACTGTTCCCACAAAAGCTCCCGCCATTTCATATAAAGTGATAGTATATGAATCATGTTTTTTTACCAAATGACTATTAGCAATACTAAAACCTGATGCTAACATAGCTGAACCAATGGCCATTGTTACGCCTAAAATATATTTTGTGTCGACTTGAAAAACTAAATATAAACCTGCAATAACAAATAAGCCCAAACCAATTTCTAAAATACTTATTTTCTTTTTATTCACAACTGGTTCTAAAATACTTGTCCAAAGTGAACTGGTAGCCATTCCTACCAAACAAGCAGAAACATTAGAAACCCTTGCTGCTCCAAAAAATAAAATCCAATGCCCTGCTATAAGTAAACCTGTTCCAAAAACTTTAAAAAGCTCTCTTTTGCCTAAAAAAAATGTTTTTTTCTGAAAATAAATCAATACTACTAATATTAAAAATGCAATTAATGTTCTATATAAAACAAGTTCAACGGCTGGGATAGAAATTAATTTACCTATGATAGCGGTAAATCCCCAAATGAAAACGATAAAATGTAATAGAAGATAGTCTTTAAATTTCGGTTCTGCAGTAATCACAAATAATAAATAAAGGATATTAGAAATTAAACTCTTTCCAAAATTAATCGCTTAATTTCAGCAGCATCTTTTTTATAAAAACTTTTAATAATAATTTCTTGTCTTGCTCTTGGAATTGCTCTTATGGTAGCAAAAAACAAACCAGAATCAATTTCAACACCCGAAATATCAGTATAGAAAACAAAACTTTCGGTTCCGCCAATCATTCTGTTTATTTTAAAAGTTACTCCTTTATCATTAAAAATTACTTCATTAGGAAAAAATAAATTTACCCAACGAGTTGATACAAATACCTCATTCATAATATTTTATTATTTAGTTTATTTGTTTTCTATTTAAAACTGTTGCGCTTGCCTGAGCTAAAGGCATAATAGTTAAATCGGCAATATTTACATGATCAGGTTGATTTATTGCGAACCAAATTGCATTGGCTACATCTTCGGCTTTTAATGGTGTAAAACCCTGATAAACTTTTTCCGCCCTTTCTTCATTGCCTTTAAAACGAACAAGTGAAAATTCTGTTTCAACTGCACCGGGGTTTATTGAAGTTACTTTAATTCCATAAGGGTTCATATCCATCATCATCCCTTTTGTAAGCGCATCAACAGCAAATTTAGATGCATTATAAACGTTTCCATTTGGGTATACTTCTTTTCCTGCAATTGAACCCAAGTTTATTATTTGCCCTGATTTTCTTTCAACCATTTTAGGTGAAATCAATCTTGTGAGATAAAGAAGGCCTTTTACATTCGTATCAATCATCATTTCCCAATCTTTCACATCTCCTTCCTGAATGGATGATAAACCATGTGCATTACCAGCATTATTTATTAAAATATCAATTTTTTGCCATTCAGGTGGAAGTGCGTTTATATTTTTTTCAACATCACTCCAATTTTGCACATCAAAAGAAAGAGTATAAATTTTTGTAATATTTTTTAATTCATTTTTTAATTCATCCAATCTTTCCTGCCTTCTTCCACATAAAATTAAAGAAATGTTTTTAGTTGCTAATAAATGAGCTGTTGCTTCTCCAATACCTGAAGTAGCACCTGTAATCAATGCAATTTTATTCATAATTTATTAGTTGATAAAAAATTGAAAAAAGATTTACTCAACCTTGCAATTTTTTCTATTTTAAGGTATATACAATTTAATGACCTAAAGTTAATTTTTTATAAGAAATTACTTCTTATAGTTTTTATACACTTTTGAAAAATTCTAAATCTTCTATTGTTTTTATTATTTAAAAATATAAAAAAATGGTTTGAACAATTAAGTCCAAACCATTTTTAAATAATGATATTATATTTTTATTTAATTATAAAACTACCTGCACCGATTTCAAAACCTTCAGAATAAAGTTGAACCCTGTGCTTGCCGGTTTTATAAGGGCTTCCTTTTTTGAAAACAAAAGTTATTTTTTGTTTCGTATTGTCAAATAGTATGTCCTGTTTGGTTGTATAAGGCATTTCTTTTCCATTGGATGTCATAGTTCCCCCACCGCTTAATGGGTCGGATAAGGTAACACCATCAGGTTCTACAATTCTTAAATAAATATTTTTTCCTTCAATTTTAGCAATTTTATTTTCTGCCAATTGACAGGTAATTCTTATTTTATCAACTCGTTTTGCTTTAAATTCATTGTCCTTATCATCTCTTTCTTTTCCCTTTTCAGAAATGGCATAAACCGAAATACTTTCAGTTTTAAGAGCAGAAGCTATAGTTACTTTATCTTGTAAATCTTGTTTTTCTTTCGAAATACCTACAATAGAATCTGATAAAACATTTTGTTTTGTTTTTAAACCCGTGTTTTCGGAAAGTAATTCTTCATTTACACCTTTAAGTTTTTTAATTTCTTCATCATTTTTTTCAAGCATCGATTCATAAACTTTTATTTTATCCTGATACTTTTGAAGAGAAAAATTAGAAGCTTGTTTATCCCTGATTAACGACGCCTTATCAGATTCAAGTTGAGCTTTAAGTTGTTTTAAAGATTCCACATCACCACCTAATTGCTTGGTTTCTTCAATTTTAGAATCTAATTCTTTAGAAATAGAATCAAGTCTAGAGGTTGCGACCTTGATATCATTATCTTTAGTTACAATAGTTTCGCTTTGTTCTTTAACTTCTTTTGATTTAATATAATTTAAATAAATTAAAACAAAGTTTGAAGCCAATAAAACAGCAATAATTACTATTAATAATGTTCTTTTATTATTTTGAGGAGGCGTTTGATAGTTTGTCGTTTCGTCGTTCATAATAGAGTATTTAGAATATTTGCTTTTTTGTAAATCAGTAAGAATACGAAAAAATTGTGAAAAAGTTATATAAAATTTAAAAAAACTTACATATCAGAGTAATATTTTTGAAGAAGAAAGCCCCCAATTATTCAATTCAGCCAAGGTATGGTGTGCAGTCATATCAAACTGACAAGGAACTATGGATACATAATTGTTGGCCAAAGCCCACTCATCGGTATCATCTCCTTTGTCTTCATTCAATAAATTTCCATCCATCCAAAAATACGGTCGGCCATATGGATCTTCTCTGATATCAAATTTTTCTTTCCAATATGCATTAGCCTGGCGGCAAATTCTTATCCCTTTAATTTTTTCTTCTTTTTTAATCGGGAGATTTACATTTAATGCAATTCCCTTAGGTAAAGACGATTTTAACACTTGTGAAGCAATTAAGGTAATGAATTGCAATGTATGAGAGAAATCTGCATTCATGGAATGATCGCCCAATGAAAAACCAATGGAGGGAATGCCTTCTATTGCACCTTCTATCGCAGCAGACATGGTGCCCGAATAAAGCACACTTATTGATGAGTTGCTTCCATGGTTTATACCACTCACTAAAAGGTCAACAGGCCTATCTTTCAACACATAATGTTTTGCTAATTTCACACAATCCACCGGGGTGCCTGAGCATTCAAACGCAAGTATGTTTTCTTTTTCAAAAGCTATGGATTTATCCAATCGTAGTGTTTCTCCAACAGTAATTGCATGACCCATACCTGATTGTGGGCTGTTGGGTGCAACAACTACAACTTCACCCAATTGCATCATAGCTTCTACAAGAAAGCGAATGCCCCTGGAGGTTATTCCGTCATCGTTACAAACTAAAATTAATGGTTTTTCTTTCATTTATTTATTCAATATTTATTTTCTTTCTTCTTTCTTCTTTCTTCTTTCTCTCTTTTTTCTTTTTATTTATTTTTTAAAATTTCATGTCCTAATTTATCCCTTTTTGTAAATAAATACTTTTCATTGTGTGGGTTAGGAGTCATTTCAATCGGTATGGTTTCTATTATTTCCAGTCCGTAACCCAATAAGCCTGCGCGTTTTTTTGGATTATTACTAATTAAACGAAGCTTAGCTATTCCTAAATCTCTTAAAATTTGGGCACCAACACCATAATCCCTTTCATCCATTTTAAAACCCAATTCTATATTTGCCTGAACAGTATCTAAACCTTGTTCCTGAAGTTTATACGCTTTTAATTTATTAATTAAACCTATTCCCCTACCTTCCTGATTCATATATAATACAACTCCTTTGCCCTCTTTTTCAACCATTTCCAATGCTTTATGTAATTGCCCGCCACAATCGCACCGACATGAACCAAATATATCCCCTGTCATACACGAAGAGTGAACACGAACTAAAACAGGTTCATCGGGTTCCCACTTTCCTTTTATTAATGCAAGATGGATCTCTCCTGTGTTGATTTGATTAAAAGCAATTAAATCGAAGTGGCCGAATGCCGTTGGCATATCCACACCGATCTCCCTTTTAATCATGCTTTCTTTTTTTAACCGGTATTCTATTAAGGCTTTTATTGTTACCAGTTTCAATCCGAATTTATCGGCGATTGTTCTTAATTCAGGTAATCGGGCCATATCACCATCTTCACTTTTAACTTCAATAAGCACGCCTGACGGATATAAACCTGCAAGCTCTGCAAAATCTAAAGCGGCTTCGGTATGCCCTGTTCGTCTTAAAACGCCACCTTCCCGGTATCTTAATGGAAAAATATGTCCGGGTTTGCCTAATTCTTCAGGGTTGGTGTTTGGATCAACAAGGGCTTGAATCGTTTTTGATCTGTCAGAAGCAGAAATTCCTGTTGTGCAGCCATTACCCAATAAATCAACTGAAACGGTAAAGGGTGTAGAATGAGTGGATGTGTTTTTACCTACCATCATATCTAAGCCAAGTGCATCACAACGATCGGCTGTCAATGAAATGCATAATAGGCCACGTGCATTTTTTTCTAAAAAGTTAACTATTTCTGGTGTAATTTTTTCAGATGCAACAATCATGTCACCTTCATTTTCCCTGCTTTCGTCATCAACAACAATTATAATTTCTCCATTTTTAATAGCTTTAATTGCTTCTTCAATAGTATCTATTTTAACTTCAGTAGTAGTATCAATTTCCATAAATAAAATTTGTTATACATTCATAACAAATAAAAAATCAAAAAAGTGTTTTGTAAAAAATAATGGTAAAGTTATAACAATAGGAGGGACCGATGAATAATTAAATTAAATTTTATTTTAATTATCAATTTATCAATTTATCAATATCGTTATTTAGATATTTTAAATATTTAACTTTAAATGCAATTATTAAAAGTTTAAATATATTAACTGTAAACGGATTACATTAATTATTAGAGATTATAAAACAAAAAAACCTCAAACCATTTAAAGTTTGAGGTTTTAATTATAAAATTATAAGTTAAACAGTTTCAGCTGTCATGGCTTTATTAAGTTTTTCTGCTAATACTTGTTTTGGAACTACACCAACTTGCTTATCGACCAACTTACCATCTTTAAAAAATAACAAAGTAGGTATATTACGAACACCAAATTGAGCGGGAACGCTGGAGTTTTCTTGAACATCAAGTTTTGCTATAATCGCTTTACCTTCATATTCATTAGCCAATTCTTCAATTGTTGGAGCCAACATTACACAAGGTCCGCACCAATCTGCCCAAAAATCTATTAAAACAGTTTTACCTGAATTTACTATTTCATTAAAATTTGCATCTGTAATTTCAATTGCTTTTCCCATATAAGTATATTTTAAGGACCTTTTATTTTTTTATAACCTTTTAGATTAAAAATTAGTTTCAGCAAAGTAAAACAAACTTTTAAGAAAATTAATATTTGATGTCGGGTTACTTTAATATCTAAAAAATCATTAACAATTTTATTATTTTATTTTTATAACGGGCATGAAATTAAAAATTATTACATTATTATTTATTTGTATTTTAATAAATAATAAAATTTCAGCTCAACAAATGCTGGGAATAAGTAACAGTAACTATAGTGGTACAGATGCCTTATATTTAAATCCATCATTCGTTTCGGGTTCTCCTTACAAAGTGTTTATTAAATTATTTTCAGTGCAAATGGGGGTGAATAATAACTATGTAAAATTTAACGGATCTATTTATAGCAATAATCTTGTTTTTGATGAAACCACCTTACAGCGAGATAAAAATGGGAAACCTAAAATGGCAAATATTTATGCGGAATTAAAATTGCCTTCATTTATGTTTAAGGTAAATTCTAAAATAGATGTAGGTTTAGTTTCAAGAACGCGCGGTAACATTCAGGGAAGTAATATTTCGGAAATTATTGCTGAACAATTGGCAAATAATTCAAACGCTGATCAATATTTAAATAAATTGAACCGGAATACTAATCTGAATTTTAATGTTAATGTTTTTTCGGAAATAGGTGTGGTGTATGGTCATAAAATACTTGAAACTGAACGACATGTGATAAGAGGAGGAATTACTTTAAAGCACCTTGTTGGTATATATTCCGCCCACCTTAATTCGCAAGATTTGACCTTTACATTAAATAAAGAAATCACCAGTTCTTCTGAACAAACTGTAGCAAATATCCAACATATTAATGTGAATTACGGATATACTAATTGGGTAGGAGACAGAGGATCAAAAAGTGATTGGCTTACCGGCGGTGGAATGCCGGGAAAGGGCTGGGGTGCTGATTTGGGATTATCTTATGAAAACAGAAAAAGCAGCGATGATGATTATACATTTAAATTAGGTTTGTCATTGGTTGATATTGGAAGCATTAAATATAAAAGTGATCAGGATGTTTTTAATTATTCAATAGAGAGGTCGAATAAAAAAATTACTTTAGATGATGTAAATAAGGCCTATAATAGTTCCGGAGATAGTATTGTTCATTTATTTAATCAGGTACTTAACGTTCAGCCTAATGAGAAAAGTAATTCTTTTAAAAGCGGTTTACCCACCACTTTAAATTTGACATTTGATTATAAAATTATTAAAAAGATATATGTAAATGCTACCTTAATACAAAATATGAGGTCTAAAACGGCAATATCTTCCAGGCAGAATTCATTGTTTTCTGTAACTCCAAGGGTTCAAATGAAAGGATTCGAATTTAGCTTACCACTTATTTTAATGAATAATTATAAGAATTTTGCATTGGGTACTGCATTAAGATTTGGCCCATTGTATGTTGGTTCTGATAATGTAGCAGGGTTATTGGGGATTGGTAAACCTTCCGGATTAGATTTTTACTTTGGTATGAGGTTTGGATTTTTCAACAAAAAGAAAGTTGATGCGGCCGAATAAAAATACTTAATTTTCAATCCACTCCAGAGCTCTTTTCTCTGAATAGGACAAACCCTTTTTATAAGGGAAACCACAATGGCCGCCTTGTTGCGGAGTTTCTAAAAATAAAAATTTGGAATTTTTTGCCTGTTTATAAGGAAAGCATCCGCTTGAAAGAAAAGGATCGTTTTTCGCATTGAGTATTAGGATCGGAATCGCAACGTTATCCAAAAAATAAATTGAACTGTTTAATAAATAATATTCTTTGGCATCTTTAAAGCCGTGAATGGGCGCTGTATATTGGTCATCAAATTGATGAAAACTTTTAATCAGGTGGTAATTATCAATATTTATTTTATCGGGATATTGTTTTTTTTTTGCAATCAGTTTCTTTTTCAATTGATTAATAAACCTTTGCATATAAATTTTATTGGATAATAAAGTCATCTTTTTAGCACTTCCGGATAAATCACAAGGAACTGAAATAGCCATTCCCTTTTTAATTCTCTTATCGATATCTTTTCCTGTTTCACCAATATACTTTAGTGTAATGTTTCCACCCAAACTGAAACCGATTAAATAAATCTCATCATAATCGTAATTAGTTAAAATATAATCAATTACAAATTTTAAATCGTCAGATGAACCGCTGTGATAAAATCTGAAATTTTTGTTCATTTCACCGCTGCATCCTCTATAATTCCATGCAAGGGCATCATAACCATCTTTATTTAAATGATTAACCATTCCAATAATGTATTGCCTATTGCTATCACCTTCTAAGCCATGTGAAAGAATTACAAGTTTCTTTGAATATAAAACCCTGCTCCAATCTAAATCTAAAAAATCATCGTCAGGCGTTTTAATTCTTTCACGCTCATAATTAACTTTAACACTTCTAAACAGGCTTGGATATATAGTTTGTAAATGGCCGTTAAATAAAAGAAATGGTGGTTTGTAATCTGGTTGGTTAATTAAGGGCATAATAGTTATTTTCTACGCTTTCTGTTTTTTGCTTCTACCTGGCGTGGCTTAAGATTTTCCCTTGGTAAATTTTTCTTTTTCTTTTCATGGAAAGCACCTAAAAAATCCGGATCATTCTTTCTTTTGTAATGATCCAGTTCCATTAGCATTTCCTGGTTTTCGACGAAAGGAGTTTCTTCAATGTGGAGTTCTTCCGGAAGTTTCCTCCATGGAATTTCCATTCTAATTATTTCTTCAATCTTTTTTATATGATATTCTTCAGCAATATTTGCAAATGTAATGGCCACACCCGAATTAAAAGCCCTCCCTGTTCTCCCAATCCTGTGCACATAATCTTCATAAATTAAAGGAACATCAAAATTAATTACATGGCTTACCAATGTTACATCAATACCCCTTGCTGCTACATCAGTAGCTACTAAAACTCTTACATTCCCTTCTTTAAATGCATCTATAGAATTAATACGAGTATTTTGCCCTTTATTGGCATGAATAACCCGTATTTCATCAGCTTTAAATTTGCGTTCGAGATATTTAAAAGTATTTTCTGCTGTTAAACGGGTTCTGCAAAAAATAATTACTCTTTTATATTCTATATTTTGCAAAAGCAATTCAAGAAGGTTGATTTTTGTTTTTAGATTAGGAACCTGATATAAAATTTGCTCAACATTATCAGCTGTGGTAGCTTGTGGGGCAACTTCTATTTTAATGGGGAATTCTAAGAATTCTTCTGAAAGTTTTTCTACCCTTTCAGAAAATGTGGCGGAAAATAAAAGATTTTGTCGTTTTTTAGGAATTACTTCCAGCACTTTTCGGATTTGTGGCATAAAGCCCATATCCATTATTTTATCTGCTTCATCTAAAATAAGGCTTTTAACTTCTTTTAGGATCAATTCCCCCTTTAAATAAATATCAAGCATCCTACCCGGGGTAGCAATTATAATATCAACACCTGCTTTTATCGAAGCAATTTGGGCTTGCATTCCTATCCCTCCATACACTACTACATGCCTTATATCTGTATTCTTTGCGAGTTGTGCTACACTTTCACTTATTTGAATGGCAAGTTCACGTGTAGGTGCAAGTATAAGTGCTTTTGGGAAATTACCTTGAGCATATTTAATTTTCATTAAAATTGGCAACAGATAAGCTGCAGTTTTTCCTGTTCCTGTTTGGGCAATACCTAAAACATCATGTCCACTTAAAGCCAATGGTATTGCCTTGCGCTGAATTTCGGTAGGTGTTATATATCCCGCCTCTTCCACAGCATCCCATAATTGTTTATTTAACTTAAAATCTTTAAATGAAACATTTTTAATTTCATTTATTTCATCTTTCAGTCCCTCCTCCATATTTTTACTCTTTTTTTAATACAAAGATACTCGCGAAGGAACTGATTTTCAAAAGAATGAAATATTTAAGCTTTTTTTATAAGAAAAGTAATGATATACTGGCTGAAGCAGCTGCAACCCCACCATAAAATAATCCCATGCCTGAACCTGTTTCTTGTGGAGAGGTTCTGTTTAATACAAATGGAAGTGCACTGACTGCCAACGTTCCATAAATAAAGCCCGACATAATTATTACAACATAACTTACCATTTGTTGTCGGAAAAAATAGCCGACAAAAAAACAAATTATACTCATAATGCAACCTGCAATTAACAATTTATTTTCACCGAATTTTTCTATAAACTTACTCACAGGTAATGCTATTAATGCAGCACTCGCCATTGTAATGGCTTCTGTATATAATATAGAAAGATTTAAATAACGGGAAATTAATACAGGTAAAACAAATAATGTAATGGCTTTGCATAAACCTATAAAAAAACCCAATAATGATAATACTGATGGGTTGGTGGGAATGTGTTTTTGGGTATATGATTCATTTCGGGCATGAATCTTATAAATTTTATCATTTTCTATACCATTTTTTAAGGCATAACCTGTAATTGCTAAAAGTAAACCCCCTAAAATAAATGTTGCTGTTAAACCAATAGTATTTAAAAGTAAAACTACAACAGGGCCGATAGCATATACCAAACCAAAAACAATAACCAATAAAGCAGAAATGTAAGGGATTTTTTCTTTTGGAGCCAGTGATTCTACTAAGGATACAGCAGGACTATGAAATGTGCTCATTGCGGCCAACCATAAAATTACCAAAAATGGTAAAGCAAATCTGAAAGGGCTATTGCTGTCAGCTAATAAAACTATGCTTACAGCCATAAAAATTATAGCAGCAAATGTAATGCCTGCAATGATTACAGGAAATTTCGAACCTAATTTTTTATACATTTTATCGGCGTAGTAACCGGATAAAGGATTGAAAATAGCACCCAATAAGCCTTGGGCAACAACTAAAAGTGTAGCCAGCTGTTCAAAATGATATTTGCCAAGCAAAATAGGTTGATATTTTTCATAAGCAAACCATCCGATAGTAACAGCTCCTTCAAGGGCGATTAATAAGAAAATTTGTTTCCAAAATACAGGAAATTCTTGTGTGGGTTTTTCGAGAGAGATCATAAAAAAACTGTTAAAATATTTTTGTTCAAATCTACGTTAAAAGCAACGTTTTGGTTTGAGAAATTAATTTTAACAGTTTTTAAATATTATAATTTAATATTCATCTTCATTAAAGAAAAAATCATCTTTTGTTGGATAGTCAGGCCAAATTTCCTCAATGCTTTCATAAGGTTGGCCATCATCTTCCAATTCCTGTAAATTTTCTACCACTTCTGAAGGAGCTCCCGAACGAATTGCAAAATCAATTAGTTCGTCTTTTGTGGCCGGCCAAGGAGCGTCTTCAAGATACGATGCTAATTCTAGTGTCCAATACATAGTTTTATATAATTAAAAAAGTCCGCAAAGATAAAAAAAAATCTTCTTAGAAAACAAATCATTAATATTCTTTTCTGTAAGAATAGATTATTTGATTTTGATACCTGTTAATTCTTGTTTATACTGGTCTAATAAAGTTTCCTTAACGGAAATTTTTCGTTTTTGAATATTTAATTTTGTTTGTAATTCTTTATCCATTACTAAATTTCTGTTCATGCCGGCATTCATGCTTCTCCCTTCATATTCATATTGTTCCAGTTGCATTTTATCCTTTCTAATCAAATCATTCATTACTGCTATTTGTATTCTTAATTGGTCGGCACGAGGTTTATCATCAAAGGAAGGATGTTTTCTTTTAATAACTCTCACCAGATAATTGGTTTCGAATATTTTATCGCATGCGTTTCTGAAGCGCTCCTGAAGGTCTCTATTTTGCATTTTAGGATGGATACCAACATTTCTCCATTTCATCATTAAGTCTTTTGTCTTAATGGCTGCATCTTCTATAGGCACTTCATTTTTACTTAAAAAGCTTTCTACCTCGGAGCAAATTTTTTCTTGCAATAATACCTTAGGATCAGCTTTTTGAACTCTGGGCTTATTTGGAATTCCCTTAACGGCTTTATACTTCTCAAAAAATAAATCACTGGCTTCTCTAAACCTTTCCCACATTCTTGTAGCCTTCTTATGAGGAATTTTACCAATGGTTTTCCATTCTTCATGAAGTTTTTTAAACCTGTCGGCGGTTTCGTCCCATATTTGTGAATATTTTATTTTATGGGCTTCATCTATAATATTTGTATAGTGATTTATTCTGTCTCTTGTAACTTTAAGTTTGCTGTCAAAATGTTCTTTTCTATTTTCGAAAAATACTTTTAAATACTTTTGAAATTCGTCTTCAATGGCTTCTTCCATTTCCTTTGGTACGGATCCGGTTTTTATCCATTTCATTTTTAATTCCTTGGCTATTTCTGAAGCTTCCTTCCAATCATCATTGAGCTTGGCAAGATCTACAGCCTCTTCAATGAGAGCACGTTTAATTTCTAAGTTTCTGACACGATTTTGCGAAACTTGTGTTTTAAGGCTTTCTTCTAATTCGTCGAGTTTTTTAAATAATAAGGCAAAATTTCCAAGGCCATCAAATTCAGATAGGTATTGCCTTAAATGAATTAATTTCATTAAATAGGAACCTTTATTTTGCGCTTCATTAACGAGCGTATATAAATCTTCAACTTTTTGATTTGCAAGTTCGAAGCGTCTTTTAAAATAATCTTTAGTTGCTTCCTCATTAATTTTAACTTCACCTATTTGGCGATCCGGGAAGTTTAAATAGCCTTTTAAAAAGACTTTTTCTTCAACAATATAGCCGTGGTCGAATTGAATATGCGTTTCTTTCATTACACTCTTAAGGGTTTCAGTGTCTGCATTTAATAAAAAAAAAGATAATTAGTTTTTACCAATTTTAGTATGCAGCAATTAATTTAAATATTGTATCCCAATAATAAAACTATTTGTTAACTTTTTTAAATTTTTTTTCAAAAATTATAAGAATATTTCTTTTATAAAGTATTATAATTCAATTACTAACTAATATTTTAGATAATAATGTAAGAACCGATGCTGAATTAAAATCACAAATTATATTTAATTTCAAGGTGGATTTAATATCCACAATAATAAAATATATTGATCTAATAATAATGCTTATTAGTAAAGATCCCCCGGCTTTAAAGCCAAGGGATCTTTTATTGATTACTATACAAATTTTTAGTTAGCGCTTTCAATTAATTTATTGATTTTCTTTTCATCTTCCGGGCGTTTTAAAATCCTATAAAGCTTTGAAAGATTTGTAAGAACATCCATTTCATTAGGTTTTATTTGGTTTGCCTTTTCGAAATAAGGCAGCGCTTTACTAAAGTATCCATCCATTTCTTTTGTTTTGGGATGAGTTTGTCCTGCTTTTAATTTTTGACTTTCTTCATTAACTTTCATACTAAGCTCTGCTCCTTTATTAAACCATAAAACACCCATGTTATAATTCATTTCAAAGCTGTTTGGATCTAACTCAAGTGATTTTTCATAAAACGTTGCAGCTTTTTCGTATTCCTTTTTTCTGTCATAAAGCACAGCGAGATTTTGATTAAATACTATATTTTTAGGATCGCGCTGAACAGCAGCTTCCATTTTATTAATAGCTTCATCCGATTTTCCCGAACCAATATAAATTTCTATTTCTTCCTTTCTTAAATCTTCATTTTTAGGAAATTTACTGATAGCTTTATTTGCAGCAGCTAAGGCTTTATCATAATTTTTATCAGCTTTATATAATTGAATTATGCTTTGATACATTTCTTCACCGCCTTTACCGCCATTTTCCAGGTATTTTTCATAATATGATGCCGCATCAGAATATTTTTTAATATTTTGTGATGAATAAGCAGCAATAAGAGCAGCTGTTGTATCCTTTGAATTAACTGCGATAGCGTCTTGACAGTATTTTAATGAAGAAGGATAATCCTTATGTTGAAATTTATTATAAGCAACTGAAATAAGTATTTTTTTTGCATCTTCCTGGGCTCTCTTTGCATCTTTCGATTCAGGTTCAACTACTGCAGCTTTCATATAAGATTCATAAGCAACGGATATTGCATTACTATCCAATTTATTATAGGTTGGTAGCGGGCTTGATGACATGGCCTGATATATAGATCCACGAGTATACCATGTTTTTGCTTTTGTATTTTGCTTTGGGTTATCCATAGCTTTATCTATTGATGCTTTTGCTTTATCAAGAAGTCCCTGATTGCGATAAGCTATGGCTTCATTTACCTGTGCAAATGCACTTGTCGTAAGAAGAGTTACAAATAAAAATAAAAAAACTTTCTTCATAAAATTTAAATATTAAATTAACAATAAGGTTTGGAAACGTGAATATTAATTAATTTCTGTAAACGTAAAAATATTATTTTACGCTTTACAAAAATTATGCCTTAAACCGTGGTTTCTTCATCATCAGAAGGTAAAATATCTTCCGGCAATTGGTTTTCAATTTCTGATTCTATTATTTCTTCTATAATTTCTTCAATTTTAATTTCTTCAATTTTTGCTACAGAGGCAATTTCATCATCTTCGTTCAATCTGATTAATTTTACTCCCTGAGTAGCCCTGCCCATTACACGTAATTTCGAAACTGATAAACGGATAGTAATTCCGGATTTATTGATTATCATTAAATCATCTGTATCGGAAACTTCTTTAATAGCAACTAATTTTCCCGTTTTATCGGTAATATTTAAAGTTTTAACGCCTTTTCCTCCCCTGTTGGTGATTCTATAATCTTCTATAAGCGATCGTTTTCCAAATCCTTTTTCAGAAACCACGAGTAAGGTAGCATCTTCCCTGCTCACACAAACCATTCCGATAACTTTATCACCGGTTTCATTTTCTTTTAATCTTACACCTCTCACACCGGCAGCGTTTCTTCCCATTTGTCTAACGCGTTCTTCATTAAAATGAACTGCCATACCGGAGCTTGTAGAAAGAATTATATGGTTTGTTCCATTTGTCAGTGCAACATCAAGCAATCTGTCGCCTTCATTTATTGTTATTGCATTTATGCCTGACTGGCGTGGACGTGAATAAGCTTCGAGCAATGTTTTTTTAATTGTACCTCTTTCAGTACACATGATTACATAATTATTATTAATATAATCATCATCTTTTAAATTTTTAACATTTATAACCGCTCTAACTGTATCATTAGGATCGATTTGAATAAGGTTTTGAAGTGCCCTGCCTTTTGAAATTTTTGTTCCTTCGGGTATTGCATATACTTTTAACCAAAAAACTTTTCCTAATTCGGTGAAAATAAGTAAATAATTATGATTGGTTGCAATGAATAAATGTTCTGTAAAATCATCTTCACGGCTTGTGGTTGCTCTTGAGCCTACTCCCCCTCTTGCTTGAGTACGGAATTCGGTTAAAGGTGTTCTCTTAATATATCCTGCAGCTGAAATAGTAATTAACATTTTATCATCTGCGATCATGTCTTCTATAGAAATATCATCATCGGCATGAACGATTTCAGTACGGCGTTTATCGCCATATCTGTCTTTCATTTCGAGAGTTTCATCTTTAATGATTTGCATTCTGATTGATTCATTACCTAAAATTTCTTCTAAATGATCAATTAGTTTTTTTACTTCTGCATATTCATCAACAATTTTATCTCTTTCTAAGCCTGTTAATCTTTGCAAGCGTAAATCGAGGATCGCTCTGGCTTGAATTTCAGTTAAACCAAATTGCTCCATTAAACCATTTCTGGCATCTTCAGGTAAGCGTGAAGACCTGATTAAAGTTATAACTGCATCGAGGTTATCAAGGGCAATTAATAAACCCTCTAAAATGTGGGCTCTTTTTTGGGCTTCTTTTAAATCATAAGTTGTTCTTCTAACAATTATTTCATGTCTGTGATCAACAAAATGTTTAATTAAATCCTTGAGATTCAATGTAACCGGCCTTCCTCTAACCAAACCAACATTATTAACACTGAATGAAGATTGTAAAGCCGTTTGTTTGTATAAATTATTTAAAACAACATTTGGAATGGCATCTTTTCTTAAATCATAAACTATTCTCAATCCATCTCTATCCGATTCATCTCTAATTTCTGAAATGCCTTCAATTTTTTTATCTTCAATTAATTCAACGGTTTTTCTAATCATTTCAGATTTATTCACCATGTATGGGATTTCTGAAATAATAATTTGATCTTTACCTGATTTTGAAGTTTCAAAGCTTGCTTTTGCACGAACTACTACCCGACCCCTACCTGTAGATAGTGCCATTTGCACACCTGTATAACCATATATTGTTCCACCTGTAGGGAAATCCGGTGCTAAAATATATTCCATTAATTCCGGAATGGTTATATCATTGTTATCGATGTAAGCGATTATTCCGTCAGAAACTTCCGATAAATTATGAGGGGCCATGTTTGTAGCCATTCCCACGGCAATTCCCGAAGTTCCATTAATTAATAAATTCGGTACTTTTGAAGGTAAAACTGTCGGTTCTTTTAAGGAATCATCAAAGTTGGGTTGAAAATCAACCGTTTCCTTATATAAATCCGAAAGCATTTCCTCAGCTATTCTTTTAAACCTGGCTTCGGTATACCTCATTGCAGCAGGGCCATCACCATCAATAGATCCAAAGTTTCCCTGTCCGTCAACCATTGGATATCTTAACGACCATGGCTGAGCCATTCTTACCATGGTGTCGTAAACCGAAGCATCACCATGAGGGTGATACTTACCCATTACTTCACCTACGATACGAGCTGATTTTTTGAAAGGTTTGTTATAAGCCAAACCCAATTCCGACATTCCGAATAAAACTCTTCTGTGAACAGGTTTTAATCCATCACGAACATCAGGTAACGCGCGAGAAACTATTACAGACATAGAATAATCTATATATGCACCGCGCATTTCGTCTTCAATGTTGATGGGAATAATATTATTTTCTTTTGCCATATTTATTTAAATAAAACATTTTTTTTGTGAAAAAAAGTGTTTTATGGTAATAATTAATTTATTAATAATAACACGCAAGTTAGAAAATAATAACGAAAAATTATTGAAAAAACGATATTGATATATTATATAAATCTGAAATCTATTTTTAATTTATAATTTCCTGTTTTAAATAATAGATGTTGCCGGGGCTTAATAAGCTTTAAATACGGGGATTATTTTAAAATTATGAATATAATGATATTGATAAATTGATATTTTTATTTTTTTTATTTTTTCAAATTTTAGAAATGATTTTGTTTTAAAATAAATCATTTCTAATCAGTATTAAATATTTTTTCTTAAAATAATTATTATGCAAAAAAGAGTAAAGTTTGATTTTGAGATTGATTTTTTGAATGAAGGTGGATTACAAGGGCAGGATTTTAGATTAGATATTAATGGGGATGATATTTCGGATAAAGAATTATCGGATTATATCATTAAGGATTTAAATTTATTAATGGTCGGAGAAGTGAGGATTTTGAAAAAAGAAATTATTATTGAAAAACATAAACGAATTTAATTACCTATACATAAAAGAAAAAAGAGTGAATCTAATTTCACTATTTTTCTTCAATCTTATACCAATCAATATTTCCGGTTAAATACATAATTACTCCTAAAATTAATAACAGTCTAATGCTTCCTAATAGCAATGCATGAATCCGATTAAATAAACCGGATTAAAAGATAGGTGTTCTGAAATTGATAATAAAAGGATATAAAAGAACGAAATAGCAAAACCACAATTAAATATTGAATTGGATGAATCCGTTTTTTGTTTAATACTAGATTAAATAATACACTGAACAATATTTTTGAAGGCAAAAATTCTAAAATATTTATTGACAAAATGAAAAGGCGAGATAAAAAAATAACTTATTTTTTTCCATGTGTTCACATTATACAAAAATAGGATTTATAATCTTTTCCCCTTTTAGGTCTTCCAAAATGCACTTTTTTGTGCCTTATTTGACCAACAAGCCAAGGGAAGTATGTAAAAATTCTTTAAAAATATTTATATATTAGAGCTTTAATTCTTTGTTGGTGAAGAACACCAACAAAGGCGGAAAATGAAAAAACATCAATTTTGCCGTTTTCACTTAAATACTTGAGTGAATCGATGATAATATCTTTGTAAGCGTCTTTTTTAAGTAAATGATTCCATTGATTTATTGTAGCTGTCCAAAAATATATTTCTCCAATTGAAATATAAGATTTACGTTTATATTCAAAAATACTTTTATCCATATAACAGGTTGAATAAAAAGAATTTATAATTTGGCACAAAATAGGTAAATATTTAAATGAGCCAACAAAATTTTGGTTCGTGGGGTCACGAACCAAGGCAGGGGAATGGTGTTTTTATTTGAACTCTATGAAAAATATACGGCTGACTTGTTTACAAAGGAGAAACAGTAGAAACAAGAAAGGCAAGTGTTTGAGCATAAATGCTTTAAAAAAGTGTCAAATTTATGCCTTTTAGGTGGTTCATTTTCATAACTTTGCAACTGACTTAAAAACAATAATGGAAAAAATTAAAGAGATATCAGAATCTTTCAAGTCAGGCTTAGAAAAGCTTGGTTTTGAGGGCGACAATGCTCTTTATTTTACAGATAATACAAAAAAACTACCCGAACTTGAAATTTCTTTTCATATTGAAACAGCCAAGTTCATTCACAAAGAAATTACTGCAATTTTTTTAAGAAAGCAGTTAAATGGAAGTTACAAGTCACAAGTTTATTTATTCGACTTTACAGATAGGGCATTTTCTGAGCAAATAGAAAATGAAATTGCAGACATACAAAAGAAGATTTGGAGTAGTGGTGAAGTTCCTTTGGCTTGTTTCTTTTTCAATACTGAAATAAAAATAATTGATTGTACAAAGCATCTTACCAAAGACTTAAAACCCGAATATTTAACAGACAGACTAAGGCTAGTTGATGAAGCTCATAGGCTATATAATGAGCAATTTGCTGTAAAAATAAAAAGCGGAATTTTTTGGGAACAAGAAGAAATAAAAGGAAAATTTGATTTTAAAAACTCTGCATATGACACACTTATTCAGAATATCCGAAAAGTTACTGAAAAGCTTTCAAATGAGCTGAAAAAAGCCCCGAGAGAATTGATTAATAAAATTATTGTTCAGTCAATTCTCATCAAATACTTAGAAGAAACATCAGATGACGAAGGCAAAAAACTTCTTACCGAGAAATATTTCAAAAAATACAACAATGCAAATTCATTTACTGATGTATTAAAGAAAGGCAAGTTTAGTAATTTGCTTAATGATCTAAATAAAAACTTCAATGGGAATGTTTTTAGATGGGAAACAACAGAACAAGAACAAGTAGAATCATTAGACCTTAGTATTGTTGCAAAATTACTTGCCACAGACAAAATCAGTATTGAAGCATTACAGCTGGAAATAGGCTTTCCAGACTGGAGGTATTTTGAATTTAAGTATATTCCTGTTGAATTAATTAGCCGACTCTATGAAGAGTTTTTAGCAGAGAATAAGAAAGACAAAGGATTATTTTATACGCCTTCTCATTTAGCAAAACTCTTGGTGGATGAATGCTTACCTTTAAAAAAATACAAGGAAATTGATTTAGACAGTTTTAGAATACTTGACCCTGCTTGTGGTTCGGGTATTTTTTTAGTAACAGCATTTAAGCGTTTGGTTCAAATATGGAGATTGCAACATAAATTAGACAAGCCAAATATTGATGACCTCAAAAAAATATTGCGAAACATTTACGGAGTAGATAAGGAAGAACAAGCCGTAATGTTATCCTCGTTTAGTTTAAGTTTAGCTTTGTGCAACGAGCTAAAGCCAATTGAAGTAATCAATAAATTAAGATTTGACGATTTAACAAAAGAGAATTTAGTTTCTTCTGATTTCTTTACTTTAAATGTAATGGGGAATCTCAAATTCGACTTAGTTATTGGAAATCCTCCATTTAAAGTTGGCGGTATAAATAACTATTCAAAATATTGGGAAATCGAATCAAAAAAAGTCAAAATACCACAAGGTCAAATTGCATTAAAGTTTCTTTCTGAATCATTTTCATTTTTAAAAGAAAATGGTTTGGTCTGTTTAATAATTAAATCCTCAGGGCTGCTTTACAATACAACTTCAACTACTTATAAAAACGCATTATTCTCAAACTACAATGTTGTTCAGCTACTTGATTTTACAGCTTTAGCAAGAAATAAATCATTATGGGACAATGGTGCAGACGTCGCAACGGCAGCAATATTTGTAAGAAACAATAAACCTGATGTTTCTAAGAATATTCTTCACCTTACATTTAGACGAACCAAAGCAACTAGAGAGCGTATCGTATTTGAAATAGATGATTATGATTTACACTTTGTCAATCGACAAACTGCTATCAAAAATGAGTATATATGGAAAAACAATCTTCTAGGTGGCGGTAGAATTAGAAATCTCGTTGATAAAATATCAAACACTATTTCGTTTAATCAATATTTGACAGAAAAGGAATGTGTATTTGGAGAAGGGTTTAAGGTTGGTTCTAAAGGCATCTTGAAGCCTCCCTTTATTTATAAGTTAAAAACGCTTCCTACCGAAGCAGTAAACGAAAATCGAATTGCCATTAAAAGTCTTAAAGAAATTTCCAAAAATCAAAAGTTTGAGAAAATTCCGAACGAATTAATTTTCAGATCTCCAAATATTATTATTAAAGAAAACATTGGTAATAGTAAGATTCCATTACATCTAAATAATATTGACTTTTCATATCAGCACAAAATTATTGGAATATCTAGTAACATTGAAACCCTTAAAGTGATTAAGAAGCGTTTTGAAAAGTATAATGATTTGTTCAGGTTTCTTATCTTCTCTTGTAGTGGACAAGTATTGGTTAATCTCAATACAGCAATCTTAAAAAAGGACATAATGAATTTGCCTTTTGATGATATTTCCCTCTCAGTTTATGATTTAAAAATCATTGATGAAGTAAATTCCTACATGCAAGAATCTCTAAGACACGGAGAGAAATCTAAAGCGATACAACAAATAAGACCTAACAAACTGGAACCTGTTCTATTAAATTACGGAACCGAATTTTCAAGAGCATTAAATTCTGTTTATGATAATAAAGGAAAAAAATTCAGATTGTCAGATGTTGTTCAACTTGATGGAACATCATTAATTGCCACAGTTTTCAGATATGATAATAAGGATAATGAACCTTTGTTTCATAAAGACTTTACAAACTTAAATATTGACGGACTAACTAATAATGAAATTTCAGCTCACCTTTCAGTTAAGCGAATAATCAAATTGTATCCTCAAAAAGACACTATTGTATTTATTAAGCCAAATCAATATAGATATTGGCTTTCTTTAATAGCCTATCGTGATGCCGATAAATGTTTCTCTGACTTTTCTAATCAAATCGAAGGATGATTGCAGAGGAAAATTTTTCAAATATAGAACAACCAAAAATTAGTATCCCGAAAACTAATGTGATTTCTCTGATTATTAAATCAATGAAAGAAAATGTTCCTCATTTCAAAGCCTACATTGCATCAGGACACCACAAAAAGAAAGAACTAAACGAAGACGAATTGACTCAAATTTATATTGAGCAAGAACAAATTTTAATTAGAAAGCAAGACTATCCTTTTAATATTAGCAGTCAGTATCGAGATATATACAACCTCAGTAAAGGTTTTTCTGACTTTTATTTCTATCCGAATGAACAAGGTATTTCAAATACTTCTATTTTTTCTGTAGAGTGCAAAAGACTTCCAACTCCTGAAACATCAAGAGAAAAAGAATATGTTTATGGGACATCAAACAATGGGGGCATTGAGAGATATAAAACAGAGAAACACGGCAAAGGATTAAATGATTGCGGTTTGCTTGCCTTTATCGAAAAAGACAATCCAAAACATTGGCATACTATTATTAACAAATGGATTACAGATATAGCTTCAACTAACACGACTTGGGCAATAGATGAAACGTTATCTGAGTTAGAATCTCAGGTTGATTATTGTTTTTTAGAATCAATCGCTCATAGACAGACAAGTGATATAAAGTTGGTTCATTTATGGATAAATTTAAACTAATCCAGCACACAGGCGTAGGCACATTTGCAAGCCACACTATCCAACGCACATGACAAAGCTTGCAAAGAGCTTCCACCTTTTCCTCCCTGACAAAATTGAATTAAAAAAAATTTCCTGCCTTTCTGAAAATAAAAAATACGCAACCACACAGACCAACACGACAAATAAAAAGACAGCAAAATTCAGCGTGGACAATGGTTTACAGGCACAGAAGAAAGAACACCAGCAACCAACACCGGTTTTGCAAAAGTGGTGGTTCAGTGATTCACAGACACATTTGTGGTTAATCAAACATTGGTTCTCCGCATCAACATTGGTGATGAAAATCGCCAACTTCGCCAAACCCGAGACCGTTGACACCAATTTTAGGACGACAACTTTAGTTTCCATTTTTTATGCCAAGTAATGCATCGATCTATTGGCAAACCATGAAGGTTAACACAATGAAGAAAAATATAAAACAAATCCCTATCCAAAATGCCCGCCCACATAATTCTTAGTCAGCTCGTTTTTAGGATTTTTAAAAATATCTTCAGTGGTACCAAATTCTATTACCTCACCAAGGTACATAAATGCTACCTTATCTGAAATTCTTTGCGCCTGTTGCATATTGTGAGTAACAATTATGATAGTGTAATCCTTTTTTAAACTATTGATCAGTTCTTCAATTTTATTCGTGCTGATCGGGTCAAGGGAGGAGCAGGGCTCGTCCATTAAAATAACTTCCGGGCGCAGCACTACAGCCCTTGCAATACATAATCTTTGCTGTTGCCCCCCTGATAATTTTACTGCGGGTTTTTTCAGGTCATCTTTTACTTCATCCCACAAATAACTTTCTTTCAATGCCGATTCAATTAATTGTGGGATTTCTTTTTTGGGGAATTGATGGATATTTAAAGCATAAGATAGGTTTTCATAAATATTTTTTGGTAATGGATTGGGCTTTTGAAAAACCATTCCAATCCTTTTGCGGATATCGGTTACTGAATTTTTTTTATCATAAATATCCAAATTGTCTAATTTAAGTTTGCCTTCAATTTTTGCATCGGGTGTTAAATCGTGCATGCGGTTGAAACAACGTAACAAAGTAGATTTACCACAACCTGATGGGCCAATCAGGGAAGTAACCTGATTTTTTTCAAAATCAATATTGATGTTTTTTAATATTTTCTTTTCACCAAAATAAAGGTTTAAAGAGTGTGCCGATAATTTTATTTCCATAAGAATTAGTTTTACCTTATACTCGATACTCATTACACATCACTCTTTACTATTCTGTTTAAACCGGATATAAAAAGCAATACTATTTAATAGAAAGACCAATAAAATCAATACAACTGCGGTACCATAAGCCAGCGGCCTAACCTGCTCGATTGATTGGTGCTGGGTGGAAAGCATGTACAAATGATAAGGCAAAGCCATAAATTCCTTATTTACTGAAAATGATAACCCGTTGATATAAAAAGCAACCCCTGTAAATAATATCGGGGCGGTTTCACCGGCTGCCCGAGAAAGGGTAAGAATAATACCTGTTAATATCCCCGGGAATGCTTTTGGAAGCACCACATCTTTGATGGTTTCAAATTGGGTTGCACCTAATGCCAGTGTTGCTTCTCGCATACTATTTGGTATTCGTTTTAATGCTTCTTCGGCAGTTGTAATAATGTAAGGCAGGGATAAAAGACCCAATGTTAAACCTGCAGATAAAATAGAAGTCCCCAATTTAAAAGCCTGTACAAATAAGGCGAGACCGAATAAGCCATAAATTATTGAAGGTATGCCGGCAAGGTTTCGGATGGATGCCCTGATAATATTCGTCAATATCGAAGGCTCGGCGTATTCATTAAGATAAATTGCACAACCAACCCCAAAAGGTACTGAGAAAAAAGTGGTAATAAAGGTGAGCAATGTGGTTCCGATAATGGCAGGGAGGATGCCGCCTTTTGTCATTCCTTCAGTTGGTAATTCACTTATAAAATTCCAGGAAACTGAAGAAATACCTTTGGAAAAAATATCGTATAGAATAATCCCTAAAACCAAGCAGACAATAACTGAACTACCGATAAGAACAATCCAATTAATCAAATAAAGTATTTTCTTTTTCATAGTTGAAACCTTCTTAACATGTTGGCAAAATATTCACCTGTTAAGTTAACGGCCATGGTGATCATAAATAATACCGCTGCTATGGCAAAAAGTGCAAAATAGTGGGTTGTTTGATAAGGTACTTCTCCCATTTCGATGGCAATAGTGGCAGTGATTGTGCGGATAGAATCCAAAAAACCACTTGGCATTGCCGAGGCATTACCGGTTGCCATCAATACCGTCATTGTTTCTCCTAAAGCCCTGCCCAAGCCCAGCATAATAGCAGCAATTAAACCGGGAAGCGAAGCAGGTAAGGTTACTTTAAAAAGGGTTTGCCATTTATTGGCACCCAAGGCATAAGAAGCTTCTTTATAACTTTCGGGAACCGCATGGATGGAATCTTCACAGATGGTTATAATCGTCGGCAAGGCCATTATAGCCAATAAAATTGACCCGTTTAAAGCGTTCAATCCGTTTTGAATATGAAATATTTTTGCAATCCCCGGGCCTACGAATACAATTCCTAAAAAACCAATCGCTACCGAAGGGATGGCAGCTAACATTTCAATAATTGGTTTTAAAATCGTTTTTAATTTTTGAGGGGCGAATTCGGATAAAAAAGAGGCGGTACAAATCTCAAGCGGAACTGCAATAATCATTGAACCTATGGTAACCAGGCCTGTGCTTATTAATAAGCGGGCGATGCTATACTTTCCTTTTGAACTTTGAGGATCCCACTGTGAACCTGTAAAAAAGTCAATGGGGTTTTCATGAATGAAGAATGTAATGCTATTGTAAAACAACATGATAAATATTCCACCGAGCAGACCAAGGGTTATAAAGCCGGTAGCCTTAAATATTTGCTTTAACAGCCAGTCAATATTTTCCCGAAGTTTAATGTTCATAAGGTAATGGCACAGGATAATAACCCGCCGATTTAATTATTTCCAAACCTTTTTTACTTTTTTCAAAATCAATGAAGGGTTTAATTTTTTCATAAGTTGTAGATTTATAATACTGGAACAAAGGCCTTTGAAAGTAATATTTTCCTTCTGCAATCATTTTAGCATCTAATGGTGATACCGCCTTTTTACTTTGCTGAGAATATATTTTTAGTACTTTTATCCCTTTTGCACCTCCATGGATTACATACCCGGCACCAATATATCCAATGCCGGAATTATCCTGCTTGATGGCTTCCAAAATTTGGGCATTACCATTCATTTCCTTTGCATGGGGGCTGAAAGAAATTTTCAATTTTTTTTTCACAAAATCGTGCGTTCCAGAGTTGCTTTGTCTGCCATAAATATTGATAGGAAGGTTTCTGTTTGTTACTGAATACCAATCATTGAATTCCCCGTTTAAAATTTTTGCAAGTTGTTCCGTACTTATGGAATCAATAGGCAGGTCGTGCGCCACTACAAAAGCAATGGCATCCGTGGCAAAAATAAATGAATCAATTTTTGCGCCTTTTGTTTGAAATAATTTTATTTCTTCTTCTGTAATACTTCTGGATGAATTAGCCAAGTCAGCAGTACCATTTAATAACGATGCTATCCCAAGGCCTGAGCCCCCCCCTGATACAGATACAAAAACAACTGGGTTTTTAAGATGAAAAGATTCTGCAAGCTGAACGGCAAGGTTTACTTCTGTATCCGATCCTTTTATTTTAATTGTTTTATCGACGTGTGAGCAAGACAAAAACAAAATAAAAAGTAAACAAAAATAATATTTCATAAATAAAATTATTTAATGCCTTGAATTCACTTTAAGAAACATCCTTTTTCTTTTCCATTAATTCAATTTCCGTTTTTTCCTTTTTTATATCCTGCCTGATAAAGCCAAATAAGCTCATGTAAATATTGGCTATCCAAACCAGAGAAAACCCGGCGATGATATAACCCCGCCAATCATCCATCAAAAGCTTAAAACCGGTTAATAAAAGAAATAAAACGGTTACATAATGGCTAAAACAATATTCACAGGTAAACAAATAAAAAAATTTCCTTACCAGTAATGTTTTACCGGTAAGGCTCCGTTTTATACAATATTCCCTGGGCTCACGAAATACTTCTTCGTGGGTCACTGTCCATGCTACACAGGCAATGGGTATAGCCAATATAAAAAGCCATAATGTTTGAATTAAAATGATATACATTATTTAAAAAGCTTTTATTTGAATTAAAATGGATCAGAAAGTTCACTTACACGGATCAACTTTTTATTTACAAATTCATCAATACCAAGTTCAGATAATTCCCTGCCATAGCCGGAGCGTTTTGTTCCTCCAAAAGGCAAATCTGCCTGTGTCCAGGTAGGATGGTTTATAAAAACCATACCGGTATCTATTTGATCTGCTACCCTCTTGCCCCTTTCAATATCTTGCGTAAATACAGAGCCCCCTAAACCAAAAAGGGAATCATTGGCCAACTCGATAGCTGCATCTTCGTCTTTCACCCTATAAAATGATGCCACGGGGCCGAATAACTCTTCGTGATATGCCGCCATGCCCGGTTTTAAATCAGTAAGAATGGTTGGATCCATAAAAGCGCCTTCCCGGTTAGACCTTTTGCCCCCCAATAAAATTTTTGCACCACCATTTACTGACCGCTGCACTTGGTCTGCAATTTGCATAGCCGCAGCCTCGCTGCTTAAAGGGCCCAACTCTGTTTCGGGGTTCATTGGGTCACCAATTTTAAGGTTTGAAAGTTTGTCTTTAAACTTTTTCAAAAATTCATCCGCGATTTTTTCTACCGCTATAAACCTTTTGGATGCCACGCATCATTCACCATTATTATTAATACGCCCTATTACAGCCCAATCTACCGCTTTATCTATATCCGCATCTTCAAGAATGATAAATGCATCGCTTCCTCCCAACTCCAATACAGACTTCTTTAAATATTTTCCCGCCTCGGAAGCAAGGCTTGCACCGGCTTCTTCGCTTCCGGTAAGCGAAACCCCCTTAATCCGTTCATCCGAAACCAGTGCCGAAGCCCTTTTACCGGCTATTAACAGATTAGTATAAATCCCGGCGGGCGCACCTGCTTTTTTAAATAAATTTTCTATCGCGATCCCACATTGCGGAACAATAGAAGCATGTTTAACCAATACCGTATTGCCAATCATTATGTTTGGGGCAGCAAAGCGGGCTACCTGATAGAATGGAAAATTCCAAGGCTCAACACCTAATAATACTCCGATTGGGCTATACCTGATAAAAGCTTTTCCAAATTCGGGTTTTAATAATTTGTCTTTCAAAAATTCTGCCCCATTATCAGCATAATAATCAATGATATCTGCGCTCAAATCTATTTCCCCTTCTGCCTGAGAAATAATTTTACCCATTTCCAATGTTATTAACCTTGAGAGTGCTTCTTTTTTTTCACGCATTAGAGCTGCAACTTTGTGTAAAAGTTCGGATCTTTGTTTATAATCGGTTTTTCTCCAACTGTGAAATGTATTTTCGGCCTTACCAACAGCTTGATCAAGTGCCTGATCGGTCATTTCATCAAATGACATAATTACTTTATTGGTGGCCGGATTAATTGTTTGAATTGACATGATTGAGTTATTTAGTAAATTAAAAAAAATATAATTTTTTTTATTCGGTATTTTATTCCATCCCAAATCCTTTCGTGAAAAAAATAACCGATAGTCATAAATCCTATAGCTACTTTTATTTTACCTGTGAATAGATAAATAAAATCAAAATCAAGGATTAAAATAATTATCCTGTAACTAATGGTTTTTACAATTGACCTTTTGACGGTTTCCTCTCTATGATTTTTTGAGCCTGAAAAAAATTTTTCAATCATAATAAATTATTAGAAGTTTACATTCAAAACTCCACCAAAGCTTCAACCATAAAACTTCCCTCCTGACCGAATGTCTGTTGATGCGAAGTTTTTATATTGTTGGTTTACATATTCCACTTTCATCATTAAGTTTTTAGTAACGAATCAACCCGCTGAACCTGTTGCACGGCTAATTGTAATATCAGCCGAAAATTACCGGAAGCGGATTGCTTAATGACAAAGATGAAGTTATTAAACCCGGAATGTGTTACACTTTAAAAATTAAAACTTACACACATCACACGTTTTATTGTGATATGTGCTAATGCTTTAAGTCTTTATTTACTGAAGAATTACAAGAATGTTATTAATAAAATAATTGAAAAACATAAACGATTAATTAAAAAGAAAAAAGAGTGAAAATTTAATTTCACTCTTTTTTCTTTTCTCTTTTCTCTTTTTTTTATTCTTCAATCTGATACCAATCAATATTCCTCGTTAAATACATAATTACTCCTATAATTAATAAAAGCCCAATGCTTCCTAATAGCAATGCATAATCCTGCAATTGAAGCAATGAGTAGAAAAAACCATATAAGATGGCAAGCATTCCGCTTATCATAAACATTATTTTATTGTTTTTAAAAATTGCTTTGGCATAAAAAGTAATAAGTGTTAAAATAATTATACACCCAATTAAATAAGCCAGATCAAAAGATAAGTGTTCTGAAATTGATAGTAATAGGATATAAAATAACGAAATTGCAAAACCCACAATTAAATATTGAATTGGATGAATCCGTTTTTTGTTTAATACTTCTACAAAAAAGAAAGCAAGGAAGGTAAGGCAGATAAAAACAATATTGTATTTGGCCGAGCGGTTTGTTTTTTGGTATTCATCAATAGGCAATAACAATTTTACACCAAACGATGCTTCATCTCCATTTATATTAACTGAATAATTATCTCTTTGAACAGGATAATTAACTTTTTGATTGTAATCCGGAACAGTACCAATAAAATTACCCACCCCTTGCTGAGGATAGTTTCTATTTAAATGTAACACTTTCCAATATGCATTGAAGCCATTCATATTTATATTTCTTTTTTCCGGTAAAAATGATCCTGTAAAGCTTGGGTTGATCCAAGTAGATTGCAAATCAACTAATGTTTCTTTACCAAAAGGTAAAAAACTTAAATCACTGCTCCCATTCAAATTTAATTCACAGCTGAAATTTATGGATTTTGAATTTAAAGATACAGGTGTACTCAAACCTGAAGAAAAAATATCATGATTTGCTATTCCCGGGTTGCAATTCAGTAAGCTGTCGTTCCATTTAATATTTACATTTTCTTTTATCCCTTTCATATCTGATACACCCAACGATACAAAAGCTTTATCTATCAGTATGTTTTCTTTTTGAATATTTAATGATGTGAAATCAGGATTATTAAACGTTCCCGTTATTTTTAACTTTACATTATATAGCACCACCACATAAATTCCCCGATATCTTTTTTCGGGGGTTATTACTCCTGTTATTTTAAGATTTTCAGGCAGAAAATGTGCATAATCTGTCCTTTCTACTATGTTGCCTTTCTCATCAGTAGTTTTTAATTTAAATGGAATCGAAATAATAGGTCCGCCAATAGTTTGTTTGTTCCCCCATTTAGCGCTCACTTCATCAATGGCTTCATTTCGCGTTTGTTCTCTTTCGTTTATTAATGAACCTAATAAGGCAGAGGGAATTAATAAAACCAATATTAATATACCAATAATAAAAATTTTTAACGTAACAGATTTTCGCACCCATTGCGAAAAACGTTCAAAAAAAGAAATTTGCTCCATAATTTTAGATTTTATTTAAAGTTTATTTTTATGTTCTTTTAAAAATTTATTTATTCTATAATCATCATAATTCCAGGATTTCCATTCTTTATTTAAATAATTATTATAAAAATGATCCGTTTTTTCGATGAGGTGCCTTTTTTGATTTTGATTTATATTATTGTTATTTAGTAGAGATTGTAACTGAGGTATATTACTGTCAGATAAATCTATTAAATAATCAAAATCAATTTGAGCACGTGAGGCGTGATTAAGGTTATAATTTGTAATAATACTTGTCCAATTAAAAAATGTAGAGGTAAAAAGAATAATAAAAAATAGAAATGAATTAATTTTTATTAAATACCAATTGCTTTTTACATTATTCACTTTGTAAAATGTAGTTATTAATCCAATCAGGGTTAATAATAAATAAACAAAAACACCAATTCTTTTAAAAGTCAGTCCTTGCTCTATCACATAAAAATGATTTTTAAATGAAATATTTAGAATCATAATTATATTTTGAACAATCCAAATATATGTGAGGATTTTTAAAACTTTATTGGCTTTGAAAAAATTAAGATTACCACGAAACAGGTATAAAATAATCGCTATAGCAAGAATGATAGATAAAATGAGAGTTTGAATACCTTCATGTACCACCACTGAAGGATTTACTCCGCCCGGTAAAATTTTTATTACATAGAGATAAATAACATCCAGAAAATTGACAATTAATAACAATATGTTTAATAATATTAATAAAAACTTTCCCGTTAAAAATTCTGCTTTTAATTCAAGGGATTTAAAATTTTTATTGTTTGATTTTTTTCTGAAAAGAGTTTCTGTTTTGCTTTTATAAAACAGAATTAATTCCTGAGAAACTTCAGGGAAAAATATTCCGAACAATAATAAAAACCCACCTAAAGTGAAGGAGATACCTAACCATGAAATAAAATTAAGGTTTATTTTAGAAACGAAAGATGCAAAAATTGAATTACCACCACTGTATAGGAGAAAGAAAATAAAAGTAACAGCAAGAGGAATTATATAAACAGTTAACCTAATATTATTCTTAGGTTTAGAAACATCCGAGGACGGAACAAAATAATTAATAAATTTTAAGATAGGAGCGTAAACTATAGAATAAATGGTTTGCAAACCCGACGTTAAAAAAGAACCGGAATGATCAATACTTAATCCTGCCAGTATAAATAATGATAAAATATTTGTTATTAATGCAACGGAAGAATGATTAAATACAACATTAAATGAACTTACAGTTGTTATAAAAGCCATTATTTTCCATAGTAATAATTTATTGGCTTTGGAATTAATAAAACCAAGTACCAATGTTAACAGTATTGAGAAAATAAGGTAATTAATTCCAAAACCTTGTTCAAAAAATAAAAAACTGTAAGTGAAAACGGTAATCGTAAATAAAATTTTAATGGATAATTTCATAAATATAAAAATTAAAAGTACTTTGTTTTTCAAAGTTATAGAATAAAAAAAATGATTATTTTCCTTTAATTAAATTTTCCAAAACGTTTAAATGATCTGAAAATGCTTTTCTTCCAAGAGCTGTGGCCCGGTAAGTTGTGTTGGGCTTTTTTCCAATAAATTGTTTTTGAACTAAAATATATTCTATTTCTTCCAAAGCTTTTAAATGGCTTGCCAAATTTCCGTCTGTTAATTCCAATAACTCTTTCAAGCGGTTATAATCAATGGAATCGTTAACCATCAATACCGACATAATTCCCAATCGGGCCTTACTTTCAAATGCTTTATTAAAATTTTCTAACATCAATCTTTAATTCTCAATACCCTTAATTCAATTTAAATAGAATTTTATTTTTCATATTTATAATACATAAATATTCCATAAATGATGTGAAATAAACCAAAGCCCACTGCCCAACAAATCCAATTTAATTGAGGATAAAAAGCTGAGATAATTCCTAAAATGATTTCACCATAAGCAAGTGCTTCAACACTGTGAAGAGTATATTTTGATGAATTTAATAATGATAGTCCATAAAAAACCAACGTTGCGGGAACAATCAAAAAATATACCTGATGAAAAATCATAGCGATACAAAATAAACCACCGGTAAAAAGAGGTATTAATAAACTTATTATTAATTTTTGCGCCGTTTTATCCCAAACAGATTGACCTGTTTTTTTTGATTTTCTGATGGTAAAGAATACTGCAAAACTTAGTGCAAAAAATAATATTAGTAATGCATCAATTATACAAAAAACGAAAAAATTACTGTTTAATAAACTATTGTTTGTATGGAATAATAAAAACTGCGATTCTACATAAGCAAAGTTTTGTTTCTCTGCCCAATAAGCCGCACTCACACCAATCATGGCTATAACACCTGCACTTATACCTGATAAACCACTTAAAGAAATAAATCGTGATGATTTATTCATTATATCCCTAATTTCATTAAGAGTTTTTAAATGTGATTCGCTTTCTTTCATATTAAAGTACTTTGTTACGCAAAGCAATTAAATAATTTTGATTTCACAAAAAAAATATTCTTTTTTTCAAAAATAATATTAAAAATAGTTTTAATAGAAAATAGAATGGTTTACAATAAATTTGTTAATTATTGTAAAATCGAATGATTGATTTGAAATTATGACGAGGAGTAAAAAGATTTTTTTAATTATTATTATTGTGTTTATTTTAATAATGATTGGCTTCACTATTGATTTTAGTACACGCACAACCTTTCCCGGTAAAAAACCGCAATTGAAAGAAAGAATAAAGCGAGATTAAAAAGAGAACAGTGCCTATTCCCTGAAATTTAATTTTGAATCCTTTTTCTTAATTGAATTTTATCGTACTCGTTCTCATAGTCTTTATGTTCCGTACCAAGTAATCGATCCCATATTCGAAAATGAACACCATAATTTCCAGTGAATTTACCGTGGTGCATATTGTGATGAGTACTTGAGGTTAAAAATCTAAACCAACTCTTATTTAGTTTTTCCGGATAAAATTCATAGCCCAAATGTGCTTTTACATTGTCAAATAATCCCCAGACTTGAACCAACCCAAGCACGGGTGCATATATTGGAAGTATAAAAGAAACCGGCAATATCCAGAAAGTAAGAAGAAGTGCTTCTAAAAAATGAAAAGACATTGAAGTAAAAGGATTTACATCTACGCTTTTGTGATGTTCAAAATGAACAAAGCGGAATATTTTTGGATGATGTAATAATCGATGACACCAATAGAACCAAGTATCATCAATTATTAATAAAATGAAAAACCCGCCAAAGGCAAATAAAGGGTTGTGTTCAGAAAAATTAGTATAAATTTTTGAATATCCTAGTGTGCTTAAATAAATTATAGTACTGCTAAATATTGCTCCAACCAAAAGTGTAAATATTGAGTTTTTTAATTCTCTTTTGATTTGTTGAACATCAACTCTTTCTTTAAGTTGAATTCTCCGGTTTTGTAGTCTTTTTTTGAATTTTTTCCATACCAGAAAGTATGCCAAGATAATTACTGTTCCATTTAGGAATAGTCCTGAAATAAGATTTTGTGGTATCTTCAATAAAATTTGTTTTAATGTTTCCATTTTCTTTTGCTTTTATACAATGCAAAAGTCAGTACACCAAAATCAAAAGCACTTGATAAATGTTAGGAAATAATTTGTCGCCTTATTCTACTTAAACTTTCGGGCTTTATCCCCAAATACGATGCAATGAATTGAATAGGTACATTTTGTATTAATTGAGGTTGTCCGCTGACAAGTTTTTTATAACGCTGTTTGGCATTAAGTGTTGCCAGGTTATCAGCTCTTAAAGCGGTAGAAGATATAGCCTGTTCAAAAATAATAAGACTAAATTTTTTAAAATTTTCACTTTCATCAATAAGCTTTTTCAAGTTTGCATATGTAATTCTTAAAACATCGCAGTCCGTTATACACTCTACATTTTCAGTTGCTTTAATTTGGTTTATAAAACAAAGAAAAGATGCAATAAACTCATTAGGCGAACAAAGATAGGTTGTCTGTTCCTCTCCGATTTCGTCATTATAAAACAGGCGCATATAACCTCTTGAAATGAAATAAAGATAGTGAGGTACTTTACCTTGTTCTTCTAATAATGTATTTCTTAAAATTGTTAATGGCTCGAAATAAAATCCACAAAGGTTAATTTCTTCGTCCTGAAGTTTTACTGTCCTTGAAATTACCTCAATTAAATTGTCAAACATTATTGCTATATTTTGTGACTTGCTCGTGTTACCTTTCCTTTCTATTTAAATTAGGATTCTTTTTTAATCTTAGCTGCCATAGTTTCATAACTTTAAAGTCAGGTTTAAATATATAAAATCCTTTTAGAAAGGGTATTACTGGAAGGGAATTTTAAATAGATGAAGTGAGTATTAAAGAATATGAGAGAATTTAAAGTAATTAAATAATTGAAATAATATTAATTCAGGTTTAATTCAATGCAAATTCAACAGTAAATTTTGTGCCCTTATCTAATTCACTGTCAACATAAACATTTCCATTTAAGGTATCTACAAGGCCTTTAACAATTGATAAACCCAAACCGGTAGAATCTTCACCGGCGGTAGGTCTGGCACTTAATTTTTTATATTTTTCAAATAACAGAGGTATTTCATCTTCCTTTATTCCCTGGCCTTGGTCTTCTACTTCAATCTTAAAATTGTTTTCATCTTTTAATACTCTCACAATAATATTTTTACCGGGCGGTGAAAATTTAATGGCGTTTGAAAGTAAGTTTTCAATAATTTGCGCAATATATGTTTTGTCGGATTGTACTATAAAATCTTCGTTGTTTGTTATTAAATGAACTTTAATATTTTTCTTTTCTGCAGAAACTTTTAACCCAAAAACTATATTTTCTATAAAGTGATATAAGTTAAATTTTTCTAATCTAACCATACTTACTCCTGTTTCAATTTTATTTACATTCAATACATCGCTTATTAAGTGAAGCATCCTGCTGGAAGATTCATTAATATATTTTAAATATTCTTTTTGCTCTGCAGTTAGATTAGATGAATCCATTTCAAATAAATGAATTAAACCTTTAATTGAATTAATAGGGCTTTTTAAATCGTGAGCCGCCATACCAATGAATTTATTTTTTTCTTCATTTATGGTTAAAAGTTTCTCATTTGCTTCTTCAAGTTCGTTCGTACGGGTTTTTACTTCTTTTTCAAGGTTTACATTTGAAGAGTTCAACCTTGTAATCAATCTGTTAATTCTTCTCTCGTTTCTGTTAATAATAATTAAAGAACCGATAAGGGTTACTGCTAAAAAGAAAATTGTAAGAAAACGTACCCAATTAGTAAAAGAATAAAATTCTTCCCTTTCTTTATTTCTCTTTTCATATAACCCTTGTTCGTGTTTTAGCATTTCTTTAATCAATTCTTCACACTCATCCATTGCAAGGCTATTTTTATTTTGAGTAACCATTTTTTGAGCCTCATGTAAACCTTTTAATTTAAACAGGTTTAGAATATAATTAATCTCTGATTTTTTAATTCCAAGCAAATCTTTTAAGCCATTAATTCTTTTTTGCTGATGTACATCTTCAATGGTAAGTTTTTTGAGTTCATCAATTTTATGGTCGATCATATTCATGTCTTCCAAATAAGGTTCTATATAAGCGGTATCACCGGTTAATATATATTTTTGTTGTCCGTTTTCGGCGTCTTTTAAAAGAGAGAGTAAATCTGCAGTTTCCCGAATGGCATCGGTATTACGTAATTCAGCATCTGTTCTGATTTTTTTTTGTTCGTTATCCAGATAATTTAAATATCCGCCTAAGAAATTCAATAATAAAGCCACAATAAGAGCTATTGTGATCTGGCTAATCTTCATGCTTAAATAATGGAAATACTATATAAATAGTATTCAAGTTTTTAAATTTACTTTAAAAAATAAAATATCTTGTTAAATTAAATCTTAATTAAGCGAATTAATACTTTTATAAAATAATATTTAAAATCGTTTGATACTTAAGTTCAGTTTCTAACCACTCCCTTTCAGGTTCTGATTGTGCTGTTATACCTGCACCTGCAAATAAGATGCCTGTTTTTCTAATTTCATTATTAATAATAATTTCTTCTAATCTTATGCAGCGCAAGTTAACGAATAAATGTGTTTCAACATCAATATTTACAGGACCAAGGTAACCACTATATAAATCGCGATTGTGAAGTTCATTCTTTTTTATAAAATCAAGGGCGCTTTCCTTTGGCACACCACAAACTGCAGACGTTGGATGAAGTAATGAAAGCATAATGGAAGGCAACTGATTAAAGTTTAAGGCTTTTGTATCAATAGAAAAATCAGTTCTCAGGTGCATTAAATTTCCGGCAACAATCGTTTTAGGGCCGGTTTCTACATATTCCCTAACACGTATTTTTTTAAAACAATTAACAATATACCTGCTCACTAAGGCTTGTTCTTCAATCTCTTTCATGCTCCATCTAGCCTGGTTGGAAGGGATATTTTTATTATAAGCCTGGGTACCGGCCAAGGCAACTGTTCGAAAAATTTCATTTTTATCAACACTTACTAATGTTTCGGGGCTGGCACCTAACCAAGTTCCTTGCTTTGGTAAATAAACTAACGAAACAAATGCATAAGGATATGCATCACAAAGTTGTTGAAAGGCTGTGAGAAGATTAAATTGAGAAGGAAAATATATTTTTTTTTCTCTTGATAAAACTACTTTTTGAAATTGACCATCATTAATGGCGCTGATACCGTTTTTTACAAGCTTAATGAAATTGTTTTTTTCAGCATCCGAATAATCGTTCGAATCAACTATTTCGGTGGGTATAACTGATGCGCTAATGCTTTTTATTTCATTTTTTAAATTAACTGAAAGGTTTTTTAAATAAGATTCATCAATGTTTTCAATATCCAAATCATTTAATTTTCCATTTTCCCATTTTAAATGTAAATCTGATTTTATGAAAAAACTTTTTTTTTTGTTTCCATCTTCCAAAAAGGGATGACAAACAAAACCTTCTCCAAAGTTTTCAATATCAAAATCGTTAACTTCATTTTCTTTTGAAAAATCGGAAATAAAATGAATACAATTTTCATATGGCAGGCGCCAAAATGCAGTTGCGAGAGAATCACTTTGTGATGTTTTCCAAAGTGCTTTGGCTAATTTTAAAAAATCAACTTCTCTAATACTTTTATTTATAAATATCCCCTCTGTTACTAGCACGACTTTATATTTCTAAATAAAACTTTCATCACCTTTCAAAAGTTCAATTATTTTAATAATTGCAAATATAAAATACTTTTTGATTGAAAATGTTTATAAAAAGTTGAAAGTTTGAAACAAAAAATAAAAAACATGATTTTTAATTGAAGTTTAATACAGTTTTAATATCGTTTAAATACCTGAATTTTAGGTTTGTTCAACCTGAATTCAAAAAAATGAAAACTAACGGAAAGCTTTTTGTAATTATAATTTTATTTAAAATTCAACTAGTTTTTTCTCAAATAACTCCTTACATATTAGACTCACTCAATAAAAATCAACTTTCAGGAATTAAATATAAGAAGGAGGAAAAATATTTATATATATCGTTTTTTGCCGGCGCCGGTGCTTTACCGGTATACATAAAACAAAACAATTTTTCATATTCAAATAATTACACATTTTTTGATATAAATTCCGGAACTAATCAAAGCTCGACTTTCCGAAGCCAATCTAAAATAGATTTTCAATCCTATAAAAATTATTTTTATTTCGGCATGGAGCTGGAATCCCTAAACGGCTTTTATTCTAATTTAACTTTTGGAATTTTAAAAAAATATGGGTCAATTTTCGATCTAGGGTTGGGTTACCATATAAAAAACAGGCAATCGCAATATATTTATTCCTATTGGCCTATCAATTTCGTTTGGAAAAACAGAAATAAATCAAATTGGTTTTATTGATAATTATAGTAAAAATCTAGTTTTTAACGGACAAACATTTAATTATATAAATACTCATACAAGCGGTGGTAAATATTCACATAGTACTAAAACCACACATAGTAGAGAACTCGATATTTATCTTGCTGCAAAATTTACTGTTTTAAAAACCTCAGGTAGGGATATGTTATTCAATCAAATCAAATTTATTTATTAAATGTGTAATTGGTTATGCTTTTCGGTTAGATTCACAATGGTTTTTAGAACTCAAGCAAAATAACGAAGCAACTACTCCTTTAAAGTCCTCTTCTATCGAAAGTTCCGGGGCTATTTATCATTTTCAAAATAATTCAAATCCACCCAATTTTAGTGGGGTATTCATTAATATTAATATAGGAATAAATAGAATTCCTTCGGGAAATCGAAGATAATAATTCACGGTTCCTATTAATATTTTAAAATAAGAAAGAATTGCGTTTGGAATATCTTTCATAAAATAATTTATCACTTATATCTCTGCATTTATCTTATAATATTTTTATTCATTTCATCAACTTTTTCTTTTAATCCTTGCTTATAAATTTCTAATTTTTTAGAAATAATTTCATTTGAAACACCTAAAATTTGTGCGGCTAATATTCCTGCATTTTTTGCGCCATTAAGTGCTACTGTTGCAACAGGTACTCCTCCCGGCATTTGGAGGATGGACAAAACAGAATCCCAACCATCAATAGAGTTTGATGATTTAACCGGAACACCGATAACAGGCAATGTTGTTAATGATGCAATCATTCCGGGTAAATGAGCGGCACCACCTGCACCCGCAATTATTACCTTAATTCCATTTTTACGAGCATTTAAGCCATATTCAAACATTAATCCGGGTGTTCGGTGTGCTGAAATTATTTTAAATTCATATTGAATACCAAATTCGTTAAGTATATCACCTGCTGCTTTCATTACGGGCATATCCGAATCACTGCCCATTATTATTCCAACCATAAGTTTTTTTAATGAAAATTAAAAGGAATTATTTTTTATTTCTTTAAAGGCATTAATCAATCCGTTTGTAGAGCTGTCAAACTTTTCAACCTTATCGTCATTTCGAAGTTCGGGTAAAATGTTATTTGCCAACTGTTTACCTAATTCAACACCCCATTGATCAAAACTAAATATATTCCATATAATTCCCTGAACAAAAATTTTATGTTCGTACATGGCAACTAAACTTCCTAAAGTACGTGGATTAAGTTCTTTAAAAAGAAAGGAATTGGTAGGCTTATTTCCTTTAAATACTTTAAAAGGAACAAGTTTTTTATATTCTTCAGGTTTTTTTCCGGATTTTTCAAATTCCGCAATTACTTCCTCTTCAGTTTTGCCCATCATTAAAGCCTGGGTTTGTGCAAAAAAGTTTGATAATAATAAGGTATGGTGCTCACCTATTGGGTTGTGACTAATAGCAGGTGCCAAAAAATCGCAAGGAATAACTCTTGTTCCCTGATGAATGAGTTGATAAAATGCATGTTGGCCATTGGTACCCGGCTCACCCCAAATAACCGGACCGGTTTGATAATTTACTTCTACTCCATTTCTATCTACAAATTTTCCGTTACTTTCCATGTTCCCTTGTTGAAAGTAAGCAGCAAAACGATGCATGTATTGATCATAAGGAAGAATAGCTTCTGACTCGGCACCAAAAAAATTTATATACCAAATGCCTATTAAAGCTAAAATTACAGGCAGGTTTTTTTCAAATTTTTCATTTCTAAAATGATTATCAACTGCGTGGAAACCTTCAAGCAATTCAATAAAATTTTCGAAACCAATACTTAAAGCAATTGAAAGGCCAATGGCAGATGTAAGTGAATAACGGCCGCCAACCCAATCCCAAAATTCAAACATATTTTCCGGATCTATCCCAAATTTAATTACATCTTTTTCATTGGTAGATAAAGCAGCGAAATGTTGTTTAACAAACCTTTCATCTTTGGCATGTGTTAAAAACATTTCTCTGGCTGAATTTGCATTGGCCATTGTTTCCTGAGTAGAAAATGTTTTTGAAGCGATTAAAAATAATGTGGTTTCAAAATTTATTTTTTTCGATACTTCTGCCAAATGAGTAGCATCTACATTCGAAACAAAGTGTATTTTTAAATGATTAGCATAAGGTTTTAGTGCCTCCGTTACCATTACCGGACCCAGATCAGAGCCGCCTATTCCAATATTTACTACATCTGTTATCGCTTTTCCGGTATATCCTTTCCACTCACCTGAAATAATGCGATCGCAAAAGTTTTTCATTTTATTTAATACTGCATTTATTTCGGGCATTACATCCTTGCCGTTATATAAAACAGTAGAATTTGAGCGATTGCGTAGGGCTGTGTGTAACACTGATCTATTTTCGGTTTCATTGATTTTTTCACCGTTAAACATTTCTTCAATAGCTTTTTTCAACCCACAATCATTAGCTAAACCTATTAAAATTTTTAAAGTCTCATCAGTAATTAAGTTTTTTGAATAATCAAGAAGTATATCTTCAAACTTTAAGGAAAATTTTTCAAATCTATCCTTATCAGTTGCAAACAGGTCTTTAATAGGTGTATGACTAATATCTTTGTGATGGGAAATTAATTTTTGCCAACTTTCGGTGGATGTAGGATTGATTTTGGGTAACATAATTTGTTTCAATTAAAAATCTGAAAATAAATAAGCGGCTCAAATTTATAAAAATATTTTAGCAACTGTGGTTATAAAATATTTTTAAAGCTCTATTTTTTACGTTTAGATGATTTTTTTAAACTTAAGTACTCATTGCATTAACATTTTGTGCCGGAGGGTTACATTTATTATATTATTTATACTGTCAAAGTAATAGAATCGCCCCTATAGAATTAAATATGTTACTTTATATTTTGGTATCCTAATATCTTCGTCGTTGTCAATTAAATCCTCCGAAAAAATACCTTGACTTACCAATTTTTTTTAAAGATTTATTCTTGCTCAGAAATTAGGGAAGCTATCTTTAAAAATTATTTATTTTCCCGGGAGGGTGTAAATAATGGAATTCTATTATTCCTCAGCCTTCCCCAAATCACCTGTGCTTCTAAGAGTCTCAAAAATATCAATGATCATGTTGTCAATATTGTTTGCGCTGCCGATTATGTATTTGATAATATCCTGCCTGATAGTAATTATTTTCGTTTCATCGGGTAACTTAACGCACATTTTAATAAAAGTTAAGATATCATGTAGCGAGTGTTTAAGTTTTTGAGAATTGGCGTAATGATATTGAATCAACCGTTGACTCAAATCCAAATACTGTTTCGTTTTTTCTTTTACCCTTTCATCCAGAAAATTATTAAGAACATAAAGTTCCTCATTTTTCTTTTCCAATAAATCATTTTTTATTTCGAGTTCATCGCTTTTTATCTTAAGTTCATCGCCTTTTTGTTGTAGTTCGTCGTTTTTGCTTTCAAGTAGCGTATTTGCTTCCCGGATTTTTATTGCCTGCGATTTTAATATATTGTTTACACTTCGTGCCTTATAAAAACCAAGTGATAAAATAATAATTATTAAGGATAAAAATACTGTACCGCTTACAAGAAGCGCATATTGAAGCTTTTTCTTTTCAATGTATGCATCACTTAATTTGCGGTCTTTTTGTAAAAGTTTAATTTCATTTTCCTTTTCTTTTAGGGCAAATTTAGACTCAATTTTATTAACCAAATCAGTTTTTTCCACTCCAAATAAACTGTCTTTCATTGCCATTGAAGCCTTGTAATATTTAAAAGCAAGGGCAATATCATTTTTGCCTTCATAAGCCGAGGATAATGCCAAGCTGCTTTCGCGCATACCATCCTTATTGTTTATTTCCAAAAAAGTTTGATAAGCTTCTCCACCGGATTCAATTGCCTTTTTAAAGTTTTTTAATTTGGTATGAATTTGGGCTATGCCGGTCAATGCTGATGCAATATCATATTTATAACCCAGCTCTTTTTTTATTTTTAAAGATTGCAAGGCATAGCTGAGTGCCAATTCGTTTTTATTTATTTGTAGGTATACTTCACTGATGCTGCCCAAATTTCTTGATTTATTCAGTTTGTCATTCTGCTTCTCGAAAATGTTAATAGCCTTAAAAAAATAAGCTAAGGCAGTATCATATTTTTTTTCAGCCAAGTAAGTCCATCCGATATAATTATAACATTCGGCCACCCCGTTTAGAAGATGAACAGTATTAAAAATTTTAAGTGCCATCCTATAATAACTAATCGCTTTTGCCGGTTGATTTTGAGAATGGAAAATGATACCGATGTTATTAAGGCAGATGGCTTCCATTTTCAAATTTTTTACTTCCCTGGATAGATTAAGTGCTGCGAAATAGAATTCTAATGCCTTATTGAGATTACCCTGAAAATAAAAAATCACTGCTAATTGATTTAAGCAATGAGCCATTTCCTTTTTATCTTTCAGCTTTTCAAACAATTGCAAGGCATTAAGTGATTGTTCATAAGCTTTGAGATAATTACCCTGCTTAATGCTTAATTCACCCATTGCAATGTAGCCTAGGGCAGTGCCTTTTAAATAGTTAATCTTTTTAGAAAGATTGCAAGCCTCGTTTATATGTTGCTCTGCATTAATTGGATTTGAATTGGTTTCTTCAAAACCTAATTGAATTAAAAGCCGGATTTTTATGGTGTCGGTCTTTGATGATTGAATGGCCGTTATCAGGCTATCTTTTTTTTCTTGTGGATAGGCATCCGAATAGTAAAAAAATAAGATATGAAGAATAAAAAAATATTTAAAAGTTTTTTTCATATAAATTGAAAGGATTGTATATCCTGCAATTTATTGAATTAAGTTTAATAGAATCAGACATCTATTAAATTTCACTAGTTATTTCCATATAAAAAACTAATTTTAATAAAGAGGTGTAAGTAATTTAATAAATTTACTTAAGTAAAATACGTTTATTGATTATTTTCGATAATATGTTCTTTGTATTGTTACATCATTAAAATTTTAAAGCCCATGTTGAATTAACTAATTAGATGGCACAGGCTTTAAAATTATTTTATCTACCTCCCTCCCGGGTTTGGAACCGGCCCAAAATCTTCTACCTTGTTATTAACGGAAGGTTTTTGGATGTTTAATTGATTAACTGTGTTGCTTTTTTGAGGTTCAACATTGTCTTTTTTACAAGATGATATTGAAAATAATAATACGGCTAAAATACTAAGCATAGATAGTTTTTTCATAATTTTGTTTTAAAGTTTTAAATTATTGATTTTTATAAAACAAATTTAGGTCTATGCCATGTCTTTTTAAAACCTATATTATCTCCCTACTTACACTGTATGTTCATTTGAATTAATCTTTCATAAGAAAATGCATTATTTTAATACATACATTATAATCTTTTTAACAGAAATAACTTAATGTACTTTTTAAACAGAAATCATTACAATTTAAATATTATTATCTGATTAAATGATTTACATTACATCATTGGTTTCTTTTTAATTAAGATTTCAATTTTATATGTCTTTTAAAATGCCGACAATTCCTTTTTTTGTAATAATTATGTATTTTACAGTTGTATTATAGTCTATAACTAGTTTTTTTTTGCTAATAAGTTTTTGGCTTCAGCCTATTATTAAGATTTTAATATACTATCAGCTATAGTATGAAGAATAATTTACAAGAGCCAAACAAGTCCACCGAATCACCGTTTTCATCAACATTTCATTACTCAAATTCAGAGTATCAGCCGGATTTTATTTTGTATTTTAATACCGGAGGATTTATAACCAATTATAATTCTTTTACACTTGAAAGGCCGGGATATAAATTTTCTGAAATTCAAAACAGGCATTTTACCGAGTTTATCTATACGAAAGATTTGGATAAGGTTACTAATTTTTATTTAACTCAATTCAAGGATAAGATTCCGGACAGTTATTTAACCTTCAGATATTCTACAAAAGATATGAAGGAGCAATGGGTTGCCCTTCGAAGTATTTTGATGATTGAAAATGAAAGAATAATAGGTTTTAAAGTGATTGGAATTAATATTTCTCAAGATAGCCCATTGTCCGAAGGTTATTTAAGTATTTTTAAATCCAACCGGTTTAATTCTCTTTATGAAGAAGAAATAGATATTTTAGACCGGGCATTTGCCAAAGTCCTCATCGTTGAAGATAGTAAGATAAATCAGTTGGTTACATCAAAATTTTTAGAACATTGGAATATTAAAGCTGAAACTGCAGATAATGGAAACGAAGCTATAATTATGGCCGGCTCAAATATATACGATTTAATTTTAATGGATTTGCAAATGCCCGGAATTGATGGATATGATGCGTGTAAATATATCAGACAAAATTTAAACAAGCCCTTTTCGGATGTACCTATTATAGCTTTAACTTCCATGGAGTTTTCTAATTTTAACGAATATAACAAAGCAGGGTTTGATGAGTATATAATGAAGCCTTTTAACCCTGTGAAGTTGCAACATACAATTTTTAAGTACATTTCTTCTAAATTCTTAGGCACGTCAATCAATTATGATTGGAATAAAAATTATTTAAATCTTGAGACGACTGATTTGACTTATTTATATGAAATTTCTAATGGTAATGAAAATTTCATCAAAAACATTATAAAAGTTTTTCTGGAACAGTTACCACTACATTTAATAGAATTGAAAGAAGCCGGCCATGTGTGGAATTTTGATGATACCGGCAGAATAGCTCATAAAATAAAAGGAGTTTTGTCAACCATGGGAGTTCTTGTTTTGGAGCCTTCCATCACTATTCTTGAAAGTCTTGTAACTTGGAAAGATGAAAGTTCTTTAATTGAGGAACAAATATTTAAAATTAATAAAGTCTGTTCTCTTGGCTTTTTAGAATTGGCCGAAAAGATGTGCTGATTGAATTACCTATAAATTTATAAGGCTTAATGTCCAAGATAAGTAGATGTCGTTGAGTGAGGCCGATAGAAGTTTTCAGTATCACACCCAACCCCAATGCAGGGGAGTTTCGGTGAAAGTAGGCCTGATCAAATCTCAGGCATTAATCATTTTAATTTATAATATGAAAGGCGATGAAGTGTACAGGAAAAACTGGGAAGATATTAAAGAAATAAATGAAGCTATTAAACTGCAAGATTTACAATCAGGAGCTTTTTTAGTAAGGATAGTAACAGAAAATGATGCTAAGGAATTGAAGATGATTGTTAATAAATAGTATTGAGTAGTGAGACAAGAGAGTAGAGACAATAGAAGAAAGATAAAAAGAAAAAATGTTAGAATCACAGATTTAAAAAGGGATTACTCTGATTACACGGATTTTAATCAGTGTAATCAGAGTAATCTTTAAAAATCCGTGATCATACTTAACAGGCCACAAAACCTTCAACAATGAATAAAAAGATTACAAAGAATAAATTATGGCATGTAATACTTATTTCATTGCTGTTATTTTTTAATGCTAAAGTTATAAAAGCTCAAGGCTTTTATCCGGTGCAAAGCAGCGTACAACTCGTTCCCCCTTATTCAACTTATTTAACAGATTACGCTCAGCCTGGCAGTGAAAAATTCAGAGTAATACTTTTGCAAAAAGATATCAGCCAGACAAGTTACCAGCTCAGGCTTCGTTTCTCTATTATTTTGGATGGGAAAACCATAATGATCACAAGCAGGTCATACAACCCGCCACCATTAACACTTGCTCCCGGCATACCCACCACCATAACAGGAGCAGACCTGGCAGATTACCTTGACAGCCGCTACCTTGATTTTGTGGGATACGACAGAAGCCTGTATGAAAGAACAAAGTCATTGCCTGAAGGCAGCTTTCAAATATGTGTAACCGCTTATGATTATCACAGGCAAAATGTACAAATATCCAATGTGGGTTGCTCGTTTTATTATTTAGCCAAAAACGAACCTCCCTTAATTAACCAACCTGCCTGCGGAAGCAGGATTATAAAAAAGGAGCCGCAGCAAATTGTTTTCACCTGGCTGCCCCGCAATACCTCTTCACCCAACTCAGCAAACAGCACCGAATATATATTCCAACTATTTGAAAACAGAGTACCGGGCAAAAACCCAAATGATATAGCCCTGTCACAACCACCTGTTTTCACAACCACAACCGACCTTCCCCAAATTATTTACGGACCTGCCGAACCGCAACTGCTTGAGAACATGCAATACGTATGGCGCGTGCAAGCTATAGATAAAGGAGGCAAAGATGATTTCCGCAACAACGGATACTCGGAAGTCTGCACTTTTACATACGGTGGGGAAAACTTACAGGATATCGGACTGGTAAAAGAGTTTAATGCCGAAGGAGTAAATGAAAGAGTTGGCCGCATGCACTGGAAGCTGGAACCGGATATATTTGATTCTTATAAAATAACATTCAAAAAAACATCCTCACCGGATGGGCAATGGGGCATTGCCGAAAGCACTACGAGCGAGGTAACAGTAAATACTTTAGAACCCGGTACCGAATATGAAACCCGCATACAGGGAAAGAAAAACGGTTTTTACGGGAATTACAGTAGTATAATAACTTTTAAAACACCTGTTAAAAGGGTGGTAAACTGCAACCCGACAGATCCATCCACCGCTAAAGCAGATTTTACAAAGCCATTGCTTGATGGCATCAACGGTACAATAGTAAAAGCAAGCGACATGGATGTGATGCTGCTGAATGTAGTAAACCTGGGCAATGGCTATTACAAAGGCCTGGGCAAGGTATATATTGATTTTTTGGCAGGAGCCGCATTTGAAGTTTACCTCGACAACGTATTTATTGACCAAAATAAAATAGTAGGTGCGGGTAAAATAACTTCAGTAAGCAAAGGGGCAGATTATGTTAAAAATACCAACGACCCATTAGCGCATCAAAACAAACTGGAACTTAAAGGGGATTTAAAAACATTGGTACAGGAGCTGAAAGGCATTGATACCGCTTCAGCCCCAACACTCATCAGGTGGATAGAAACCATAGAAAGCGTAACACAAGAAACCATTGGCAATACACTTGTTTTAACCAAAGCAGAAAAAGACAAATTCACCCAAACCCAAAAAGAACTGACGGCAGCCAAAGCGAATCTTAAAAGCAAACCAACAGATGTAACATTAATTAAAAATATAAAAGATAAAATAAAAGAAGCAACACCTGCCTTAACTAAAATGAGCCAATATTTAGGCAAAGGTCTATGGTTATCATTAGGGCTGATAAAAGAAAAAGCAGTAGAAGAAATATTGCAGGGATTTGAAAAAGAAATAGAAGTCTATTTAAAAATCCCTGAAAATGAACGGAACAGCAAAACACGTGGCCCTGCCGATGAAGAAAATAATTTCAGATTAAACCTTCCTGTATGTTTGCAGGATAAAAGTAATGAAGAACTAAAAAGCATACTGGTATCCATTGACAATGAATTAAAAATCGAGAAAAAAAATGAAAGGCCGTTTACAAAAATGGTGTTGGAAAAATATCCCGATTTCTACAAAGATTTAGAAAATACGGTAAAACCTAAACTAAAATCAGAAACCGATAAAATAGAAGAGAAAGTTGATGCAGGGCAATGGACAAAAAACAAAGAAAATGTCTGCTCAGTAATGGATAAGATGGATGTTTCTGCTTATCAATATGTAATTGACCCGAAAAATATACTTGCTTCCGAAGATAAAGAAAATTTAAATAATACCCTTTCCCAATCAGGCTTTGGGATGAAAATCCTTATCCGGCGACCCGATGATAAAGATGACCGACTCACTAGCCTTAAAAACGAACTTTCAACAGGGAGTGACAAGCTCCTGCTTTACCTAAAAGTAAATGATAAGCAGGAAATCACCTCTATTGACCTTTACCAAAGCAAATTATCCGATGAATGTTTCAGCCACATTTACACGGAAGCCCTCGAAGGCAGCAAAGCCTTTCTCACTATTGACAAGGTAAAATATCTGGCCTTTTATTTTATCGCCAAAGTTTATTTTGGCAGTATAAACTGCCTTACAAGCTTTGAAAATGCAAAAAACGAAGCCTCACTCCTGAGCTTACAGGGCGAAGAAAAATACGATTACCTCTTTGGGGCAGGCACCATCAACACGGCAGTTGCCGGCCTTGATGTGGTAAGCCAGGCAGAAGACATTGCAAAAAAAGCCAAAACAGCCGTTGAAGAATGTTTAAAAGAATTTCAAAAAAATAATTTTTGTTTTACCCGCGATTGCCTGAAAAATAAGCCGCAAAAGTTTAATAAAAAGGGTGATAATTTATGTAATTACCTGCCTGCCTGCGACATCAACGGCAAAGTAATGTGCGAAACGGCAAAGGAGATGGTGAGCGGCCTTACCGAACTCATAGAACTTGCCTTTGGCGAAGAAAAAGACCCTGAAATAAAAGCATACTCGCGTGGGCAGATTAACGGGATGGCTATTTCATTTTTGGCAGGTATTGTTATTGAAAAGCTGCCTGCAATAAAACTTGCAATCAACAAAGCAAGCCTTGTTAAAAGTGCACAAAGGCTAAAAGCCTGGAAAGGTAAAGGCTATAACTGGTATAAAAGTAAAATTACCGGAAACGGGACAACAAGGGATGGGCTTATAGCTAAAGATGGAAAGGGAATTATTAAAGAAAAGATCACTTACGATAACCAGGGCAATGAATTTATTGATGGGGAATGGGAAAATGGGAAGGATAATGTGCCGGGAGATGGAAAGGATTTTAGTAATTCTTATGTAGTTAATCCAATAAAAATTCTGGACGCTTCACTATTTGAATCGTGGTATAAAAATTTGCCTGATGCACCTGTTAATAGACCAGACAATATTAGATTTCAATATCAGAAAAGAATTACGGGTACAGCGATTGAGAAAAGAGTAACACTCAAGGGACCTCCAATTAATGCCGGTCCTACAATGGATTTAGATGGAGTGAAGATGAATGAATCAGCCATTATTGAAGCAAAATATATAGAAAAACCTAATAAAAGTCCATATATAGAAGGTTCAAGTTGTCCTGATTTTGTAAGAGAATCCGCAATTAATGACATCAATAAGGAAATGATTAAATATTATAATATAATTTCTGATCCTACTAATCCTGCTAGAGAACTCATTATTATTACAAACGAAGCCAAAGCAAAAGGATTTTTTGAAAAGAAGCTTCGTCAATTTAACATACCTGGCAAAGTTATTATTAAAGAATAAGATGGAATATGATTTTGATTGTATAATTAGTGTATCAAACTATGAAAATTGGGGTATTAATACAGATTTTTTAAAAGATAGTATTTTATCAAGATACCCAAATGCCAATTTATCTAACATAGGGAATGGTATAGAAAACGAATTATTTTTTTTGCTCATAGAGTTAAATCATAAAACATTTACTATGTCAATTTGGCAAAGGTCAATTCATATTTCAGGGAGTTTCAAAGAAATAGTCGAGATGTCTTTGTTTTTACGAAGAATTATACCCTTAAACAGAAAATTATTATTATATGACAATACTTTTACTTACGATATTGAAGTTGGTTCAGAAACATCATCTGAGGAGATTTATGAGGCTTTTAATTTGTCTTTCCCAAACTAATCCTTGTTAACAGCGGCTATGTTCAATTTGAGAATTTAATTAATACGACAGTACAAGATGGAAAGTTAATAATGGATAAATCATCAATTTATCATGTTTTAGAAAAGCCAGAATTTTTAAGGACTAAATCAGTATTAGAGCCCGCCAGAAGACAACTTAATGCTGCAAAAGCTGTTGGTTATAAAGTAGAGTGGCTAGTTTCAGACGAAAAAGCTGTTCAGCAATTAAATCAATACTTTAAAGATAATAATATAGATATAGAAGTAAAATTGCTAAAAGAATGAACGGATATAATATTTTGGATTCGAGTTATTTCAAAAATATTAATGATAAATCTATTCTTGAAATAATAGATTTATGCTCTTATAGAGAGGAATTAATTTTTAATTCTAATAGTTGGTCAGACTATTTAAAAAATTATTTAGTTCTTACACATAAACCCTCCCTTTTACATAATGAGTCTTTGGATGAATTAACTTTATTAGTAAATAGATACTATTGGTTTAAAAAATTTTATAGTGCCTACACTAAAGTTAATGGGATTGATGTAGGAATTTAACAACAACTTTTATCAATAATTGAAACAATCGGAAGTAAATTCAATGATTTTGATTGGGATATTATACAAAATATTGATACTGATATTGAAAAAAACCTTTGATTCCCCACGATACCGCAAGTTTAGCAAAGCGTAACTTGTGGTATAGCTTGATCAAGTTTGTATTGAAATAATGTGAATATTTTTAAAAAATGAATTTGATAAGTTAGAGCCACAAGTTATAAACTTGCGGCAGTTTGGGTGTCTTGTCCTGAAATAGGTTTACACAAAGTAAACTAAAAATGGAAAAGTATTCAAAAGTTTATCCAAGTAAATGGCAGAGTCAATATAGTAAAGAATTTAAGCAGTCGGTATGCAAGGAATATCTGCTTGGCAATGATTCCAGAACCGGTATAGAAAAAAAGTATCATTTAGGTCATGGTCGTATATTAAATTGGCTTAAAGAGGATGGTTATGTTGAATTACCCTGCTCTTTAAATAAATCTGTTTATATTGTAGGTCTTGATAATTATAATCCAATGTCTGCAGATAATCCTCAACTTCCATCTCAAACTACAACAAGTTTAAATGAGGTTTGCGAAGATCAATCAGAAATTCTGCGCCTTAAAAAAGAACTTTTAGAAGCTAAGATAAAAGCCGAAGGCTTTGAAAGGATGATAGAAATAGCCGAAGAGCAATTTAAAATACTCATCAAAAAAAAGTAAAATACCGGGTAATCCATGAGTTAAAGGACAAATACAGCGTAAACCTTACCTGTATTTGTCGGTTATTTGGTATCACCCGTCAGGCTTATTACCAACACTTTTGGCATGAAGATGAGGTGGGATTAGAAGAGGAGATGATTATAAAACAAGTGGTGATGATCAGGCAAAACCACAGAGCAATGGGTACAAGAAAACTATTTGAGATCCTGCAACCTTTTTTGATGGAACATCAGATTAAAATAGGTCGTGATGCTTTATTTGATTTATTGGCCCGTCACCAATTATTAGTTAAAAAACGAAAAAGAAAAATAAGTACCACCATGAGTTACCACCGGTTCCATAAATGGCCTAATCTGATTAAAGACTTTATTCCGTCTGCACCCAATGAACTTTATGTGAGTGATATAACATATTGGAAAATAGAAACAGGATATGTTTACATCAGTTTTATTACAGATGCTTATTCTCATAAAATCGTTGGTTATCGGGTAGCAGAAACTCTGGAAGCAGTAGAAAGCTTAAGCGCATTAGAAATGGCACTTGAATCGTTTCCGGCTAAAATAAAAGAAAAACTTATTCACCATTCGGACAGAGGGGTACAATATTGCAGTGATGGATATGTAAAGTTATTGCAGGACAATCACATCCGGATCAGCATGACACAAACCGGCGATCCTCTAGAAAACGCAATAGCCGAGCGGGTAAACGGTATATTAAAAGAAGAGTATCTGTCGCATTTTAAAGTAAGTACCCTTGAAGAAGCGAAAAAAGTATTGGAAGAAAACGTAAAACTTTATAATAGGGAGCGACCACATATGAGTATAGGCAACCTTACACCTTCTTTTATTCATGAAAACAACGTTCCAACAGAAAGGCTGTGGAAAAATTATTATCAAAAGAGAAAAGAAGAAGTAATTACATGCTGAAAGTTTTAAAGCATACCGCCCAAAACGAGAATAACTTTTTTTGCCTGTAGGAGGGCAAAAAGTTATTTCCCGCTTTGGGCTACTCCATAGAAGAATAGTAAACTTATTTTAGGATTAAAGAAAAACAAATAATCATCAGAAAGGGTAAAAATGTAAATCAATTTTAGGATTATATTTGAAGTGTAAATCAATAGCTGTATTATAAATTAAACTGTAAACTTTTTTTAGGACGAGACAGGGAAAATAGAAATTAGATCTATGGGAGGTATACCTGAAGCGGAGGTTCTTCAAGGAGGTAAAATTACAATTGCAAAAATAATTCGTTCAAATAGCATAGACGGAACAATTACAATCAATACTGTGAAAACTATATGGCCATAATGACAAAAAGATATGTGTATAATCAGATAACAAGTAATCTTTCCTTGACTTTGAAAATTAATGGATTTAAGTTTATCAAATCCAAAGAGCGGATAATAAGACCGCATACCGTAGGCTTTGATGTAATTATCTTTCATATTGTCGATTACAATCCTATTTTTGAAATAAATTTTTTTTTACGAACTAGAATAAATGAAGTTGAGGATATTATAAACCAATTTATGATTGATTGTATGAATCCCGATTTTATGCCATTTACTGAAACAGTTAATATTTCCTTTAAAAAGTTATCAAACTCTAATGAAGACTTTATTAGTGTAATAAATACTAGTGAATTAGATATAGCTATTAAAAAAATAGAATATTTAATAAAAACTACCGGAATAACTTTCTTTGAACAAAATACAGATATTCAAAAAGTAAATCAAATAAAAAAAAGACAAATTCTTTATGAACATCAAGGGCTAAGTTTATTTCATAATCGAAGAACCCTCATGCAATCCCTCACTTTAATGAAATTATGCAACGACCCGGACTTCGATAAGCTAAAAGATAAATATAAAGAATTATATGTTCCTTTTGTTGGTGAAGAAGTAAACGGCAGAAAAGCTTTGGAGGATTTAATTCGCTATTTGGAGACGAAATAATGCCCCACCTTCGCTCGCGTCCCCGCGAGTGTGGGTTTAATTGGCCTCCGGCCTTGTTTACTTAAAACTATGATTGATAATTTACAAAAACGAGTGAATATTGTAAAACGAGTCCGGATGATTTATTTTGTAACCTTGAAAATCTACCATATTGTCGGTATAACTTTTATTGAACGCCCTTTAAAAGTATTAGGAGAGTTTGATTAAGAAAAAAACGCCGGAGGAGGGTGATGGGTTGCTAAGTTTTGTGAATAAATCCATTAAACAGAAATTAGATGAGATTGCAAATATTTGGAAAACTAAATATCCTTTAGAAGAAATGTTCGAAGGGCGTAGTTATTTTGAAGAGATCATGGGAGAATATAGATATACCAAAAGCTCCGGTTGGGCTCATACAGCAGATATTGCCTCAAATTTTAAAGGTGTTGATTTTTATAAGGGCGCATCACAAGGAGCAAACATTTTTTTGCGGAAACAGCAGTATCAATGAAAACGACTATTACAACTAATGTAGATACTTGGCTTGCTTCTGCACCTATAAAAAAAATTTAGACTTTTTAGAGCAAGGGTGGAAGAATGCAGATGGTCTGGTTAGCAATGGTAAATCTATGTTTATTACCAATGCTGAAATCCACATATATATGCCAAAAGCTAATGTTACAGAGGAATTAAAAATTATTTGGATGAATAAGTTGAATAAAGTAAATCCAAAAATCAAGTTTGAAATCAAAGCATTAGAAGATTTTTTACAGTAGATTATGAACTTTACAAGAAATGACATATTTGCAATAGCAAAAGCACCATATATTTTGGGCGGAGATAAAAATAATAGCAATATTGAATACTTAAAATGGGTTGATTTTATTAATGAACATTCTAAAGATTTTATCTGGAAAGAAAATACAAAAGATGGAATTGAAACATTGACAAATATAAATAAAGTCCCTGAAAGTTTTAAAGAAAGGGTTTTGGCCAGTCTAAACAAATCCGTTTGTTATAAAGAGTTTAATGTCAAAAAAGGATTTTATAATATTAATTTAGGATTCAACCATATTGATAATATGGTAAGCATCGGTTTTGAGCGTACTCCTAAACTAGAAGATTTTAAAATTTTTGTTGCTATGGCAAAACATTTAGATGCTTTGTTGTTGAAAGACGGAATAGAGATAATAGATGAAAAAATGATACAAAGCTCCAACTCTCATAGATAACTTATTAGAAGCAGGCAACGAATGCGTTTGGAGAAAAGTTGTTTTTGATGTAAACGGTAGAGCAACAATTCAGTTGGAGTCCCGCTCTTCGTGAAGTTCCGAAGGGCATCGCGAAGCATAGATAAAAGGAATTTTAATCCCATAAAAAAAATATGAAATAAAGAAGGGATGTCGGATTTGGATGTTTATTAAACGGGGATTGAAAATCCTATTTATCTTTAGGTCGAGATGCGCTTCGCTAACATTCCGTCCAGCGGGAGTTAACTAAAAATTATAATAACATTAAAGCAAGGCCTTATACATTAATTAGTAATGGCGCAGCCTATCGACCTGAATATTAAAAAGACTCACACTAAGAGGCCATTAAAAGATTTTCTTTTATAAATGCCCTTACCGATTTATTAATTGGGTTTTCTTCATTGGCTTGCCTGAAATTTTCCCAAGATTCAAAAATACCCTTCTTAGGTATATCATATTTATTTTCAGTGATCACAACCGAAAATTGTTGTTTTTGTATCTCCAGTTGAGCTAGGTCTTTTTCAAGGGAGGCAAGTGCCTGATTGGTTTGTTCCAATTTCGATTGGTTTATAATCAATTTTGTAATATCAGTTTTATTTTTCCGCAGGTTGAACTTAAAAAGTTTGTATTCAGCCTTTGTTTTCCAAATCAACAATTTTTCGGCTACTTTTCCCTTCCCTGCAGCCGTTATAGCAGCATTTAATGATTTTATATTTTGTTCTTCATCATTTATAAGTGCATTTACTTCATTCCATTTCAACAAGCTTTTATAAATTCTGTATTCCAGCCTTGCTATCCGGTAAATAAATAGCTTTTGTTTAATAGCAAATCTCATTAAAACAGTTTCAACAGCAGCGATAGAAGTAAGTGAATTGGTCATAATTTTATGTTTTTTTCTTTTGTCTAATGTCTTTTTTCTTCTAAAGTAAATTTCGTCATTTATATTCAAAGTACAATGAAAATATTGATATCTTGATATCGAAATATTGATATTTTACATCTTTGTATTTGCCATTGTAGTAAGAGGAATTTAGGCGTGTACACTTAAATTAGATTGGCAATCCTTTGGGTTTATCTCAAAACCTTTAATGTAGATTTGGCTGATGGTATAGTTACTTTCATTATACTTTTAGAATTTACCCATGCAGGTTTGTAAAATACATTCTTAAAAGCTGCAAAATATAAGTAAATATTATAGTCTCTAATAACCAACTTAAGTAACAGTGGTCTTATCAATATTCATTAAAATTATTATCTTTGAAAAAGTAGAATTATGCTTGCGAACTATTTGAAAGAATAAAAAAATATTTTTGTCACGTTTTAAATAATCCGGGTCTTATTAATAACATTTTTAATTAATTAAATTATTTATGAAAATTAACTTACTGTTTGTTTTAGTTCTGATAACATTATTTTGCTCATGTACAAAAAGTAGTGATAATGTTAATCCCAATGTCTTCCCGAAGGATAAAGCACCAATTTTTAGTGTAGATAAATCTACATTTAAAACTTCTTATGCAATTGGTGATACAGTAAAAACCACCTTTACTGTTACCGATAATGGATATGGGCAAATTAATCAGTTATATGTTAGTGCATATGCTGACTATGATCGGCTTAGTATTTTGGGTGATGTAGGAGAATTTTATATAGATACTGTAAATATTAATCCTCCTGTTAGCCAATACCAATACAATATGAAATGGAAAATAAAGGCCAATTTTGATTCGTATAATCGTGGAGGCCGTAATATGCTTGTATCAGGTGATTCTGTAAGGTTTGATATTACTGTTATTTTTGCACAAAAAGCAAATGCAGTAAGTTATTGGAGTGCTTCAAATGATAATAAATTTAATGTAACATTTAAAGTTAAATAGTTACCAACTTACTTATTACAGTATAAATACATCATTATGGTAGTTTATATTTTTATAACTATATAATATGCTTTCCACATGAAAAAAAGGTTACTATTTTTAAAAGAAAATAAAAAATTACTTCTTTTTATTTTCTTTCTTATTACATGCCTTAGCAAAATACATTCCCAGACAGTAACGGTAGAGATAAAGATTGATGAACTTTATTGTTTTAGTAGTAACCCTATTTATAGTGATTTTTACATAAAAAGAACTGTAAATGAAAGCCTGAAAAATTTTGATTGCTGGGGCACAAATCAAAGTGCCGGATTGAATGATGTGAGGAGCGACTACAGATCCAATCTCAAAACTTTTCAGGTAGATTTAGCTGATTCTATAGTTACTTTTGCAATTTATGCATGGATTGATGGTGGATGTGGCAACTATTGTGATTATAATGATGGTTGTGGTGGTGGTAGAGATGATTGGAGGGAAGAGAATGTATTTAAATTTAATTTATTCGAAAACCCTCCGGGTGTTTTCTCGACCTTACCTTATAATACAAGAGTTAAAGATATATACAATCCCGGTGTTACCGGTTTAGAACGATATGGTGCAAAATTCAGAGTCCGTTATTCTATCCCTCAACCCGGCATAATTCAAATTAAAAATACAGATGTTACATATGCTCAAGCTAATGTACCATACTGCACCGATAAACTAACCACATTAAAAACATCCGTCAACTTACCACATAAAACAGGATTAGTATATGACTGGTCATATCACTTTGCGGGTGATGTAACTTATTCTGTGAATTCTAATTTTGAGTATTCTTTAAGAAATGTTTATTCATCAGTTACAAATACTCAAATTAGTTGCGTTAAAAGTCAACTCTTACAAGATCATTCAATAACACTTGAAACTGCAGTAGTTTCCTGCTTAGGGCATACACAGGATATTTTTTCACAATTTGGCACTCCGGCATTTACTACAGCTAAAGCTGATTTTAACCTCATTAAAACAGACAGTTGGTATAACCTTAAAACCAGCCCGACAGATTCAGTTAATTTCAATCCTTTATCAGAGCTTTTTTCCGGTGATTACCAACTGGTAGGTAATGGCACCAATGTAAACTTCCGTGTTAAAGCACGTGCAAATTCGCCCGGAGGTTTGGAAAGTGCTTATTCGACTGAACTCCAATCCGTTCTCTTCCTGCCCCCTGGCCCCACAATAAGTTCCTATGAAACAGTAGCCTCCTGCTCTAATAAGAGCACAGGAAAAATAATAATACATGGTTTAAAAGGCTTTTCAGGCCTATATGATTTTGTGCTGTTGAAAGGGGGAAACAATACAAGCCTGTGTGATTCCAAAAAAGATGTTGCAAATAAAAATTGCATTGCCATGGTGGATACCAACGGGTCGATACCTGCCGGCAGTACAAATTTTAGCATAGATAATATACCGGCAGGAAGCTACACCTTAAAACTTTTGGCCAAAGGCATTGATGGAGCTTGTTCAAATCGGATTTTTAATATTACAGTTAATAATATTTCTGATTTGCAAATTTCTTCCTCCCCTACAAATATCAGCTGCTTCGGTGCGAACGATGGATCCTTAACTTTTGCCCCCGTAAATGGCAAAAGTCCATATACCATTAACGTTATTGATCCGGGAGGCAACACTTTGTTTAATCAGGTTAGCACGGGAAGCAATTTAAGCAATTTAAAACCCGGCAAATACAAAATAAGCATTACCGATTTCTGTCAGATGGTTACCCAATATATAACAATTATAGAACCTATGCCCGTAAGCGTTGCCAAAGATCAGTTTGGGAAAGAAATATTTGAAACCAACGGCAGCACATGCGCCAATCCCGGTAACGGCATACTCAAAATGCAGACAGCAGGAGGCAGCCCCACCAATGCAAAATACAAATACATTTTATATAAATATAATTTCAATAAAACCGACAGCACCGCCTACAGGACAAAAAATTATGATGTTGCAGATGCCCAAAATAACCAATGGATACTTAATGACTTGGAAGAAGGAAAATATAATTTATATCTATATGATGCAGAAAGAAACTGCAAACCCTTTATAAAATATTTTGAAATCAGCGGCCTTGCACTAATAGTAATAAAAAATGTAAAAACATCCAATATAACCTGCTTCGGCACCAACCAGGGCAGCATAAGTATAACACCCTTCGGCGGAACAGGAAAATACAAATACCGGATTAAAAATACAGGCAGCGGACTGGTAACTGACCAATCTGATTCTACCTTTACCAATTTATATGCAGGCACTTATCAGATAACCCTGTTAACTGGCGAACCCGGTTGTCAGGACAATTACCTGTATCCTTCATCAATAATTATTAGCGAAGCAGATAAAATAGTTATCAGCACTTCCAAAACAGATATTAAATGCAACGGAGATAACAATGCCACCATTACTGCCACCGTGCAGGGCGGAAGCGGGGCATTTAATTACACCTGGGAGAAAAACATTAACAACCAGTGGAGCAGCTTTGCTACCGACAAACTCAGTTTAGATAAATTATCAGGTGGCACTTACCACTTAAAAGTGCAGGACAAAAGCACCGGCACTTGTGAAATTATATCAGATCAAATAATTATTTCTGAACCTGATGCACTGCTCATCACAGCAGTAAAGCAAGTAAGGCCCGGTTGCGTAAGCGATCATGTCTATTTAAAACCTATTCTTTCGGGTGGAACTTTGCCTTACAAAACTTTATATGCCCTCGATGGCGTTAACTACACCCAATTTGACGATAATACCCTCTTAGGCTTAGGTACCTATTCCATCAAAGTAACTGACGGCAATAATTGCTCTTATACTTTCCCTGATCCTGTAAAAATTACTGAAAACGCTGTAAACATCACCGTAAAAGCATTGGCAGTTTGTTACAAACAAGCTAATGGAAAAATAAAACTTACTGCAGAAGGCGGGGAACTTCCTTATCAGTATTCCATAGATAACGGGCAAAGCTATAATGATAAACCCGACTTTGACAATGTAGCTACAGGCTCTTATAACATTATAGTAAAAGATAACAGGGGTTGCAGTGGCATAGCTACAGCTACAATTGAGCAAAGGAAGGATAAGCCTGAAATAGACTTTTTGGTTTCCAGTTTGCAAAACGCCCTTGATACTATTGTGGTGGTAGATATAAGCCGCCCCTTGCCGGATAAAGTAAAATGGATTTTTGACAGTAAAACACAAGTAATAGATTCCTTATCCACCTCACCCAAAATCCGCTTCCCCAACCCCGGCACTTATCAGGTAGTCATGAATGCAAGTTTTGGTGATTGTGAATATTCGCTAGGCGAAACCATTACCATTAAACCTTACGACCCCAATACCCCCAAAGCATTATTACCCGGAGTGAGGCCGATAGAAGTTTTCAGCATCACACCCAACCCCAATACAGGTGAGTTTACGGTTAAAGTAACCCTGGTAAAATCACATGCATTGGTTATTTTAATTTATGATGTAAGGGGTAATGAAGTGTACAGGAAAAACTGGCAAGACATTAAAGAAATAAACGAAGCCATCAAACTTCCCGATTCGCAATCAGGGGCTTTTTTAGTAAGGGTAATAACTGAAAATGATGCAAAGGAATTGAAAATGATTGTGAATAAGTGAGGATGAAAAAAATGTTAGAATCACGGATTAAAAAGAGGATTATTCTGATTACATAGAGAAAAAAAATCCGTGCAATCAGCGTAATCTATAAAAATCCGTGATTCAGACAAAAGAAGAGAAACTACTTAATACACCACAAAAACCTTAGCAATGAATAAAAAAATTACAAAGGATAAATTATTGCATGTAGTATTTTTCTTGGTGCTGTTTTTTTTTAACACGGAAGCCATAAAAGCACAAAATCTCTTCCCCATCCAAAGCAACGTACAGCTTATCCCTCCTTATTCAACGTATTTAACAGATTATGCCCAGCCCGGCAGTGAGAAATTCAGGGTAATCCTTTTACAAAGGGATCTCGGACATCTCACTTACCAACTCAGGCTTCGTTTTTCTATTATTTTGGATGGGAAAACCATCATGATCACAAGCAGGTCATACAACCCACCACCATTAACACTCCCCCCCGGCATACCCACCACCATCACAGGGGCAGACCTTGCAGATTACCTTGACAGCCGATACCTTGACTTTGTGGGTTATGACCGTAATTTGTATGAAAGAACAAAGTCATTACCCGAAGGCAGCTTTCAAATATGCGTAACTGCTTATGATTACCATAACCAAAACGTACAAATATCCAATGTAGGCTGCTCCTTTTATTATTTGGCTAAAAATGAACCTCCCTTAATAAATCAACCTGCTTGTGGCAGCAGGATCATAAAAAAAGAACCACAGCAAATCGTTTTCACGTGGTTGCCACGCAATACCTCTTCACCCAACTCAGCCGGCAGCACCGAATATATATTTCAACTATTTGAAAACAGGGTGCCGGGCAAAAACCCAAATGATATTGCCCTGTCACAACCACCTATCTTCACAACCACTACCGACCTTCCTCAGCTTATTTATGGCCCGGCCGAACCGCAACTGCTTGAAAACATGCAATACGTGTGGCGTGTGCAAGCTGTAGATAAAAGCGGCAAAGATGATTTTCGCAACAATGGCTACTCAGAAGTTTGCACTTTTACATACGGTGGGGAAAACGTGCAGGATATTGGTTTGGTAAAAGAGTTTAATGCCGAAGGAGTAAACGAAAGAGTAGGCCGAATGCACTGGAAGCTAGAGCCTGATATATTTGATTCTTATAAAATAACATTCAAAAAAACCTCATCGGTAGATGGGCAGTGGGGCATTGCCGAAAGCAGCACAGCTGGAGTAACGGTAAACACTTTAGAACCCAATACCGAATATGAAACCCGCATACAAGGCAAGAAAAACGGTTTTTACGGAAATTACAGTAATATAATAACGTTTAAAACGCCTGTTAAAAGGATTGTTAGCTGCAGCCCGACAGATCCATCCGCTGCTAAAGCAGATTTTACAAAACCATTGCGTGATGGTATCAACGGTACAATAGTAAAAGCCAGCGACATGGATGTGATGTTGCTGAATATAGAAAACCTGGGCAATGGCTATTACAGAGGCCAAGGCAAAGTATATATTGATTTTCTGGCAGGAGCCGCATTTGAAGTTTACCTCGACAACGTATTTATTGACCAAAATAAAATAGTAGGTGCGGGTAAAATAACTGCTGTGAGCAAAGGGGCAGATTATGTACAAAACTCCAATGACCCGCTGGGGCATGTGAATAAAATAGAACAGGAAGCCAACAGAAAAAAATATAAAGAGGTTGATTTTTATGAAAACGTTATCACTTACGAATTTCCCATTGAAAGTGTAAGCTTAAATGCAGATGGCTCGGCCCAAATTATAGAAAAAGGGGCAGATGGAAAACCAATAACCCATACCAATACATCTATCAAGGACATCCGCAACGCAAACCCCGGTAAAGCAGTAATTATTCAGGATAAAACGGGCAACCAGTATATAATTAAAAAAGATGGAACGGTGGAGAAAGTACCGGGAGGTGGATTATATGCCGGAATTAATACACCTGTTTCCCAGAATACATTGGATATAGTTAAAAAAGCGATTAAGGAACTAAGGAAAGATTACAGCGATTCCAAATTGAAGCAATTAGAGAATGATAAAAAATCCGGATTAGCCGTAATGAAAGATTATGAAACAAAAGCTAAAAATGAAATACAGGGTTTAGGTACACCTACGATAAGCCCAACAGAAAGTGGTGATATTTTGAGTACAGGCCCAGTGCCTAATGATGAGATAGACGCACGCCAATTAACAATAGCCACTCTTCAGGTTAGTTCTAAAAAAGAGTATAACAGAGGTTTAGTTATAAAAATTTTCGCCCTTGATATAAATTCCAAAGCTGAATATGAATTGATAGCCAGAAGTATAAAAATCGATAATAATAATCTGGAAGCATATATTACAGCAGAAAAGGCTAAAAATACTTCGGATGATAATATAATTAAAGTTGTAAAAACATCAATAGTAGATGTAGTGAATAACATTTTAGACCAAAGATTTTAATTCTTTTATGAAAAAAAAATATCATCATTTATTAATCATTTTTTGTTTGTTTCTTAATATTTTAAGCGTCTGTGCGAAAAATATTACGAAAGAAGAGTGGCTTAAGAAAAGCATAACAAAAATTAAATTTCAAATTGATAAAAATGAATTTAATAAAAAACATGGATTAACAGGCCAAAACAATTACCTTATTCTACTTGATGATGGTGATTGGGGAACCATTGATGATAACCTTAGAATAAGGAAAAACACGGCAAAGGATAAAATACTCGAAGCCGATTGGAAAGCCTTAAATGAAGATTTAAAGAAACTAAGTTCAAGCGGTATAGAATCCTATTTGATCGTAATTAACTACCTGCCTTTTACAATAGATAACCCTGATTTAGATAAAGAAACGGTTCAAAGTTTATTTTCTTCTGCCTCCCCTGATAATACCCAACAATCAGCCCTCGATGCAAGGAAAGATTTCAATTCCATTTTCAGCCGCCTGGTGGGCGAAACCATAAACGGGCAAATGGGCAAAAAGTACTTTTGCGGCCTGGCCAATTATTATGCTGCCAAATTTAAAAACCAAACCAACCGGCGCTTTAGTGTTTACTCCAATCAAAAAACAGCAGCCCTAAAAGATGATTTTATAAATAGTGTTCAGGGCATAATAAAAAATTCATCATTATACAATTTGAATTGGAGTGGAACCAATACAGGCCGCGCCCAAAACTTTATAAAAGTCATCAGCAAAGCAGTTTGCGATTACCCTGAAAAAAATACGGATTACAGTTGTGTGGGCAGCGGTGTTTTGGCAGATGATGGAAGCGGGCTTGTAGTAGATTATTCCCAAGGTAAAGACGGTATCTCTCTATTAAGTAAAAATGAGAGGCAGGGCATTGAAGACCATGTGGCAGATATAAATAAAAAATTAACCGTAAGCGGTAAAATTTATGTTTTAAACCCCGATAACCCAAATTATAAACAATTATTAATCAAAGCGCAAAACGATGCAACGCCCGGCAAAACGATTGTAACCCTCACAAAAGGAAGTGATGGAAAGATTGTTTCTAAAATGGAATACAGCTTTACTGCCCCACAATGGATAAGGGATTTATTACCCAATGCAGGGCCGATGACTTGTGCTGCCGATTATATCAACACCGCTTTAGAAACCCTTCATAATTCCCCCTTATACATTGCCTCTGCCATTGATAAAAAGATTTTAGCAGAGTACAGTGTAGTTATTTACAGAGGCATATTCGGCACATTATATTGTTCTACCGGCGAAGATGCCTTAAAAAATGCAGGCGATGTTTCAAAATATTTCGGAGGTGCGCTGCACGAATTGATTGCCACTGTAGATGTAGCAGAAATGGTAAGCGGTTTAATAAGCTTGGGTAAGGGTGCCGTAATCTCAACTATTGATAGTTATACTTCTTATATAAGGGATATTAAACAAACCATAGATGATATTAAAAATAATACACCCATTGCCAATGAGGAGTTGATAAGGAGGATGATGCCACCCAATGTACGGCAAAGCACAGCGCTTATTAAAACGGCTGTTAATATTGGCGATAAATTCGTAAAGTTTTATTTTACCGATTGTAAGGACATGTGCCCTTACCGTTATGGGCAGGTTACAGTAATTATAGTTCCGATAGTTCTAACCGCTGGGAATTGGGCAGTGGTAAAGGGTGGGGCTTTGGTAGCTCGCCTCAAAACACTTTCTAATCTAGGTAAAACACTTCGCAAAACCGAAGAGGTTGTTAAACTGATGGCAGATGCGGAGAAGGTTGGCGTTAGTATTGTTAATGATGGGGAAAAAATTTTAGTCAAAGAATCGGCAGATGCCAGCTCAGATGTAATTACTACCATTGAAAAAAATGGTGACGAGGTAATCATTGAGGGTGAGCAAAATTTAACAGCGGTTATAGAAGAAGGCGATTTAGTTGAAAACTCACCAATAAGTAATATAGGCCCTAACGGAGAGATTATTGAGCATCCCGGAAGTAAAGGAGCATGGAATAAAAATTTGAACCAAACTCCTTTAGAAGCTAATAAAATTTACCAAGTAGGTAATTATAAATATTATACTGATGCTCAGGGAAGAGTAAATAAAGTTACCTTGGAAAATTTAGTACTCAATAACAGGGACCGGAATTTATATCAGCAAAGCGTTAAGTGCAAGAAGGCCAAAAATGGGTTAGCTGGCGATGATGGCGGGCACATAGGTGCTTCGCAATATGACGGCGCAGGAGAGCAAATCAATAACTTACCAATGAAGGCATCAATTAATAGAGCTGGGGGCACTTATTATAGAATGGAAACCGAATGGAAAAGTGTGTTAAATAATAATGGGACAGTAACAAATATAGAATGGGATATAATATATGGGTTGGACGGACGACCTACGGAAATAAAGGTCACTTGCGATGTAAACCAAAGAACTAAAATTTATACTCATATTAATTGATAATTATGGATAACAAATTAATAGAAATAAAAGACCAAATCTCTAAAGTTTTAAATTTATCTGAAAATAAGGATTGGGTTAGATCTGAAATAATTATTCAATTTCCTCCAGCCATTAATAAAGGATATATAACGTTGCCATCTTTTTGGGATGCTGATGGAAATAAAGTTAGGATTATTCCAAAATTTGATTCCACGATTAACGAATCCCTCCTTGATTTAATTTTGGAAGCTAATAGAGATGGGAAGTTTAATGAGATTCTTTATGAAGTATTTAAGGATAAAGACTTTGAATCAAAAATTTATTTGTTATATAATAAGAATATAATAGATGAATTCGAATCATATTTACCAAAATCGAAAAGAGGGAAAATAAAAGCCTGGTACGATACATCAATATAAATCTTATGATTAATAAATTAGAAAATTTAAAAAGTGAGATTATTAGATTGATTAAGTTAATCAAAGATGAGGAATGGGCAAAAGCTGATATAATTATTCTGTTTCCTCCATTTATTAATAAAGGATATAACACCCAACCATCATTTTGGGATATAATTATTAATCTTACTAAATATCATGACAAGAGAAGAACTTATAGAATTAGCTTACAATATTAAAAATTTTGAAGGAAGCGAAAATGAGCACTGTAAATTATTAAATTTATTTAGCGAGAATGTTCCGCATCCAAATGGATCAGCTCTTTTTTACTATCCAGAAAATTTCAATGCTAGAAAAGATGATTTATCAAAATATAATCCTACTGTTGAAGAAGTAGTAGACAAGGCATTGAGCTATAAACCTATTCAGTTATAAATCTAAATTTTAAATTTTATAGTTTGATTCTATATCACGGCAATGACTAGAGAAAATTAATTGAATTAGCAAGAAAATCTGAAATTCCGAAGCAAATAGTAAGGCATTGCAACATTACTATAACCATTATAAAGGTAATGATATTTTAAAATTTAATGAAATTGAAAATGGCATTATGGTTGAAAAATTTAAGGAGGGGATAGGTGGGGTTCACGGCAATCATCCTGATTATACAAAAAATATAGATGATTTTCTGGCGGAAAAATTTAACAGTTATGTGAATGACGGTTTAGATCCATCAACAATAGCTCAACGATTACATAATGATTTAAAATCAAATATTGCTTCTTTAAAAAATACAATTGTAGAAAAGTCAGTTATGAGTAATAATAAAATTAATGATTTAGATTTAACAGATATATTAAATAATGGAAGATTTCTTTGAATTAAAGTGGCAAGGGAAGGATGAAATAGGTACTCTTTACTCTCTTGATTTAAAAGGTGATAATGTTTCTATAAATTTTATAAAAAAATCTATTGAAACAAATCAGTTGAAAACAAATGATGAAATCCAAATTGAAATTGACCCTAGGACAGGTACAGGAAAAAAAAGATTAGGAGATATAGTACACTGGCAAAAGGGACTACCAAACGCCCATCTAGTTATTGTTTCTGAAGATGTTTTGGATAATTTGTTAACCCTAACTAGTCCTATACATAAGATTTATAATTTAAACATTATTAACTCAACTAAAGATTTTAAAAAATATTTTGCTTTTCACATTATTGGTAACGTTTTTGAAAATATAAATTTTAATCAACAGATTTTCTACAAAAAAAATGTGATGAATGATTCAAATGAAGGATTTCTTGAAAAAGGAAGTATACATAATTATAATGAATTTATAAATATACGATCAGAGTTAGTAAAAAATAATTCTCAAACGCTTGGATTTGATGAAATTGTATATAGCCACAAATATGATCTTCTACCTGGCTTCCCAACTTCTGTATTAATAAATGAAGATGCCAAGAAAAATATTGAAAAAAAGTTTCTTTTAAATTATAAAGAGTTTAAAAAATATACTATACGATTCATTAATTAAGAAAGCTTAATATATGCAAACCACATTGATCATTTCTTTAATACGATGATGAAATACTATGAAATTAAATACAGAAACCGGGATCACATTGGAACCTTATATTCCCTTGATACAGCAGGTGACAATACTATAGTAGATATAGTTGAAAAAGATATTGAAAATGAAAGTTTACCAGTTGGTACTGAAATTTCAATGGAAATTGACCCTAGAACAGGAACAGGAAAAAAGAGACTAGGTGATCTTGTATTCTGGCAAAAAGGTACCCCATTAGCACACGTTTTAATAGTTTCTTACCGGTTGCTTAATTTTTTAACTACTTTAAACATCCCAGTTTACAAAGCATATAAGGTAAATATTTTAAATGTTACTATAAAAGAAGAGTATTTCATTATTCATTTACTAGGTGATATATATGATGCCATAAATTATTCTGAACAAATTTTTTATAAACAAAATATGAGAACTGAAGCAAATGAAGGATATTTAGAAAAAGGCTTTGCATTAAATAAGGAAGATTTTATTCAAAAACGCTCAGACATTATAGAATCACAATCGCAAACTTTATTTTTTGATACCATAGTATATAAAAAAGAATATGATTTATTATGGGCTATTGGAAAGTTATTTATAGTGAATGAAGATACTAAAAGAAAAATCGAGGAACAATCATTTGTATTGGATTTTATTGAATTTGATAAATATGAAATCACTTTTAAGGCCTAGTAATGAAAAAAAATTTCAATTAAAAACAAATTTAAAAGATAGCATCGGTGTAATTCATTCTGTAAGCATTAAACGCGGTAAGGACGAAAATCAAAAAATCAAAAATGCTATAAATACGAAATCTTTATGGAATGAAGATTTTAATATAATAGTTTATTTTGATGAAGATAGTGGATCGGGGCCTGTAAGGTTTTTAGATACACATTCCTGGGAAATTGGATCTCCAAATGCAAATATTTTAGTTACATCTTCTAGATTAAAAAATATACTTGAAAAATATATAATGCCTCCGCACGCTTTCTATAAAATCAAATTATCATCAGGTAAAGAGGAGATGAATTATTATTTACTACATCTATTTTACGATAATAAGATAGAACTTAATTATGATCGTACTGCTTTTCTAAAGCTTGATTTATTTACTAAGAAGCCTTCTTTAATTGATAATGAACCTATTTTTTTTAAGAACTATCAGGATTTTTTGTCTAAACAAGAACAATTGGTTACATCTACAGATTTTTTTTATGAGAGTGAAAAATATGTTTACAAAACAGAATATGACATATTTTGGGGTCACGCATATAGTATCTTTATTCAGGAGAAAGTCAAAAGAGAATTGGAAGAAAACAAACTTGAAGCACTTAATATAGTAGAATTTGATAAATATGAAATTGCTTTTAATGCTTGATTAATGGAACAACTAAAATAAATGATTTACCAATTAATCAAATTCTACGATGAAATATTATGAAATGAGGCGAAGAAACAGGGATGATATAGGTTCGTTATACTCCCTTGATACAGCAGGTGATAACACTCAAATTGATGAAGTTGAAAAAGGAATTGAAAATGAAAGTTTACCAGAGGGTACTGAAATCTCAATGGAAATTGACCCTAGAACTGGAACAGGGAAAAAGAGACTAGGTGATCTTGTATACTGGCAAAAGGGTTCTCCTGTAGCACATGCTTTGATAGTTTCGAACCGCTTACTTAATTTTTTAACTACTTTAAACATTCCAGCATACAGGAAATATAGAATTAAAATTTTAAATCTTAATTCTAACGAAGAGTTTTTTATTTTTCAATTACTAGGCGATGTATATGATGAAATAAATTATCCTGAACAAGTTTTTTACAAAAAAAATATTAAAACAAAATCAAATGAAGGATATTTAGAAAAAGGTTTTGCCTTAACCAAAGATGAGTTTATTCAAAAGCGGGCAGACCTAATAAAGACAGAGTCTCAAACTTTATCATTTGATAATATTGTATATAAAAAAGAATATGATTTATTATTAGGATTTCCAGCCTTAGTATTGGCAAGCGAATTGATTAAAGAAAGATTGGAGCAACAGACATTTATTTTAGATTTTAATGAAGTTGATAAATATGAAATCACTTTTTAGAATTAAAATAAAGGATTTACCAATTAATCAAATACTACGATGAAATATTATGAAATGAGGCGAAGAAACAGGGATGTTATAGGTTCGTTATACTCCCTTGATACAGCAGGTGATAACGCTAAAATTGATGAAGTTAAAAAAAACCTAAAAGGTGAAGATTTTCCAACAAAAACTGAAATTTCAATGGAAATTGATTCGAGGACAGGAACTGAAAGAAAGAGATTAGGTGACCTTGTATACTGGCAAAAAGGTTCTCCTTTAGCACATGCCTTGATAGTTTCAAATCGCTTGCTTAATTTTTTAACTACTTTAAACATTCCAGTTTACAAAATATATAAGGTAAATATTTTGAATGTTACTATAAAAGAAGAGTATTTCATTATTCATTTACTAGGTGATATGTATGATTCCATAAATTATTCTGAACAAATTTTTTATAAACAAAATATGAGAACTGAAGCAAATGAAGGATATTTAGAAAAAGGCTTTGCATTAAATAAGGAAGATTTTATTCAAAAACGCTCAGACATGATAGAATCACAATCTCAAACTTTATTTTTTGATACTATAGTATATAAAAAAGAATATGATTTATTATGGGCTATTGGAAAGTTATTTATAGTGAATGAAGATACTAAAAGAAAAATTGAGGAACAATCATTTGTATTGGATTTTATCGAATTTAATAAATATGAAATCACTTTTAAAAATTGAAATAAACGGCTTACCAACTTAGTCAAAACCTGTGGTGATGAAATACTATGAAATGAAATATAGAAACAAGGATCACCTTGGAACCTTGTATTCCCTTGATACAGCAGGCAATAACACTCAAATTGATGAAATAAAAAAAGGTATTAAAACTGAAAGCTTACCAGAAGGTACTGAAATTTTAATGGAAATTGATCCTAGGACAGGTACAGGAAAAAAAAGATTAGGAGATATTGTACACTGGCAAAAGGGATTACCAAACGCCCACCTAATTATTGTTTCTGAAGATGTTTTGAATAATTTGTTAACCTTAACTAGTCCTATACATAAGATTTATAATATAAACATTATTAACTCAACCAAGGATTTTAAAAAATATTTTGCTTTTCACATTATTGGCAACGTGTTTGAAAATATAAATTTTAATCAACAAATTTTCTATAAAAAAAATGTGATGAATGATTTAAATGAAGGATTCCTTGAAAAAGGTATTATACATAATTATACTGAATTTATAAATATACGATCAGAGTTAGTAAAAAATAATTCGCAAACGCTTGGATTTGATGAAATTGTTTATAACAAAAAATATGATCTTCTACCTGGCTTCCCAACTTCTGTATTAATAAATGAAGACGCCAAGAAGAATGTTGAAAAAAGGTTTGTTTTGAGTTATAAAGATTTTAAAAAATATACATTACAATTCATTAATTGAAATAAGCTCCATTATATGCTATTTACAATTACTATACTATGATGAAATACTATGAAATGAAATACAGAAATAGGGATCACATTGGAACCTTGTATTCCCTTGATACAGCAGGTGATAACACTCAAATTGATGAAATAAAAAAAGGTATTAAAACTGAAAGCTTACCAGAGGGTACTGAAATTTTATTGGAAATGGATCCAAGAACAGGTACAGGAAAAAAAAGATTAGGTGATCTTGTATTTTGGCAAAAAGGTACACCGCTGACAAATGTTTTAATTGTCTCCAGCCGATTTCTTGATTTTTTAATCACTTTAAATCTCCCTAATTACAAGATTTATAAAGTAAATATTTCAAACCTTAATGTAAATGAGAGGTATTTTGTATTTCATTTATTAGGTGATGTATTCGATGATATTAATTTTCAAGAACAAATTTTCTATAAAAAAAATATAATGAATGATACTAATGAAGGTTATTTAGAAAAAGGCTTTGTTGTAAATAGGGAAGACTTTAACCTAAAACGTTCAGACTTAATAAAATCACAATCCCAAACATTATTTTTTGATACTATAGTATATAAAAAAGAATATGATTTATTATGGGGTACCTCTGTAATGGCAAATGAAGATACTAAAAGAAAAATCGAAGAACAATCCTTTATTTTAGATTTCGATGAATTTAATGAGTATGAAATCACTTTTAGGGCCTAGTGATGAAAAAAAAATTTCAATTAAAGACAAGTTTAAAAGATAGCTTTGGTGTTATTCATACTATTAGTATTAAAGGCGGGAAAGACGAAAATCAAAAAACCACGCTGCCGCAAGTTTAGCAAAGCGTAACTTGTGGAATAGCTTGATCAGGTTTTGAAATTATGGAAAAATATTTTTAAGAATGAATCTGTTAAGTTAAAATTATAAAAAAAATATTTAAAGGAAAAAAGTTTATTCTATGCACTTCAAATCAGCCTTCATATCGCTCATCCTCATTTTGTTCTTTTCTCAAATCTATTTTGCATTCGCACAAATACCGGCCTATGATGAAAATAACGGCACTATAGATAAACCAATAGTGAGTTTAATCAACTCCAAAGTAGAAAGTGTAATAGCTGAGAATAAATCCATAGATCAACTTGATGCTTCTGGCCTTATCGCTTTAAGCCTTCCGGTTGGTATCAATAAAGTGATAGGGGGCACAAAATATACTATTTGTATTGATAGCTCAAACTGGGAACCACAAAGAGGATGGACAGTAAGTGCTTACGCCTCCATTGTTTTTCCCGGCTCAAGAAAACCAATAGCTTTTTTTGGTAAAAACATAGGTTTGGGCAAAGGCGGTTTATCCACAACAAGTAATACAAGGATACAACTGGCCTCCGAAGCATTTATTGATATTTCGGCAAGTGCCTATTTATACCTTCCACCTGATGGATCAAATTATGTTGAGTTTGATTGCTATGGTTTTAAATCCATTAACCTCAAAGGCGTATTTGTTTTCAAAGAAGGCTTTTTAATCCCCGATAAAGATTTAGCACCAAGCCACCCTATTCAAATAGGTTCAAATTCAGTAATTGCAAGCACAAAAGTACTTGGTACTTTCGAGATCAACGCCCATGATTTAAATGACATCATCATTTCCACCAGCCTTACCCCCTTTCAGGTAAAAGGTATGGAAGGCATCACCTTTGATGTGAAAGATGCGGTGGTAGATATGAGCGATACAAAAAACATAGCCGGCATGACATTCCCACCCGACTATGCAAATACCTACGGCCCCGATATTCAACTTTGGCGCGGCTTTTATTTAAAAGACATCAGCGTTACCCTCCCAAAAGAACTTAACACAAAAACCGGCAGAGCAAGCCTTAAGGCACAAAATTTACTGATAGACGACATGGGCGTTTCCGGGATATTCACAGGCAAAAATCTCTTTGATATAGAAAGCGGTTCAGCCGGTGGATGGGCTTTTTCTTTAAATACCATCTCCGTGCAACTGGCGCATAACAATTTAATCGGCGGCTCTATGGCCGGCGGCATGAGAGTGCCGTTTTTAGGTGAAGATACTCTGGGCTACCGTGCAGAAGTAATACAAACCGATAAAGAAGTAGATTATAACTTTCTCATTACCACTACCGCCGAAAGGCATTTTAATGCAATAGTTGGAGAAATGTCATTAGCCCCTAACAGCTCCTTCCTTTTTGCCAAAACAGAAGGTAAGTTATCCGTTACCACCAATCTGAACGGCAAGCTCACTTTAAAGCAAAAACTATTATCCATTTCAAACATTGGCTTTCAAGAGCTCGTGCTCTCCACCAAAGCCCCTTATTTGCTAAACGGTAAATTTGAATTAAACGGGGATGCGCAAGGGAAAAGCGTAAATTTTCCCGTAAGGATTGACGAATTAAAACTGGGTATTTTTGAAGGCAACTTTAGTTTAGGCTTCAGGGTAGCCCTCAACTTTATGGAAGGCAAAGGGCTTGCAGCCAGCACCTCCATAAAATTAATTTTTGGTGCAGAAAACAAGCAGAACGGCGAATATGTAAGCCAATCATGGAAATTAAAAAACATTAAGATAGAAAAGGTAACCATTGATGCAAAAGTTGGGCCCGTCACTATGCATGGAAGTTTGAGTATTTACACCAATGATGCAATATATGGAGACGGCTTTAGAGGGTCAATTTCAGTTAAACTCCCCGTTTTGTCAGAAATACAGGCCAATGCATATTTTGGAAGCAAAAAAGATGCTAATGATGATTTTCGCTATTGGCATATAGATATAAAAGTACCCTTAATCATAACAATATTCGGCCCCTTATATATCAATGGAATCATAGGCGGGGCTTCCCACCACATGATAAGGCAGAGCGCACTCAATAATGGAGTATTCAAGCAACTGGGTGAAATGGGTACTATGGTAGCCCATAATGAACAGGGTAATGAAGGTTTTTCGCCATCCAATGAAGGAGCAGTATACTTACCCGATAAAACAGTAGGTATGGCATTTATGGCAGGGGTAACATTGGTAGTGGCACAAGAAAGTGTAGTAAGCGGCGATGCGATGTTTGAAATAGCCTTCAATGAAGGCGGAGGCTTGAAATATATACAATTCAGTGGAAATGCCTATATACTGTCGAAGTTAAACAGAGAAAGAGGCGCAGCAACTCCTTCGGCACCCTTTTATGCAAGCATGAACATGCTTTATGACAATGAAAACCACGTATTCCATGCCAATTTAAGAGTTTATGTAAATCTTTACGGAGTTTTAAAAGGAACAGGCCCAAACAATTTAATGGGAGAAATGGTGATACACATAGACCCAAAAGATTGGTATGTATACATAGGCAGGCCCACACAAATGAATGGGGTGAGCGTATTGGGATTATTGACAGCCAAATCCTACTTTATGGTAGGAACAAAAATAGAAGACCTACCCTTGCCGCCACCTGAAGTATCGGAATTATTTGCAGGTATTGACCTTGCCCTTATGCGTGATGACGGGGCAGCAGGCTCGGGCAGAGGTTTTGCATTTGGGCTTCATTTTAAAGCAGGAGTAGATGCAAGCTTTGGCCCCATATATTTTACCTTAGCTATCGGAGCAGGCACCGATGTTATGCTCAGGAACTATGGCAATACAGAATGTAAAGGCAGGAGCGGTGTGATCGGGGCAGACGGTTGGTATGCTTCAGGCCAAGCTTATGTATTTTTAAAAGGAGACGTAGGCATACAATTAAAACGTCGGTTTAGTATCCTTAAAGTAGGTGCCGCAGCCTTGTTACAGGCAGAATTGCCTAACCCAACCTGGTTCAGGGGAGGTTTGGCCGGAGAATATTCAATACTCGGAGGACTGGTGAGCGGCCACTTTAATGTAATGTTTGAAGTAGGTGAAAAATGTATCAAAAAAGTTCAGGGCTTTGAACTGGGCGATATATCTGCCATTTCAAGCATCAAACCCGATAATGGAGGAAAAGAAGTAAATGTATTTACCGCACCACAGGTGGCCTTCAATATACCTATTGATAAAGAACTCCCAATGATGAATTTAAATGATGAACTTGAAACTTACCGGGTGAGAATGGAATCATTGAAAGTATTTAATAATAACCGGGAGATCGCCACAGAAGTAATTTGGAACGATAAAAAAGACGTAGTATCACTTAAAACCCGCGATATTTTACCTCAAAAATCAAACATGAAAGTGTCAGCTAAAATATATTGGGAGAAAAAAGTAAGCTCAGGCACCTGGGAGAAACTCAAAGACGCAAAAGGGGAAACAGATTATGAATTAAAAGAATCCAATTTCACTACAGGAGTAGCCCCCGATAATATCCCGGATGAAAATATTGCTTTCAGCTACCCGGTAAGACATCAATATAATTTTTATAAAAATGAATACAACCAAGGCTATGTAAAATTGAAATGGGGTCAGGATTATTTGTTCAAAGCAAAAGATTCGCTAACAGCCTATAAATTTATCGGCAGGTACGAAACCACCTCAGGCAATACAGCAGAAGTGCCTTTAAAATATGAATCCGGAAACCTGCAGGTTACTTTTGCCATACCCGAAAATTTAGATAACAACAGCATTTATAAAATGATATTCCTTAAAATGCCGGAGGTTGCAGGAGCAATGGACAGGAATGCAGAGAAAAAAATAAAAAATGTTGGAGATAAGGATAACCAAGTGATGTTTACAGAAAACGACCTTAAAGAAAGCGTCGCCCAATCCGTTGAAAAAAGTCTTTATGAAAGCGATTTCAGAGTGAGTAATTATAACTCTTTTAGTGATAAGCTTAATAAAATTCAACACCAACAAGACATATTTAATTCCGACGATATTGCCCAATTAATGGTGTTGGGAAAAAAATTAACAGTTGATGAAACACTTGATAAATTTGAACTGCAAAAGATCAATGAAAATGCAGGCCCAATGGTTCAGTTAACAGCTACAGCAGATAACAGTTGGTTTAAAAACCAAATTTATCCTTTGCTTTATGAGCTATACCCTCAAGATGCAAGTATCGCCATCACCAACCGTAAACAATTAGATGAACTTGGTTTGCCACCGTTAAAAGCAGTATATGCAAGCAACGATCCGGATGAGAACGGCTACATGCTTAGTACTGACCAGGTGAAAACAGGTACAGCCCCTGCAAAGGGAGGCAAAATAATTATCGGGTATTATTTATCACCCTATGTATATTATGACTTTGTTGACTTAAGAACTCAATCAGCCAAGTGGCTGTTAAAGAATCCTAATGGAGGTAATGAAGGTGTGAAAAGGATACTGTCAGTTATTTCACCTCCCGATCTGCCGTACGATGATTATCACTTTGATATTAAATATATGCTTCCGGGAATAGGTAAAACCACTACCGAAAAGCAATTCAATATAAGGTATAGGTAGAGGAAAGAAGAAAGACAATAGATAAGAGACAACAGACAACAGACAAAATGTCGATGTCTGAATCACGGATTTAAAAGATTTAAAGATTACACAGATTAAAAATATTAGAACGCGGATTAAAAAGGATTGAAAGATTACACAGATTAAATCCGTGCAATCAACCTAATCCCTAAAAATCCGTGATTATAAACACAACAAATCCATTCCAAAACCAATGAAATTTTTTTTATCTATTCTGTTTTTTTTCTTTACACTATACTCGTTTTCTCAAAGCAACCAAAATTCCATTCAGGCACTGGCTAAAATAAAAAACAATGCTGTTTTAATCCGCTGGGCACCTGCAAGTCCTTACATTTGGCAAATGGGCAATAAGTATGGCTATATAATTGAACGTTTTACGGTACTCCCCAATGGCACCTTAGAGCAAAAAAATGGAAAGGGGAGGTTGCTTTCTACCAAGCCTGTAAAAGCTTATTCGAGCGATGAATTATTAAAACTGGCTAAAACAGAACCCAATGCCGAAGTAATTCAAGAAGCCATTTATGGTAAATCGTTAAAAATTGCAAAATCACCGGCGGAAATTATAAATAATAACCGTGAAACAGAAAATAAATTTGGACTTGCCCTGTTTGTTTGTGATATGTCGCAATCCATAGCCATCGCTGCGGGGCTCATGTGGATAGACAGGACAGTAGTACCTAAAGCGAAATACATATATTCAATTAGAATTGCATTCGATGTACCCAATGCAAAAATTGAACCCGGCATAGCAGTAGTGGACATTTTGAATGAAAAACCACTTGTAGCCCCTAAAGATGTAAAAGCAGATTTTGGTGACAGGAAAGTTACACTCACCTGGCCGATCATCACTCATAAAGGAGTTTACACGGCCTATTTCATAGAAAAGTCATTAACCGGTAAAGATTTTAAATCATTGTCCGACCTGCCTTATGTAAATACCTCCCAAAAGAAAAATCCCGTACAATATTTTTATGTAGATTCATTGGTAAGCAATGATGAACCGGTTTATTACCGCGTAAAAGGCATTACACCCTTTGGAGAAACCGGTCCGGCTTCGGCAGTAGTAAGCGGTCAAGGAAAAAACCCATTAGAAGCAGTAATATCGATCGATAGCTCTTATGTAATCAATAATAAAAAAATATACATCAAGTGGAATGTGCCGGCCCAATATAAACAAGATATTACAGGTTTTTTTGTTAGTAGATCAGGGAAAGCCGGTGGCCCCTTTGTCGATCTTAACAAAAAAATACTTCCTGCCGGTCAAAATTATTTTATTGATGAAAGCCCGGGGAAAAACAATTATTACAGAATTAAATATTTAACAAAAATAAAAAACGGAAAATCCGATACCTATTTTTCATTTCCATACCTGGCTCAACTCTATGATGTTACGCCTCCGGCAGCACCTACCGGTTTATCTGCCAGCGTAGACTCGACAGGCATAGTAACCCTGAAATGGAAAGCCGGTACAGACAATGATTTATTCGGTTACCGGGTTTACAGGGCAAACACCTTAAAAGAAGAATTTATTGAAATAACCCCAAAGATTATCAGGCGTATTTTACTCATGGATACCATCAACATAGAATCACTCACGCGCAGGGTGTATTACAAAGTAGTAGCGGTAGACAATTATTATAATCCATCCGAATTTTCATCTGCTTTAGAACTCCTCCGACCCGATAAAATAGCACCGTCGGCACCTGTTTTTTCTGCATTAAGGCTAAAAGGTGATACGGTAAACTTAAACTGGGTGAACAGCAGCAGTAATGATGCAGCCAAATATATTTTATATAGGAATGATAAAACCTCCGACTCGCTCACATTCATAAAAGAGTGGTCTGCCAAAGAATTAAAAGTTTCTTATTCAGAAACCGGGCTTCCGCTAGGGAAGAAATACAGATATATTTTACAATGTATTGACAGTGCAGGAAATTATAGCCGGGCAATTTCGAGGGATATTTTAGTAGAAACGGGGGCAAGAGCCGCCATACAAGACATCAAAATCACAACCGACAGGCTTAAAAATACCATTACCTTAAAATGGAAATATGCATTGGATGGAGTTGAGAAGATAATTATTTATAAATCGAAAGACGGCTCGCCTTACGTGATATATAAAACTCTTGAAGGCATGGCAAGTGAATACGAGGATACCGAAATAAATGTTAATAATAAGTATGCCTATAAAATAAAAGCATTTTTTAAAACCGGCGCGCAATCAATGATCAGTAAAGAAGTAATTGTAGAGTACTAGATGTTAAATAAAATGACACAAACTTTAGGGATTTTTTGACAGACTAAATAAATTTTAAAACAAGTATGATTAAAAGAATTACCCTGCTTATAGTATGTGTGTTATTAAGCAGGCTTGCAAGTTCTCAAAACCTTGAAGAAATCGGTGCAAAAAAAGGGGTAAAAGTATCGGGAGGCATAAGTTTTAACGCTGTCGGTTATCTTGCAGATGGTATCATTGCCCGCCGTGACCCATTTGCTTTTTATGTATCGGGAAATATAAATATTAATTTATTTGGATATAATTCCCCCTTTACTTTCAGTTACAGCAATACCAACAAGTCTTTTACACAACCTTTCAATCAATTTAGTTTTGCTCCCCAATATAAGTGGGTAAAAACATACATTGGTTACAACAGCATGACCTTCTCGCAATATACCCTGGCCGGATATAATTTTTTAGGCGGCGGTGTTGAATTATCTCCTAAAAGATGGAGGATCGCTGCCATGTGCGGAAGACTCAGGAAAGCAGTCCCCTTTAACCTCTCTGATTCTACACAATATTATAATGCATCTTATAAAAGAATAGGGTATGGATTAAAACTGGGTTATGATGACGGAAGAAATATGATTGGTGCATCCCTTTTCCATGCCAAAGATGATGTAAACTCCTTACCATATGTAGTTTTCAACAGCGGCCTGAGCCCAAAAGAAAATTTGGTAATGAGCGTTAACGGGAAGAAAAAAATTACAAACCATATTTTTGTGGAAGGAGAATATGCTTATTCAATACTGACCAACAATACCATTTACAAGCAACGAAAAGACTCCTTGTCTATTGATTCATTACCTCATGAAGAAGGCAGCTATTTCCTCAAGGGGATTATTCCGGCCAATGCCACAACCAGACATTACGATGCTTATAATTTTTCTGTAGGCTACCAGGGCAGCCGGTATAGCTTGCAGTTAAAATATGAAAGGATTGCACCCGAATATCAAACCTTAGGGGCATATTATTTTAACAGCGATTTGCAAAATATTACTGTTATACCTACACTCAGATTATTGAACAGCAAATTGGTAATCAATGCAAATCTTGGTTGGCAAAATAATAATTTGGCACATTTAAAAGTATCCACTACCAAAAGGTATGTGGGTGCATACAATGTTAACTATAACCCAAACGAGCATTGGAACCTTGGAGTAAATTATTCAAACTTTACTACCTTCACCAATATAAGGCCCCTCGCAGACCCTTTTTTCAGGAACGTACTTGATACATTAAATTTTTATCAGGTCAATAATACGCTAAATGCTTTGACAGGTTATAATTTTGGAAGCACTGAGCGCAGGAAATCAATTATGCTCAATGCTTCTTATCAAAAAGCAAGTGATCAGGCCACTTATAAAACAGGCAATAATTCAGTTTCTGATTTTATTACAGGCAATATTTCCTACTCTTATTCCATTGCCCAACAAAATTTAACCTTGTCTACTTCCTTTAATTATTATACCAATCACCTGTCCACTTATGAGAGTTCTTATTGGGGGCCAAATATGAGTATATCAAAAGCTTTGTTTAATAAATCATTAAGGGCAAGTTACTCAGGTTCTTATAATAAAAACCTGGTAAACAATGTGGCAGGCAGTTCTATTCTCAATAACAGGTTTAACATAAATTATTCTCCCAAAACATATTCAAAAAAAAAGGGAAAACATAATTTGGGCTTATCGATAAATATTTTAAAACGTTTTCAAACCGGTGCAGATAAACCAAGTTCAGGGAACACTTCTTTCCTTGAGGCCACTACTAACTTTAATTATTCTTATTCGTTTTGAGACTAGATGGGGTCGGCTCACGAAAGGGAAGTTAAAGTACGTTAAGGGGTTCCAATAGAATTTGTCCAAAAAAATAGCTCTAAGATCTTTCAATGTGGATAGTGATCTAATCCATTGTTGCCTTCTTTACTTTCATTACAGTTCCTGCAGGCTTATCTGTAAGTTTTGCTAGTCTGTTCAATAAACTGTGTCAGGTGTAAATATTTCTTTTGAAGAGAAAGATGAATATTTTCACTTTCCCTTCTCCAGACTGATTTTGTTTTCCCATTAAAAATAATAATTTTTTTTTGAATTTCATTTTAATTTACCAATTATATCTGTCAGCAAAAACTATAGAAAAGTGGGATAATGAATTTTTCCAATCATGCATAGGCATGCTCCATTTTTTTGTAATCCTGTCCCGGACTAAGTAGAGCAACTTTAATAAGGCCATATCAGATGGAAATACCCTTTTTGTTTTGGTAACTTTTCTAAGCTGAGCATGAAAACCTTCAATCGTATTTGTGGTATAAATGATCGTTATGCATTAATAGTACTTTTAAAATATAGAAGTAAAATCCTTCGATTTTGTCGGATTAAGAAGTTCTGTTTTTCTTAAAATTTTCAGCTTGTTCAAAAATTTCCATATACACTTCGTCTCTTTCGACTGGCGGATAACCAAACATATCCAGAATTAATATTAATTCCACTTTTAAAGCAGATTTTATGTCGTCCCGTTTGTTCCAGTCGGGGAACTTGGCCTGGCTTTCAACAATTACTTTTACTGCCTTAGATAAGTCAATTAATTTAGCTTCCGGGTAAGTGAAGTCATATTTTAAACAAAGTTCTTTCAAAATGTCATAAAAGGCCTTTTCTTCAAAATCAATTCCTAATTCGTCTCCGGCTTTAAATTCTTTATGAACCTCCCAAATCAGGTTCGTTAAAGCCTCTGCCATTTCCTCATCCTTCGGGTTTTTGGGCTAACTTGATGTTGTCATACAAAGCCCTCGCTGCATAGTATTGTGGATAGCGACAAACAATTTTCTCGTTTTTCTTTGAGCTATCAGGAATGTAAATAAAGTTACGGATAATATCACGCAAACGGTTTTTATGAAACATTCCCTGAATGAGTGTAAACATACTATCTATACCATCAACATCTTTTGCAAGACCAGAAACCCGCCTCCACGCATAGAAAAAATCGTACTGGGCAAAGAACGAACCTGTTTTATTGTTTACACCATCACTAATCACGCAAAATGCATTGTATTTAAAGAGTTCAGGGATATCCCTGCTATACCGAACGGTTAACTGTTTAAAAGCATCATAAATGGTGGCCTCTTCACGGATGGCCGATTTAAATTCAAACACTACCAAAGGCAAACCATTGATATAAACAATGCCGTCAGGAATACGTTTTTCTGAACCAATAATTTCCAGTTGATTGACGAACTTGTATATGTTATTATCATTAGAATATACTTCTTCGGGTTCTGCAGCAATTGAAATTAATTGCTCCGCTTCGAGTTGCTTTTGTTTGTTTAATCCTGCATAATCAATGAGTTGGATATAAATGTCTTTTTGGTTACGATCTTCCCGTTTGAGAATAAAACCGTCTGAAAGTAGTTGCAAAAATGTTTTGTTGCTTTCGTACAGGTCAGAAGCAGATAGGGATTTGAGCTGAAGAATGATAGATTTGATTTCGTTTACCGTAATGCCTTGACCAGCGTATTGCGTTAAAACGAAGTTTTGTAAATCTTCCTCAATCAATACTTCATCGGGTTTGCGGTTAATATTTACACCTAAAGTATGTTCAAAACCTTCTTCACCTAATAATTCAACAAAAGTGCTTTCTAAACTAGCTTCGGTGTAATGTTTCATTTTTTAGGCTTTTTCAGTTTTTTAATATCTTCTTCAATCTCTTTCAAGCTATGTTCTTTTTCAATTGCTTTTTGAGCTATTTTATATTTTTCAAATTCAGCTTCAGATTTATTCAATGCTTTTTCGTGGCTTATTTTACCTGCGTGGGAAAGCAATTCTCTTCCATTCAATTGCAGAATAGAATCCAATCTACTAATCCAATCTGCCATATACATGGGTGTTCGCTGCTGGGCCATTGTTTCGGCAAAAGCCAAATATTGTTCTACCAATAAGCCAAGCAATTTGATTTCATCTTCGTTCAGGTAATTTTTGGCAATGCTGACATCTGATTTTTTGATAGATAATGTATTCTTTTTATCTAACGATTGCATCCCCAGCAATGGTAAATTTGCATCGGCACGTCTGAAAACTAATTCGGCTGCGGTTTGCTCGCTGATGGCCCAAAGCAGTTTATTCTGAATTATTTTAAAAAACTCAACGGTCTTTTCGTCTTTCGGGTCATAATCTATACTGGTAGTGTATATGTCTTTTATTTTTTGGTAAAAGAAGCGTTCAGATATCCTTATTTCCCGAATGCGTTCCTGCAATTCGTTGAAATAATTCATTGAACTGCCCGACTTAAATCGGTCGTCATTCAAGGCAAAGCCTTTGATAATGTATTCTTTAAGCCTTTGGGTAGCCCAAATACGAAACTGGGTACCTTGGGGTGATTTTACCCTGTAGCCTACCGAAATAATGACATCCAGGTTGTAGCCATTTACTTCTACTTCTTGCGTTTTTCCGGCAATGGCACCATGCGGAGTGGTTATTCGGAATTTCCGAACAACCACTTTTTCATCTAACTCACCTTCTTCAAATACATTCTTGATATGTTCGCTTATTGTGGCTTTAGATTTTTGAAACAACTCACACAGCTGTGCCTGTGTGAGCCAAACAGTTTCTTCCTCCAAGCGAACATCTATTTTGACGTTACCATCAGGGTTTTTGTATATGATGATTTCACTGTTCATGTCAGTTTTCAATTTTTCTTAGGTGAAGTTCATTCATTTATTTTCGATTTTAATAGTCCATTTAATTGTATCTAACCTTTCTTTTATTCTTTTCAATGTATTCAATATATCTGTCTCATTCGGTAAAGCGCTACTGTATACTAAATTTTTAAAATCCCCATTGTAAACTACTTTTAATGCTGTCCAAACATTCTGTAAATCCTTAAATAGTAAGGCTTCTTTAGGGTGGTTAATTAGCCATTCATTTGAATTCTTATAACCGGCAACGTCATCATTTGCTACTTTCAACAGCATATCTTCAAATGCTGTTGAATCGAAGAAATCGGAAAACTCTTTTTGTTGTAATAGTTGGTGCAGGTCATAAGTGTGCCTTACTTTTTTCTTCAAATCATCAATCGGGTTTTCTCCGTATGAAAACCTTACCAGGCTCATTATTTTTTCACAGATTGTTCTTGTTGGGTTTAAAACCAATAATTCAAATGGTAGTAATCCATTTGCTTCTGCTATATCTTGTTGTCCATTATTAATCATCATACTGCCAACAAATGAACTAATCGTTTTTATTGTAGAAGGTTCAGAATTGCCAAGCCTTGTAGCTTCTACCACAATCACATCTCTCACCTGGCCATAAATTCCCTGAAATTCCTTTGTATAAGTGTGAGCCGTTTTACGGTTCATGCCCATTTTTTGTGTTAGTTCAGATATTTCCACTTCGGGCAATACATCAGCGACAACCTTGCTTATCTTCTTTATTTTATTGTTGAGCTGGTTATTTGATTCTCCTTCACGCCTTAAAACAACAAGGTCTATGTCTTCCGAAAACCGTTCTATTATATTGTAACACTTGGATAGTGCTGTTCCGCCCTTAAATACGGTGTCTTTGCCAATTTCATGGTTGAAAATAGTAAACAAAGCATAGGTTACCCAATAGTCTTTTTCGACAAACTCGGGTGGAATATTCATTTGTTGAGCAGTTGCTCTTATTCCATCTTGAAATAGCTTTGTATTCTGATGCAGCTTCATTCTATATTCCAGTTTTGAATGGTGGGCAATTCTGTTTCTTTTAAACCCATCTTCACTTTTGTGAGTGGGTTCAGACTTTGCTTTAGCTTTTCGGTATTTGCCTGTATGTTCAGGTTTTCCAACATTGCACCTGTCAATGCTCTTACACGTGTGGGATAAAGCAAAGAATATTTCACCAAATCCGAAATTTGCTTTTCGTTCAGTTTGCTGATTTTACTGCTCAATATTTTTACAGCCTGGCTCACCGAGCAATCGGGTATTCGCTTAATATCTTTAATGGTATCTAAAAATCCTAATATTTCATAATTGGCTTCGGTTACTTCGGCATAACTCTTCACGGCATCTGCCTTTAATGCTCCTCTGTTAATAGAAATACGTTTGCTGCGACTGGCTATTTTAATGCGAAAAGCCATTTGTGTAGTTAACCCCATTCGGTTGTAAAGCGAATAACCTGTTTCGTAGGCAATGCGTTTACCGTTTTCAAACAAATAAGGTCGCAACTGTTCGCTGTAATCGGGTTTTAATTCTCCAAATAAAGTTTGCTCGGGTTTGTAAAAAACACCTTTCGATATTTTTTTGATGATGCCTTTAGCTTGTAAACGCTCAAGGGCTTTGGCGGCAGTTTGATACTCCTCTTTAGCAATACGCAAATCGGCATACCCAAAGGTTTTGCCTTCGGGTAGCTTCTCTATTCGAGTTCGTATTTGCGTTGCTAAATTCATTCGTAAGTTTCTATTTTTTATTGGTCGAATGGAACTACGTAACAGCTCCTTTTCATACTACAAAGTTAGTTGTTTTTTCAAAATAATGTCAAGTTTTCTGCACATAAAACTTGACATTATTTGTTACTCCAACAACTTGGTAAATGCCTTTTCTAGTTTTTCTTTGGTGAATTTCATTACTTCGGCTATTCGTAATATTTCTGCTTTCGTTTATTAAAAGCTGGCATTGCTCCCTCCAAAACTTGAACAATTCGGTTATTTATATCCCTATTTTCAATACTGCCAGATTGATATTCAAAAGTGTAATCATTTTCTTTATCAATATTTACAAATATCACTTGCTCGGCATCTGAAACTACTGCCAAATTTGGATTGTGAGTAACCAATATTATTTGTCTGTTTGCCTTTGCTTTTCTTATAAACGGCACAAGAATATTTGCAACACTTTGATTATCTAAATTATCTTCTGGTTGGTCAATGATTAATGGTTTATTGTCTTTGTCGAGTAATAAATAAAAGATTAGCAATAAAGCACCTCGTTCACCTGGCGATAATTGTTGTAGTTTTTTATTGCCTTGCATCAACTGATAATTGTACTCCAAAAATGAAAGTGAGAACAGCCTATTATATAAATCTAAAGGTTCTTTGATCTGTCCATCTAAATAACGTTTCGCATTATTGTAATTGTCTCTTTGGTCTTCGAAAATAGCTTCAATTGTACTTGTCAAAAAGTTTTTTACATTTTCTTTATCATCAAAATTTACCTCTTTAATGAGTTTATTGAATTGAACATTGCCCCCTTCAATTGAATAGAATGTACCAACTTGATTTTGGTTGATATTTCTAAAGAAAGCATCTCTAAAATTATAATTGAATGATAACTTTGCTTCAATATTAATCTTATAACTGTCAAGCAAATCGGTATTATCATCAATAATGGCATCAATTTTTTGTTTCACGTCTTTATAAACTTTGATAACATCTTGCTTTTTGTCAAATATTTTCTCTGAAATTTCAATTCTTGCCGCTTTGATTTTTTGTATTTCAGGATCTAATAAATACTCCAAATACCTCAATTCATTTTTAAAGAAAAGTATTGTATCAGGAGTAGATTCACTTCCGGTTATCTTATTCTTTTTATCTTCCCAATCCTTTTTATCTTTTAAATAAAGTTGATATTGTTTTAAAGTAGTATCTAACTTTTCTTGTTCTTTGTCAAGATTTGAATTAGAAATTTCTAATTGCTTTTTCAGTGAGATAAAATCAGGAACAATAGAAGGCTCTTCACCTAAAAATTCCTTGGCTTTGATTAATTCAGCATCTTTTTTGCTAATAAGACTATTTAAGCTGTCAAGATTACTTGCTAGATTAAGTAAAGCATTAAAATCTAATCCATATTTCTCAGCAATCAATTCCCGCTGTTCCTTAAAAGATTTTATTTCTTCAACTTTAAACTCAATTTCCTTCTTTAATTCCTTTAAGTTTCTCAATTCTATTAATAAACCACTCTTTTCTTGTTCTCTTACTGATATGTTTTTTTCAATCTTTTCTATTTCAGCTTTTATCTTTTCTATTTCATCAAGTATCAATTTATTTTGCGCTGATACTACTTCATCCTCAGTAGGGTTTTTAACTTGAATAGGCTCAATCAACGCTTGAAGCTCACTTCCTTTTTGCTTTAGTTTGTTTTGAATTTCAGCCTTATAATTCGGATTTAATTTCTTTTCCAGTTTTATTATTTGGTTATTCAATTCATTTAGAGTTGCTTCCAATGATTTGATTTCCCTTTCTACACTTTGTTTATGATATACTATTAATTCTTCAAAGGATTGAAAACCTAATTTATCTTCAACACTCAAATGAGTGAAAACAACGTTTTCAATTTCCTTTTGAAATGCTTCTGTAGTTGAAATTTCATTCGTTAGGGTTTCAAAATATCCTTGTGGAAGATACTTGACTGTTTCAATTTCTCCGCTATCAGAATTGTCGGATAATAGTTTTGAAATAACCTCATCACTTGCCCATTGCAGTTTTGCTTCAAAGTATTTGGAAACTTTTCCTTCCCTAAACTTCTTTTCTCTTAGAAATGAAAAATCTTTTTGATTTTTATAATGCCCACACAATCCAATAATATCAGCTAAAGCACTTTTGCCACTTCCTTTATTACCTATTATTGCAACCAATTCAGGATTTAGCTCAATTTCTACATGCTTGAACCATTTTCCATGCTTACCATCATAGTTTTCAATCCAATCAATGGATAACCCTTTTATGTACTTTGTTCTATTATCCTTTACGTTTTCAATAATTGGAGGTATCTTACCGATATAAATTCGCTCTTCGGGTTCAATTAATACTTGTTTCAATCCATCAAATGTTGGATCTGCTTTTATCCAAGTTATTTCAGAGATATCACAGATTTTATCATTTTTATCTCTCTTTTCATATGCTTTACCAAGTTTATTTTCTAAATCATTAAATGAATGTGCATCGGAACCTGTAAAAACAGGACATTTTTTTGCAATTTCCTTTGTTCCCTCATGGTTGGGTTCATATCTATCTTCTTTTAGGAAATACTTTACGTTGTTGGAGTTACCAAAAAAGCCCTGGCAAACTTTATCAATTTCATCACTAATATTTAGTTTTCTTAGAGATTTGGTATCGGCTCTTAACCCTTGATTATTTGAAGCTGCAAGTATTATGTAACATTCATTTTCACCGAAAACCTTTTTTAAAACTGATTTCAAATCGGAGTACTTTATAGATGCTCCTTGAAAATCATTTTCGCTAACTAGCTTATTGCAAGTTATATGAACTTGTTTTTTTGTTATCGTAGTATCTACTTTGGATAAGAAGTCATTTATATTACTTTCTAAAACATCATTTGAAAAAAGAACGTGTAAATTGATTTCTTCTGCTGCTTTGTTAACAGATACATCAAGTCTAAATTCAATATTTGGAAAGAAAACTTTCTTTGATATAGGATACTTTTCTCTAAAATGCTTTATAAATTTGAAGTAATTATCAACAGTGAAGTAATCAGTAATTCCAAATACAGTTACATCAGATTCTTCAAGAATTTGACAATATTTTTCCCACTTATCTTCATTGTTAATTTCAAATCCTTTAGCATTTAGCTTTGTATCAGGAGTGTGCAAATGCAAATCACATTTTAACCACTGTGCTCCTCTATTAAAATTGTGCATATTCATAGCTTTTTAATTTTCAACTGTCACCAACTTAGAAAGCAGTAATTCTTTCAGTTCCGTTAGCTTTTGGTTTTCTTGTTCTAATAAATGAGAGTGTTTGATACACTTGGTAAGGATTTCCGCAAACTCATCTTGAATATCTTTTCTGGGAATTAGCATTGGTAATTCTGCAAACATACTTCTGCTTAATTCAGTTTGGCCTGTTGAACCTTCTGCCAAATTTGCTATTTCCTCACTTCTGCCAGAAATATTTCCCCAAATATAAATTGGGTTATTTTGAGAATTGGTTCGAAAAATTGTTATATGTGAATCAACTGTCATAAGAAGGGATATTTCTTTTACAATTCCTACTCTTCCCAAAGTGCCATCTCCTGTTGAATTTACAAGTATATCAAATTGTTTAAGTAATTTTTCCCTCGGGATTTTTTTATCATTTTCATTATGTCTCCTTGAAAACTCTAATTCAATGGAATTATTTCTAACACATTTTTGATTGAGTATTACAAGTCCTTCATTTTCTGAATAGCTTGGAGTTATTCCTCGATTAATGTAATCTGCAACATCTTCAATTTTCCCAACCCTCCATCCCTCAGGCAAATTCTCCAAATCAATTCCCTCCACAAACTACTCCCTATAAACCGCCTGTGCGGTTTCTTCAAGCTTTTGTATAAGTTGTTGGTTGAGGGCGATGCGGCTTTGGATAACGTTGTATTCTTTTACTATTTCTCTTTGTTTGGTGATGGTGGGGATGGGTAAAAGGGTGTTGCACATTTCTTCCCAATCAAAAATTTCTCTAGCACTTCCGTGGCTTTTAAATCTTGCATATCTGTCAAACTCTGGTCTGCGAAACCACATCATTAAATATTCAGGGTCAAGTTCGTTGGAATCTTTTACTTCAAAAGGAATATATGCCTGTGAAATCAATGCCTTTTCATAATCATTGAAGAGTGCAATTGTAATTTTATCTCCGTTTCTTGAAGTTACTGGACCATACGCGAATTGATTTTTATAAATCGTTCTGTATGTTGACATATCCGTTCCTATCGTATTTGCAATAGAAGGAATAAACTTTTTTTGAATACTCAAGCCCATTAATGGCAAATCACCTAAATCATTATTTCGACCAACAACAGGTTGAATGAATTTGCCTAACGGTTTATAATTTGATTTGGCTTCGCCGATTTTACAATTCATAACCCAATTGTTTAAACACGGTTAGTAAATCATTTTTTGAGGCGGCTTCGGCTTTTAGCAATTCCGCAAATTCGCTTTGCAGGGTTTGCATTTTCTCGTCAAAGTCAATATTTTCGTCCCGGTTTACAAACTCAATATATTTGCTAGGTACGAGAGAAAAATCTTTTTTGGCTACTTCGTCAAACCTTGCACAATAACAGAACTCAGGAATGTTTTCAATTTCTTGGATTTGCCATTGGTGGTAAGTGTTTGTTACCTTTTTAATGTCATCATCAGAAAACTGTGTGTATTTCTTTTCAAACGGTTCGCCTAATTGTCTCAAATCCATAAATAGGATTTCTTTCTCACGGTCACGGATGTTACGGGTTTCGGCACCCACTTTTTTGTTTTGTGTCTTTTTGTTTTTGTTTACAATCCAAAGTGTAACACTTATGTCAGTGGTATAAAATAAGTTACGTGGCAATACCAAAATGGCTTCCACCAAATTATTTTCAATCAGCTTTCTGCGGATTTTATATTCTTCGCCACCTCCACTCAGTGCACCATTTGCCAATATGAATCCAGCTACACCATTGTCGGAAAGTTTGGAAACCATATTCAAAATCCAACCGTAATTGGCATTGCTTTTGGGCGGCACATCGTAGCCTCTCCAACGTGGGTCGTCTTTCAATTCATTTTCTGCACGCCAGTCCTTTTGATTAAAAGGTGGATTAGCCATTATGTAATCGGCTTTCAGGTCTTTGTGTTGGTCATCTGCAAAAGTGTCTGCTGCTTTTTCTCCAAGGTTGCCACTAATGCCACGTATGGCAAGGTTCATTTTTGCCAGTTTGTAAGTGGTGTTGGTGTACTCCTGTCCGTAAATAGAAATTTCTTTTTTGCTGCCGTGATGGGCTTCAATAAACTTTATACTTTGCACAAACATACCACCCGAACCACAAGCCGGGTCATAGATAATGCCTTTGTAAGGTTCAATCATTTCGGCAATCAGGTTTACAATGCTTTTTGGTGTGTAAAATTCTCCCTTGCCTTTCCCTTCAGCCAATGCAAATTTTGAAAGAAAGTATTCATACACTTTCCCAACTACATCATGTTTAGGGTCTTTAGTGGTATCAATGTCGTTAATAGTATCGAGAAGAGAAGCCAATTTTGTAACATCCAAACCCAAACGGGAAAAGTAATTGTCGGGTAAAGCACCTTTCAGGGCTTTATTATTTTTCTCAATGGTATGCAAAGCCGTGTCAATGAGCAAGGAAATATCATTTTGTTTGGCCCTTTTTATTAGATAACTCCAACGGCTGTTTTCTTCTAAGAAGAAAACATTGCTCATATTGTAGAAATCGGCCATCTCAATATATTTCTCCTTGCCTTCGGCAATGAGTTTGGTGCGATGTTCTTCAAACTTGTCACTCGCGAACTTTAAGAAAATGAGGCCTAAAACCACGTGTTTGTATTCGGCCGGCTCTACGCTACCCCTTAATTTATTTGCAGCGTCCCATAGGGTAACTTCTATGGGTTTTATTTTATCAGATTTTTTGTTATTTGACATTACCAATTCAATATTTTCAATTAAATGGTAAGTAAACTATTTTTTCTGTTGCATTCAAATGCTATTCCAACAAACGGATAGCTAATCCAAAGTTCAACGTATTAAAATCATGAGTATGATTGTTAAAAACACAGAAAATTTCTAGAAAACATTTCATTTAAAGTTAAAAAACCCGAATAATTACTTATTTTAAATAATCAATCCTTTGTAAACCTTCGTAAGATTGTGATTATAGGGCGATTTTTAATCCATTCATACCACGGAATATCCCGCAAAACCATATCTTTATCATTAAGATTGTAAGGGGTAAAATATGGTATTAAAACTTAATAAATACATCACAATGCATTAATCGAGTAATAATACCAAATAACAAACCCAATAGAAGCCGGAAATACAACAATTGTAAGCTAAATATCCATCCCAACTTGCGGTTGAACTTGTCTTTTGATTGAAAGAGGATGCAATCTTTAATAAAACTCATTTAATAAATTTTGACGAGAAATTTATATTTAATAATTATGGAACTTCTCATGACAAAGCTTTTCAGTAAATTATAGCAATATAAATGATAAGGAACGTGAACTTTATGATAGAACTATAAAGCTTTTGGAAGAGCAAATACTAATTCTTCAGGAAAGATTTAACGAATTAAAATCTAAAATATCTTAAATCCTGTATATTTATTTATACACATATAAAAATTGAGTATTGATTAGATTAATTTTATGAATCTAATTTGTAAATGATAATGTTAAATTGATTTGAAATCTAGTTTACCGTCTATTGACCTTAAGCGAATCGAGGAGATAACAATCCTTCGGCCTTGTACTAATTCGTTCAAAATCTAAAAATAGCTCGACTATCCAACATATTAATTCTGCTTTTTAATAAAGAATTAATTTTTAGTTGGTAAATCTAAAATACCTCGAAAATTATTCGCTTAAGTGTTTACCTGATGAGCAATGGAAAAGAATTACCGGTTTTGAAAATTACCGGATGTCAAGTTATGGAAGGATAAAATCACTGGCCGGAGTCGTAGCCATGGCTCAGGAAACGGAAAGATAGCAGGATTATAGAATTATGCGCTTATCCTACACCACAAGTCCAAACAAGCATTTAAATAACTTCTTATCATGTTCAATACGGCATTGGGAAGGATGCTTTAGTTTCCAATACATTTATAGCGATAACATGATGATCTTCAAAGCTAAAGTATGTGTCTGAGATTTCTTAAAGCTGTTTTCAAACCAATCTTCAAAGTTACTGTCAAATCTTACTTTCTTGTAAGTTTTTTATATTATCTCTTATATAACCTTTTTTTTTACTTCATCAATTGCCCATAAAGCAGTTTCGTTTTTAGTTCTATTTTTTCGTTGCCAAAACAGTACTGTTAGGTTGGTAAACATATATTGAGAAGTTTAATGATTGCAGCAATAAATGTTTGAATTTTAGGATGTTATAACGTCAAAAAGCCTCTACATTTAAAATGTAGAGGCTTTTTATTCACTTGCTCATAGTATTGAAAGCTTAAGTTTCGTAGAGAGAGAGGGATTCGAACCCCCGGACCTGTAACAGTCAACGGTTTTCAAGACCGCCGCATTCGACCGCTCTGCCATCTCTCTAGAAAAAATACTGTTTTCGGACTGCAAAGGTAGAATGAAAATTTATTTAAACAAATACACTATCATATTTTTTCAAAATACTTTTTAAGCTTTGCTGCAAGTGCTTCAGGGATAGGGCAGGGGCGGTTAGTTGACCTGTTTATAAAAACCAAAGTCGTTAACCCTGTATTTAGTAATAAACCATTTTCGTTAAAAATCTCATATTCGAAAATTATCCGCGCTTTTGGAAAAACTTTTATAAAAACCTTTAAAGTTAATAAATCATCATACCTGGCCGGTTGAATATATTTTGTATTTAATTCTAATACGGGCATCATTGTACCTGAGTCTTCTAAGGCTTTATAACTAAATCCTAAATTTCTTAAAGCTTCTACCCGTGCAATTTCATAGTACCGTGCATAATTACCATAATATACATATCCCATTTGATCAGTATCTGCATACCGAACCCTGACGTTATATTCAAATGAATACATTATTTTATTTTTCTTAAATTGAGTGCCTCCCAATATAATCGGGCATTTTGAAGGTGTTCCTGATAGTTGTTTGAAAAAACATGGTATCCTGAAAAATCGGATTTAACTACAAAATACAAAAAATCGTTTTTTTCGTAATTTAATACTGCATCAATTGATGCGATTCCGGGAGTGTTAATGGGTCCGGGAGGTAATCCTTTTATGAGATAAGTATTATAAGGAGTATTTGATAATAAATGATTTCGGGTTACTCTTTTTATTGTAAAATCTTTTAAACCATAAATTACCGTTGGGTCTGCCTGTAACTTAAAGCCCGTTTCTACAGATTTCATTCTATTTATATAAACACCTGCAATTCTGGGTTTTTCATCATTTTTATTGGTTTCAGAACCTACAATTGAAGCTAAAATAGAGACTTGTATTGGAGAAAAACCTACATCTTTTGCTTTTTTTATTTTTCCTTCACTCCAAAAATCTAAATATTCCTTGTTCATCCTCTTTAATAATTCTTCTGCATTGGTATTCCAATAAATTTTATAAGTATTGGGAATGAACATGCACATGATATTTGTTGTATCAAAACCATATCTTTTACAAGTTTCATGATCGTTGATGAGGTTTAAAAATTGAGTTGAATCGGCTTCAATATTTTTACATAACCTTGAAGCTATTTCTTTCTTTAATCTTGCACTATTAAAAACCAAGCTTAATTCAGTTTGTTTTCCGGATCTTAAAATTCTAATTAATGTTGAATTATTCATTTTCCTGCTTATCAAATATCTTCCGGGAAGTACATGATCCTGATAACCCATTACTTTCGCTAAAAAGTTAAATGAGAGTTCATCATCAAGAATTTTATTTTTTCTTAAAGAATCAACTACTGTTATATATTTAGCACCTGTTGGTATTAATAAATAATAGTCGTTCTTTTCAACTTTAAAATTGGGGGAGAACAATAATTGATAAAAATAAAAGAAAAAAGTGGCGAAAAGTACTGATACGGTTATGAAAACTCCGATTAATATTTGCTGTTTTTTTGTAGGCTTGTTATTCATGACACAAACTTAATAAAAATTTAATTTTCAATCAGATTGTTTTAAGATTTTTGGCATTCTAATTTGTTTGTAAATTTGTGAAAAATTATATGGCCGATTTTATTAAACTTTATCCGGAAAATCCTGAACTCAAAAAAATTCAACAAATTGTGGAATGTCTGAAAGATGGTGGTATAGTGATTTACCCTACCGATACTATTTATGGATTAGGGTGTGATATTCATAATAAAAAAGCGATGGAAAGGTTGCATCAAATAAAAGGAGTAAAAATAGGCAAGGCCGATTTTTCTTTTATTTGTTATGATCTCAGTCATATTGCCGAGTACGCGAAAGTGAATACTGCTACATTTAAAATAATGAAAAAGGCATTGCCGGGCCCTTTTACTTTTATATTATCAGCAAGCAATAAAGTACCTAAAATGTTGGATACTCCCAAAAAAACTGTTGGAATAAGGGTGCCTGATAATAATATACCGAGGATGATTGTAAAAGAATTGACTAACCCAATTATTACATCTTCTATAAAAGATGATGATATTGTTATTGAATATTCTACCGATCCCGAATTAATTTACGAAAAATTTGAAAAACTGGTTGATATTGTTATTGATGGAGGCTACGGGCAAATAATACCTTCTACAATTGTAAATTGTACACTTGATGAACCGGAAATAATTCGGCAAGGCTTGGGTGATTTAAGTTTGTATTTATAATCACAATATATCTATTCCATCAAAAAATAAAATATCCAAACAAACGGCAGTGAGTACTAATAATAATCTGATTGGAGAATCTTGAGGGACATTAGAAGGAATATCAATTATATAATTATCTATCATTAAAATATTATTTTTCGGCGTTTTCATCTTTTTATGAAAAATTTTTCCGATTGTAATATTATTTTCCAATAAAATATACATTTCACCTTCATTACACAGTGTGAAAATTGTTTTCTCAAACTTATCTACAACTTCAAGTATTACCCCTGTTGGATAGATTATTTTTTTTTCGTTGAATGCCAGCCACAGTTCACCTTTAGTATTGGTTATGACCACCTTTGAATTTAGCAAATCAGGATGTCGCCTTAATATATATATTCTTTCCCCATCAGGCAATTTAATAGCAATTTGAAATGGTGTAAATGTGTTAAACTTAACCATTCTTAAGTTTGTATTGAAGATATCAATATCTTCTTCAATACATAATAAAATTATCTCTTCGTTTTCAGGGTCATAAACATCATATTTATTAGGTGTACTATCGAATTGAGTTCTCTCTCTAACTGTATATGAGCTTTTTTCTAGTTTCAGCCCAACTGATTTCATAATCTTACAATTTATTTTAATTATTATTAAAAGATTTAATCATTAATGAATTTGGCATAAGATGATTTTAACAATATTTTTCATTCCAATATTACACTTTTATATTATAATAATAAAATTACATCTTGGAAAAGTTATGAAAATTATTAACGATTTGTGTGAGATTTTTATTTTTGTATGTTTGTGTAAATAGAATATAACTTTCCATATGCAAGATCCAATCAGTATTGTTTGCGTGAGCGATAACCATTATGTTGTTTTAATGGCAGCACTCTTAAAGTCAATAGAAATAAATCATCATTCAGAAGAAGATATAAATGTTTATATAGTTGATGATGGAATTAAAAAAGGTAACAAAAAAAGGTTAATGGAGTCGATAGATAACAATAAAATAAAAGTTATTTGGATTAAAATTAATGATGCCATACCCAAAAACTTTAAATTACCTGTTGATCCAAGCTCCTATCCAAAAAATATCCATGTTCGCATTTTTATACCTTATTTCATTCCCGAGAGTGTAAAGAGAGTAATTTATATGGATGTAGATATGATAGTATTAAAAGACATCAGTGAATTATGGAATAAAAACATTGAAAATAATATTATAGGGGCAGTTCAAGATTCGATTTCTCCTCAATTTAAATCTGAAACCGGGGGCGGGGTTGATAATTATTTAGAACTTGGTTTAACCGCCGACACAAAATTATTTAATTCCGGTTTAATAATCATGGATATTGAGAAGTGGAAAAAGGCTGATATGAGTAAAAATGTTATGGATATTTTAGATAAAAATATGGAGTTTGCAATGTTCGGAGACCAATATGGTTTAAATGTAGGCTTTGTCAATAAATGGTTCGAATTAGAAAAAGAATGGAACGCATTCGCCGACAGGTTACACGAAAACCCTTCATTGATTCACTTCTTTCATCGCAAGCCAATATATCAATCATATTCTAATCGTGTAGAATACAAAGAAATTTTTTACAGTTATTTAAAGCAAACTAAATGGAAAAATTTTAAACCCATTGGTGAATTTAAACGCTATATAAAAAAGATGTTTAATGTTTTAAATAAAAAATTTTCTTAGAGAACGCCGTAGAATAAAATACCCACAATTTATTTTATATTTCAAATATTGTTATTAAATAAGGTATTTTAATACCTGCCATTTATCAGGCATATATTTTTTAATTTGGAGTTTTAATTTTTAACTAAAACTTCTAATATTATGAATTTAATTATCAGATTACTAATTTCTGCCATTGTAGTGCTTATCGGAGCCTACATTATCCCCGGAATAAGTGTTGATTCCTTTGGAACTGCAATTATCGTAGCCATTGTTCTAGGCCTTTTAAATGCGTTAGTCAGACCGGTCCTAGAGTTATTGACACTGCCTATTAATATCATTACACTGGGTTTATTTCATTTTGTAATTAGTGTTTTAATGATCTACTTAACAGCAGCAATTGTTAAAGGCTTTCATGTTGATGGTTTTATCCCTGCATTATTATTCAGTTTAGCCATCTCTATCCTTGGTGGGTTTACAAGCAAAGCATTGGCAACCGACAAAAAAATAGTTTAATAATTTTTTTTAATCCTTACTTAATATTAATAAAATGAAATCTAAAAAAACAACAGCTTTTTACGAGCTTTTTTTATCAGAAGTGAAAGATATTTATTGGGCAGAAAATCATTTAGCCAAGGCTTTAATAAAAATGTCTAAGAAAGCAAATAATACTGAACTGGCTGCAGCTTTTGAAGAGCATCAAGATGCCACCTTAATGCATGTTGAAAGGCTTAACAAAGTTTTTGAATTACTGGGAGAAAAACCCGAAGCAAAAAAATGTGCAGCAATGGCAGGCTTATTGGAAGAAAGTGAAGAGGTGATTAAAGATACAGAAAAAGATCCCTTTGTATTGGATGTAGGTTTAATTGTTTGTGCTCAAAAAGTAGAACATTATGAAATTTCTGCTTATGGTTCTTTACGTACACTAGCACAAACTTTAGGCAAAACCGATATTGCCGAGTTATTTCAGGTAACTTTAGATGAAGAGAAAGAAACTGATAAAAAGTTAACTGATATTGCAGTTGGTTTCATTAATGTAGAAGCTCTTGAAGAAGCAGCAAATGCTACAAAATAAAAAAACAATCTCATGATTTAAAAAACTCCCTCATGGGAGTTTTTTTTTGTCTATTGAGCCAATAAACCCGATATAACAATTATTGTTAAGGCTACAATAATTGTATTAAACCCAAATGTTAAAATTCCATGCATAAGTGCAAGCCTTCTTATCTTTCGGGATGTAATTGAAATATCAGATGTTTGGCAAGTGATTCCTATAATAAAAGAAAAATAAGCAAAGTCTAAATAATCAGGATACTTTTCACAGGGAAATTCCAATCCTTCATGGCAATATTTATGTGTCGAATCTCCATAATATAAATGTGCATAACGCAATGTAAAAAGTGTGTGAACCAATATCCACGAACTTAAAACCGAAATGATGGATAAAATAATATGTTGTATCAATTCATCTTTAGAAAGCCCATGAACAGATTTTAACAGAATAATTACTGCCAAAAAACTTGCACTGGATGCAACAATAACAAAAAGAAAAATAAGTGTTCGGCTGGAATCCTGAAGCCTCGCAATAATTCTTATTTGCCTTGGATGAGCCAAAAAAATAGTAATCCAAGTGAAAATTAATATGGTAGTAGAATAAGTAATCCAAATCACCATCATTAATGTTGCTAATTGAAGCGTATATCGGTATTTCAATAATACGATTAAAGAAATGCAAAGGGCAATAAGTAATCTATGTTTGGCTCTAAGGCTGATAATCCATGGCAATGAGAATAATTTAGGCATAATATTAAAATTGTTAAAAAATAAAATAACTCTACTTAGATTTTTAAAAGATGTTATTTTTAAATAAATTTATTTTTTTTAGTTTATTTTAAAAATAAAAAAGTCATCCCATATCGAAACAATGGAATGACTTTAAGAAATATTTTATATAAATTATTTTTCTTCCTTCCTCTTTAAAGTGATTTTTTCATTTGGAACTACAAAAGCAACAACAATACTGGTAATAAAAAGGACTACAATTATAACTAATGAATACCATCCGGGCATATATATATATAGTTTAAAGTTCTAAATAATTTTAACAAAAATAAAACAAAAGTAATATTTAAAACAAGAGATTGAAATTTATTTTATAAATACTCTGCCTTCTATATTGGCATTTACCTGTTTACCTTGTTTTGTTAAATCTTCTATGTACTCAATTATTACATCTCTTAACTTTTTATCTGTTTTTTTTATATCCGTTGCTTCATTCAAGAAAAACATACCATCACCACCGGTAGCCAAGTAATCAGAAGTCGCGATTGTATAAGTTTTCGTTTTATCAAAAGCTTTTCCGCCAATTAAAATTTGTTCAGGTTCTTTATCTTTAAAAGTAATTTGGGTGTTTGATACTGAAAGCCCATTGCGATTTCCCATGTATTTAAAAAGTTTTTCAACCGTTTCGCCTTTTAAGGTTAGTACCCATAATTCATTTTCAAAAGGCATTAATTCAAAAATAGATTTTACGGTAATGTTTCCCTTATTGATTGGGTTTCTTAAACCGCCACTGCCTGTTACTCCCATATCAATATTTGTATTCAAATATTGATATGCTTTAATTCTTTGAATGTCGGACATTAAATTACCAAGTGCAGATTCTTTAATGCCTTCCTTTGTAATATCTTTTGAAGCAAAACCTATAATTTTATTTACTTCCTCATTAATCTTTGTACGATAGGGAGTAATAACATTTTCAGTTTTTGGATCGTTTGAAAGAGTAGAATCAATGAAGGTGTTATTTCCTTTTTTTGAAGAAGGCAAATAAGTTGATTTACAGGCTACAGTAAAAACAAAAACTGAAATAAATAAAAAATAAAATAATTTTTTTTGTGTCATATAAATAAAATATGGACAAATTTAATTAAAATGTTGAATATTGGATTGCTTTTACAACTTCAACTAATTATTAACAATAAGTTAACAATGGGTACAACAGAAAATTTATTTAACGAATTTGAAGGATTATCAAACGATGACTGGAAAAAACTTATTTTAAAAAGCTTAAAACTTGAAACAAATTCGGAAAAGGAAGATTTTTATAATAATAAATTAAAATTCAGGCCTTCAGAAGGTTTAGAATTTGAGCCTTTTTATACGCAAAAAGATTTAAAAGGATTAGAATATCTTAATGGTTATACCAATCTACTATCACTAACCAAACAAACTACCGGTTGGATGAACATAGAAAATATTATGGTAGAGAATGAAATTGAAGCTAACTTATATGCCAGAAAAGTTTTAAATCAGGGAGCCGATGGAATTTGTTTTGATATATTGAAAATTAATAATATTGATTTCAAAATATTATTAAACGAAATTTCCTTTAGTAATAATCCGGTTTATTTTGTAATTGACGATATTAATTCGTTATTAAAATATTTATCTCATACTTATTCTGATACAAAACGCCTAATGGGAGGTATTTTTTGTAAAAATATACTAAATACCGATATTGATAAACTGATATTTTATTTTAAAGATGCAGATTTTTTTAAATCATTGATTTTTGAAAATAATATCGAACTTGATCACGTTTCTCAAATTTCAAATTTATTATTAAATGCGATTAGAAAAGTAGAAGAATTACATGAAAATGGAATATCATTTGACAACATTCTAAAAAAAATTGCTTTTAAAATAAATGTTAAAAATGATTTTTTTATTGAAATAGCAAAATTTCGAGTTTTGAGGATGCTTTGGTGGCACATTGCTAAAAGTTATGATGATAATTTAAATCTTATTGATGTATTTATATATTCATCAACAAGTTTATCAAATGCAACTGAAGAACCTTATAAAAATTTTATAAGTAATACAACTCAAGCCATGTCGGCAGTGATAGGAGGGAGTGATGCCATATCAGTTACTCCAACCTATTTTGAAAATGAAATTGATTTAAACATGTCGAAAAGAATTTCAAGAAACGTTTCGGTTATTTTAAAAGAAGAATCTTATTTTGATAAAGTGAACGATATGGGCAGTGGAAGTTATTTAATTGAAAATATTACTCATCAAATAGCTATTGCTGTCTGGAAAAAAATTACTGAAAATCCTATTTTAGGATAATTAATAAATGAAACTTGTATTATTTTCCTCTTCCCCTTCCCCCTCGGCCTGTCCCCCGAGGGGCCGAAAATGTTTAATTAAAATCATTGAAAGGTTTTTATTTTACTCCTAGCTTTTCTCTAATTACAAAATAGCTTGTTAAATATTATATATCAATTTTCTTTCCTCGGCCTGTCAGGGGACAGGCCGAGGAAAGAAAATTGACCATGACTTATTGGAATAAGAAATTTTTCTTAATAAAACGATTAAAAAGATTTCTCAGTAAATGAAAATCTATATATTTATTTAAAACAATTTCCACCAGCCATACTCCATTTTCTAAAATATTAAATGGATAATTATCATATAAATATCTTTAGCGTGTATGGTAAGGATAATTGGTTTTCCATATCTCATTCCAACCTTATAAGCCGTTTCAACATTTTCTGAAAGATGGACATGGTGGCGCTTTCCCTTTAATTTCCAAAAGATTTTATAGATTCAATATTGCTTTCAATTGTCCCATGGAAAAGGTTTTGGGGAGGTACTATTTCTATTAATACGAGATCAATATTAATAGAATGGCCTTGGCTTGCACGTATTTTATAGAAGTCTGAAGAGAAGACAAAACGCTTCTTGTCGTTATTTTTACAATTTCTTTTTAATTTTTCGAAAGTCAAACTTACATTGTTAGCGTTAATCTTTAAAATTAATATCGTTTTGTTTATTTTTTTTTATAAAAATGTAGACATAATTGAAATTAAATTTTCAATTAATAAAATCCTTTTAAAATTTTTACGTTATAAATCCGATTAATTTTTTTGGATAATTAAGTTAATTTGGTTTTTTAATATTCGAAGGTGTTCAATTTTATATATAATTTGGATAATACATCTTAAGATTTTACTTTTACCACTCATTTAAAAAAACAAATCATTTTTGTTTTTTATTAAACTGTTTTTTAAAAAGATTTTATAATCTTTCTATCCTTTTAGAAAATAATAATCTTTAATTTTTTTTACCTATTTATTTTAAAAAATGTATCAATTCTGTTATAATAGACAGACAGTTATAAGTATTAAATTTTTATTTTTAATAATTGTATCAGTTGGGTTTTGGTCATGTGAAAGTGGAGACCAACAAATAGGAACAAATTTTATTGGTGGAAACACTTTACAAATTAATAAAATAGATACATTTACAATTAAAACATCTACTGTTTTATTAGATTCTATACAAACTTGGAGTAATACTAATTTTGCAATTAGACAAATTCTTGTTGGAAGATATAATGATCCTTTTTTGGGAAATGTTTCTTGTAGCAGTTTTTTTCAATTAGACCTTAATCAATCTTTTCAACCTTCAGATTCGGCAGTTTATGATTCTGTTGTTTTAGGTCTATCTTATAATTATACTTTTGGCGATACAAATAAAATACAAAATATTTATGTTAGGCAACTGGTTAACCAAATTGATCAAACGCAAATATATTTTAACACAAGCAGTGTTAACTCGTTACCATTAGTATTAGGCAGTGCACAATTTAAGGCCAGACCCGGCTTTAATTTACCTTTACATATTAAATTATCTGATACTTTTGGTAAAGATATACTTACCCGAGCTAAAGCAGGTAATTTTTTATCTAATCAGGATTGGTTAAATTATTTTAATGGGATTGCTCTTACTAGTGGCAATTCGGATGATGCATCCATAATTGGCTTTAATTCATCAGCAGACAGTACGGCTTTAAGAGTATACTATCATTTAAAGGGTGATAATGGCGACATATTAAAACTTAACCGGGCCATTAGAGTTGGATTTTGTTTTAATTCTATTTTGAGTGATAGAAAGCTTACTAAACTTGCAATTTTAAAACAAAAAAAGGATATTATAAATTCATCACAAACAGATGAACAAACATATATACAAACCGGGGTAGGCATTGGTACCAGAATTGATTTTCCTACACTTTTGGATTTACAAACGGCTGATCCTAATTCTAATTTAGTGGGCTTTAATCAGGTAACCTTAACAATAAAAGCAATACAACCATTAGATAGGCTATACCCATTACCTAGCGCGTTAAACTTGAATTATGCTACGGATGATAATGTTTTATTAGGCGTTTTACCTTTTAGTTTTTCTGCTGTACCACAAAACATTAATTATAAAATTGACCCGAGCTCAAATGATATTACTTATACTTTTGACTTATATCAATACGTTAATAACATTGTAAAAGGCAAATCACTAAAGTATAATGGATTAATACTAACAGCCAATAGTTCGCGTGATCCTTATGAATTGAACAAACTCGTATTGGGTAGCCAAAAATATTCTTATAATGCAATAAAACTTAATGTTTTTTATACCAGTGTTCCAAAATAAAATAATACAAATCAATATCTATATTTCTCATATGAAACAAAAAATGACAATTAAAGGGCTTTTCAAAAAAAGCATTTTATTATTTGGTATATTACTATTCACTATAACTGCTTGTAGGCATAATGATAGTGCACCTAACTATGGTGACTGGACAAAGATTGATGCAGGTTTTAGAGGAACTGCACGAAATTCAGCTACAAGCTTTCAAATAGGTGATAGTGTATATGTGGGTTTTGGCCTTGACCCTTCTGCACAATTACTAAAAGATTTTTATGTATATACTATTTCAGGTGGCTATTGGAAAGTATTGGGTGAGTTACAGGGAAATACTCATGCAGATTCTGTAGCTGCAATGACGGGTGTATTTCCCGGGCCTGCGAGGTTTGGAGCTGTTGGTTTTTCAGTAGGTGGAAAGGGATATGTAGGGCTTGGATTTTCTAATGTGTATCAAAATGACTTTTATCAATTTAACCCTGTTTCAAAATCATGGAAAAAATTAGCCAATTTTCCGGGTACCCCACGCAGATATGCAGTTTCGTTTGTTATAAATGATATTGCTTATGTAGGCACCGGTTATGGAGGATTTAGTACAAATGCAAATTATCTTCCGGATTTTTGGTCTTATGATTATAAAACCGATAAATGGGCTCAAGTAAGAGATTTTGCAGGTTCTAAGCGAGAGGGAGCAGTATCTTTAGTTATAAATGGTAAAGCGTATGTTGGATTTGGAAATAATAATGGAGTTACCCAACAACAAAAGAATATTTATGAATTTGACCCTGGTCAAAATACATGGACAGAAAAAACAACTTTGAGAAAAACAGATGGTATTACTGCAAGATCCTTTGCAGTAGCATTTTCTATAGGAAATAGTGGATTTGTAGGCCTTGGCTTAAATGGCGGCGTGTTAACTGATATGTGGGAATTTGAACCGGTAAAAGACGTATGGACCCAAAGAACTTCTATTTCAGATAAATGTGGTGTGGGAAGAGGGTATTCAGTTTCTTTTTCTGATCTAAAGAATATTGGTTATGTTACTACCGGGCTTGGTGGATCTCGCTTAGATGATTTTTGGAGTTTTAACCCTACAAATACTAAAACAGATTGCCCTAAATAATTTTTAGGATACTAATAAAAAGGCTTCAATTCTACACCTTTTTATTAGTATCCTTTCATTTCATGGAAAGAACTATAATAATTTTATTAACTTTCTAATTTGTTTATAATCGCAGCTTCCAAATAAACCTTTAATGGTTCTATAGAAATTTTATCGGTAATTTCATTTGCAAAGGCTTGCATTAATAATCTACGGGCCTTTTCTTTTCCTACCCCCCTTGCCTGCATATAGAATAACATACTTTCATCCAGTTGACCTACAGTAGCACCATGAGAACATTTAACGTCATCTGCAAAAATTTCTAATTGTGGTTTAGTATTCATCACTGCATCTGGGGAAAGCACAATGTTTTTATTTGATTGAAATGCATTTGTTTTTTGGGCATCTTGCCTAACAAAAACTTTTCCATTAAAAACCCCTATTGATTTATCATTTAAAATACTCTTATAAATTTCGTTACTAAAACAATTTGGTTTTTGATGGTCTGCTAATGTATGATTGTCAATTAATTGTCTGCCCGAAGAAACGGATAAACCGTACATGTGCGATTCGCAGTTTTCACCATCTAGAATTAAATTTAAATTATTTCGAATATAAGCTCCGGTAAGCGAAATGGTTGTACTTTCAAAAAAACTGTCTTTTTGTTGATTAACTTCTGTAGTACCAATGTGGTAATTATTATTACCTTCTTTTTGAACTTTAAAATATTTAATTCTCGCATTTTGTTCAACACTTATTTCTGTAACGGTATTTGTAAAGTACGCTGAATGATTGTCATTACCTTCGAATATTTCAGCGAAAGCTACTTCACTTCCTTTATCGGCAATCAATAAATTTCTGGTATTTACAATTAGCGGTTTTTCGGTATCTGAAATAAAATATAAAATAATTGGATCATTTATTATTTTATTTGGATGAACATAAATAAATACACCCTCATTATTAATAACTGTATTTAAAGCCGAAAAAATATTATTTTTAATATCAATGCTTTTACAATAATGTTTTTTTATTAATTCCGGATGTTTTTCAAGAGCAATATTTATAGGTTCAATTATGATTTCATCTACATGACTTATTATTTTTGATAAGGATTTTTGAAATATTCCATTTATAAAAACCAGCACATTAGCCTCAATATCAGGTATTTTAAATTTTTCAAAATCAGATAAAGAATATTCTATTTTTTTGTTTTCCAATACAAAATCATGCTTAAGCCAATTTTGAGGATTTGAATATCTCCATTCTTCGTTTTTTTGATTTGGAAAATTTAAATTTTCAAATGCATGTAATGCCTCTTTTCTAATCAAATCTATTGTATTACCTGAAAATCTATTTTCAAGAGAATTAATTAAATATGATTTTAAATCTAATGATTGTAAAGTATCCATAATTTAGTTTTTTATAATTAACAATTCCCGCTTTTTTACCAAAATGAAAACGTTAATTATACCGGTACTTGTTCAGCTTTTATCCAATCATACCCTTTTTCTTCCAATTCTAGAGCTAAATCTTTCGAACCGGATTTAACTATTTTTCCATCAAATAAAACATGAACAAAATCCGGTACTATGTGATCAAGCAAACGTTGGTAGTGAGTAATTACAATTGTTGCGTTTTGAGGAGTTCTTAATTTATTAACTCCTTCAGCCACAATTCTTAACGCATCTATATCTAACCCCGAATCGGTTTCATCTAAAATTGCAAGTTTTGGATTAAGAACCGCCATCTGAAAAATTTCATTTCTTTTCTTTTCACCACCGGAGAAGCCTGTATTTAAAGGCCTGGTCAAAAAAGATGAATCAAGTTCGACAAGTTTAGCTTTTTCTTTTATCAGTTTTAAAAACTGAACGGCATCTAAAGGTTCTTCTCCACGAGCTTTTTTAATTTCGTTTACAGCCGTTTTCATGAAATTTGTAGTACTTACTCCCGGTATTTCCACAGGATATTGAAATGCTAAAAATATTCCTAATTGTGCTCTTGCTTCAGGAGAAAGAGCCATAATGCTTTTGTTCTCAAATTCAATCTCACCGGATGTAATTTGGTAATCTTCTCTTCCTGCCAATATCGATGCCAATGTGCTTTTACCTGCACCATTTGGCCCCATAATAGCATGAACTTCACCGGCATTAATTTTTAAATTAAGTCCTTTTAAAATATTTTTATCACCTATATTGGCGTATAAATTTGAAATTGTAAGCATAATAGAAAAGGATATTAAATAAGGGTAATTTCTTGCAAAACTAACACCAAATATTTAGAATTTGTTTGTAACCGTTCTAAATAATTTATAATCTACATATTGGGTGTTAATAATATGACTTTTGAAATTTTATTTTTTGATAAATAATATTTTCCCAATCAATAAAAAACATATAAGCAAAAATCCAACTGTTAAACCAACCTCCTATACCCATCAGCCAAAAAGTACTTAAGTGAAATAAAATGCCAATAGGTAGAAAGAAATATTTCATTTTAGGAAAAAACACAATACTGATAAAACCAATTTCAAAAAGTAAGGAAGCACTTTGTAATAAAATACATAACCATTCAAATTGCGAAACCCATAAGCCAAATAGAGTAGGATGAGCTGCCATATGATGTTGAAGGGTCGAAGCCGAAAACCAATCTAAACCGCTAATTAATATTTTCTCCAATCCTGCCTGAAAATAACTAAGACCTATAATAATTTTTATTAAAACCAAAAACGTACTCTTTGTATTTTTTTTATCTTCACTTTTATTTGTTTTGAAAAAATAAATTAAAAAGGGCATAATCATTGCCAAATAATTAAAAATTGCAAAAGTTTGGTCAGTTTTTTCGAATCCGTATAAAAATGATTGGAGAAGTATAAATAAGAAGCCTGCGGAAACTGAAAATATAGCAGTTTTAAAACGAAACAGTATTAAAAAACAAAATAAATATAATAATACACATAAGGATTGAAGTAAAAGTAAGGAAGGATAAGTATTGCCTAAAAATTTAAAAAGCAGTAATGGATGATAAAATATTTTTAATTGAACCATCTTTTCAAAACCCCAAAACCAATCAATTGAGAATGCAAACAAACCCAAATAAAAGGCGCTGATAAAAAAGTTTAAATTGAATATAGATGTTTCTTGATTCCAAAAAATAACCCATTTGCGTTTGAATTTGTGATCGTTTTTTAAAAGATAATATAATAAAAACAGTGTAACATTTATTATTAAAAACCTTAAAATAACCTGATCAGCTTTTTTTATAAAAAAAACGGGTTCGAATCTTTCCTTTTCAACTATAAATCTAGGGTAGATTAATTCAATTGTATGTAATAAACTATTATTTGAATTGGTTAAAAAAATATTTTCAATTTGATTTTTTATTAAAAGAAAATATATAATAGGAATTATTAACAAACTGAATGCCCAAATGAATAAAAATAAATGTTTTTTTATCATATTAAGGTTGATAACGGGCAACAATAAGTGAATCATTAATTTTTTGACCGGGTGATGTAAGTTTAATTAATTGCCATTCTTTTGTAGATTTATTTTTTGAAATGGAATTTATTTTTTTTAAAAATAAAACGCTTTCCTTTTTATAATAATAATTTCTAATAAGGTATTCGGGTGAAGTATATAATCCTGTACTTTTAAAATTCCATGTTTTCGGATTATTATTCTGATCAATATATCTTATTAAAAAAGTTTCTGATTGTATCTTTCGTTTAATGGGTTCGGCAAACATACCGAACCGTGAAAATGGAAAAAAATCATTTATTAAAATAAAAGGAGTCAAAAATAAAGTTATAAAAATTATTATGACCATTCTTTTTAATCTTAAATTTTTAAATTGGCGCATGATAGTTACATGTAAATATGCGTATAGTAATTTGGGTTGTTAGTTTTTTGTTATCAATATCTCTTTTGATTATTATAATATTGATATATCAATATTCATATAACGATATTAGTTTTCAAATTTTATCTTTTTATCACCAATCTTCAAAAATTTCAAAATTTCAAAATGTATTTTCTCCCGGAAGATTTATAGAGATTAAATTTTTTATTCTAGCTATTTTCTGTTTGTCAATTGCTTGGTTGGTTTTTTATTTTAAAAATGAAAAAAAAATTAATTTAAGATTAAAATTAATTTCAAATTTATTTATAAATGCTTTTAAAGATTTTTTCAGGCCTTTAACCAATGCCGGAAAGTACGAAAAAATTTTACTTGCATTGTTATTCGTTACACTGGTAATAAATGGAATTTACTTTCTCCCAAACTTACCCTTTCATATAGATGAGAGATTTACCTATTTATACTTTGTAAACAAAGGATTATTCGTATCTCTGGCCTATTATCCAAACCCAAATAATCATATATTTTACACATTGATATGTAATTTTTCAAACTTATTTTTCTCTAATCCGAAATGGGTAATGAAAATACCTGTTTTTATAATCAGTTTAGTATCTCCGATTATCTTTTTTCTTTTTTTACGAAGGTCATTCAACTTTTTTTTATCCTTCATTGCCATTTTGATCTTCTCTTTTAATTCCTACGAAATGTATTATTCTTATAACGGCAGAGGATATATTTTAATGAATTTATTGCTTATTATTTCAACCGGATGTTTATATAAATTAGCTTCTATAAGCGATAAAAATAAAATTTTGGTACTAAGAACCATATTTATAATCAGCTCTTTTTTGGGTTTTTATACAATACCAATTTTTATATTTCCTTTTTTAGGAATGATTGCATGGTTTTTATTTATTTCAATAATAAATAAAAATTTCAAAAAATTAACCAATGTTATTATTGATATTTCAATAATAACATTGATTAATTTCCTGTTTTACCTCCCTGTTTTTATTTTTAATGGTTTTGGGGCTGTTACAAATAATAGTTGGGTGAAGAGCCGGGACTTTTTGCAGTATTTTAAAATTTTCCCTGAAATGTTAAATTCAATTTCAGGCGTATTATTTTATGATAATCCATTTAGTATTTATTTTATAGCAGGAGAAGTATTTTTAATTATTTTTTTATTGATATATGTGAAGAATAGAGAAACTTTATTGTGGCTTAGTTTAATATTTACTGTATTTTTAATTCTTATTCCCATTATAATGTTCTTGCGAATAACTATATATCAACGTGTATTTGGTTATTTATGGGTTATTCAAAGCGTATTTTTAGCTGTTTTGTGTAATAGCATTTATTTATACATTAAAGAAAAAATATCAATTTTGATTTCAAAAACCTTTTTTTTACTTCTTGTATTCATTTTTATTATTTTTAATTTAAATCTAATTAATCAAATAGCTTTTCCAATATATTTTAATTGGTACAACAGTGCCGACCGGGTTGCAAATTTTTTATATAAAGAAAACGCACAGGGAATTTTTTTTAATACATATGAAATGAGCTTGTGTACAAGGTTTCAATATGAAACAAATGACAGGCAAATATTTTGTTCATCGCATGGAAATGCTCCTTTAAAACAAAATAATTTTATAGTAATTGAGCAACCGGGTATAATATATAATTTAACCGGTTATAAGTTGGTTTATAGCGATCCAATTACGAAAATTTATAAATTGGATAAATAAATTTATAAAATAATAATAATAGATTGTACTTTTCTATGAAATAATATGTATACTTGTCCCTCATCATCTTCATAACACAACTAATATTATGGCAACCACAAGAAGGGATTTTATTAAGCAATCTTCACAATTTGTTGCAGCGACCGGCCTATCCGGAATATTAACAAATGAAACATTTGCAAATACTAAAAAACCAAATGCTAATGAAAAGTTAGTTGTTGGCCTGATAGGAGCGAAGGGGATGGGAAACCATATACTTCAGCAGCACTTGAAACAACCGGGTGTGGAGTGTGGTGCAATATGTGATATTGATGATACTATCTTAAATATGAGGGTTGCGGAAGTAGAAAAAATTCAGAGTAAAAAACCTAAAATGTATAAAGATTTTAGAAAACTATTGGAAGATAAATCTATCGACGCCGTTATAATTGGCACTCCGGACCATTGGCATTGTTTAATAATGGTGATGGCTTGTCAGGCAGGAAAGGATGTGTATGTTGAAAAACCAATGGCGAATTCTATAGAAGAGTGTAACATAATGGTTATAGCAGCGAGGAAATATAATAGAGTTGTGCAAGTTGGCCAACAACAAAGAAGTGGAGAACAATGGCAAAGAATAATGAAATTAATAAAGGAAGGAAAAATTGGCCAGTTAAGAAAAATTAACGTTTGGGCTAATTTTAATTATGGTATCGGGCAATTAAAAATACCTGACGAGCCAATACCAAAAGGTGTTGATTTTGATATGTGGCTTGGCCCTGCACCACAAAGAACTTTTAATAAATCGCGTTTTCATGGCAGTTGGCGAATGTTTTATGATTATGGTGGAGGTTTAATAACCGATTGGGGAGTACATTTAATGGATATGGCGCTTTGGGCAAAAGATGTTTTGAAAGCACCAAAATCTGTTTTTTCTACAGGTGGATTAATGTCTTACCCTGATCATGCACACGAAACCGCAGATACACAATCTGTTGTATATCAACTTGACGACTATACAATTACTTGGGAGCATACTGCAGGAACACAAATCGGGCCATATAATAGAAATTATGGACTTTCATTTATTGGTAACAACGCAACAATTGTTGCTAATAGAGAAAGTTGGGAAATATTTTCAGAAACTGAAGATGGAAAATATAAAGTGCCTTTAATGCCCATTCAATATGGTAAAGATTCGCATGAAGAGCATGTTAAAAATTTTATTGACTGTATTAAATCACGTAAGGATCCTAATTGTACAGTTGAAATTGCGCGAGCCGCCGCGATGTATACACATATGGGTAATATTTCATTAAGAACCAATTCAGCATTATTTTGGGACGAAGGAAATAGAAACTTTAAAAATAATCCGGAAGCAAATAAATTACTTGTTCCTAACTATAGGAAACCCTGGGTTTTACCAACTATTTAATATTAAAAAATAATAATTTGAAACATTATAAAAATTAATATAAAATTGCAGTTCACTAATATAAAATAATATGAATAAGAAATTATTAATAGTTGCAATCATTGCTATGTTTGCTTGTAATGCTTTCGCTCAAAAATTTTTACCGGCGTTTGACACTTTTTCTTCTAATGATGCTTTTTTGGTAAATAAAAAAGGTGATACTGTTAAATTTACTTTAAAAGATCTGGATCGAAAAAAAGGATTGATTTATGATGTTGCAGGTGTTACAGCGGATGGTAAGAAATTTGATTATAAGGCTGAAGAAATACAGGTTCTTGGTTTAATTCCTTCAGGTTTTTCCAAATTAACTACAAAAATGGAAACTACGTCAAATGTTAATCGAATGAAAAAACAAAACATGAGTGCTTTAGGTAGAAAGTACGCCATATTTTTTCTTGAATATCTTGAAGATAAGAAATTAAATGTTCTTGTTCAGTTAGTAAATCCGGATTTTAGTGAAAAAATTAGTGTGTATCACGATCCTTATGCAAAGAAAACAGCGGGTATAGGTTATGGTGGTATGCAATTTACAGGTGGTAATGATAAGTCGTATTATGTTAAATACGATGGAAAAACTTTCCGTCTTTTCAAAAGTACTTATGACGATTTTTTTAAGAAATTAGCAAACACATGCCCTTCTTTTAAAGAAAAGTTTGCAACATACAAATGGAATGATTTTGAAGAGCAAATTTATTATTATGATAATAATTGTAATTAGTATATTTTAAGCATTCTTACATTAACAAAAAAATCGCCTATTAATTAGGCGATTTTTTGTTTAATGTAATTTATCAATCAGTGGAAGCTAAGTCTGCCATTGTATTTTTATAATAATCAATCAATTATTTTTGCCGGATAACTGTAAAAGATAATTTAAATTTTCAACTTGCGTTTAATTTCAAATTATAAGATAGAAATTACAGGCAAAACATATTATGCTTAAATTAATTTTTAAGATTTTTTTTCCAAAAAAAAATTTCATTTTCATTTTTTCATTTTTTTATTTAAGTATTAAGGCACAAGACCCTCAATTTTCTCAACCTTACAATGCGCCATTATATTTAAATCCGGCTTTAACGGGCGCTACACAAACTGATAGACTGGTTTTTAATTATCGCAACCAATGGCCAAGGCTCGCAGGTACATTTGTTACTTCAATATTTTCTTACGATCATAATTTCGAAGAATACCACAGCGGGCTGGGTATACTTGCAACCGTTGATAAAGTAGGTATAGGTGGTTTTAATGCAACTACTTTGAGTGGATTATATTCTTATTATATACCAATGGATAATGATTGGATTGTAAGAGGTGGTTTGCAATTTACTTATGCCAATAGAAATGTAAATTTTTATGAATTAACTTTTAATGATCAAATAAAAGATGGAAGTTTTACGGGAAGCCCGACAATTGATAATACAGGCTTAGGACTTCAGGGAAGCAGCGTTCATTTTTTTGATTTTTCAACAGGGTTTATTGCATATAATAAAAAAGCCTGGTTTGGCATTTCGGCGAATCACTTAACAAGGCCAAACCAATCATTATACCCCGGTGTTGAAAGCAAATTGCCGATTAAACTTTCTATTCAAACGGGGATAAAAATTGCTCTAAATCCCATAAGAGATGCTAATGTTTCTTATATTATTCCTTCTATTTTATATAGAAAGCAAGATATTTTCCAACAAATTGATTTTAATTTAAGTTATCAATACGATCCTATATTTATTGGAATAGGTTACAGAGGGTTTCCTTTTCAGAATATTACACAGGGATATTATAACCAGGATGCACTTATTTTAACGGCAGGTTATAAATTTGAAGGTTTACAATTTTATTATTCCCACGATGTTACTTTATCTAAGTTAAATGGCACCGGAGGGTCGAATGAGATAGGTTTGATGTTCAACTTCACAGAAAAAAAAGTACGCCACAGTAATTTTATAAATTTTCCATTTTATATGGATACGCATCGATAAATTTATTTCATCTTATCTCTTAAGGTTTTAGGTAATGTTTGAACGACAAGATTATATGAATGGTCGATTAATTCTTTAATTAAAGAATTTTTTATAGAACCATCAATAATAATTGTGTTCCAATGTTTTTTATTCATATGATAACCCGGCATAATGCTTTTGTGTTCTTCTCGCAATATTAATGCTCTTTCAGGGTCGCATTTTAAATTGATATGAAGTGGTTTGGCATTTATACCTGTTAATAAGAATACTTTTTCCATTACTCTAAAACAAAGAGTTTCATCTCCAAAAGGCATATCTTCGGTAACATTATTTTTTGAAAGGCAATATTCCCTTATTTGTTCTAATTCCAAGTATCCCATTTTTACAATAATAATTACATACTACCGGTTTTCTTTTCTAAGTTTTCAATTAAACTTTTTAACTTATCGGACTTAACAGGTTTTACAAGATAATCAGAAACTTCAATTATATTTTTCGCTCTGTTTAAATCAACTTTATTTAAAGAAGAACTAACTAAATAAATAATTATTTTCTTTTCAATTTTGGATTTTAATAATTTATATTCATCCAAAAATTGCCACCCATCCATAATGGGCATGTTAATATCTAAAAAAATAATATCCGGTAAGTTATCCTTATTATGGGCATTATTAATTAAATATTTTATTGCCATTTCACCATCCGAAAAAACAAGGGATTTTTTTGCTAATTCGTGCGTTTCAATGGCTCTCAGCACTGTAAATTGATAAATGTCATCATCATCGATAATACATATAATAAAAGATTTAGTCATAGCCGGTTGTATTAAATATTATTTTAAATGTGGTTCCAACATCTACTTTACTTTCTGCAGAAATTTGTCCATTCATGGATTCTATCTGAGTTTTAGTAATAAATAAACCAAAGCCTTTAGACTCAGGATGCCTATGGAAAACCTTATTTAATCCAAAAAGCTTGTCGCCATTTTTGATTAAATCAATGCCAAGTCCATTATCCTCTACAGTCAGAATTATTTGATTACCCAATCTTTTAGTTTGAAAATATATGGTTGGTAACCTCTTCTCAGACCGATATTTTATTGCATTTGACAGTAAATTCAAAAAAATACTTTCGAGGTAAGCTTTGGGATATTCGATATGATCAACTTCCGTGAAATTATAGGTTATAACAGCCTTGTTAAGCATTATTTGCCCGATCAGTGTATTCTCAATTTTCTTTAAAGTTTCTGTAAATGATAGCTTTAACTTTGGTATATCAATATCTTGCTGTATTATTAATGCATTCATTAATTCTTCCAACGTTTCAGAAAGATTTTTGATTACCTGTTCAAATTTTTTAAAAAGGAACTCCTTATCTTCGGCTTTTTTACTTTCTTCAATTAAATAAAGCAAAGAACTAAGGTTACTAACGGGTGACCTTAAATTATGAGAAGTAATATGAGCATAATTTAATAATTGATAATTTTGATTTTGAAGTTTTTTTGCTAAAATTTCCAGATCAGATTCAACTTTCTTTATATCCGAAACATCTCGGCCTATAGCAAACAGATTGCCGGTTACATGATCTCTTGTACATGACCATTGTACAGTAATATATTTTTTATTAATCGTTTGTATACGATTTTCAAATTTTATTTCATTTGCAACTTCCAACTTGAGTATTTCATCTTTTGTGCTTTGTAAATCTTCAATGTGAATAAATTCATAGAATGTATATTCCGATTTATAATTAATATCTAAACCTAAGTTTTTCTCGAAACTTCTGTTGGATTTTACAATAAATCCATTCTCATTTATAATACATATTAAATCGTTGGAAGAATTAAATAATTTTTCAAATATTTCCAGTTCTTCTTTTTCCCACTTTTCTATAATTAATTCAACTACACCGTCGGCCAGATATTTTAAAGTTTTTCTTTGATCTTCAGTTAATTTTTTTGGTTCGTTATCAATTACACACAAAGTTCCTAATGCATTACCTTTAGGATCAATTAAAGGTTGACCGGCATAAAAACGAATAAAAGGATCACCTTTAACTAATCGACTATCTTTAAATCTTCTATCTTTTGTCGCATCTTCAACTTCTAAAATATTGGTATCCATTATAGCATATTGACAAAATGCTAAATCTCTCGAAGTTTCATTGAATGACAAACCTTTATTAGCCTTAAACCATTGTCTTTTTTCATCAACTAAGGTTATTAAAGAGATTGGTACACCACAAATTAAAGAAGCTAATTCAACAAGGCGGTTAAATTTTTCTTCTGTTGGGGTATCTAATATTTTATAAGTATGTAGAGCCCTTAAACGCTCCTTTTCATTTAGTGAGGCCGGTAATTCTTCTAACATGATCAATACATTAGATTTTGAAAACACTTATAAATCAAAAAAAATAAATAAAAGACTTTAAGATTTTAGTATTCAAAGAATTTTGAATATAAAATGAAGTAGGACATATTTTGTACTGTCAACCCTAAAAAAAGAGTAGTGTCCATTGCAAAGTAAAAAATTTTTGTCAAATAGTGATAAAAATTAAATTATTCTTAAATATTTTATTGAGAATATTTAAGAATAAGTATAAAAATAAGAAGAGGCTGTTGAATCTTTCCTTGAAAATCTATTTTTTTAGAAAGAATGCAGAGTGATAGGAAAAAATAAATTTCCTTGAGATTTTTAAATATGATTTTTGTCTGTTCTGAAATAAGTTAACTTTTATGTCAACTTATTTCAAACGATACATTTATTAATTATTTACTTAAGTTTTTAGAAATTTTAAATTCGTTTTTTACAGGATCAAGAATTGTTTTGGAATTTAATAAATCATTATCAGAGAGGATTTTTTGATCAGTTACATTTTTTAAATGTAGAAATGTATTTGTACCGATTGGAGCAACACAATTTTTTACAGTTACATTTTTTCCGTTAATTAAACTGATAGCGTTCGCACCCTCTCTTGCCTGCTTACCGTTAAAAGCATCAATATTAATATTTTCAAAATTTTCAAATTCAATTCCGTTTGAAAAAAAACTTTCAAGATTGTTTCCCCATTTTAATGTCGAATTTTTAATGCTTATATCTTTAACATAATTTAAATAGATGCCGGGTATATCTCTTTTAAATAAATTGGTTTCCATTTTTGCGGTAGGTCTCAAGTCAATATTGCCGCCATAATTTTTTGAAAATTTTCCGTTATTGATTTCCAAATCAATGCCCTCAAATTTCACATCTTCAATTATACTTTTAGAAGTGCCAAATACTACAATGCCCGTTTCAGATTTTATTTTAAAGTTAGAAAATGTAATGTGCTTAATTGAACCACTCACGCCCTCTTCCACATCACTGATTGCTGACATGTGAATTGGTTCACCTTTTCCCCACCAAGTGCCTTGTAACAGGCGCGCTTCAATTACAAAGTTCGAAAAAGTTATATTTTCAATATTCCCTTTCTCTCGGGTAAATAAACCGATTCCTCTGTTAGAATTGCGAATAATTATATTATTAAAAATGCAATTCCTCATATTATGTTCTCCATATCCAATACGTATACCCGCAGAGCTTGATGAAAGTATGCAATTATTAACTACTATATTTTCCGCAATTCCGGTATTGTTGCCATATTTATAATTAGTTTTTATATTATTTGTTTTTTGGCCATTTACATCTATTTCTTCGCCTAAGCCGGAAACAATTATTGCATCGTCACCGGCTTGTATATAGCAATCTGAAACTCTTACATTTCTTGATGTTGTTAAATGTATGCCGTCGCTATTGGGTACCATTTGGTTATTTAATATGGTTAAGCCTCGTGCTACTACATCATCGCAGTTTCCCAATCTGAATGTCCAGTTAGGTGAATCCACCATTTTTACGTCTAATATTTTTACTCTTTCACAATGCATTAATATTATCATCATATTAGGCCTGTTGGAGTATCCTACCGGTCCTTCTCCGGCTCCATTTATATCTTTTAGAAAATCTTCGCCCTGCCTCGTATATTTTTTATCATAATCTACAAATGAATGAAGTTTTCCCCAATTCATAAATGACTTACCGCTTCCATTTATTTCACCATTTCCAATTATCGAAACATTTATTAAATCCTCCCCATAAATTAATCCCATACCACCCGGATAATCTTTTAAATCTAAACTTCCTTTTAAAACGGCTCCATTATCTAAATGAAGTGTGACATTGCTTTTTAGAAAGATCGTACCTGATATAAAAGTGCCGGAAGGGAAATATACCGATCCGCCACCTGAGAGATTACATTGATCAATTGCCTTTTGTATAAAAACTGTATTAATTGTTTTACCATCATTCTTCGCTCCAAATGAAGTAATATCAAATTTACTTTGAGAAAAAGTTTTAAGTGTACTTAATGTGAAAATAATAATAACCAGATTTTTCATTTAAGATTAAAATTTAAAATATATTATATGTGTGGTAATGACCTATTTGCTATTATTTTTAGATACTTCTATCTAAAAAATATTTTTTTCACAAGTAAAAAGCAAAGTGCTGCTAAAAACATTAAAATTGAAATTTTATTTATGCCATGCATCATTTTTAGATTAAAATTACTTGGCCTTGCAGGATCATGTTTTCTGAAAAAATAACCGAAAACCGGTCCAAAATTTAAAAATTCTTTTATACTATGTCTTTTGAAATTTTTTTCTTCATGATTTTCCATAATATTAATCTTAAAATATTAAACGAATTGAAAATTAATTAAACTCTTGTAAACCTGCTTCAAACCATTTTCCATCTTCCTTTATCAATAAAATCAACTCATCAACAGCGTTAATTGCAGGTACAAATTTTTTAACAACCTCTTGCCCTCGATATAAAGCGATTTTATCTTTTCCAACCCCAACATAACCGTAATCAGCATCTGCCATTTCTCCGGGGCCATTTACTATACAACCCATTATGCCAATTTTAACACCTTTTAAATGATCAGTTCTTTTTCGAATATCTGCGGTCGTTTCTTGTAAATCAAAAAGTGTTCTTCCACAACTTGGGCAAGAAATATATTCTGTTTTACTCATCCTTGTTCGTGCTGCCTGCAAAATTCCGAAAGCCGAATTATTGGAAATTTTTAATTTTTGTAAAATATTATTTTTATCATTTTCATTTTCAGGAATAAAATCAAGCATTATTCCATCTCCCAATCCATCAATTAATAAACCACCAACATCTGTTGAAGAAAATAATAACTGTTCTTCATCCGTATTACTTATATATGTTCTATTAATTATAATCGGAGCTTTTACATTGTTACCGATCAAACAAAAAAACATTCTTCTTATTTCTGCAAGTGCATGTTCATTTAATGTTGTAAAAATTAAAACAAGCGTTTCATTTTTTAAAATTTTATCAATTAATAAACCTCCATCTTCAAATAAATCTTTTATTGTAATAGAAAGAAAATTTATTTGAGGATGGTGTAAAGTTTCATTTTCAAATTCTTCAACACTCATTAAAGGAAAAACATGATTTTTATTTTCATTTAGAGTCCATGCCTTATAATTTTGAATGGCTTTTAAGCCATTCGGCATCATAAAAGGTACGGAATTGTTTCCTAAGAAAACAAAATCAGCACCCAGGTCATTCATTGTCCATTTATCCGGCAAGGGCAGATAAAAATGACCAATACTTTTAAAATCATTAATTTCTAAATTTATTATTTTAGAAT
>CBDFKQ010000002.1:0-15950 GCA_965248855.1 Spirosomataceae bacterium | reverse complement strand
TTTCAAAACCAAATCTGGAAAATTATTAAACGCTTTTTTTTATTTTTGAATTATTTAACAACCGATTTAACAGATTGCTTTTTTTATTGTCGTCACTAAAATATTCATTGTGATATCCATAGTTATATCCGTAAGTGAATTTATATTTGGCATCATTAATAACTATGTTGAATTTTTTGGAAGGTTCTATTTGTTTAACCTCATCAAGTTTTGTAACATGTTCCCGTTTAGTATACTCTTGCCTCACAACAAATAAAATTAAATCACTGTATTTAATTAATTCAAAAGCATCAGAAACAAGTCCAATTGGCGAACTATCTATTATGATTATATCATATTCAGCTTTGACCTCCGCCATTAATATAGATATTTTATTATCCATTAATATTTCAGATGGATTGGGTGGTAAACTACCTGAAAATATTATATCCAGATTAGGATATTGAGTGGATTTTATAATATCTTTTTTTGTTGCCTGTCCAATTAAAAAGTGAGTTAAACCGATATCATTATCAGTAATAAATCGATTTTCTCTACTTGACTTGCGAAGATCCAATTCCATTAATAGGGTCTTTTTGTTGCCTAATGAAAGGATATATGCCAGGTTCTCGGCACAAAAAGTTTTTCCTTCCCCACTAATTGATGAGGTAATTAAAATAATTTTCTGATCCTTGTTTCTTAAAATAAATTGTAAGTTAGACCTTAATGATCTAAAAGATTCGGCAAGAAAGGATTTGGGGTTATTACTAATCAATTGGCTTGAAGGTTTTTCATTATGCCCAATAACACCAAGTACAGAGATCGAAGTTAAGCCTTCTACCTCCTTCCTGTCTTTAATTGTAGTAGTCAGGTAATGGATAATTAAAATAAGAATAATTGGAATCATAAAACCAATAACAATACTTACAGTATAGTTATATTCAGTTTTTGGATAAACTTTTGAAAAGCCACTTGCTTTTTCTACAATTTTATTGTCAGGTAAATTAGCAGCCTTAGCAATTCCGGCTTCAGCTCTTTTTCTTAATAAATAAACGTATAAATCTTCGTCTAAATCAAGTTTACGTTTAATGCCCAACAAACTTCTTTCCAACTTAGGTAATACATAAATAGAACCTTCAAAAGAGTTTATGCGTTTATTAATAATATTAATCGATATTTTCGCTGCCTTTATAGAATTGTTGATACTTTCTTCAAGAGTATTTAATGAAGATTGAATTTTTTTATCCAATATCACGATTTGTGGGCTTTTTAAGGTAGCACTTAATAATATTTCATTTCTTTGTTGATAAAATGAAGCCAATTCACCAATTAATTTATCAGTAATTGGATTATTTGATTTTGATGCCGGGGATATAATTTTAGAAAAATCCTCTTTATTTTCAATATATTTTAATAAATAGTTATAGTATTGAATATCATCTTCAAAGGCATTTTTTTGTTTTTTTAATTCCTCAACATTGTTAAAAAGAGTTTTACCTTCCGAAGTTAGGTCAAACGATTTATTACCGGTTCTGAATTTTTGCAATTTATCCTCTGATGAAGATAAGGAATCCGAAATATTTATTACATAATTATTGATGAAATTAATAGTATTTTCTGCAATTTTATTTTTTTCATCTAGTCCGGCCTTCACATAAACCTCACCTAATTTGTTTATGTATTCAATAGCCTTGTATGGTGTCGGAGATTGGATACTTAAAATAACAATTGATGATGTTTTGCTTAAAGCATAAGCCTGCAAACTTCCTGCATTCGCCCCAACAAGCCCACTTAAGCTATTAAACTGAAAGTAAACCTTTGAATCATTATTTATTGAAAAATCTTTTTTTAAAATTTTAAACTTATAAAACTGCCCTTCAATTATTTCATCATATTTATACATACCGGATTTAAATTCCGGTTTTATATCTGTAGTTATGAAAGATTGATTTTTAGGATTAAATGCTGAAGGCTCCCCTTCTTTAGTTAAGTTAAATGAATTGGCATCAATTTTATGGAGGGTAAACTTGGTATTTAATAATTGTAAATGATTACTATCAATTTTAACTTTAAATCCAACTTCCTGATCCCCATAAATTTCTGTAGTTGAAAAACCACGATCTTTAAAATAGGTTACTCCCCAATCAAGTTCCTTTATTGTGCTTTCCGAAATGTTATATGATTTCATTACGCTTATCTCATTGTCAATATTTCTGGAAATATTGACAAGATTCATTCCTTCCAAAAATGACTCTGATCCACTCGATCCCGATGTCCTTCTGTCTTTTACAAGTATGCTTGAGTTGGTTGAATACAATGGAATTGCTAATCTATTTAAAACATACGCAATTGAAAAACAAATAGATAAGCTGATTATAAAAAAATACCAATATTTTATAAACTTAAATAAGATTTCTTTTATGCTAAATGAATCCTGTTGAGTATTTAAATTCTTATTTATTATTTGGCCGTTTACCGATTGATTATTTAATTCCACTTTTTATTTATATCTGGATAATGTTACTACTATAAGAATAACTGATAATACTGAAACAACACCTTGTAGGGTACTAAAGCCGGTTGTTCCTATTCCTAAAGACCTGATTTTTAGAGGTTCAATATAAATAAGATCATTAGGCTGAATAAAATAATAAGGAGAACTTATTACATCTTTGTCTGTTAAATCTAATAAATGCTCCCTAATGCCATCAGGGTATTGCCTAATAAGTTTAATATTTCGACGATTTGCCAAATCGGGTAAGTCTCCCGCATTTGCAATTGCCTCAAATATAGTTAGTTGGTTACTATATAAAATATACCTTCCGGGTCTGTTAACGACACCAATTACCGAGAAATTAATACCTGATAACTTTACAATTACGAAGGCATCATTAATGTATTCTTTTAACCTTGCCTCAACTAAAACCTTAATCTCATCAGTTGTTAAACCAATGACCTTTATTTTTCCAATATTTGGAATATTTATACTTCCTGAATCGCTTACCGAATAACCATTTAAATAATTTGTAACCTCTGAAAGGCCTGTTTGTCCGTTAGAACTTTCGACTATGTTAAAAAAACCGGCAGCAATCGGATTTTTAGAACGTACAACAACTTGGATAATATCATTAATCTGAACTTTATAGGTAAATCGCTTGTATAAAGAAGCATTACCCACTGAATCCTGCGAAATAGCCTTATTTTGTAAATAAATAATTTTTTTGTTTGAAACACAGGAAAATGTAAAAAAAATTATAAACAGTTGTAATATTATATTCTTTAACATGAATGCATTAAGATTGTATATGGGCAAAAATAGTAATTTATGTATAATCTAAAAATATTAATATATTTCTACCTTATTTAAGTTTTGTTTTATTTCACTTAATATTTTATCACCGCCGGAACTTAAAACTTTCTCAGCGAGTTGATTACCCAATAAATCTGCCTGAAAAGATTCAACAGGAGAGCTTACGCTAAATTTAATAATTAGTTCTCCATTTAAACTTACAATTCCTCCACTTAAAACAATTTTATCATTATTTATTTCTGCAAGGGAAAAAACAGGGATACTACAACCACCCTGTAGTATTTCAAGATATTTTCTTTCTGATAATAAACATTTTTCTGTATTGAGGTCATTTAGAATTTCTCTGAGTTTAATAATTTTATCTTTATCTAAATCTTTTATAACTTCAATAGCAATACTACCCTGACCAACAGGGGGAGTAAAAGTATATGTATCCAATGTTTCTTTTAGGAAAATATCATAATCCATACGGTGAATACCCGCATATGCCAAAATTAATGCATCACAAACACCGGATTCCATTTTTTGAAACCGGGTTTGTAAATTACCTCTCATCTCTACCGTTTTTATATGAGGGTAATAATGTTTTAATAAGGCAATTCGCCTGGTGGAGGAGGTACCGATAGTGAAAATTTCCCCCGCACTTATTTTTGGTAAGTTTTCGTTTAAGCTTAGTATTACATCATTAGGTTTTTCTCTTTTTGTAAATGCAATTATTTTAAGATCATCAGGAAGTTGGGACTGCAAATCTTTTGCGCTGTGAACAGCAATATCAATTTCTCTGTTCCGTAATTGCGTTTCCAATTCTTCAGTAAATACACCCTTGCTTCCGATTTTGGAAATAGATGTATCTAATATTTTATCACCTTTGGTTTCAATTATTACAATTTCAGTTTCAAAATTATGTTTTTGCAATAAATCGGAAACATAATTGGCTTGCCAAAGTGCTAATTTACTTCCGCGTGTACCTATTTTTATTTTATCTTGCTTTAATGCCAATGTTTTATAAATTTAATTAGCACATTGATATTTTATTAACTCTATTTTGATGGCGGCCACCCTCAAACGTTGTATTCAAAAATGTATCTAAGCATTTTTTTGCCTCATCCAAAGTTATAAATCTCGAAGGCAAGCAAATAACGTTGGCATTATTATGTTTTCGTATTAACTCTGCCACCTCATTGTTCCAGGCAATGCCCGCACGGATTTTTGAATGTTTATTTGCGGTAATAGCAACCCCATTCGCACTTCCACATAACAAAATTCCACATTCAAAGTCATTGTTTTCAATTGCTTGCGATACAGCGTGAGCAAAATCCGGATAATCGACAGAATCAAGACTGAAGGCACCCACATCCTTAACTTCTATATTTTTATTTTTCAAATATGAAATTAATTCCTGCTTATATTCATAACCTGCATGATCACTACCGATAATTATTTTATCAACCATATTATATAAATGCTTTATTGATTTATCAATATCGAAATATTCATATTAAATAAATATTATTTTAAACAACAAAGTTAGTTTTTTAAATATTACAAAATATTTTTTTTTATTATTGGAGAATTTTACCGGAATTAATATGATTTTTTATTTTAATAAACGTTAAACAATTATTTTATAATTAATATTTATGTCATCAGAAGATTTAATTGAAGAAGAGCGCATTCGTAAAGCATTTGAAGATAAAGATTGGGGAGAGATAAAAAGTCATGATTCATGGACGATCTTTAAGGTAATGGCAGAGTTTGTTGAAGGCTTTGAGAAATTAGCAAAAATAGGGCCATGTGTTACTATTTTTGGCTCTGCCCGAACCAAGCCCGATAATCAATATTATAAAATGGCTGAGGAAATAGCATCAAAGCTTGTAAGGCATGGTTACGGTGTAATTACAGGAGGTGGGCCGGGTATAATGGAGGCGGGAAATAAGGGAGCAAAATTACAAGGGGGAAAATCAGTCGGTTTAAATATAAAATTACCTTTTGAACAGTTTTCAAATATTTATATTGATTATGACAAAGTGATTAACTTTGATTATTTTTTTGTAAGAAAAGTAATGTTTATGAGATATTCTCAAGGTTTTATTGTTATGCCGGGTGGAATGGGCACCCTTGATGAACTTTTTGAAGCCATCACACTTATTCAAACACATAAAATCGGTCGTTTCCCAATTGTATTGGTTGGCAAATCTTTTTGGGAAGGTTTATTTAAATGGATTGAAGAAATGGTTTTAAATACAGAAAATAATATACATGCAGATGATTTACATTTAATTAACATTGTAGATACTCCAACAGAAGCAGTAAAAGTTATTGATGATTTTTACTCACGGTATTTATTGCAGCCTAACTTTTAGGTTGTTGAATTTAATAAAAAATGTCCGGCAATTATTGCCGGACATTTTTTATTTTATAATTTAATAATTACATTGAAGATGCATATGAAGGTTTAAACTCATCTGCTTCTTCCTCTTCTTCAAAATAATCGTCTTCTCCAAACTCCTCTTCATATTTCTCTTTAATTCTGGATATGATATCGTTCAATGGAGCCCATTTAGCAATAGCATACACTGCAAAACCGGTTACTGCTACTATACCTGCAACGGTTATTTCTCTTTTATGGTCAACAAAAAAGTCTCTCACACCTTCTTCATACCTTTCTATACCTTCTTTTTTAGGACTTCTCCTGGCAGATCCTTGACTCTTTTTAGATGATTTACCTTTTTTTTCACCATTTTTTTCACCATTCTTTTGAGCACTTGCTCCACTTTGAGATTTTTGTTCGTTTTTCATTGTTTTTTAATTTATTGGTTTGAGTTTATTTTAGTTATTACTTTGATTAGTTAAATGGCCAATTTTAACTTTTTCATCTTCTGCGCTTTCGGTATCATCGTCATTTTCCCACTCTTCAAATTTATCAATTTCGTCTACTAATGATTTAACAGCCCAAGAAGCAAGAACCATATCATCGGCTACACCTATAAATGTTTCATCATCATCAATTAAATCTTCACCATACTTATAATAAGCAATGGCAAAGCCTATCTTAATTAAAAATACAGGAGAAACATTTTTATATTCACCTTCAAATACTGCCTTAATCATTCTTCCTAAAGAGAGAACCTTATCTTTTATTTCTTCCAAGCTAAGTGTTTCACCCTCACCATATACTTTTGAAATCACTTCATGAGCTTTCCCCATGAAACTTTCTTTCTGGTTATAAATAAAAAAACCAAAATCTATTGATTGCTGTAAAAAAGATTTTTGCCTTTTCTTTCCGGAAGCCTTTTTCTGCTTTGGTTTTTTAGATTCTTTTTCACCTACTTCATTTTTCATATCGTTTGAGTTAATAGTTAGATAGTTACCAGACATGTTAAAAATTGTATGCCACAAGACTTTTACATTCTATTTTTTTATGAATGTGAAAGGACTTGTTATTAAAATCAGTTAAAATAAATTCTTAGAGTTGATTAAAATATGCATAATACTCCACAAAATGTAGACATTGTATATTGAAGTCATTCTAAAAAGTAAGTTATTGAATTATATTGGGGAGATCCTTATAGAATATACAAGAGCCGGAGAAAGGATATTAAATGAATGATAAACAATTGGATAGATAAACGATAATATAACTAAATGACCCAAAGACCTTAAGGTATAGTTTGAATTAAAGAAGGTCACGCATAGTATTTATGTAATACCAGTTATTTATTGTGTCAAACTGTATCTTAACTGTAATCCGAAATTAGTGTTTACCCTTTTAAAGGATGAGGAAACGTGGGGATTATTTATATTTCGTTCGAAATATATTTGCATATTTAACCTTTGGTTAACTACATAATTGATAGTAGGCTTAAGCTGGATATTTAAATTTCCACCTGTACTTATAGGGTCATCACCCACCTTTCGCTGAATTGTTCTGCTATCGCGAAATGTAAAATCGCAACGAAATGTTATTTCGTTTTTCAAAATAATTGATTCTCCCTGAATTTTAAAAGGAATTTTGAGATTGTTTTTCGTGAAACCCAACCCCATTATCACATCCTGATTGGTTTGCTCAGTAACCTGCGCATTAGATAAGTTTAAACCCACTATTCTCTCCCTGTTATATTGTACATTTATTGTAACCTTACTTATAGTGCGCATGTTAATGCCCACTAATGGCCCAAACCTTTCTCTAATTTCGACCTGATTAAAAATCAGAACCGGTATAAATCTTTTTAAACCCAAGGTATCGTGAGTGCTGTGTAAGGTAGGCAATAAATAATTGTTGCTCATTAATGCAAATCTTTCCGGGCTTATATAATTTCCCAGATAATCAATAGCAGAAGTATAATTACCCACATTATAGGTAGATGTATAGCTATGTGTAACACTTACAGATGAAAATTTCTTTTTAATTGCAGCAATTTTTGCAAGACCCGCATAATCTAATCGCCAGTTTGGTAAAGGAATATTAAGAAAAGGGCTAAGCTTTGCCTTACCGGGATCGTTGCCCCCATAAGCACTTACAAATGCTGCCATTAAAACATCCTGTGAATTAGCATCATATACCCCGTCAGCCGAATTAACATTTGTTAACCTGGCCTTAATAACATCTCTGTACTTTACAAAATGATCAAAAACATCTGACTGATTATTTCCGCCACGGTGTGCAAAAGCAGTTTTTATTGCTATAAACGACATACTGAAGTTTCCATTAAGGTTAGCACCCAAACCTCCATAATTTCCATATCCTGTAGTGTCTCTATAAACTTCCTGATAACTTTTCCCTCGCGAACGCCTTGCAGTAAGTGTTAATTTAAAGTCACGAAAGGGTTCCATTAAAGCTCCTAGGTTTAAATCTTCAGTAAAACCTTGTGTAAAAGGCGTGTTTAATGATTTACTGTTTACTAACCAATTATTTTTTGCGGCACGTTCTCTTATCGTTGGGTCCTGGCTTCCTAAAATAAAAGGAAGGCCGGGTGCGCTAAAAGCCTTATCCATACCTAAAAAACTTGCGACAGGTTTAAAACCCGATAAAGCTGTTTGCTCTCTTACCGAATAAGAAAAAGTAATGTTTCTTATACTCATAATAGCACGAAGTGCGCCTTTTAAAAGTTTGAATTCGGGTTTAACTTTTACAGTGTCTGTTGATTTTGCCAAAACTTTTTTAGCATTTGGATTTGGCGGTTGGGCATCATTAATATTTTTTAAGAATTTTATTTTATTATAAAATCTTACAAGATCAAGCCTGCCGGTTAAATCTTTTTCACGAGTATTTTGAATGTAGTTCCCTAATGTATCTGCAATATGCAAAGGGCCGGCATTCCATAAATAACTTGCACCATATCTGATATCAACGCTTATCCAATCTGTTGCCGGAAACTTATCGAGTGGCAAACGATATGTGGCACTAATTTGTTGGGTAAAAAGTTTCATCCGCCCAAGACGAAGTAAATTTTTCCATACAGAATCTTTTTTAACACGTGTGTCGAGTTCACCAAGTGGCTCATCAATAACCGCACTTGCTGTTGCATTGTAATTAAAACTTAGCGCCTTTGTCAGAGACCATCGTAAATTATATTGACGGTTGAATGTAAAATATTTTTCGAAAGTCGGTAAAATCCCATCAGTAGTTAATTGTTCATTTCTGTATTGGGTTTTAATATATCTTCTGTCCAAATCACCCCTTACAGAAATACTTGAAGGGAGAAGATTAATATTAAAATCTTTAATTAATTTTAAAAAGGGTGAATTAAGAAATTTCAAATTTTTAAACGGTTCAATTGGCTTTGAACTGTTAGAAAAATTATATCCTATACCTGTTTTATAATTTTTTATAAGGTAAATTGCAGTGCTTACATTTGTTCTTTTCACATCGCTGTATGCATATGTAAGAGTAAAATTAGATATATCCCAAAGGTGTGACTTTGAATTGGGATTTGTTTTTAATTTTTGAACATTAGTAAAATTCAGGCTTCGCTGGACAGTATGGTCTTCAATGATTTTTCTATAATTCGCCCTTATATCTTCCGGGATAAACCTGTTTACACCTCCTACGCCTTTGCTTAAGGGTACGTCTTTATCAAGAGGATCATAATAAGGAGTAATTTTACCATCCTGATAACTAAAAAATAAGGGTATCCTTAAGCCAAATTTAGACGGGAAAAATTTATCAAGATTAGCAGCCATTGAAAAATCCCAAGACGTTGAATTATCTCTGGCTCTCTCAGATATTTTTTGCTGAACTCCTCCAAATCCATATCCTATATGTTTTGCAGAAGCGGTAATATTTGCAAAATCAGCCAGTTTTGCACTGAATCGGGAAGTAGCTGCCCAACCGGAAGTTTGGTTAAAACCGGATGTTCTTAATTCATCTGCCCAAATACAAGCCGAATGTGCAAGCTGATCAACAGATTTCGGATTTCGAATACCTAACATAAGTGTCATTACTCCGGTTAAATCAGGGTTTCCAACTACAGTGATCCTGTATTTATTATCAAAAGGCCTGGTATAAGGGACTAATACATTAGAACCGGTTCGGTTTCTCTCCACTTTCGTGTTTACAAGCTCTTCCAATGCTAAATTAATTTCATTTTCAGATGGCCAGGCTAAAAATGGATCACTATTCACATCAGATGGACTAAGTCCCTTTCGTGATGGATGTAGCGGCACCTCAATTTCATAATAATTATCTTGAAAATCAGTTCCCAGTCTTATAAAGGCAGTCATATCACCAATTCCCAGATTTCCGGTTTCACTTTCAGCATGGATATACATGGCAATATTTTTATAATTCAGTAAATCAAGATTTACATTTTTATAAACTGCGCGTGCATCTTTATCTTTTAAATCGGTCACACATAATCTTAAAGATTGTTCATTTAACTGTGGGCTGTTTGATACTGTGATATCTCTATCTCGAATGGCCCCGGGAGGGATAACATAAGGAGTTGTAGTTCCATTTCCGCTTCCGTTCTTTTCAATCCCTACAGAACCAAGTGTGAACTTTGCATCATATGGTTCAGGATATTGGTTTAATCCTTTTTGATATAAACTCGCTGAAAGTGAATCGACATAAGGCCTCCATTGGTTGGCAAGAAATTGAAATTGCGCCATACGCATAACTGTAGGTTGGGCAAAATTGGTCATGAACATCCTCATCCATCGGATGGATTTAAAACCATTTATATTGCCTACTTTGTCTTGGTATTCGCGAATCGGGATTCTAAATTGATACCAGGTTACATTATCACCATTCACAGTTGAATTTACTTTGTCTACAATGTGATTTTTCCCTACTACCATATCACTTGGTCTTAAACTTACTTTGTATTGATAATATTCTTCAATATCATTAATTGTATTATCAGTATTTAAATCTTCATTATCAGGTAGATTGGTAGCTGCAGAAGAAACAAAAGAGTTAGCCCCTGCTTCAGGTGAATTACCCTCCAAACCATTGTAATTTTTATAACGCTCTAAAATTTTAACGTTCTCACCATCCTGATCGGGGCCTAAATAATTTTTAAAATCATCGGCAGATGGATCTTGCATAATTCTGCTTTTTGCATCAGGTGATAAAGTTGCCGGAAGCTTACTGATAAACCTGCCTGCTATGCTATCATATGTTGATTCCTGAATATCATTTAATCCATCCAAACCAACATCCTGATGGTTTCTGGCTCCGGGAGTATTATCAAAAGCATTAATTACAAATTGTTGTTTTGGAGAAAAACCAAAAGCAGTAGGAACAACACGGTTTGTTGTATCACCTGTCGCAGGTAATCCATTTTCAAAATCTTGCCTTCCATTTTTTTCAACGTCTTCAGAAATATTTCCCAAATTAAAAATTAAATCTCCTCCGGGATTTTGATCTGCAGGCTTACCTGCAATTAAATTATATTTATTACCTGCAGAATGGATAAATGGATCCATCATCCAAAACTCTATAAATTGAATATTCGCATTGTCAAAGTCAACATCATAATTTATGGCACGAGTAATGGCTCCATAATTTAGTTTAGGATTTGGCAATGTTCCGTCAGGGTTTAAATTAGGATTATAATTGTAAGGGCCTCTTTCACTTGGATAATATGCGATATCCATTAATGGTTGATTTGGTAAAGTAGGGAGGACTGCTTTCTTCTGAAAAATTTCTTGAGGCAATACCTGTCTTACATAGTGATTTTTTGTATCCTCATCCGAAATGTTGCTTGGCCTGGCTGCATTGCCTCCAACCCCTCCAAAAAATACGTTATCAACTGAGTACCAAGCTAATTTAGCACGATGATCATTAATTAAAAGGTTATTTTGATGTTGAATTGGTAAAAGTGTTCTTGGTGTTGCGCCCAGTTTCCACCTTTGCTGAGGTACACGAGTCATGTCATACGGTGTTTCTGCAGCTTCAAAGTCATCGATATAAGAAGCTCCTCTTACAAAAGGTGCAACTCCCGGTATTATTCGGGCATATTCAGCAGAAAATTGTATTGTCGACATTTCCTTTGTTGAGATAAAAGGAAGTTTGTCAATCATTTTGGTTAAAAAACGAGAATCCTTTTTAAGATTGACGTCCATCCCAAAAATAGTGTTATTAACAGGTTCATCACCAATGCTTACTCTTGTAATGATAGGTCTTTCACGCAAACGCATAACTGTTGCGCCAATCACAAAATCTTTATTAACCTGATAATCTAATCTTGTACCCAGCAAACTTCTTACCTGACTTTGGAATAAATCGGGTTTTTCATACTGAACCTGTATTTCTTTTCCGGAGTTTTTTATTCCGTCATTAATAATTACCACCTGCCCGCCTTCCATTACATAATCAACACCTTCCGTTAATAAAATCCCCCCTGCCGTAACTCTGGCAGATTGATTTTGACCACCCATGCCGGGTAATTGTACATTGCTCGAAGGTGAACCCTGATAGCTTCCTTTTAAATAAAATTTATTTTTATTTGATTGTTGTGAAGCCTGCTGCCGGGTAGTAGTGTATAATTCTGAAAAAACATATTTATTTTTTAAACTGGTTTGATCCGGTCTTTGAAAATGAGTGCTAAGTTTTGATCCAAAAGGCTCCAATACAGGAAATATAATTTTTCCATTTTGGCTATCGATGGTTATTCCTTCAATATAATCAAAATTACCATCGGGTTGAGGGTCATTTAATTGGTTTAACTGATCCATCCCAAAAACTTGTAGTAATGGGATATTTTTAATATCGGCATCTCCTTCATGTAACGAAGGGTTATCTATACCTGTTAAATCATCTCTATAAATGATCCTGAATTGAAACCCCTGCCTGCTTAACTGGCTGGCACCTATAGAATATATGTTTTTCATCATCAAATTCCAAGTAGGTAAATCTATCCTAATGCTTGATGGGCGAAGTAATTTTAAAATTAATACTTGGTCTTCAGTTAAATTTTGCGATGTTTCGGTAAGTTCACCCACTTTATGGGGTACTCCATTATAAGTATATTCGTATGAAACGGCAATCACTTCATCATTTCGAAGTGGTGTGGTTAATGATAAATAACCTAATTGAGGATTGAAAGAATATTCTCTTTCAGAAAGTTTTCTCACACCCCTCAACTGTTCAAAATCGGTTCCTTTTACAAATTTTAGGTCTTGTAATTTATTGGAAGTATTATCTGCATTTCTAATTGATGGATCATTTAGCAAAGTTTGATATAATGTATTTGCATTATTATCTGTTGGTAAATCACTTAATCCATTACCATTAACAGTAAATAGGGATTTATCTTTACGATATGCCTTTGAAGATTCACCCAAATCCATAAAACCAACAATATTTCTTAATGTCGTTGTATTGTTACTTCTATTGGTAACGTATACTTCTAATCTGGTAATTAATACTCCCGAACTCGCTGCTCCACCTGCCCTGCCTGTTGCCCCGGATAAATTTGTTGAACCGGAAATACTATTGCCTGAATTGGTTGTAGATGGATTTAAATTGGGGTTTGTATTATTGTTTACCCCTCCTGATGGATTATTAAAATTATTATTGTTACTAAATGTACTTGTTGTTCCCTGTGTGGCAGTTGCTAATGTTTTTAATGATCCTTCATAATTATCCCTAAAAAACTGGCCTATAAAAAAGTGCCGATTTTCTTCATATTCCGATGCTCTTACTTCAAACGGACGGGTTTGTACGCCGCCTTGTACATTAATTGCATCTATTCTGGCTCGTTGATTGGCAGCTACGGCCGTTACTGTTAATTTACCGAATTTTAATTTTGTTTTTAATCCGAATAAGTTTTGAACGCCTTGAATAAGTGTGGTATTTAATGGCATGCTAACATTACCTGCTTCAACTTTTTGTAAAATATCTTCTTCTAAACCTGTGTATTCCAATTTAATATTTTGTTCAAATTGAAAGCTTGATTTGGTGTCGAAATTGGCAGTCAGTTTTAGTTTCTCTCCCACCTTACCAACCAAATTCAAACTGATTTGCTGATCGAAATCAAATACACCGTTTTTTCTCTGCCTTACAGGAAATGCCGGATTATCCACTTTTTGTATCTTGCCTCCAAAATCCAACATCACAAAACCATTCGGTCGAAAATCCACATAGTTACCCCCAAAAATCCTGTCAAACGTAGGGCCCATTGCAATTTTAGGAAAAAGCCTTTTTTCTGTAACAGTTGTTTTTCCATCAAGGGCAGCAGCTTGTTTTTTCCAGTTGTCTTTAAATAATTTTCTATCCTGTATTTTAGAAAAATCTTTCGCAGGCAAATTAATCGGCGGTCTATATTGTAAGGCGCCTACTTTTTCACTTATTATTACATTTCCTGTAGAATCTGATTCTATATCAGTTTTAATGTTTTTGGGTTCAGGAGATAAAAGTGGGGATTTATTGGTTTGATTTGAGTAAGGGTCGCCATACCTGTCGTGCAAACGAAAGTTTGGTTTACGCCCCCTGTTAAATTTATTTAAAGAATCACGCTTGGTGGTATCTTTTTTGATAGTATCTGCTACGTAACTTGTAAAGTACCTTCTTTCTGCATCAGTTTCGCCGAATGATGATAGCATTATACATACTATTACTGAGATAAATATACCCGGTGAAACCGGTATTTTATATTGCTGCCTAAACAAAATTTTTAAGATACTGAGGTTTGAAAAAATAAAAAAATGTAGCGTAAACTTATTTCAATAGGCAAATCATATTAAATTTCAAAAATGTGTTAATGTAATCAATTCATTTTAAGAGCAGCTTTAATCAATTCTTCCAGAGATAATTGATTGCCTTCCTTCTTTAATACCGCATCCAAATTTTTATCGGCAGAATTTTTAGGAATTCCTAAAGATATTAAAGCTTGTAACGCTTCCATACGGATGTTATTGTTAGATGATGATTGAAGATTTGGAATTTCCGAACTGCCGGAAGATTTTTTTATTTTGTCTTTTAATTCCAGTATTACTCTTTGCGCAGTTTTAGAGCCAATCCCTTTTACTTTTTGAATAGTCAGTACGTCTTCTGTTATGATGGCATTTTCAATTTCACTTGCCGATAAAGATGAAAGCATCATTATCGCTGTTCCCGGGCCAATACCTGAAATTCCAATCAAGTCTAAAAAAATTTTTTTTTCGCTATCATCCGAAAAACCATACAAGGTATGCGCATCTTCTTTTATATGAAGATGCGTGTGCAAACGAAATTTTTCCTCCGCTTTAATTTGCGAAAAAGTTTGCAAAGAAATCTTTATATGATAACCTATCCCTCCTGTTTCAACAATTACAAAAGTTGGGTCTTTATGAACTAGTTTTCCGTCTATATAGGCAATCATTTATACAAAAAAAATCCAATCAAAGTGTTATTTAAAATTTCATTAATACGCAATTTGATTATAAAAATCAAAAAATCAAAAAAAATACTTTTGTAATAAATAAATGAAAATAAAACTTTTCAGTGCTGTCTGCAAAAATTATTCATAAAAGAATATACGGTAATAATGTGCATTGGTTTTTAAATTAAAATAATAACTTTGAAAAAGTAAGTGATGTCAGGCAATTTGATTTAATGCATAACTTATTTTTATCATTGATTTATTCACATGGCAGGAAAGATGAATGAAGCATTTGATCTAGAGATTTTTTTATTAATTAATTATGAATATACCGATATTGATAAAACGATAATCGTAAATTTAATTTTGTAATTTAGTTTTTTTCTTTTTTGGATTAGGGATTGCAGTGGAAATCCTATTCTTATGGATTAAGCAAGTGCATTTATATAAATTTTTTCATATATTCTATTTGAATTTATGAGTGAAAAAATCCTTGCTATTAGTTTTGCTCTAACCGTATTGATAACTGTCATTTTATTTTTTCCTTCAGCCACTTTTCTAAGAAAATATTGCCTTATTTCACCCTCCATTTTAACAGCTGAAAGGGCTGCCATGTGAAATAAGCGTTTGAGGTTTTTATTTGCCCTGTGTGAAACTTTATTTTTGGAACGGATGCTGCTTCCTGAATGATATTTAAACGGGGCGCATCCTGCATGGCAGGCAAATTTTCTTGCATTTGAAAATTTAGTAAACCCTTGAGTAGCAATCAGGGTTTGAATGGCAGTTTGCTTACCAATCCCGTCAATGCCAATAATGGTCTCATATTGATTTTTTATGGCTTCATTGTTTTTTAT
>CBDFKQ010000001.1:0-19145 GCA_965248855.1 Spirosomataceae bacterium | reverse complement strand
GTTTTAACAAATAAATTTGCAGTAAAATTTATCATTCTCAATTTAAAAATTATTAATTTAAAAAATGCAAAAGCCATCAATACCAAAAGGCACACGAGATTTTTCGCCTGATATGATGATAAAAAGAAATTTTATTTTTGATACAATTAAAAATGTATTTAAAAAATATAATTTTCAACCTTTGGAAACACCGGCGATGGAAAATTTATCCGTTTTGATGGGTAAATACGGAGAGGAAGGTGATCAGTTGTTATTTAAAGTACTTAACTCGGGAGATTTTTTAGATGGTGTTACTTCTGAAATAATATCTGAAGGATATAAAAAAACAACTTCAAAAATTTCAGAAAAAGGATTAAAATATGATTTAACGGTTCCTTTCGCAAGGTATGTAGTAATGAACAGGAATGACATTACTTTTCCATTTAAAAGATATCAAATTCAACCCGTTTGGCGTGGCGACAGACCACAAAAAGGGCGTTATAGAGAATTTTATCAATGTGATGCTGATGTGGTAGGAACAGATTCTTTGCTTTGTGAAGCCGAAATTATATTAATGATTAATGGAAGTTTTTGAAAAATTAAAAATAAATAATTATTCAATAAAAATTAATAACAGAAAAGTTTTGTCGGGTATTGCAGAAATATGTGGTGCAATTGGTAAAGAAGCAGACTTGGCTGTGGCTATTGATAAATTAGATAAGATTGGTAGAGAAAAAGTAGAACTCGAGTTACTTCAAAAGAGGGTTCACACAGGAAAGCATATTAAAACTTGCTCCCATTTTTGATATTACCGGTGATTTTCAAAAAAAAATAAATGAATTGGAAAATATTTTTATTGATTCTGAAATCGGTAAAACCGGGCTGGAGAGAAATTAAAATAGGTTTTAGAATATGTTAATGCTTTTGGAAACAAAAATAATCACATTGAATTTGATGCCAGCCTTGCAAGAGGTCTATCATATTATACGGGTGCAATATTTGAAGTAAAAGCTCTTGATGTACAAATAGGAAGTATTTCAGGTGGTGGAAGATATGATAACCTTACAGGTGCATTTGGTTTATCCGGGTGTGTCGGGTGTAGGAATTTCTTTTGGCGTGGATAGGATTTATGATGTTATGGATGAATTAAATCTTTTCCCGGCAAGTTCTATACATTCAAGTAAAATTATGATTGCTTCTTTTGATCAGGAAACATTTTTATATAGTATTTCAGTTTTAAAAACTTTACGTGAAAATAAAATTAGTGCCGAATTATATCCTGATGCTGTAAAAATGAAAAAGCAATTAGACTATGCAAATGCAAAAAAAATTCCATTTGTTGTAGTTATAGGATCAGATGAAATAAAATCAGGTAAGCTCACAATTAAAAACATGGAAACCGGTGAGCAGGAAAAATTGGATTTAAAGGAAATAATAGAAAAGTTTTAATATAAAAACATGTAAATGGGGAATTCTAAAATTATTCCCGGTTTACATATTTAAAAGCCGGTTTTCTCCCTTGCTATAACATCAATAAAATCACCTAAAAAATAATTTTGCTTTAATAATAAATATAGGATTATTAAAAATTGAATTTAATCTTTGATCAGCACCAATTAATTGCCGATACCCCACACCTGTACCTATGCCTATCCAATTAAAAACTTTATAATAACCGGTTATTGATGGTTCGATAATAAAAACTGTAGCATCTAAATCACCCTGATGGATATATTCCCGATATTTGACGCCAATACTATCATAAGGAGTTGCATCAATTTTTGTTTCCCCTATACCAAATTGTATAGGAACACTCAGCTCCCATCTTTTTCTATGAATGATAACGTACTCTCCATATATTGCTCCATACCAGAGTTTAGTATTTGAATGAAATGCAACAATTGTACCCTTAGGACCAATTGGTATTTTTGCAGTTGAATTATATTCTGCAGGTTTTAATAAACCATAAAAACCAATTCCAACTCTCCATTTATTATTAAAATCAACACCAAGCTTTAATCCTGCAATGTTTACCGCATCATATTTAACAAACGAATATCTCCCATCAAAACTAAAAACTAATTTTGGCCTTCCCTCTGCTATTCTAATGGAATCATTTTGAGCATAGGAATTATAAAAAAAGAAGGAAAGGAAAAGGAAAATTAAATTTTTCATTTTTAATAAGTAAAAAACAATGGATTGGGAAATTTAAATTGAAATCCTAAATTTTTAATTTTATCACTATTTACAATTTTAAAAGTTTGCTGTTCCATTGAATGTTTAAAAATAGGTAAATGAATAGATAGGTCATTTGCATTTTTAATATAAACATCCTTTCTTAATGGATGAATAGGGCTTACTACATTAAATGTTTCATTCCATATATCATTAATGATTATAAAATCTATTACTGAGATCACATCATCCTTATGAATAAAATTTACCGGAGTATTTGCATTAAAAATCTCTTTGTTTGCAAAATATTTCCCGGGTATTCTATCATATCCCATTAAACCTCCGCATCTTAGTATTGTTAACGATAAATCCAGACTTTTTAACCGGAATTCAACCTGTACCATTGCATTTTCGGCGATTACCTCTCCGCTTTCATCTACTATTGAATTAGAATCAGGATATACTGATGTTGAGCTAATATAAATTATTTTTTTTATTGTTGACAGTTTAATTTTTTCTATTAAAAAATTAATTTGATCTAAATGAAAACCATTTCCCTTAGTGGCGATTTTTGGTGGGATATTGACGATTAAAATTTCATTATTTAAAAAACCATCCCAACTGTCACCAATAGGATTAGGATCTAAGGATAATAAATGAGCACTTATACCTGCATCTATTAAAGTTTGTATTTTTTCAATTTTAGTTGTTGAACCTTTAACCGGAATATTTCTTTTAATGAAATATTCCGCCAATGGCATTCCTAACCATCCACAACCAAGTATTGAAATCATTTAATAATATTTAGAAAAATAAATCAGATATAAAATAAATCTCAATGCAAAGCATTTTTACTTTATACTTTTTTAGCGGGATTTCCGAAATAGGTAGTATTTGCCGGAATATTTTCAACCACTACTGATCCTGCACCAATTCTGGCATTTTTACCGATTGTTATTCCACTTACAATCGTTACACCTGATCCGATAAAAGCTTTATCGCCAATTTTTGATCCGGCACCAACTATACTTCCGGAACCTATTTGTACAAAATCTCCAATTTCAGTATCGAATTCAATTAAAGATCTTGTATGAAATATACAATGGCTGCCAAGTTTTGCATCAACATTAATAATAACATCAGCGCAAAACATATTACCATGCCCTAGTTCTACAGAAGATGATAAATATGATCTTTTATGAAAAGCATTTACAGGAATTACGCTTCTGCGTTCGTTTAACATTTCTACAATATTTTCACGATATTTTGTTTCATCAAGAGCAACAAACGACTCACACTTTTTACCTATTAATTTTAAAAAACCATCATCATCTGTGTTGCCTAAAACTGAAATGCCATTAATTTGTTTTCCTTGCATTTCTTTGCTATCATCCAAGAAACCATATACAACAATTCCGTTGCTTTCAAAAATTTCTAATGCCACTTTTCCTAAACCGCCTGCGCCAAATATTATTATAGGGTTTTCCATAAATTATTTTATTTTTCTGCAAAGATAAATCAATTGAGAAATATATTTTTTGAGTTTAATTAATTGTCATTAAATAAAAAAGATCTTAAGAATTTATCTTAAGATCTTTTTTAATATTTCGTTTTAATATTTTTTATTATTAATTAGCAACCTCCGATAAAAATTTAATTCTCATTAACCTGAGTTCATCCAAGGTAAATTCGGAACCTAATTCTTCTAAAGCCACATTCATATTATCAGTTTCAGATTGCATAAAGTACTCAAAAATTTCTTCTTGCCTGCTTTCTTCTAAAATTTGATTTATGTAATAGTCTAAGTTTAATCTTGTTCCACTATAGCATATATGTTCAATTTCTTCAATAATTTCTGACAACAGCATATCCTTGCTTTCTGCAATGTCATCTAAATCAATTTTTCTGTCTATTTGTGAAATCAAATAAATTTTAATTTTTGATTTATTGACTGCGGATTTTACAACAACTTCAGCAGCGGTTTCAATTTCATTTTCCTCAACATATTTAATTATGGCATCAATAAATGGCTGGCCAAATTTTTGAACTTTACCCATCCCTACACCATTAATCTGTGCAAGTTCATCCTTTGTGACAGGATAGGTTGTTGCCATTTCTTCTAAAGAAGGATCTTGAAACAACACATAAGGAGGAAGGTTTTTTTCTTTAGCGAGTTTTCTGCGTAAGCCTTTTAATAAATCAAATAAAACCTGATCGTGTGCTTTAACGGGTGCATCGGAATTGTCTTTTTCTTCTTCATCTTCTTCAGATAAATTAGAATAATCATGATCTTTTGAAAGTTGAACCGGGTATGGCCCTTCCAGAAATTTAAGACCTTTCTCTGCTATTTTCAGAATACCAAAATTATCAATATCTTTTTCTAAAAATTGATATATAGTAATTTGTCTAAATACAGAATGCCAATATTTATCGTCCTTTTCAATTTCTTTCGTTACATCCTCACCATTTTCTTCAACTTCAATGGTTTTGAATTTTCCTTTTCCAAATAACTCTAAACCGTCATGACCATAACTTATTACATATTCGTTGGCTACACCTCTTAATACATCCGAAAGATGTGGAATTCCAAAACGTTGATCGGTTTGTAAAACAGCTTGTATCGCTAAAAGTATATCATCTTCAGCCTGAAACTTTTCAGTAGGTTTTAAATCATTATCACAAAACATACAATCTTTTTCGTAATGCTCTCCGAAATAATGTAATAATTGCCTCCTTCTACAAACTCCCGATTCAGCGTAGGCAACCATTTCCTGTAAAAGATATCTTGCGTTTTCTCTCTCCGTTACCGGTTTATCTTTATTAAATTTTTCTAATTTTTCTATATCTGTATGGCTGTAAAACATCACACAGTTGCCCTCTAATCCATCTCTGCCGCCTCTGCCTGTTTCCTGATAATAACCTTCCAATGATTTTGGTGCATCATAATGTATTACAAAACGCACGTCCGGCTTATCTATTCCCATACCAAAAGCAATAGTTGCCACAATTACATCTACTTCTTCATTCAAAAATGCATCCTGATTATCCATTCTCACTTGCGAATCTAAACCTGCATGATAAGGGCGTGCTTTAATACCATTTACATTGAGCAGTTCTGCAATTTCTTCAACTTTTTTTCTGCTTAAACAATAAATAATACCGGCTTTACCATGGTGCTGTTTTACGTATTTTATAAGTTGCTTTTTGGCATCTATTTTAGGCCGTACCTCATAATAAAGATTTTTTCTATTGAAAGATGATTTATAAACTGCGGCTTCTTCCATTTGAAGGTTGCGCTGAATATCAATCTGAACCTTTGGAGTTGCAGTTGCTGTAAGTGCAATGGTGCCTAAATTGCCAAGGCTTTCAATAATACCTTTAATTTTTCTATACTCAGGGCGGAAATCATGACCCCATTCCGAAATACAATGGGCTTCGTCAATCGCAATAAAAGAAATATCGGCTTTTTGAAGAAAAATTAAATTTTCTTCCTTAGTTAAGGATTCCGGAGCAACGTATAAAAGTTTTACATTCCCATTAATAACTTCCTTTTTAACATTATTCATTTCAGATTTTGAAAGTGTTGAATTCAAAACCTTGGCATTCACTCCAACAGCATTTAATTGATCTACCTGATTTTTCATCAAGGCAATTAAAGGCGAAATAACTATTGCAGTTCCTTTACTTACTATGGCAGGCAATTGATAACATAACGATTTACCTGCGCCTGTAGGCATGAGCACAAATGTATTTTTACCGGCTAAAATACTATTTATAATTTCCTCCTGGTTTCCCCTGAACTGACTAAAACCAAATACTTCCTTTAGTTTATCTTTTAATTTTATTCCCGGTTCTACTACTAACATATCTTCCACTAATGAGACTCTTTTTAACTAATTAAACATAAAAACTTATTATTCGCCAGGTTAACTTTTCAATTATTAAGTAAAAATAGTACAATTTAGTTGCCATTTTTACAGTACGTAATAAAATATTGGATATTGTTTTAAAAATAATGTAAAAAAACAATTTAAAGACAAATAAATATGCTTAATAATTAAGTTTATACAACATTAATTTATTTGGAAATTATTCTTGTATTTAAATAAACTTCATTTATGGGTTAAATAACCCTTAATTTCTCATTATTGACTTATACTTATAAGTTTATATTCCGGAATACAATTAAATGTAAATAAAATCGTCAGGTAAATAAATATATTTTACAAAATATTTATTGAAGTTACGCAGAAAAATATATAAGATTGGTTATTGGTAAGGTTGATTTGTTCAAATATGAAATCGCATAAAAATAAATAAATGTTTGAGGCTTGCCCGTGGCAAGGCTTTACAATACAATCTTTTTGTTACCTCAAAAAAAAGGATTTCATTGCAATTATTAAATATAAGTATATTCATAATTTTAAAGAATCTCTAAAATAAATGCCTATTCATCTTTGTAGCAAAGTGAATAATTCAATAAAGATAAGTTTATGAAGGAAGTCAAATTTGCATAGCATTGTTATTAACTTATATAGAAAAGTACAAATTAAAAATATTAAATATTTTTTAATTTAAAACAGGAAAAATAAACCTTAAAAAAAATAATTTTTTATTAAGAACAAGATTTGTAATATTTAAACTTTATAAGATCAAAAAACAAATACAAATTCAAAAATAAATCAGATTAAGAATCCTTACATGAATCAAAATAACAATTTTGTGATAATAATGGCAGGTGGAGTCGGCACCCGTTTCTGGCCATTTAGCCGTACTAATAATCCCAAGCAATTTCATGATGTATTGGGAACAGGTAAAACCCTTCTCCAACAAACAGCTGAACGATTTGAAGGCATCGCTCCCCATGAAAATATTTTTATAGTTACCAACACCGATTATAAAAACCTGGTTAAGGAACAATTACCTTTTTTGAAGGATGAACAAATTTTATGTGAACCTGTCAGGCGCAATACTGCACCTTGTATTGCTTATGCCTGTTATAAAATTGCTTTAAAAAATCCTAATGCCAATGTAATTGTTGCACCTGCAGATCATATTATATTAAAAGAAGAAACTTTTAAAAATGTAATTAAAACCGCACTTGATGCAACTGCAAAAAAAGATATTTTAGTTACCCTTGGCATTACCCCAAGCAGGCCCGATACAGGATACGGTTATATACAATTTATTCCTGACGCAAATAAAGATGTTAAAAAAGTTAAAACTTTTACTGAAAAACCTCAGTTGGAATTAGCAAAAAAGTTTTTAGAAAGCGGTGATTTTGTTTGGAATGCGGGAATTTTTGTTTGGAATGTTAATGCAATCATTAAAAATTTCTTCGAACACTTACCCGAAATGGATGAAATATTCAGAGAGGGTCAAAATTTTTACTACAAAGAAGGTGAGTTGACTTTTATCGAGAAAGCATATTCGCAATGTAAAAACATTTCTATTGATAACGGTGTGATGGAAAAAGCTGCTGAAGTATATGTAATTTTAAGTGATTTCGGTTGGTCGGACTTGGGTACATGGAAATCTTTATATGAAGTTTCGGATAAAGATGCAAACAGTAACGTAATTGATGGGAATGTAATGCTTTATAATAGTTCAGGTTGCATTATTAAAACTCCTAAAGAACGCCTGGTAGCCGTAAACGGTGTAAAAGATTTAATAATTGCCGAGTTCGACAATGTTTTATTAATATGCAAAAGAGATGATGAGCAAAAGGTAAAAGATTTTGTAGCTGATGCGAAAACGAAAGGTATCGAATTTGTTTAATAAAGATAGGAGTGAGTCGGAGGTAAAAAAAAATAATTTTACCTCCTTTATCTGACTTTTATCACCTGAATAATGCGAAAAATAGATTTATTATTGGAAGAATATGGAGAGAGCCATTTAAACCATACCAACAAAATCCTCCATTGGTTTTGCATTCCCTTAATTGTTTTTAGCTTAATGGGTTTACTCGCATCAATCCCGGCCGGTATTATTAATCAATTCTTTCCCGATTTTATTAAAACTTATATTAATTGGGCAAGTGTTTTTTTATTCTTTACATTTTTATATTATCTGCGCCTATCTATTACTTTAGCAATTGGTATGTTGATATTTGCCGTATTATGCATTATGGGCAATGTTTGGGTGAGGACTGTTATTTCTTTACCTCTTTGGGAATCATCAATGATTATTTTTGCTCCGGCATGGATAGGGCAGTTTTTCGGTCATAAAATAGAAGGTAGAAAGCCTTCGTTTCTAAAAGATATTCAATTTTTAATGATTGGCCCTGCCTGGCTGATGAGTTTTATTTTAAAAAAACTTAATATTAGTTATTAACTCCACTTTTAAATTAATGCAATGACCATTGAAGAAGCTCAAAAAACAGTCGATTTGTGGATTAATACAACAGGTGTCAGATACTTTAATGAATTGACAAATATGGCTATTCTTACAGAAGAAGTAGGTGAAGTAGCTCGAATAATTTCAAGAAAGTATGGTGAACAATCCTTTAAAGAATCAGATAAAGATAAGGATTTAGCAGATGAATTGGCTGATGTACTTTTTGTATTGCTCTGCCTTGCCAATCAAACAGGAGTAAATTTAACAGATGCCCTAAATAACAATCTGAAAAAAAAAACAATTAGGGATGCTGAAAGACATAAAAACAATATTAAATTAAAGTAAATTAGGTTTTTTATTTGAATTAAAACAAAGTCTACCGGAAAAACCTGATAGACTTAATTTTTACTTATAAAATTCAACAACTATAATATCAATCAATCTTCTCTGCTTCCATCATCAGCCATTCTTACCATTTTTGGAATAAATTTTGCCAACACATCTACTAATTCAGTTTGTTCAGCCATTACTTTATTAATATCCTTATAAGCCATTGGTGCTTCATCTAATCCTGCACCAATAAGTGTTACACCATGATCCTTTAAAATTTGTTTCATTTCATTTTTTGAAATATTTTTAATGGCTTGTCCTCTGCTCATCTTTCTTCCTGCACCATGTGAAGCAGAATTTATTGAATTTTCTTCACCTTTTCCTCTTACTAAAAAGCCCGGTGCAGTCATAGAACCCGGTATTATACCCATCACACCTTTTGAAGCAGGTGTTGCACCTTTTCGATGCACAATTACTTCTTCTCCTTTATACATTTCTTTCCAGGCGAAATTATGATGGTTTTCAACTTTTGCCAATACTTCACCACCAATTGCTTCAGAAATTCTTTCATGAATAATTTTATGGCACGCCGAGGCATAATCACCCGCTAAATTCATCGCCATCCAGTATTCTTGCCCTTCAGCAGAATCTAAATTTAAATATGCCAAGTTTTGTGCTTCTTTTGGAAGTTTACAAACTTCTTTTGCCAATTTTGTGTAATGAGCAGCTAAAGTTGCACCAAAACCACGCGAACCGGAATGTGAAAGTAAGGCAACATATTTTCCCTTTTTAATTTTTAATTCTTCATCATCTGAAAGCATTTCAATAATACCCCATTCAACAAAATGATTTCCACCACCTGATGAACCTAATTGAACTGCGGCTTTATCCAACAAACTTTTTATTAATGGAGTTGAATTAAATTCTTTTCTATCCAAAATTGGGTGATCAGCTTTATCTTTTCCGTGCCAGCCATTACCTGAGCCAAATTTTGTAAACGCTAATAATTCTCTTTTAAATTTATTTTCATTTTGATAAAAATAATGCTCCGGGATATCAAATATTGAAAGAGCCATACGGCATCCAATATCTACTCCGACTCCGTATGGAATTATTGCATTGTTGGTTGCAAGTACTCCACCGATAGGTAAACCATACCCCGGATGAGCATCGGGCATTAAAGCACCCGCAACCGAAATTGGTAATTTCATTGCCAAATTCATTTGGTCAGTAGCGCCGCTTTCAATTATTTTTTGTCCATAAATAAAATAATCTTCCGACTTTTCTTTCAATAGAGTTTCAGGCCTGTCATCAATAATTTTTGGCTTTTCAATTAATTCGTTTGCAACACTTTCCCAAATTGGATCTTCTAAATAATCAACCGGGGACATATTTATTTTAGATAATATTTCTAAAATAATTTCTTTTTCTTCGCTACGATATTTTTTTTGAATTATTTTTATTGCCATGCCAATTGCCTGACCTTCTTTAAAACCGATTTTTCTTAAATCATCTCCTTTAATTTGTTGTGTGTTCATAAGTTTTTTGTTTATTATTTTACTATTTATTCCAATTTAAAAATGACTCTTCTTTTAAGAGAAGTATTATATATTTTTATTTAACACTTTTTTCTTTTAACGATACAAAGATTTTACATTGCTGCGCAGTAGAAGTACGCAGTGAAAAAATATTTTTATTTTTTTTGGATATGCGATAAATCGTATGATGGATTTAAAATATCAATATATAGATATCGATAAATTGATATTTTAAATCCAAAAATTATTTTTTTTAAAAAGAAATCAAAATTATTTAATATGTCAATCAATAAACTGGCCCTCATCAGATATAAAACTATTGATAATTGTTTACAAAATAAGTTTCGTAAATGGACACTGGATGATTTAATGGAAGCCTGTTCGGAAATTTTGTATGAATATGAAGGGATTGACAGAGGTGTAAGTAAGCGAACAATTCAAATGGACATTCAAAATATGAGAAGTGAAAAACTTGGATATAATGCTCCCATTGTTGTAAGAGAAAAAAAATATTATGCTTATCAGGATAATAATTACAGCATTACAAATATTCCTTTAACGAAACAGGACTTATCAATTTTAAGTGAGGTATTAGGAGTTTTAAAGCAATTTAAAGGTTTTAATTATTTTCAGGAAATATCGGGTATGGTTACAAAACTGGAAGATAAATTATATAAACAGCAACACAAAGGCTTTTCCTTTATTGATTTTGAAAAAAATGATTTATTAAAAGGATTAGAGCATATTGATGTTATTCATAAATCTATTATCAATGAGCAAACTTTAATAATTAAATATAAGTCGTTCAAAGCGAAAGAACCTAATGATATTATTTTCTATCCTTATTTATTAAAAGAATATCGCAATAGATGGTTTTTATTTGGAAAAAAATCAAACACAATATTAACCTTGGCTTTGGATAGGATAGAAGAAATAAATTTGAGTAAAGAAGTATTTTTTAAAAATTCAGATTTTGATGTTCAAAATTATTTTAATGATGTAATTGGTGTAACTAAAACACAAGGACAGATACCTCAATTGATTGTATTAAAAATTACAAAAGAACATGCACCATATATTTCTACAAAACCAATACACCATTCTCAAAAAATTATTAAGGAAGATATTGACGGAACAATTTTCAGTATTGAAGTAATTTGGAATTTTGAATTGGAAAGGGAAATTTTAGGCTTTGGTGAATATATAAAAGTGCTTTCTCCCAAAAGATTGGCCGGTAAAATTATTTCGAGAAATAAAAAAAGTCTATCACAATATATTACAGGAGAATTTTGATTTATTTTCCGAAAAAGAGCAGTGAAATTATAAATATTTGTATTCAAGGTTATATTTTTTGAGAAAAATTACATTGTGTAAAATTTAAATATTTTATAAATAAACAATCAATTTATTTTACAATAATTGTATTTACATTAAACATGAAGACGATTGTATGAGAATAATTTACTTTTCTATTTTTTTAATTTTTTGTACTCAATATATATACGCTCAAAATCCAGATCAGGCAACTCTTGATAAAATTGTTGAGGAAGATAGTTTGATAAAAGATAACGAGTCTTCCAACTTTATTATCAGAATAGATTATTATAATAGAACTTTATCATCAGGGAGAGATTTAGGGGTGGAGCAATACAGCCTTGCTCCATCTTTAACTTATAACCACAGATCAGGTATTTCCGCATCACTTATTGGCAGTTATTATAGTGTTGATGAGCCACATTACAATATGACTGATGCAAATATAAATTATTCCAATTTTTTTAAGTTTAATGATAACTGGGCTTACTCTTTATCTTACGACCATTATTTTTACCATCCTGACAGTGCCAGTGTTTTAACCAACAATATAGGTTTAAGTACATCTTACAGTGTTGGTAAATTTTCAGCTAACCTTAGTTACGGCCTTTCGTTTGGTGGAAACGAAACAGGAAATAGTTTAAGCCCGGGTTTTAGTGGATTCTTTATAATCAGGAATGTTGGTTTTATTGATAAAATTGAGTTTTTACCTTCAATATCTGCAACTTTAGGTACAAGTAATATTACTTTTAGAAAATTTAACGCTACTCACTTTCAAAAGGGACATAAGGGAATAACATATCAAGAAGCCAAAAGCATTAGAAATTCAGAATTTGGTAAATTAATTTTTGATTTTTTTGATTTTAAGAATAATAATCCTAAAAGCACTGAAATGTTTAAAGAGTTTGCAAAAACAGATACTGCAGCTTTTTTAGAATATAGGTCAAATCACCCGGGTGCAACAGTTATTGATTATAAAAATGCCTTAATTGAAGCATTTAAAAAAACAAATACAAAAGAAGAATTTGGCCTTATGAGTTATAACTTTTCATTACCTGTCAGGTTTAAAATAGGAAGATACACTCTTGGAGTAACATATAATTACATTATTCCTCACTTACTCCCTAATGAAACTTACGATGATTTGCCCAATCAAAGTTATTTTAGTGCAATGATGAGTTATAAAATCGGAAAATAAATGAATGATTATTGTTTTACTATTTTTTCGGAAAATTGTAAACTTGGAGAAACAAATTTTAAAATATAAACTCCGGATGTAATTCGTGAGGGAAAGATTATTTGGTTTTCCGAATAAAGTTTTAAATTATTTTTTGAATAAATAACTTTTCCTGAAGCATCTGTTATTTGAATATTGGCTGTTTCATTCGTGAATAGTTTATTTAAATAAATAGTTACAGAGTTATCATCGAATGGATTTGGAGCGACTAAATATTTATCTTTTTCAAGTAACTGATCAACTTTTACCAACTGATCTGCTTTTTTAAAATTTGGTATGCCATAGCCCAACATATTATTTGGGGTATTAAAATTATTACCCGATCTTCTTAAATATTGTATAACCTGCATATTGTTTAATTCCGGATGTGCCTGCCAAAAACCTGTTGCCATACCGGCCATAAGTGGAGATGAAAAAGATGTTCCGCTTGAAGTTATAATAATTCCGGAAGGTGAACACAATACTGTATTTATACCCTGAGTACATAGATCCGGTTTTATCCTTCCATCAGAGGTTGGTCCTGTACTGCTGAATGTTGCATAATTTTGATTTTCATCCACAGCACCAACCGTTAAAATTGAATCGGCATCAGCAGGAGCAGTAATAAGCCCCCATGAGTTATTACCTTCATTGCCTGCACTGCTTACAATTAGCATCCCTTTTGTTGCAGCAATATCTGCAGCCCTGGTTATAATTGCAGTTTTCCCATCCAACTGACCGGTTTTGTAATTCATTTTTGGATTATCAAAGGTACTGTAACCCAATGAACTGTTTATAACATCAACGCCTGCACTATCAGCATACTCTGCTGCCATCAACCAATTAACTTCTTCTACTTTATATTCCGACGATGCATCTTCTGTACGAAGCAAAATATAATCAGCCTGATAAGCAGGACCTATAAGAGAGCCCGGTTGATATGCAGCCATTACTGAAAAAACATTTAAACCATGGCTGTCATCTTCATAAACAGCGATTTCTTTTTTTACAAAATCGTATGTGGCTAAAACTTTATTATTATTAAATAAATGTTGAAAACATTTAATTTGATTAGCGTTTTTAAAACCGGCATCAAAAATCGCCACACGCATTCCATTACCCATAAACCCTTGATTGTGCATTTCATCAACACCAATCATTTTAGCCTGATTATAAGACCAGCCATAATCTGCCGAGGTCAGTGTTTCTTTTGTTTTTAGTTTTCCACTTTGATTAATCGACTTTACAGAAGTAATTTTTGATTTATTGTTGGATCTTTTGGCGCTTACTTTATCAAATGATTTTGTATTATCATGTTTGATAAAAGATAAATTTTTAACCTTTTCAAGTGTTAGAATGTCAGTTTCAATAAGCGCACTATTCATCCAGCGTGATGTATACCATACATTAACACCCATTTTTTTCAAACTGTCGGTATAGGTTTTATTTACCGGTAAATCTTGATAGGACGTTTGAATATTTTGTTTTGCCCGCCGATTAATAGAACGGTCTGATAAAAATTCTGAAGGGCGCGAGATAGAGTAAGGTGAACTGTTTTTATCTGTAAACTCGATAAAATATTTACTTGTCTGCGCTGAAACAAATTTTAATTGGATAAAAATTAAAATAAAACAAATAGAGAAATAACGCATAATAAAAATTAAAGGTTGAATAAATTATGGGTTTACTTACTCCCATGTTTGAATAAAGTATATTTTGTTTTATAACCGAATGTGATTTGATTTGTGCCGCTGCATTGGCCGTTTGGGCAATCAAATTCTACATAAACTTTTTGTTTTTCAATCATACCGATATTGGTAGCATATCTCTCCGTTTTCTTTTCCCATTTTTGATTATTAGGTATAGTATCGTTATTTTGAATTACCAATAATGTACTGTCATACTTTAAATATTTTCTATTCACATTAACCATTTTATAAGTGCCATAAATATTATTTTGGTTTATAGAATCAGGAGGGTTTTGTGCATTTAATTGATTGCCATTCCATTTTAAATTATTAGAAACAGGGAAAACAAGTTTTACAAAAGCAATATTATTTTCTGTTTTCACTGCTTTGTTAAAGGCTTGCCGTCCCGGAGCATACATCAATCTTGATGTCCAAATTGAATCTAAATTCCATGATGTTAGAGAATCTTGCCGACTATATCGTTCAATTTGATAAATTTTATCCTTATTCATATCGGTGAAGGTATCTGCAACTAATTCCATTACCTGATAATTTTTAACAGTTACGCGTGGGTCGCTTAACGAAAATATACTGTCGGTAACATTATAAATATTAAAATTACCTGATTTTAAAGGAAAATATTCGTAGCCAAAAGTTTTAAATCCATTTTCATCTATTCTGTTGCAAGCCGCAAAACAAAAAATGATTATAAACAGAATGAAAATTGAAAAAATAATATTTTTTTTCATACATTTTTAAAAAAATATAATCAAAAATAAATATTATTTCAGTATAAATAAAAATTTACAAAAAAAATTGACTTTTGGTAGTTGTAAGTTTTGATTGAAATTGATATTTTAAATACTTAATAATTAAAAAAGTCAGAAGCGTTTTCAACCTTATATGGGCTTGTATTTCATTTTTATGTGTTGATAAAAATTGTAAGTACTCATTATATTTGCTCGGATCAATTAAAACAATCTTGACGACTAAATATATATTACCGAACCGGATTAAAAATATTTTAATACACATATTAAATTTTATCGTTTTCGGTAATTTTTTTATTGCTATTTGTTCGGTTTTGATGGCTTGTCAAACACAAATTTTATTTAATATTTATGAAAATCAATTTTATCTTTTGGCGTTTATTTTTTTTGCCTGCATTAGCAGTTATAGCTTGCATTGGTATTTAACAAAACCTGATGACCTTTCTAATGCTCGTATCTACTGGAATAAAAATAATAAAAAGCTTCTTTTACTTTTATTTTTAATATCAAGCCCGTTTGTATTTTACTTTACATTTTTTTTATTAAAGTATTTTCTTTGGCTTGGTTTGGTAGGAGTAATGACTTTTTTATACACAGCGCCCAAATTACCTCATCCGTTTTTTAAAAACTTAAAAAATATTGCTATCGGTAAAACTATATTTCTAAGTCTGGTTTGGACAATGGTAACAGTAATTCTTCCCATAGCAGTTGCTGAAAGGAAAGTAAACGGGGCAGTAGTATTTTTTTTTATAAATAGATTTTTTCTTATTTATTCGATTTGTATTTTATTCGACTGGAGAGATAGGGAGCAGGATAGGTTAAATGGAATAAAAAGCTTTGTTACCTTATTAAGGCCGGAAAAAGTTATTAAACTGTTTTATTTATCATTAATAATATCTTTCGTTACTTGTATTAGTCTTTATTGGTTTGGTATAAGTGTTAGAAATGTATTTTTACTTATTTCTCCCATAGTTATTTTATTATTATATTTTAAAACGTCTTTAAAAAATAATAACGATTATTTCTTTTATTTATTCTTGGATGGATTAATGGCATTATCTGCCTTGTTATTTATTATAAATAATTTTTTAAGCAATTTATATTAAGTCCTTAAAGCTAATTTGTTATTAAATTATCAAAATATCGATATTAGTATATTGATAATTAAATTTAATTAAAAATCCATTCTTTAGCTCCACTTTTTTATTGTCATTTCAAAAAATTACTTTTGGTTTTTAATCCTGTTTAATTAATGCCGGTACAATAAATGAATTCAATACAACAAATTTTTGATGCCTTTAATAATTTAAAAGTTTGCATAATCGGGGATGTAATGATCGATGCATACATGTGGGGTAAGGTAGATAGAATTTCTCCTGAAGCACCTGTTCCCATTGTTCATGTGCGGGAACAAGAAATGAGATTAGGCGGTGCAGCAAATGTTGCGTTAAATATCCACTCATTAGGCGCAAAACCAATATTATGTTCAGTAATAGGAGATGATGCAAACGGTACTGCTTTTTTAAAATTGATGGATGAAAAAAGTATGGATGTGTCGGGAATTTTAAAGTTGAGTAACAGGCCTACTACCATTAAGCATCGCATTATTGCAGGTTCACAACATTTATTACGAATAGATGAAGAAAGTGATATAGATATTTTAACTAATGAAAAAGAAATTTTAATTGAAAAAATAAAAACATTAGCTGTTACATGTGATGTTATTATTTTCGAAGATTATGATAAAGGAGTATTAAGTGAAAAAATTATTTCTGAAATTATTTTCTTTGCCAACCAAAATAATATTCCAACTATTGTTGATCCTAAAAAAAGAAATTTCCTTCATTATAAATCAGCAACACTTTTTAAACCCAATTTAAAAGAATTGCGAGAGGGTTTAAAAATCGACATTGATATGCACAAGATACAGTCGCTCGAAGATGGTATTAAAATTTTAAAAGAATCTCTAATGCTTAAAGGTGTATTAGCCACATTATCTGAAAAAGGAATTTTTATTGATTATGAAAGTGAAAGGCATCATTTACCGGCGCATATTCGTGAAATTTCTGATGTTTCCGGCGCAGGTGATACAGTAGTAAGTATTGCTGCACTTTGTTTAGCACTCAATCTGCCAAAATCGTTTTTGGCAGCTTTATCAAATTTAGGAGGTGGAATAGTTTGTGAATATACAGGAGTAGTTCCTATTCCTCGAAAAAGGTTGCTGGATGAAGCTATTGAAAATAATTTATCAATTTATTTAGAATAATTTATATTGCCTCTTTATTTATTAGAACAAATGTTCAATAATTAATTTCCCGATAAAAATCAGTTAAATTTATATTGTAATGAAACACATTTGGGGACTTGATTTAGGCGGTACCAAGATTGAAGGAATAATTGCAGAAACTGAATTTCCAAGCCAACCCTTAATAAGGAAAAGAATAAGTACTGAAACAGAGAAAGGTTATCATCATATAGTTAATCAAATTTGTAATCTTGTCGATATAATGTCCAATGAAACAGGTTTACATCCCGAAAAAATTGGAATTGGTACACCCGGCACCCTTGACCCACAGTTAGGTACTTTAAAAAATTCTAATACTACAATTCTAAATGGAAAATCACTTAAAGAAGATTTAGAAAAGAAAACGGGAATCCCCTTTGTGATGGCCAATGATGCAAATTGTTTTGCATTGGCTGAAGCAAAACTTGGTACAGTTCCGAAGGTTGTTAACAACGCTGAAATAGTTATAGGTATTATAATGGGAACAGGTGTTGGTTCCGGCATTGTTGTTAATGGAAAAGTTTTAACAGGCAGACAAGGAATAGCCGGCGAGTGGGGGCATAATGTATTGGAAGAAAATGGATATCCATGTTATTGTGGAAAACGAGGTTGTGTGGAGCAAGTTATTTCCGGACCTGCCTTAGAGAAATATTATAAATCAATTTCAGGAAATGATGTTTCACTAAAAAAATATCATTAAAAATTTTAACGAAAATACTGATGAGTATGCAAAACAAACTGTTGAAAGATTAATATTTTATTTTGGCAAAGGTGTTTCGGTGTTAATTAATATTCTTGACCCTGATGTAATTGTTTTGGGTGGTGGGCTTGGTAATATTGATGTTTTATATACAGAAGGCGTTAATGAAATAAAGAAATATATTTTTAATACAAGGTTAGATACAATATTTTTAAAGCCTGAGCTTGGAGACAGTGCAGGTGTTTTTGGTGCTGCTATGCTTTGCTTATAAAATTCCTTTTTTATTAAGTTTCAGTAATTAATTTATTAAGATTATTACATTCTTATCAAAAATCTATAATGATATATTTCGTTACCGCTATTGGCACTGATAGTGGAAAAACTTTTTTCAGTGCAATATTAACAGAAGCATTATCGGCAGATTATTGGAAACCAATTCAGGCAGGCTTTCCACGTGATACTGATACAGTTAAATCACTCATTAAAAATCCGTTTATAACTTTTCATCCGGAATCTTATTTACTTCAATTACCAATGTCTCCACATGCAGCTGCATTGGCTAATAATGTTAATATAAAATTAAAAGATATCATTCTTCCTGATTTTAAAAATGATCTGGTTATAGAGGGTGCAGGCGGTATATTGGTTCCTATTAATGATAAAGATTATGTAATTGATATTGCAAAAAAGTTTAATGCTGCAGTAATATTAGTCTCGAATGTATATTTGGGCAGTATAAATCATACCTTATTATCTATTAATGAGTTAGTTAAAAGAGATTTAAATATATTGGGTATAGTTTTCAATAAATCTAA